>NZ_JBVIJT010000003.1:241531-719657 GCF_055581265.1 Streptomyces sp. NPDC031466
TACGTCCACCCCCCCCCCCCCCCCCCCCCCCCCCCCCCCCCCCCCCCCCCCCCCCCCCCGCTCCCCCCCCCCCCCCCCCCCCCCCCACGACCCGGCTCAGCGGGCCGAGAAGCTGTGCACGGTGCTCGTCGCGTAGGTCTCGCCCGGGCGCAGTACCGTCGAGGGGAACGACGGCTGGTTCGGGGAGTCGGGGAAGTGCTGGGTCTCCAGGCAGAGGCCGTCGCCCTGGCGGTAGGTGCGGCCCGAGGGGCCGGTCAGGGTGCCGTCCAGGAAGTTGCCGGAGTAGAACTGCACGCCCGGCTCCGTCGTCGCGATCTTCATCGTGCGCCCCGACTCCGGGTCCCGCAGCGTCGCGAAGTGCTCGGGGCGGCGGGTGATGCCCTTGTCGAGGACCCAGTTGTGGTCGTAGCCCTTGGCGGTCACCAGCTGGGGGTGCGCGACGCGGATGTCCTCGCCGACCGTCTTGGCCCGCCGGAAGTCGAAGGGCGTGCCGGTCACCTTCGCCAGCTCGCCCGTCGGGATCAGTCCGGCGTCGGTCGGCGTGAACCGGCCCGCCTTCAGGGTCAGTTCATGGCCGTAGATGTCGCCGCTGCCCTCGCCGGCGAGGTTGTAGTACGTGTGGTTGGTGAGGTTGACGACGGTCGCCTTGTCGGTCCTCGCCGCGTAGTCGATCCGCCAGTCGCCGCGCGCGGTGAGGGTGTACGTCACCTTCACCCGCAGCGTGCCGGGATAGCCCATCTCGCCGTCGGCGCTCACATACCGCAGGACCAGGCCGACACCGGTGGAGTCGGTGAACGGCTCCACGTCCCACACCCGGGTGTTGAAGCCCTTGGCGCCGCCGTGCAGGCTGTTCTCCCCGTCGTTGACGGACAGCTGGTGGGCCCTGCCGTCCAGGGTGAAGCGGCCGCGGGCGATGCGGTTGCCGTAGCGGCCGATCAGCGCGCCGAAGAACGTCGTCCCCGCCACGTACGCGTCGAGCGAGTCGTAGCCGAGGGAGACGTTGCGGTAGCGGCCGTGCCGGTCCGGCAGCTCCAGGGACTGCACGATGCCCCCGTAGGAGAGGACCTTCAGCCGCGTCCCGCCGTTCGCCAGCGACCAGCGGTGGACCTTCGTGCCGTCGGCCAGGGTGCCGAACAGCTCCTTCTCGGGCTTCGCGAAGTGCACGGACCCGCCGCCTTCCGTGGCGTAGGAGGTCGAGCTGCCGGTGACGGCGGCGGTGAGGCCCGCCGCGGCGGCGGTGGTCAGGACGGTACGTCTGCTCGTTTCCATGTGCGGCTCCAGATGGACTAGTTGGGAGAGGGCTTCGGTCAGCGACCGACCTTGCGCTTGTTCCACACGTCGAAGCCGACGGCGGCCAGCAGCACCAGCCCCTTGATGACCTGCTGGTAGTCCGTGCCGATGCCGACCAGCGACATGCCGTTGTTGAGCACGCCGAGCACCAGGCCGCCGATGACGGCGCCCATGACCGTGCCGACACCGCCGCTCATCGAGGCGCCGCCGATGAACGAGGCGGCGATCGCCTCCAGTTCGAAGTTCAGGCCGGCCTGCGGGGTGCCCGCGTTGAGGCGGGCCGCGTACACGCAGCCGGCCAGCGCCGCGAGGACGCCCATGTTGACGAAGACCAGGAACGTGACGCGCTTGTCCTTGACCCCGGAGAGCGTCGCGGCGGCCTTGTTCCCGCCGAGCGCGTACACATGGCGGCCCACCACGGCGTTGCGCATCACGTACCCGAGGGTGATGAGCAGCCCGCACATGATCAGCATGACGACCGGCACACCGTGGAAGCTGGCCAGCGTCAGCGTGAACGCCACCACCGCCGCGGTCATCGCCACACACTTGGCCACCCACAGCCCCGTCGGCAGCACCTCCAGGTCGAACGCCGACTGCCGCCTGCGGTCCCGGATCTCACGCAGCAGCAAGAAGGCGACGGTGGCGAGACCGAGGAGCAGCGTCGGGTTGTGGTACTGCGTGTACGGGCCCATCTCCGGGATGAAGCCCTTGGCGATGTTCTGGAAACCGTCGGGGAAGGGGGCCAGCGACTGGCCCTCCAGGACGATCTGCGTCAGACCGCGGAAGAGCAGCATGCCGGCCAGCGTCACGATGAACGACGGGATGCCGACGTACGCGATGAAGAAGCCCTGCCAGGCGCCCGCGACCGCGCCGATCAGCAGCGACAGGACCAGGGCGAGCACCCACGGCATGTCGTGCTTGACCATCATCACGGCCGACATGGCACCGACGAACGCCACCAGCGAGCCGACGGACAGGTCGATGTGCCCGGCGATGATGACGATCATCATGCCGATGGCCAGGATGAGGATGTAGCCGTTCTGCTGGATCAGGTTGGAGACGTTGTTCGGCAGCAGCAGCGTGCCGTCGGTCCAGATCTGGAACAGCACGACGATGAACGCCAGCGCGATCAGCATGCCGTACTGGCGCATGTTGGAGCGCATGCTCTCGATCAGCAGCGCACCGGCCGAGCGCACGGCCGGCGCCGGCGCGGGGGACGAGTCCCGTGGGGGAGTGGTCGTGGTGGTCATGGCGGCCCTCAGCTCTTGCTTCTGGTCTTGGTCATATGGCGCATCAGGACTTCCTGGGTGGCCTCCGCGCGCGTGACCTCGCCGGTCAGGCGGCCCTCGGCCATCGTGTAGATCCGGTCGCACATCCCGAGCAGCTCCGGCAGCTCCGAGGAGATGAACAGGACCGCCTTGCCCTGGGCCGCCAGCTCGTCGATGACGGTGTAGATCTCGAACTTGGCGCCCACGTCGATGCCGCGCGTCGGCTCGTCGAGGATCAGGACCTCGGGGTCGGCGTGGATCCACTTGCTCAGGACGACCTTCTGCTGGTTGCCGCCGGAGAGCCGGCCCACCTGCTCGAACACGGTGGGCGTCTTGATGTTCATCGAGGTGCGGTAGCGCTCCGCGACCTGCCGTTCGTGATGTTCGTCGACGAAACCGCCGAAGCCGCGCTTGCACATACCGGGCAGCGACGCCAGCGACACATTGCGGTTGATGTTGTCGATGAGGTTCAGGCCGTAGCGCTTGCGGTCCTCGGTGACGTACGCGATGCCGGCGTCGACCGCCGCCGACACCGTCCGGGTCACCACCGGGCGGCCGTTGACCGCCACCTTCCCGGCGACGTACTGCCCGTAGGAGCGCCCGAAGACGGACATCGCCAGCTCGGTGCGGCCCGCGCCCATCAGGCCCGCGATGCCGACGATCTCGCCGCGCCGCACCGTCAGCGACACGTCGTCCACGACCGTGCGCTGATGGTCGACCGGATGGCGTACCGTCCAGCCCTCGACGGACAGGGCGAGCTCGCCCGCGTCCGCGCCCTCGTAGGGCGTGCGGTCGGGGAAGCGGTGGTCGAGGTCGCGGCCCACCATGCCCCGGATGATGCGGTCCTCCGACACCTGGGGCTCGTGCAGCGGGCTCTGCCGCACCGGGAGGGACTCGATGGTCCGCCCGTCGCGCAGGATCGTCACGGTGTCGGTGATCTGCCGGATCTCGTTGAGCTTGTGGGAGATGATGATGCTGGCGATGCCCTGCTCGCGCAGTTCCACGATCAGGTCGAGGAGTTTCGCGCTGTCCTCGTCGTTGAGCGCGGCCGTCGGCTCGTCCAGGATCAACAGCTTCACCTCCTTGGACAGGGCCTTGGCGATCTCCACCAGCTGTTGCTTGCCGACCCCGATGTCCGACACCGGCGTCTGCGGGTTCTCCCGCAGCCCCACCCTTTTCAGCAGCGCGTTCGCCCGGCGCAGGGTGTCGTTCCAGTCGATGAATCCGCGTCGGGCCTGTTCGTTGCCGAGGAAGATGTTCTCGGCGATCGACAGGTAGGGGACCAGGGCCAGTTCCTGGTGGATGATGACGATGCCGTGGCGCTCGCTGGCCCGGATGTCCTTGAAGGCCATCGACCGGCCCTCGAAGAGGATCTCGCCGTCGTAGGTGCCGTGCGGGTAGACGCCGCTGAGCACCTTCATCAGCGTCGACTTGCCGGCGCCGTTCTCCCCGCAGATCGCGTGGATCTCCCCGGGCCGCACGGTCAGACGCACGTCGGAGAGCGCCTTGACGCCGGGGAACGTCTTGGTGATGCCGCGCATCTCCAGGAGCGGCGCGCTCACCTGAGCTGCCCCGCCTTGAAGTATCCCTCATCGACAAGCAGTTGCGTGTTGGACTTGTCGACGCTCACAGGCTTCAGGAGGAAGGCCGGCACGGTCTTCTCCCCGTTGTTGTAGTCCTTGGTGTTGTTGACCTGGACCTTCTTGTGGGTGAGGACCGCGTCGCCCATCTTCACCGTCTGCGCGGCCAGCTTCCGCGTGTCCTTGAAGACCGTCTGCGTCTGCTCGCCCCGGATGATGGACTTCACCGACGCCAGCTCGGCGTCCTGGCCGGTGATCACCGGCAGCGGCTCGCTCTTCGTCCCGTACCCCGCGCTCTTGAGCGCCGAGATGATGCCGATGGACATCCCGTCGTACGGCGAGAGGACCGCGTCCACCCGCTTGTCGCCGTAGCTCTTGCTGATCAGGTCGTCCATGCGCTTCTGCGCGGTGCCGCCGTCCCACTTGAGCGTCGTCGCCTGGTTCAGCCGCGTCTGCTTGCTGCGGACGACCAACTGGCCGCTGTCGAAGTACGGCTTCAGCACCTTCATGGCGCCGTTCCAGAAGTACTTGGTGTTGTTGTCGTCGGGGTCGCCCGCGAACAGCTCCACGGAACGCGCCTCGCCCGCGTTCTTGTCGGGCTTGCCGAGCTTCAGCTTGTCGACGAGGTACTGCCCCTGGAGGCGCCCCACGCGCTCGTTGTCGAACGAGGCGTAGTAGTCCACGTTCTTCGTGCCGAGGATGAGCCGGTCGTACGAGATCACCGGGATACCCGCCTCGTGGGCCCGCTGCAGCACGTCCGTCAGCGCGGAGCCGTTGATGGCGGCGACCACGAGCAGCCGGTGCCCCTTCGTGATCATGTTCTCGATCTGGGCGACCTGGTTCTCCACCTTGTCGTCGCCGTACTGCAGGTCGGTCTCGTAGCCGGCCTTCTTGAACTGCGTCGCCATGTTGCTGCCGTCGGCTATCCACCGCTCGGAGGACTTGGTCGGCATGGCGAGGCCGATCGTGCCGCCCTTGCCGGTGTCCGGCTTGTAGCGGCTGCCGCCCTTGGCCTCCTGGCCGCAGGCGGACAGCGAGAGGGCGAGCAGCGCGGTCGTGACGGCGACGGCGCCGAGAGTGCGGGTGCGCATGGGTCAGTCCCCTTCCGGGACGGCGAAGCGGCGCAGCTCACCCGGCAGCCGCGAGCCGAGCGGCGACATGCCGCCGTCCGCGCCGTGCCGGGCCAGCAGGTCCAGCGCGAGACGGCCCCGCCTGACCCGTTCCCGGGCCGTGGCGTGGGCGTGCTCGCGCAGGTGGGCGCCGTAGGGGTAGATGCCGGTGGCCTTGGCCAGGCCGAACTTCACGTACAGCGGGGCGCCGCGCCGGATCAGCTCGGCGACCTCGTACATCCGGATGTAGCCGCCGAGGTCGTCCGGGGCCTCGACGTACATGTCCATCGGCGCCCGGCTCACCCGGCGGATCTCCGTGAGGTGGGCGGGCGTCAGGTCCGAGGGCACATTGAGGGAGTCGGCGCCGAGCCGCTCGTACACCGCGTACGAGGCCGGGTTGACCGGGCCGGTCAGCGCGGACAGCTTGAAGGTGGTGTCCGCGGGGAGCACCCCGGTGGCGCGCAGCCTGTGCAGCGTCCACAGGACGCCCTCGTCGGCGACGAGCAGGCACTTCACACCGAGCCCGGTGGCGCGCACCGCGTCCTCCACGCAGCCCGCGAGCGCGTCGTGGCCTCGGGCCCGCAGCCCGGCGCCGCCGGAGTCGGTGCGGGTGGAGCCACCGATGTCCCAGGTGCCGCGGGGGCCGGTGAACAGGCACAGCTCGATGTCGCGCGCGGCGCAGCCGTCCACCATCTCGGTGATCTCGGCGTCGGTGAGCATCCACACGCCGCTGCCCTGGCTGATCCGGTGCACGGGCACGTCGAGGCGGGCGCTCTCCTTGAGGACCACGGCGAGCGCTTCGGGTCCCTCGACGGAGGGGATCTCGGTGCGCCAGGTGCCGCCGTCGGGGAACGTGTGCGGGGAGGCGTCGGCCGGATCGGGGGCGGGCACGGGGTACCCGATCCGGGCGAGCGGTTCGGCGCCGGGGCGCCGGGGGGCTGACGGGGCGGTCACGGTACGGGGCTCCAATACGTGAAGGAAGGCGCCCCGGAAGGGGCGTGGGACTCGGACCTGTGCGGCTTCGCCGCGTGGGCGCGGCCGGCCGGGGCGCGGCGCGGCCGCGTGCGGCCCGCGGGGAGAGGCCCCCCGCGGGGAGGGGTCAGGGGAGCAGGAGCACCTTTCCGACCTCGGGATCACCGGCGCCCACCAGGGCGACGGCCTCCCCGAAACGCTCCAGGGGAAACGTGTGCGTGACGAGCGGCGCGGGATCCAGCAGTCCGAGCCCGAACGCCCGCACCGCGTCCGACCAGGCGGAGGACGGCGCCCCGAACACGGAGCGCACCTCCAGCTGACTCAGCGACAGATGGACGGGGTCGATGCCGACGGCCCCCTGGGTGAACATCCCGGTGAGCACCACCCGGCCGCCCCTGCGGGCGAGCAGGCAGGAGGAGGCGGCGGTGGTCGCCGCGCCCGCCGTCTCCACGACCAGGTCGAAGGAGCCGCCCGCGGACTCGGCGTCGGCGGGGGAGAGCGCCGCGCTCGCCCCGAAGTCCAGCGCGAGCCGGCCGCGCGCCGCGCGGGGATCAACGACGGCCAGCTCGGCGGGACGGGACGCGGACAGCAGCTGGACCGCGAGCAGCCCGAGGGTGCCGGCGCCGACCACCGCGACCCGCTCACCGGGCCGGGGGCGGCCGGTCCGCACCGCGGCGGCGATCACCGCGGACGGTTCGAGCAGCGCGGCGGCGCGCAGGTCCGCGTCGTCCGCCAGCGGGTGCAGCAGGCGGGCCGGCACGGTCAGGTGGTCGGCGAAGGCGCCGGGCTCGGTGAACCCGGTCTCGGCGTATCCGCCGGTGCACAGGCTGGTCTCCCCGCACCGGCAGCGCTCGCAGACGCCGCAGGAGCGGAACCCCTCGGCGACGGTCCTGCGGCCGACGAGCGCGGGGTCGACGCCCTCGCCCACCGCCGTGACGGTCCCGGCCCACTCGTGGCCCGGCGTCACGGGGTAGCGGACGTAGGCGGCGTCGCGATGACCGTCGTACACCTCGCGGTCGCTCATGCAGATCCCCGCGGCGCCCACGCGGACGAGCACCTCGCCGGGGCCCGGCACGGGGGGCTCGCCGGTGACCAGCCGGTGCTCGCCCGGCCGGTCGACGACGACGGCGCGGCTGCTCAACTCGCCGTCCCGCCGGGCGAACGCTTCTCCCAGCCCTCGGCCCACAGGTCGAACCGGGCCTGCTGCTGGGGGAACTCGGCGGCGGCGTCGACGTCCAGCTCGACGCCGAGGCCCGGCGCGTGCGACAGCTCGAAGCAGCCCGTCTCCGGGTCGACCTGGGGGGCTCCCTTGACGACCTTCTTGATGTCCGCGTCCGCGAAGTCGTTGAAGTGTTCGAGGATCTTGAAGTTCGGTGCCGTGAAGCCGACCTGGAGCGAGGCGGCGGTCAGCACGGGCCCGCCCACGTTGTGCGGGGCGACCAGCATGTAGTGGGTCTCGGCGGTGGCCGCGAGCTTGCGGGTCTCCCAGATGCCGCCGATGTGGCCGACGTCGGGCTGGAGGATGTCGGCGGCCTGGCTCTCGAACAGCTCCCGGAACTCGATGCGGTCGTGGATGCGCTCGCCGGTCGCCACCGGCATGTCCACCTTCGCGGCGACCTTCGCCAGGGCCTTGAGGTTCTCCGGCGGGACCGGCTCCTCCAGCCAGGCGGGCCGGAAGGGGGCGAGGTCGCGGGCGAGCCGGATCGCGGTCGCGGGCGAGAAGCGGCCGTGCATCTCCAGCATCAGTTCGGCGTCGGGCCCGATCGCGTCGCGCACGGCCTCGATCAGCGAGACGGCGTACTGGCTCTGTTCGTAATCCAGCTCGTAGTGGCCCGTGCCGAACGGGTCGATCTTCAGGGCGCGGTAGCCGCGCTCCATGACCCCCTGGGCGGCCTTGTGGTAGGCCTCGGGGGTGCGCTCGGTGGTGTACCAGCCGTTGGCGTACGCCTTGACGCGGTCGGTGACCTTTCCGCCGAGCAGCTGCCAGACGGGGACGCCGAGGGCCTTGCCCTTGATGTCCCAGCAGGCCATCTCGATGACCGCGATGCCCGACATCACGATCTCGCCGGCCCGGCCGTAGTCGCCGTACTTCATCCGTCGGACGAGGTCCTCGACCGCGAACGGGTCGGACCCCGAGATGTGGTTGGCCTCCGCCTCGCGGAGGTAGCCGAGGAGCGCGTCGGTGTGCCCGAGCATGCGCGTCTCGCCGATGCCGGTCAGACCTTCGTCGGTGTGCACCTGGACGTAGGTGAGGTTACGCCAGGGCGTTCCGACCACATGCGTGCTGATTCCCGTGATGCGCAAGGCAGTTGTCCCTTGACTTGTTCGATATTTCGTCACACGTTCGAAATGCTGGCGTGACGTTATTCACGGTGGCCGGAAGGTGTCAATGGTTCGCGCGAAATGGTCTTGAGGAAGGTCCGGCGGCGGCCATTGCGCCGCGAACACCCACCTGCCTAACCTGTGTTCGTCATACCGATCAGCGGCCGAGGTTTCGGACGCGGGGGTTCGGACGCGAAGGGTGGGAGACCTCATGGGACGACTCGTTCCCGCGGTGACCAGGTCGCTGGACATACTGGAGCTGTTCCTGGAGGGGGACGGGACGTTCTCCGCGCCCGAGGTGACCCGCAGGCTGCAACTGCCGCGCACCACGGTGCACGAACTGCTCACCACCCTCGCGGCCCGCTCGTACCTGGTGCAGCTCCCGGACCAGCCCGGACGCTACCGCCTGGGCGTACGCACCTACCAGCTCGGCAGCCGCTACGCCGAGCAGCTGGACCTCGCGGCCGAGGGGCAGCAGGTGGCCCGCGAGGTCGCCGAGACCTGCGACGAGACCGTCCACGTCGCGATCCTGGAGGACACCGACGTCATCTACATCGCCAAGGTCGACTCCACGCACGCCGTGCGCATGGTCTCCGCGGCGGGCCGCCGGCTCCCGGCGCATTGCACCTCCGTCGGCAAGATGCTGCTCGCCTCACTACCGCAGACCGAACTCGAAACCCGCCTGCGCGGCCGGGAGTTCACCGCCATGACCCCCGACAGCATCACCGACCCGGACGAGCTGGTCACCGCGCTCACCGCGATCCGCGAGCGGGGCATCGCCGTCGAGCACCGCGAGTCCAACCCCGACGTGAGCTGCGTGGCCGCCCCGGTGCGGGACGGCGCGGGCCGCGTCGTGGCCGCCCTGTCCATCTCCGTGCCGATGATCCGCTGGAGCGAGGAACGCGAACGGGAGCTGGCCGAACTGGCCGCCAAGGGTGCCGGCGACCTGTCCGTGCGCCTCGGCCACCGGGGCGCGCGATGAGGACCGGCTACGAGGTGGCCGTGCGCGAGCAGGCCCTGCTCGGCGAGGGCCCCACCTGGGACGCGGCCACGGAGCGGCTCGTCTGGGTCGACATCCTCGCCTCCCGCGTCCACACGTACGCCCCCGGCGACGGCCGCCGCACGGTGCTGGCCACCGAACAGCACGTCGGCGCCGCGAAGCCCCGCGCGGGCGGCGGTCTGGTCGTCAACCTCCGCGACGGCATCGGCCTGTACGGGCCGGCCGGGTCCTCCTTCACCTGGCTGGTGCGCGACCCGGTGCCGGGCCGCCGCGGCAACGACGCGGCCGTGGCGCCCGACGGCGCGCTCTGGGCGGGCACCATGCGCTACGACGAGGCGCCGGGCGGCGGCGGCCTGATCCGCGTCGCCCCCGACGGCACGGTCACCGAGCAGCGGGAAGCGCTCGGTGACGTGGCCGTCAGCAACGGCACGGGCTGGAGCCCCGACGGGCGGCTCATGTACTACGCCGACAGCCCCACGCGCCGGGTCGACGTCCTCGATTTCGACGGGCGCCACGCGCACGGCAGGCGCCCCTTCGCGGTCATCGAGGACGGCGCGGGCGACCCCGACGGGCTCACCGTGGACGCGGACGGCTGCGTCTGGGTCGCCCTCTGGAACGGCGGGGCCGTCCGCCGCTACACCCCCGACGGCCGGCTCGACCGCACCGTCCGCCTCCCCGTGCCGCGCCCCACCGCCTGCGCGTTCGGCGGCCCCGGCCTGCGGGACCTGTACATCACCACGGCCCGCGTCGGCCTGCAGCGGCCGCACCCGCTGGCGGGGTCGGTGCTGGTGCTGCCGGACGCGGGGCAGGGGATGCCGGGCACGGCGTTCGCGGGCTGAGGAGGCGAGGGCGGGGTCAGCGCTTCAGCTCCCGCAGGTACCTGCCGAACTTCTCCAGGCCGTCGATGTCGCGCGGCCCGCTGATGCCCTCGTTGTAGTCGAGGACGAAGAAGTTGTTCTTCTTCACGGCGGGCAGCTCCCTGGTGTGCGGGGACTTCCTCAGGAACTCGATCTTCTGCTTCGCCGGCTGGTCGCCGTAGTCGAAGACGATGACGACCTCGGGCTCCGCCCGGGTCACCGCCTCCCAGTTGACCTGGGTCCAGCGCTCGTCGAGCTTGTCGAAGATGTTCCGGCCGCCCGCGGTCTTGATGATGTCGTTCGGCGGGACCTGGCTGCCCGCCGTGAAGGGTTGATCGGTCCCCGAGTCGTAGAGGAAGACCGGCACCGGATCGCCGCCGGGCGCCCTCTTCTTGACGGCCGCCACCCGCTTCTTCAGGTCTCCGACGACCTGGTCGGCCTTCTTCTCGACGCGGAAGATCTTCCCCAGCCGCTCCAGGTCGCTGTAGAGCGCGTGGAACGGGGTCACCCGCTGCGGGTACTTCGGATAGTTGAAGCAGCTCTCGGTGTGCATGAAACTCTGGACGCCGAGCTTGTCGAGGATCTCCGGGGTGATGCCGCGCTGGTCGCTGAAGCCGGAGTTCCAGCCCGCGACGACCAGATCCGCCTTGGCCCGCACGACCACCTCCTTGTTGAGCAGGTCGTCGCTGAGCATCTTCACCTTGGCGTACTCCGACGCCCAGGGCGACTCGCTCACCGGCGGATTGGCGGGCGGCATCACATACCCGTGGACGTGTTCGGTCAGGCCGAGGCTGAACAGCTTGTCGGCGCTGCCGCCCTCGTACGCCACGGCACACCGGGGCACCTTGTACGGGACGGACTCGCCGCATCTCTTGACGGTGACCGTCTCGGACGCCTTGGCGTCGCCGTCCGTCTCGACCTCGGCGCCGCAGCCGCTCAGCAGCAGCGTGGCCGCGAGCACGGACGTCAGGGCGATGGACCGGGTGGGAAGCATGGGGTGTTGCTACCTTTCGGACATATTCGGGCGAATTCTGGCGTATTCGAGCAGATTGGAACAGAGGGGGTCGGGGTCATGGGGAGGGGTGGAGCGCGTAGAGCAGTTGCGGGTCACCCGTCAGCGGATGGGCCACGACGCTGGCCCGCACGCCGAACACCTCGGCGACCAGCGCCTCGGTGAGGACCTCGGCGGGTGTCCCGGCGGCGACCAGGCGGCCGTGGCGGAGCACGCCGATCCGGTCGCAGGCGGCGGCCGCGAGGTTCAGGTCGTGCAGCACGACCAGGACGGTGGGGCCCGCGCCCCGCAGATGCGAGAGGACCTCGATCTGGTGGCGTACGTCGAGATGGTTGGTCGGCTCGTCGAGGACCAGCACGCGCGGCTCCTGGACGAGGGCGCGGGCGAGCAGGACGCGCTGGCGCTCCCCGCCGGACAGGGTGAGGACGCCCCGCCGGGCGAGGTGCCGGATGTCGAGCCGCTCCATGGCCCGCTCGCACAGCTCCCGCTCCCGCGCGCCGAGCGCCTGGTTGCCGCGCAGGTGCGGGGCCCGGCCGAGGGCGACGACCTCCTCGACGGTGAAGTCCAGGTCCACGGCGCCGTCCTGCGTCATGGCGGCGACGAGCTGCGCGCTGCGGCGCATCGGCAGGCGGGAGATGTCGTCCCCGCCCACGCGGACGGTGCCGGCGACCGGGCGCAGCGCGCGGTAGACGCAGCGCAGCACGGTCGACTTCCCGCTGCCGTTGGGACCGACGAGGCCGACGACCTCGCCGCTGCCCACATCGAGCGACAGCTCGCGTACGAGGCTCGTGCCGTCGATGTCGACACCGAGCCCCTCGATCCGCAGATCCATCTCAACGCCCCCCGAACACATGCGACTTGCGGCGCATCAGCGCGATGAACACCGGCACCCCGACGAGGGCCGTGATGACACCGAGCGGCAGTTCGCGCGGGGCGACCGCCGTGCGGGAGAGCAGATCGACCCAGACCATGAAGACCGCGCCGACCAGCGGGGCGACGGCGAGCACCCGCGCGTGCCCGGCGCCGACCACCATCCGCACCAGGTGCGGCATGACGAGCCCCACGAAGCTGATGGCGCCGCTCACCGCGACCATCACGCCGGTGACCAGCGAGACGAGCACGAGCAGGGACCTGCGGTGCCGGTCGGGGTGGAGGCCGAGACTCGCCGCGGTCTCGTCGCCGAGCGCGAGCACGTCCAGCGCCCTGCCCTGGCGGTACAGGACGACCAGGCCGAGCAGCACGACCGCGGCGACGACGGGCAGCGCCCCCCAACTGGCCGCGCCGAAACCACCCATGGTCCAGTACAGGACCATGCCGGTCGCCTCACTGTCCGGCGAGAAATAGATGATCACGCTCATCACGGCCTGGAAGCCCAGCGACATGGCGACACCGGTCAGGACGAGCCGCAGCGGCGAGAGCACCCCTCGGTGTGAGGAGGCCGCGTACACCAGGAACGACGCGACGAGCGCGCCGAGGAAGGCGCCGGCCGACACGGCGTGGACGCCGAACGCGGCGAGCCCGCCGCTGACCGTCACCCCGACGGCGCCCACCGACGCCCCCGAGGAGACCCCGAGGACGAAGGGGTCGGCGAGGGCGTTGCGCACCATCGCCTGGATGGCCACGCCGACGGCGCTCAGCCCGGCCCCCACCAGCGCGGCGAGCAGCACGCGCGGCGTCCGGATCTGCCAGATGATCTGGTACGTCGTCGTCTCGTCGGCGCCGATCCGCCCGCCGGTCAGCGCCGCCCACAGATACCGGGCGGTCTCGGCGGGCGGCACGAGGACGGCGCCGAGCCCGATGGCGACGACGACGGAGGCCACCAGGAGGAGGAACAGGCCGACGCAGGCCAGGGCCAACGCCCCGGGCGAGGCGAGCTGCTCCCGCACGGCGGTCCGGGCCGGCGCGGGCGCGGCAGCCCGCGTGACGCCGCTCACCGGACCTCGCCCTCGGCTCCGTCGCCCCGGTGCGCGCGCGACACCAGGGCGGCCGCCCCGAGCGCCGCGACGACCAGCGCCCCGAACACCGCGGCGGTCCCGGGATAGCCGGCGAGGGCGAGGCCCGCGCCCCCGAGCGCCGCGCCGACGAACACGCCGAGGCTCTGGCCGGCGGCGTTGAGGCTCAGCGCCGAGCCGCGCAGTGCGGTCCCGCAGCGCCGCACGATGAGGCTGACCACGCACGCGGCGACGACCGCGTGACTCGCCGCGTGCAGCGCGGTCAGGGCGAGGGCGAGCGGCAGCCAGTGCGTGAAGTAGAAGCCCACGACGCCGACGAGGGCGGCGACAAGTCCGAGAGGGAGCAGCCGCTCCGTGGTGACGCGTGGCGCGGCGGAGTTGGTGAGCCGGCCGGTCAGCAGGTTGCTGACGAAGAACGCCGCGCCGCTGAGCGTCCACACGAAGGCGAAGAGCCCCGCGTCGAGGTCGAACCGCTGCTCGTAGAAGGCGGCGAGATACGACAGGTACCCCATGAAGACGGCGGTGCGCAGGAACCCGATCAGCAGGAGCGGCACCACGCCGCGCACCGCCGCGAGCGCCTTGAACGAGGCCAGGTAGCCGAGGCGTTGCGCGGCGGGCGTGTCGCTCGGCGGTGTTCGTTTCCCCCGGGCCACGAAGACGACCGCGAGCAGCAGCGACACGGCGCTCACGCCCAGCAGGTCGCCCTGCCAGCCCCAGTACAGCGCGGGCAGCGCGATGACGGGCGCCGCGAGCATGGCGGTCATCGACTGGACGGCGGTGACCAGGGTCGCGGCCCGCCCGGCGGCCTTGCCGGTGCCGAAGCGGTCGGCGGCGGCGGCCGTCAGCGCCGGGTTCAGGACGGCCGTGCTCGCGCCGATGAGCAGGCAGAACACGGCGAGCAGGACGAAGTCGCCGCCGGCACCGAGCGCCGCCGAGAGGCCGAGCGCGGTGAGCGCGCCGGCCGCCGCCCACTCCTTGCGCACCCGGTCGATCAGCGGGGCCAGCGCGGTGCCCACCAGGAGTGCGGCGAGCCCGCCGAGTCCGCGCAGGCCGCCCATCGCGGCGACGCCGCTGCCCGCCTCGTCGGCGATCGGCACGAGATAGGTGCTGAAGACGGTGAACGGCAGCAGTCCGACCGCCGAGGCGAGCAGCACCGGCCACAGGGCGCGGGCCATGCGCAGGTCGCCCGGCACCGCTTCCCCGGTGCCGGCCCGCGTGTCCTTGCCGGCGTCGACGCTCACGCGGCGGCTCCGTTCGGCGCGAGGGCGGCACGGTAGCGGTACATCGGCGTGGGGTCGGCGCTGAACTGGGAGAAGGTGAAGGGCTCCGCGTTCAGTCCGGTGACGCCGGCGCCGAGGAAGGCGCGGGCGACGGCGCTGCCGCTCTGGGCGTAGACGGTCAGCGGCACCCGGTGCTCCACGCAGTGCCGCAGGACCAGGTCGAAGGTGCCGTTGCTGAGCGTCATGCCGGTGGCGACCACGGCGTCGGCCTCGGCGAGGACCTCGGTCATGTCGTCGCTGACGGGGTCGCCCCACGCGGTCGTCCGCAGGTTGAGGTCGCAGGGCAGGCAGACGCCGCCCCGCTCGCGTATCGCGGCGACGAGCGGGTTGACCACGCCGATCAGGGCGACCTTGGCACCGGGCCCGATGTCGAGCAGCCCCGCCACGGCGGCGTCCCGGGCCTCGGCGCGGACCTCGGGCGTTCCGGTGGGCAGCATGACGCGTTCGGCGTCCTCGGCGTCGCGGTGCGGGCGCACCCGGGCCAGATAGGCGTCGAGCGCGGCGGTGCGCACCGGTGTGGACTCGTCGCGCAGGAGCTTGTCCAGGGGGTGGCCGGAGGCGTTCTCGCAGAACCGTGGAGCGAGTTCACCCGCCTCGAAGGAGCAGGCCCCGAAGGCGTCGCCGACTCGCAGCAGCAGGTAGTGGTTGTGGTACGTGACGTCGCCGCCCGCCAGCCGGGTGGTGTGGTAGAGCCAGAAGGCGCTGGTGACGGTCAGTTCGGCGGGGTCGGGGCCGTGCTCGCCCGCGAGGACGGCCTCGGTGAGCTCCGCGACGGAGCGGGGCGCGGGGTGGGACATGGGTGGGTTCTCTCCCGGGATCGCGGGTCGGTAGGGGGGTTCAGGGGGGGGGCAGGGGGCGCAGGGGGTTCAGGGAATTCAGGGGGTGCGGGGCGGCCAGGCCGTGGTGGACCACGGGTGGCGCAGGTCGTCGAGCGAGGTGACCTCGTGCGGCTTCAACGTGTCGATGTCCGGCGCCTGTTCGTGGTGGGCGTAGGCGCTCTCGACGTAGCGGTGTCCGGTGTCGGCGGCGATGAAGACGTAGGTGCGGGAGCCGTCCCCGCGCCGCTCCCACAGCGCGCTCAGATAGGCGGCGCCCGCCGAGAGCCCGGCGAAGATGCCGCCGGCGCGCAGCAGGGAGACCGCCCCGCAGACGGCGCTGTCGAAGTTCACCCAGTGCACGCGGTCGTACAGCTCGTGCCGCACGTTCCGGAACTCGATGGCGCTGCCGATCCCGGCGATGATCATGTCGGGGTCGGCGACGTGCTCGGAGCCGAAGGTGACGCTGCCGAAGGGCTGGACGCCGATGAGCCGCACATCCCGCCCGGCCTCGCGCAGATAGGTGGCGAGGGCCCCGGTCGAGGCACCCGACCCCACACCGCCGACCAGCGCGAGGGGGCCCGCCGGGAGGTCTTCGTCGAGCGACTCGGCGACCTCGCGGTAGCCGTGGTAGTGGATCGCGTCGTGGTACTGCCGCATCCAGTGGTACGAGGGGTTGGCGGCCAGGATCTCGGCGATGCGGCGCACCCGCAACTCCTGGTCCAGGCGCAGGTTCTCGGACGGTGCGACCTGCTCCAGCGTGGCGCCGAGTATCTCCAGCTGCACCCGCGTCGAGCGGTCCACGGTCGTGGAGCCGACGATGTGGCACTTCATGCCGTAGCGGTGACAGGCGAGGGCCAGGGCCTGGGCGTAGATGCCGCTGGAACTGTCGATGAGGGTGTCACCGGGCCGCACGGCACCGGTGTCGAGGAGGTGGCGGACGGCTCCGAGAGCCGAGTAGATCTTCATGGTCTCGAACCGCAGACAGGCCAGATCCGGTGCGAGGGATATGAGATCCGGTTTCTTCACCGCTTCGGCGATGTGCGCGTGCATGACGGGACCCCCGGTAGGGATGTGAGAGCTGGAGAGGCCGGGGGTGTGTGCGGCTCCCCGGAACGCCGAGAGCATCACACTAGATGAAAATGATTGTCAAGACCGGGTAAGGTCGCCGCACTGGTCCATGAGGAGCGGTGCGCCGTGCGCGCCCCGCTGTGTCGAGAGGAGTCGCGTGAAGCTGTCCCAAGAGGCCGGAGCGAGGGCGTGCCTGCCGCGGCAGGGGCCACCGGCGCCGTGGGCGGGTACGGGCGTGGGCACCGCGTTCGGCACCTTCGGCGAGCTGCTCCAAGGCGTGCTGCCGGAGGAGGACGGGGACTTCCTCGTGACGCTGCCCGTCGCCCGCTGGACCATGGCCACCTTCCGGCGGGAGTCCGCGTCCGGGGAGCTGGAGGTCTGGCCCCCGCACAAGACGAAGGCGCTCCGACTGGCCCATATGATCGCGGAGTTGGCGCCCGCGGGTGCCCGCTCCGCGCACGGCGGATCGCTGACCCTCAGCAGCGTGATCCCCGAGGGCAAGGGGCTCGCCAGCTCCTCCGCCGACCTCGTCGCCACCGCGCGCGCGGTCGGCCGGGCCCTCGGCGTCGCCATGCCCCCCGCGCGGATCGAGCGGCTCCTGTCCCGCATCGAACCGACCGACGGAGTGCTCTACCCGGCGATCGTCGCCTTCCACCACCGCAGCGTGCGGCTCCGCGCGGTCCTCGGCTCGCTGCCGGCCATGGCCGTGGTCGGCGTCGACGAGGGCGGATCGGTCGACACCGTGGACTTCAACCGCATCCCCAAGCCGTTCACCGCGGCCGACCGGCGTGCCTACGCCGGCCTGCTCGCGCGGCTCACCGACGCCGTGCGCGGCCGGGACCTCGCGCAGGTCGGCCGCATCGCGACCCGCAGCGCCGAGATGAACCAACGCCTGCGCCACAAAGACCTGTTGGACCCGATGCGTACCATCTGCCGGGAGGTCGGCGGCCTCGGCGTGGCCGTCGGGCACAGCGGTACGACCCTGGGCATCCTGCTCGACGCCACGGACCCCGCGTACACGCGCCGCGTGACGGCGGCGGCCCAGGCGTGCGGCGAGCTGGCGGGCGGCGTGACGGTCTACCGGACGCTGAGCTTCCGCACGACGTCCCCGTGCTGAGCTTTCGCGCTGTGCGCCGCCGTGCTGAGCTTTCGCGCTGTGCGCCGCCGTGCTGAGCTTTCGCGCCGTGCGCCGCCGTGCTATGCCTTCGCGCCGGGCGCCGCCATGCCGAGCCTTCGCGCCACGTTCCCGTGCCGAGCCGTCGCGCCGCGCGGCCCCGTGCTGAGCTTTCGCACCACGCCCCCGTGCGGGGGTGACGCGCACTTCCCGCCGCCGCGGCCACGGCGGTTCCGCCGGCAGGTGGCCGTCGGCGCGGTACCTCGACGCGTGGTCCGAGCGGTCCGGCGAGGGCGGCGGTCGCGTCGAACCGGAGCAGGGCCGCGGGCTCAGCGGCGCCCGCCGACCGCGTCGCCCTCGCGCGGCCACGCCGAACGGCGCAGCAGGCGCAGCCCGTTGAGGCCGACCAGGACGGTGGACCCCTCGTGGCCCGCGACGCCGAGCGGCAGCGGCAGATGCCCCACCAGGTCCCAGACCACCAGGGCGCCGATGCACACGGAGGCGATGACGAGGTTCTGCACCACCACGCGCCGGGCCCGCCGGGAGAGCGCCACCACCGCGGGCACGGCGACGAGTTCGTCCCGCACCACCACGGCGTCGGCGGTCTCCAGGCTCAGGTCGGAGCCGGTCCTGCCCATCGCGATGCCGCTGTGCGCGGTGGCGAGCGCGGGCGCGTCGTTCACGCCGTCCCCGACGACAAGGACCCGCTCGCCCCGCTCCTGCCACTCCCGTACGGCCGCTGCCTTGTCCTGCGGGAGGAGCCCGGCCCGCACCTCGTCGATCCCGGTCTCCCGGGCGAGCGCGGCGGCGGCCGCCGGGGTGTCGCCGGTCAGCAACACCGGTGTGCAGCCCGTCAGTTCCCGCAGCCCGGCGACGGCCTCGGCGGCCTTCGGGCGTGGCAGGTCGGCGAGGCGCAAAAGGGCCGAGGGAACGCCGTCGACCACGACGAGGACGAGGGTCCCGGCATCACCGTCATCCTCTGCGCCCCCACTCCCGTCCCGGTCCTGGGCCGCGCGCGTCGAGGCGTACGCGGCCAGGACCGACGTACGGGCGGCCTCGTCGGCCAGGAGCCGCTCCGGGCTGCCGACCTGGACGGTGCGGCCCGCGACCACCGCGCGGACGCCGCGCCCGGGAGCGGCGGCGAAGTCGTGCGCGCTCTCCAGCGGCAGCCCGCGCTCGCGGGCGGCGGCGACCACGGCGCGGGCGAGCGGATGTTCGCTGGGATGCTCCGCGGCCGCCGCCAGGGCGAGCACCTCGTCGCCGGTCGGGCCCGCGCCCGGCAGCGTCCGGATGTCCGTGACGCGGGGCGTGCCCTCGGTGAGCGTTCCCGTCTTGTCCAGGGCGACCTTCGTGACCGCGCCGAGCCGCTCCATCGCGACGGCGGACTTGACGAGGACCCCGTGGCGGCCCGCGTTGGCGATCGCGGAGAGCAGCGGCGGCATGGTGGCGAGGACCACCGCGCACGGCGAGGCCACGATCATGAAGGTCATGGCCCGCAGCAGCGTCGCGGTGAACGCGGCGCCGAGCGCGAGCGGCACGGCGAACAGCGCGAGCGTGGCCACCACCACGCCCACCGAATAGCGCTGTTCGACCTTCTCGATGAACAGCTGCGTGGGGGCCTTGGTCTCGCTGGCCTCCTCGACCATGGCCACGATGCGGGCGATCACGGAGTCCGACGGGTCACGGCCCACGCGCACGCGCAGCGCCCCGGTGCCGTTGAGGGTGCCCGCGAACACCTCGTCACCGGCCTCCTTGGTGACGGGCAGGGACTCGCCGGTGATGGTGGCCTGGTCGACCTCGCTGCGGCCGTCGAGCACGGCGCCGTCGGCGGGCAGCCGCTCGCCGGGCCGTACGAGAACGAGGTCGCCGACCCGCAGCGCGTCCGCTGCCACCCGCTCCCCGTCGCCGGCACCGCCGTCCGGGGGCAGCCGCAGCGCCATGGCGGGGGCGAGGTCGAGCAGGCCCCGCACCGAGTCCGCGGTGCGCCGGGTCGCGAGGGCCTCCAGGGCGCCGGAGACCGCGAAGATGACGATGAGCAGCCCGCCGTCCAGGAACTGCCCGATGGCGGCGGCGCCCAGAGCCGCGACCACCATCAGCAGGTCGACGTCCAGACTCCGCTCCCGCAGCGCCCGGAGCCCCGCGAGGCCCGGCTCCCAGCCGCCGGCCGC
Source organism: Streptomyces sp. NPDC031466 (assembly GCF_055581265.1). Lineage (NCBI taxonomy): Bacteria > Bacillati > Actinomycetota > Actinomycetes > Kitasatosporales > Streptomycetaceae > Streptomyces > Streptomyces sp. NPDC031466. The sequence continues at coordinate 261,342 of NZ_JBVIJT010000003.1, forward strand.
GTAGCACACCGCGTACAGCGGACCCCATGCCCAGGCGGGGGCCCCGGCGAGGTCGAGCGGGAACGCGAGCAGGAACGCGGCCGTGGCCAGCGCCGCCCAGCGCACCTCGGGCAGGGCGAGCAGCCGGGTGCGCCGCGCCCGTGCGGGTACGGCGGGGGAGGGGGCCGGGGTCGGCCGGTCGCCCACCAGAGCGGAAGACATCGGAGCACACCTCGTGGTCGGGGTCGTCACGCGCCGCGGGACACGGCGGGACCCACCATAGCGGAACACATGAAGAGGTCTTCACGTATACGTCGAGGAAAAGAGCGCGCCCAGTAGGATTGCCCCCATGGGACACGGAGTCGACAGCAAGATCACGCCTGCGACGCACCTCGACGCGGACTCCGCCGCCACCATCGCCGCGACCCTCCAGGCGCTGGCCACCCCGTCCCGGCTGATGATCCTCACCAAGCTGCGCCAGGGGCCGTGCGGGGTCGGCGCGCTGGCCGAGGCGGTCGGCATGGAACAGTCCGCGGTCTCCCACCAGTTGCGCCTGCTGCGCGCCCTCGGCCTGGTCACCGGCTCGCGGCAGGGGCGGCGCATCGTCTACAGCCTCTACGACAACCACGTGGCGCAGCTCCTCGACGAGGCGGTCTACCACATCGAGCACCTGCGTCTCGGCGCGCGCGATCTGCCGGCGCGGGGCGACCTCGACTGAGGGCGGCCCCCGCTCAGCGGTGTACGCCGACCCGCGAGCCCGGTCCGGGGCGAACCGGGCTCGCAGCACCAGTTCCTCGTCCTGCTCCCCCCGCCGCCCTCCCTGCGTGAGCCGGTCCGCGCCGTACACCACGAACGGCGGGAGCGCCGCCATGCCGGTGTACCGGAACGTGCCGTGCAGCAACGGAAACAGCACTTCCTCCAGCTGCCCGCTCGATCGTGCGGCGCGTGGTGGCGGGGCGACGAGTGGCCGGATTGCCAGGGGGGCGAAAGGACCCGGCCACATAGGAGGCGCGTGAGAGGACGTCGGCAACGCCATCGGGCGGCCCCCCGAAGAGGGCCGCCCGATGGCGTCGACGTCGTACGGCAATCAGTCCTTGGCGATGTTCTTGCCGACGTCCTTGGTCTTCTCCTTGGCCTCCCGGGCGTCGCCCTTCACCTGTTGGGCACGGCCCTTGGCGGTGAGGCGTTCGTTGCCCACGGCGCGTCCCGCGGCCTCCGCTGCGGCGCCGGTCGCCTGCTCGGTCTTGGCCTTGGCCTTCTCGTTGGCGGTCATGGTCCGCTCACGCTCCTTGGCATCGACATCATGTGCTGTCCATGCGTGTGACCGCATCGCCGCCGCGTAAACATGGATCACCGCAATCACTTCAATCACGGCAATCGCCGCAATCACCCCAGCCGCACGGGCAGCGCCCGGTGCCCGTTGCTGATCAGTGAGGGCAGCGGTCGCAGGTCCTTCTGCGGGACCGCCAGCTCCATGTCGGGGAACCGCTCGAAGAGCGACCGCAGCGCGGTGGCCACCTCCAGGCGGGCCAGCGGCGCGCCGAGGCAGAAGTGCACGCCGTGCCCGAAGGCCAGGTGCTCCTTCGAAGGACGGGTGGCGTCGAACAGGTCGGCGGTCGGCCCGTGCCAGTCGGGGTGGCGGTTCGCGGCGCCGTAGGAGGCAAGGATCGCCTCGCCCCGGGCGATCGTCCGCCCGTCCGGCAGGGCGATGTCCGCGACGGCGAAGCGCAGCGGCAGATGCTTGACCGCCGACTCGTGCCGCAGGGTCTCCTCGACGATGTCGTCCCAGCCGGCCCGCCCGGTCCGCACGTGCGCGAGCTGCCGAGGGTCCGTCAGCAGGGTGGCGACGGCCTGGTCGATGACGTTGACGGTCGTCTCGTACCCGGCGCTGATCATCAGCAGCAGCGTGTCGCGCAGCTCGGCGTCCGTGAAACCGCTGCCGTCGCCCTCCTCGTCACGGGCGGCGATGAGCAGCGAGGTCATGTCGTCGCCCGGCTCGGGATCGGCGCGTCTGGCCGCGATGAGCCGGTCGAGGGCCTCGTACAGGGAGGCGGTGTTCGCGGCGGCCTGCGCGGTGCTGAGGGTGGTGGAGAAGACGCCGTCGACCAGGCCGCGGAAACTCTCGCGCCGGCTGTCGGGGACGCCCATGAGCCGGCCGATCACCGCGATCGGCAGCGGGTGGGCAAGCGCCTCGCGCAGATCCACGTTCTCCCCGGCGGGCCGGGCCGCGAGATCGTCGAGGAGCGAGTCCACGATCGCCTCGACGGCGGGGCGCATGGCCTGCACGCGCCGGGAGCTGAACGCGGGTGCCACCATGCGGCGCAGCCTGCGGTGGTCGTCGCCGTAGGCGGTGAACATGTTGTGCACCGCCACCCACAGGGCGAGCGGCCAGTCCGGCACGGCCTCGGCGAAGTCCGGCCAGTGGGCGCGGGCGTCCTTGGAGACGTCGGGACTGTTGAGCAGCCGCTTGAGGAGCCGGGGATCACTGATCGACCAGGCGGTCACCCCGAGCACGTCCACGCGCGTGGCAGGCCCCCGGGCCCGTAAGGCCTCGTATTCGGCGTGGTGGTCCTCCCCGGCGGGATCCAGGACCAGTATGGGCTGTTCGGGCACGGCGGCTCCTTCGGGAGTACACGGGTGGTGAGTACATGGGCGGTGCCTACACGGGCGGTGCGTACACGGGCGGGCGGGCAAGGCATACCCGCGTCCGCCGCGCCCCCACCCTCTCGCTCTACACTCGCGCTGCGCCGTTGCCCTACGGTTTGCCGCTCCGACCCGAGGGGATGGTGGAAGCTTGTGAAGATCCTCATCAGCGCCGACATGGAGGGCGCGACCGGTGTGACCTGGCCGGCCGACGTGCTGCCGGGCACCGCGCAGTGGGAGCGGTGCAGGAAGATGTTCACCTCGGACGTGAACGCCGCCGTGCTCGGGTTCCTCGACGGCGGCGCCGACGAGGTCCTCGTCAACGAGGCGCACTCGACCATGCGCAATCTGCTCCTCGAAGAGCTGGACGAGCGGGCCCAGATGCTCACCGGACGCCACAAGTCGCTCTCCATGGTCGAGGGCGTGCAGCACGGCGACGTGGACGGCATCGCGTTCCTCGGCTACCACACGGGCGCCGGCATGGAGGGCGTCCTCGCGCACACCTACCTCGCCAACCAGATCACCGGCGTATGGGTCGACGGCGTACGCGCCAGCGAGGGGCTGCTGAACGCGCACGTCGTCGCCGAGTACGGCGTCCCCGTCGTGCTCGTCACCGGCGACGACCTGACCTGCGAGGACGCCCTCGGCTACGCGCCCGGCGCGCTGAAGGTCGCCGTCAAGGACCACGTCTCGCGGTACGCCGCCGTCTGCCGCGCCCCGGCCCGCACCGCCGCCGACATCCGCGCCGCGGCCCAGGAGGCGGCCCCGCTCGCCGTGCGGCACGCGCCGGTCGTGGCGGGCCCGTTCACCGTCGAGGTCGAGTTCGACGCCGAGCACCTGGCGATGGCCGTGACCGTCGTGCCGGGAGTGCGCCGTACGGGGGAGCGCAAGGCCGCCTACGACAGCGGGACGATGTACGAGGGGATCCGTACCTTCAAGGCGGTTACGACGATCGCCTCCGCCGCCGTGGAGGAACAATATGGCTAGCCGGCACCAGGAACAGGGCCAGAAGCCCCAGCCCGGGCATCAGGTGGACGCGCGGGCGCTCGACGAGGTCGTCACCTTCACCTCCGAGCTGATCCGCATCGACACCACCAACCGTGGCGCCGGCGACTGCCGCGAGCGGCCCGCCGCCGAGTACGCCGCCGAGCGCCTCGCCGACGCGGGCCTGACCCCGACGCTCCTGGAGCGCACCCCCGGCCGTACGAACGTCGTCGCCCGCGTCGAGGGCACGGACCCGGGCGCCGACGCGCTGCTCGTCCACGGCCACCTCGACGTCGTCCCCGCCGAGGCGGCCGACTGGAGCGTGGACCCGTTCTCCGGGGAGATCGGCGACGGCGTCGTCTGGGGCCGGGGCGCCATCGACATGAAGAACATGGACGCGATGATCCTCGCGGTCGTACGCCACTGGGCGCGCGCCGGGGTGCGGCCGAGGCGGGACATCGTCGTCGCCTTCACCGCCGACGAGGAGGCCAGCGCGGCCGACGGCTCCGGGTTCCTCGCCGACCGGCACGCCCCGCTCTTCGAGGGCTGCACGGAGGGCATCAGCGAGTCGGGTGCCTTCACCTTCCACGACGGGCGGGGCAACCAGCTCTATCCGATCGCGGCCGGGGAGCGCGGCACGGGCTGGCTCAAGCTCACCGCGCGCGGCACGGCGGGCCACGGCTCCAAGGTCAACCGCGCCAACGCGGTGAGCAGGCTGGCCGCCGCCATCACCCGCATCGGGGAGCACCGGTGGCCGGTGCGGATCACCCCGACCGTGCGCGCCGGACTGGTCGAACTCGCCGCGCTCTACGGCCTGGAACCCGACCCCGAGGCGCCCGGCTTCGACGTCGACGCCTTCCTGGAGAAGCTCGGCCCGACCGCCGCGCTCGTCGAACCGACGGTCCGTAACAGCGCCAACCCGACGATGCTCCAGTCGGGCTACAAGGTCAATGTGATTCCCGGGGAGGCCGTGGCCTACGTGGACGGCCGTTTTCTGCCCGGCGGCGAGGAAGAGTTCCGCCACACGCTTGACCTGCTGACGGGCCCTGACGTCGACTGGGAGTTCCACCACCGCGAGGTGGCGCTCCAGTCGCCGGTCGACTCGCCGACGTACGCGCGGATGCGGGCGGCCGTCGAGGAGTTCGCGCCGGAGGGGCACGTCGTGCCGTACTGCATGTCGGGCGGTACGGACGCCAAGCAGTTCTCGCGGCTCGGCATCACCGGCTACGGCTTCTCGCCGCTGAGGACACCGGAGGGCTTCGACTATCAGGCGCTCTTCCACGGAGTCGACGAGCGCGTCCCGGTGGACGCGCTGCACTTCGGCGTCCGCGTCCTCGACCGCTTTCTGCGCACGGCCTAGGAAAAACAGCCCGGAACACACCGGAACACCATGGGGGAAGTACAGGACATGATGCAGAACCGGGCCTACGGGTCATGGCAGTCGCCGATCGACGCCGAGCTGGCCGCCACCCACGACGGCGCCCCGGGGTACGTGGGCTTCGTCGGCGCCGAGGCGTGGTGGACCGAGCCCAGACCCACCGAGGGCGGCCGCCGCGCGCTGGTGCGCCGGCTCCCCGACGGCGCGGAGGTCTCGGTGCTGCCCCCGCCGTGGAACGTGCGCAGCCGCGTCGTCGAGTACGGCGGGCGCCCCTGGGCCGGCGCCGACCGCCCCGAGGGGCCGCTGCTCGTCTTCGCGAACTTCGCCGACCAGCGCCTGTACGCCTACGAACCCGACGCCCCGCACGCCGCGCCCCGGGCGCTGACCCCGCTGTCCGCCGTGGGCGGCGGGCTGCGCTGGGCCGACCCCGTGCTGCGCCCGGACCGGGGCGAAGTGTGGTGCGTCCTGGAGGAGTTCACCGGTGAGGCGTCCACCGACGTGCGCCGGGTCGTCGTCGCGGTGCCGCTCGACGGGTCCGCGGCCGAGGACCGCGGCGCGGTGCGCGAACTGTCCGACGGCGCCCACCGGTTCGTCACCGGCCCGCGCCTGTCGCCGGACGGCACCCGGGCCGCCTGGATCGCCTGGGACCACCCCCGCATGCCGTGGGACGGCACCGACCTGGTGCTCGCCCGGGTGCGGGACGACGGCACGTTCGAGGCACCCCGGGTCCTCGCCGGCGGCCCCGAGGAGTCCGTCGCCCAGGTCGCCTGGGCCCCGGACGGGCGGCTGCTGTTCTCCAGTGACCGCACCGGCTGGTGGAACCTGTACCGGGCCGCCCCGGACACCGGAAGCGAGGTCCAGGCCCTGTGCCCGCGCGAGGAGGAGTTCGCGGGGCCCCTGTGGCAGACCGGCCTGAGCTGGTTCGCGCCCCTGGACAGCGGACTGATCGCCGTCGTGCACGGCAAGGGCGCCACCGCCCTCGGCATACTCGACCCCGAGACCGGCGAGGTCGTCGACGCGGCCGGACCCTGGACGGAGTGGGCCTCGACCGTCGCCGCGCACGGCACGCGCGTGCTCGGCGTCGCCGCCAGCCCGCGCAGCGCGTACGAGGTCGTGGAGCTGGACACCTGTACCGGCCACGCCCGGGTCGTCGGCGCCGCCCACAGCGACCCGGTGGACCCCGCGTACTACCCGGAGCCCCGCATCCGCACCTTCACCGGCCCGGCCGGCCGGCCCGTCCACGCGCACGTCTACCCGCCGCACCACCCCGGCCACGTCGCCCCCGACGACGAGCTGCCGCCCTACGTGGTGTGGGCGCACGGCGGCCCCACCGACCGCTCGCCGCTCGTCCTCGACCTGGCCATCGCCTACTTCACCTCGCGCGGCATCGGCGTCGCCGAGGTCGACTACGGCGGCTCGACCGGGTACGGGCGCGCCTACCGTGAGCGGTTGCGCGGGCAGTGGGGCATCGTCGACGTCGAGGACTGCGCGGCCGTCGCGCTCGCCCTGGCCGACGAGGGCACCGCCGACCGCTCCCGGCTCGCCGTCCGCGGCGGCAGCGCCGGCGGCTGGACCGCGGCCGTCTCCCTGGCCGGCACCGACGTCTACGCCTGCGGGACGATCAGCTATCCGGTGCTCGACCTCATGGCGTTCGCCTCGGGGGAGACCCACGACCTCGAATCGCGCTATCTGGAGTCCCTCGTCGGACCGCTCGACGAGGAGCCCGCGCGGTACGCGGAGCGCTCACCGCTGGAGCACGCAGACCGCGTCACCGTGCCCTTCCTGCTCCTCCAGGGGCTGGACGACGTGATCTGCCCGCCCGCGCAGTCCGAACGCTTCCTCGCCAGGATGGAGGGGCGCGGCATCCCGCACGCCTACCTCGCCTTCGAGGGCGAGGGGCACGGATTCCGCCGCGCCGACACGATGGTCCGCGCCCTGGAGGCGGAACTCTCCCTCTACGCCCAGGTGTTCGGGCTCGATCTCGCCGATCCCGTGCCGACCCTGGAGCTCGGCAAGTGAGGGCGCTCATACGGCCCGCGCGCCTGGTGCCCGGCGCGCGGGTGGCCGTCGTCGCCCCGAGCGGACCCGTCCCGGAGCACCGGATCGAGGCGGGCCTGGACATCCTGCGCGGCTGGGACCTGGACCCCTTCGTCATGCCCCATGTCCTGGACCGGCACCGGGAGTTCTGCTACCTCGCGGGGGCCGACGCCGACCGCGCGCGGGACCTGGAGCGGGCGTGGTGCGACCCCGGTGTGGCCGCCGTGTTCTGCGCGCGCGGCGGATACGGTGCCCAGCGCATGGTGGACCTCGTGGACTGGGCCGCGCTGCGGGCGGCCGGGCCCAAGGTGTTCCTCGGCTTCAGCGACGCCACCGCGCTGCACGAGGCGTTCGCCACGAGGCTCGGCATCGCCACGCTGTACGGCCCGATGACCGCCGCCGCCGACTTCCTGAAGAACGCGGACGCCCAGGAGCATCTGCGCACCACCCTGTTCACCCCGGAGGCGGCCCGGGTGATCACCGCCAGGGCGGGCGCGAAGGCCCTCGTCGGCGGCCGGGCCAGGGGCGTCACGTTCGGCGGCTGCGTCTCCCTGCTCGCCGCGGAACTGGGCACCCCCGGCGCGCGGGCGGCGGCGCGCGGTGGCCTGCTGTTCCTGGAGGACGTCGGTGAGGAGACGTACCGCCTGGACCGGATCCTCACCCAGCTCCTCCGGGCGGGCCGGCTGGCGGGCGTCACCGGGATAGCGCTCGGCTCCTGGGAGGGGTGCGGGCCCTACGGCGAGCTGCATAGGCTCTTCGCCGACCGGCTCGGCGGTCTTGGTGTGCCGGTGGTAGAGGAGTTCGGGTTCGGCCACTGCGAAGGAGCGCTGACCGTACCGTTCGGCGTGGCCGGTGAACTGGACGCGGACGCGGGGACGTTGACCTTGGACACGTCGGCGCTGGCGTGAGCCCGCTCCTGTCTTGAGCCCCGCCCCTACTGGTTAGTAACCGTCAGTCGCCCACCGCCCAGGCCCCGCCCCCCCGTCACCCGCACGGCCCACCGCCCCACCCCGGGGACCCGCCCACCGCGCGCGAACTCCGGGTGGCTGCCCATGCTGGTCCCGGGGGAGGCCGGACGTACCTCTGACGGAAGGGTGCACAGCATGAGCCCCAAGACCTCCACGGGCGGCCCCCGGGGCGGCGGAGCGGGCGGCGGGCCGATGACGCCGGCCAGGATCGCCGTCGCCACGGTCGCCGTCCTCGCCCTGGTCTTCGTCTTCGAGAACACCCGCAGCACCAAGATCCGCCTGCTGATCCCCGAAGTGACCATGCCCCTGTGGATGGCCCTGCTCGGCACGGGGCTGATCGGTGCGCTGTGCGGGGCCTACCTCAGCGGGAGACGCAGGTGAGGGAGCCGCACTGCGGGTAGCGTGGCCCGATGCCCCGTACCCGCACCTGGCTCGCCGAAGGCCCCCGCGTCGGCATCCGCCCCTTCACCGACGCGGACTGCGCCGAATACACCGCCCGCACCCGCGAGAGCCGGGACCTGCACCGGCCCTGGCTGTTCCCGCCCGCCACGGACGACGCCTACCGCGCGTACACGGCGGCGCTCCACGAGAGCCCGGACAGGGCCGGCTTCCTCGTGTGCGAGCGCGACAGCGGGGCCATCGCCGGGTTCATCAACGTCAACAACATCGTCCGGGGCGCCTTTCGCAGCGCCGCCCTCGGCTACGGCGCCTTCGCGCACGCCCACGGGCGCGGCCTGATGAGCGAGGGGCTCGCCCTCGTCATGACCTACGCCTTCGGGGAGTTGGGCCTGCACCGCCTGGAGGCCAACATCCAGCCGGGCAACGCCCCCTCGATCGCGCTCGTCCGCCGTGCCGGCTTCCGCCTGGAGGGCTTCTCGCCGGACTTCCTCCACGTCGACGGCGCCTGGCGCGACCACGAACGCTGGGCCGTCACGGACGACATGCCCCGGTCGGCCGACGGGATCAGCGGCGCGAAGGCTTCCGGTTGATCTTCATCGTGTCCATGTCCGTCACCGTCGAACGCAGCGCCTTGTACCCGTGCCCCAGCTCCTCGAGCAGGTTCTCCGCCTGCTCCTCGGCGAGCGCCCCCGCCATCTCCTCGCCGTCCTCGGCGTCGCAGAGCACCTCGTAGCGCAGGGAGAAGTGCTTCAGCGCGCGGTCGTAGGTGAGCGTGCCCTCGGGCGTGAACTTCATCTGCGCCAGGCCGTGTTCCTCCACCTCGGCCAGGAGCGTGCCGCGCGACGCCTCCGTCAGCCGGTCCCATGTGCCCCGGACGATGACCCGGTAGGTGTGCTGCGTGCCCATGTCGTTCGCGCCCCTCTCGTGCCGGGTGCCTGGCCGACGGCCGGCCGAACCCGTTGAACAACGCAGGGTACGTCGCCGAGGATGGCCCGCATACGCAATTTCGTGCTCATCGACGCCCCCTCCAGCCTGGGCCTTCGTCCGCCCGCCCCCGGCACGGTCCCCGGCTGCCACCAGCTCGCCGGAGCCATGCGGGAGCGCGGCGTCCTACACCGCCTGGCCGGTGATCTGCTCGCCGACCTGCTCGTGGTGGCGTTCGACCGTCCCGCGCCGCCCTTTGCGCAAACCTGGCCCGAAGAACCCCTGGTCGGCGCCGCCCCGACCGTGTTCCATGGCGAGCGTGAAGACCACCGTGCGCCGTGCCGTCCTGGCCCTGCCGGTCGCCCCGACCGGTCCCGAGAACCCCCTGCCCCCGCTGTGCCCCCTGCGCGAGGCACGCACCTTGGAGGAGCGCGCCAAGGAGGGACTGCCCCGCGACATGGCGCGGCAGATCGGCCACGAGCCGCTGCGGGACGTCCTGCCCGTACGGGTCCTCGACGGGTACGGGCGCGAGCGGACCGACACGCGGCTCGACACGCTCGTCATCGAGAACGACCGGCTGCGCGCCACCGTCCTGCCCGGGTACGGCGGCCGGGTCCACTCCCTCTTCCACAAGCCGACCGGCCGCGAACTCCTCTACCGCAACCCCGTCGTGCAGCCCGCCGGCTTCGCGCTCAACGGCGCGTGGACCTCCGGCGGCATCGAGTGGAACATCGGCGCCACCGGACACAGCACCCTGTCCTGCGCGCCCGTGCACGCCGCCCGCGTGACCGCGCCCGACGGTGGCGAGATGCTGCGCCTGTGGGAGTGGGAACGGCTGCGGGACCTGCCCTTCCAGGTGGACCTGTGGCTGCCCGAGGACTCCGACTTCCTGCACGTCGGGGTGCGGGTGCGCAATCCCCACGACAGGCCCGCGCCCGTCTACTGGTGGTCGAACATCGCGGTGCCCGAGAACCGCAGGGTGCTCGTCCCCGCCGACGCGGCGTGGCGCTCGTCCTGCCCCGGCGAGCTGCGGCGGGTGCCGGTGCCGCGGAGCGACGGCGCCGACCGCACCTACCCGCTGCGCAGCGAGTACTCCGCCGACTACTTCTACGACGTACCGGACGGGGCCCGGCGGTGGATCGCCGCACTCGACGCGGGCGGGCACGGGATCGTCCAGACCTCCACCGACCTGCCGCGCGGCCGCAAGCTCTTCGTCTGGGGCACCGGCAGCGGCGGCCGGCGCTGGCAGGAGTGGCTCACCGAGCCCGGCACCGGCGGTTACGCGGAGATCCAGGCGGGTCTGGCCCGTACGCAGCTGGAGCACGTACGGCTGGAGGCGGAGTCCGAGCTGAGCTGGCTGGAGGCGTACGGACCCCTGTCCGCGCCGGCCGACCTCGTGCACGGCGACTGGGCGGGCGCGCGGGGCGAGGCCGAGGCGCGGCTCGCCGACGCCCTGCCGAGGGAGGCCGTCGACGCCGCCCACGAGGCCTGGCTGGCCCGCGCCGACGCCGAGCCGGGGGAGGTGCTCGCGGTGGGCGCCGGCTGGGGCGCGCTGGAAGTGCTGCGCGCCGGGTACAAGCTGCCGGGCACGCCCTTCGAGGAGTCGACGCTCGGCCCGTGGCAGGCACCGTGGCTGGAGCTGCTGCGCAGCGGCGCCGTGCCCGAGCCGCGCGAGGCCGCGCCGCCCGGCCCGACCCTCGTCGCGCGGCACTGGCGGGACATGCTGGAGACCGCGCCCGCCCACCCGCACGCCGAGTACCACCTGGGGGTGGCCCAGTGGCACGCCGACGACCGGGCACAGGCCGTCCGCAGCTGGGAGCGCGGCCTCGAACGGGCCTCGTCGCGTTGGCCGTTGCTGCGCTGCCTCGCCGTGGCGGACCGCACCGAAGGAAACCTGGAGCGGGCCGCGGACCGGTACGAGGAGGCCTTCGACGACTTGTGCCGGGAGCGGTGCGACGACGGCGGCACCTGGACGGCGGCGACGGCTGCGCTCGGCCGTGAGGCGATGTCCGTCCTGCTCGCCGCGGGCCGCCCGGCAGCGGCCCGCGCGGTGTGGGAACGCCTCCACGAAGCCACCCGCGCCGAAGGCCGCTTCCGCCTCCTTGAGGCCCAACTCCTCGGTGCGGAGCGCGATATGGCGGGGGTGCGGTCCCTCTTCGACGCGGGTCTCGAACCGGCGGACCTGCGGGAGGGTGCCGAGATCCTCGGCGAGTTGTGGACGGCGGCCACCGGCGGCGAGCCGATTCCGGCGCGCTACGACTTCCGGACGCGGCCGCCGAAGGAACCGACGGCCGCTTCGGGGTGAAGCGGGGGAGCGGGGGAGTGCCGTCGCGGGTCAGGTCGTGGCGGCGCGGCGGTCCACGTACTCGAAGACGGCGCCGTCCGGGTGCATCGCGATGAGGTTGCGGCCCACGGGCGTGGGGACGGGCCCCGCGACGACGCGGGCACCGGACGCACCCAGGACGGCGTACGCCTCGTCCACGTCCCGCACCGCGATGGTCGCCGAGACCTTGCGCAGGATCTCCAGCTCCTCCTCCGGGCCGCTCATCAGCAGGAAGCAGCCGACGGCCGCCACGGCCACGCCGCCGCGCTCGAAGCGCATCGCCGTGGCGCCCGTCAGCCGTTCGTAGAACGCGACGGAGGACTCCAGGTCCTCGACGCAGACGCGCAGCGTGGTTCCCAGGATCTCCATGTTCGGAACGCCCCCACCTCTGTGACCGGCCAACGGCCCCGCAACGATTTCATGATGGCCCGCCCCCTCGCCACCGTCTCCGGTTCGCCACCGTCTCCGGTGAGTGGGCCCCCGCGACGGCCGGGAGTGGCGGGCACAGTGGAGGGCGGCACCGTCCGGTACCGCCCTCCCACCGTCACCCGTCGTCAGGACTGGGGACGGCGGCCGTGGTTCGCGCCGTTCTTGCGGCGGGCCTTCTTCTTGCGACGTCGCTTCGAGGACATGGGTACCTCCGTGGTTCGGGTGGTGCTTCCCGGGCTGTGGACCCAGGCGATCACACGGCCCCTACCCAGGACATGATCCCATCACGGTGTGTCGTGCGTCACATGGATAACGGTTCTCGCATACGCCGACGCGCCACGGCCCGCCGTTACGCTCCGTGTTCCACGGGTACCCGACGCGCATGACTGGCCCCGACAATCCCCTGACCGGCCTCGGCAAGCAGCCGTTCGACAAGGCCCTGACCGACGAGCTGGTCCGTACGATCCGCGGCGAACTGCGGGAGGAACTGCGCGAGCAGACCAAGAAGCAGCGGCGCAAGGCCACGCTCTACGCCGCCTCCGGCGCCACCGCGCTCTACGCCGGCGCCGCGGTCGCCCTCGCCGCCGGTCTCGCGCTCGCCCTCGTCCTGCCCGACTGGGCGGCGGCCCTCATCGTCGGCGCGGCGCTCGGCCTCGCCGCCGTGCTGCTGCGCAAAGCGGCACGCCCTCGCTCCGGGCGCCCCGAAGCCCCCTCAGGGGCGCATGCGAACCTTCCGGGCGGCGTCCCTGCGGCCCCGGCGGGCGGTGCTCCTTCGGCCCCGGCAGGCGGTGTGCCGTCGACCCCTGCGGGCGGCGTCCCCCCGGCCCCTCCGGGGGGTGTCCCTGCGGCCCCTCCGGGTGGTGTCCCCGCCCCCACAGGCGGTGCTCCCTCGGCCCCGGCGGGCAACGTGCCCGCTGCCCCCATGACCGCCCCGGGCGGCCCCACCGCACCCGCGCCCCCGCCGATGCCGCCCACCGTGCCCGCCCCCGACGCCACCCCCGGCGCCGCGTGCCCGCAGGTGCCGGGTCAGTCGCCCGCCCCCGAAGAGCGCTGACCGGCCCCGGCTGATCTCGGCGCCGGTCCGCCCCCACCGGGCGGCCACGCCGGGCGACGGCGCGCCCGCCGCAGCAGACTGGCTCCTGGACGCCGCACTGCCGGGCCAGGCCGTACCGCTCGCTCCCGCAAGGACCTCCGCGACCAGGAGGCCCCGCACCACAAGGAGACCCCATGACCAGCAGTGAACCGACCGGCAACGCACCGACCGGCAACGCACCCGCCGGCGGGGACGTCGCCGCCCTCGCCCAGCAGCTGCGCGTCGACTCCGTCCGCGCCGCGGCGGCCGCCGGCTCCGGGCACCCCACCTCCTCGATGTCCGCCGCCGACCTGATGGCGGTCCTCCTGAGCGGCCATCTGCGCTACGACTTCGACCGCCCCGACCATCCCGGCAACGACCGCTTCATCCTCTCCAAGGGCCACGCCTCACCCCTGCTCTACGCCGCGTACAAGGCGGCGGGCGCGCTCACCGACGAGGAGCTGCTGACCTTCCGCAAGGAGGGCAGCCGCCTCCAGGGGCATCCGACGCCCCGCGCGCTGCCGTGGGTGGAGGTCGCCACCGGCTCGCTGGGGCAGGGCCTGCCCGTCGGCGTCGGCATGGCCCTGTCGGGCAAGCGGCTCGAACGCATCCCCTACCGCGTCTGGGTGCTCTGCGGCGACAGCGAGCTGGCCGAGGGCTCCGTCTGGGAGGCGGCCGAGCACGCCGGGTTCGAACACCTCGACAACCTCACGGCGATCGTCGACGTCAACCGCCTCGGCCAGCGCGGCCCGACCCGCCACGGGTGGGACCTGAAGGCCTACGCCGACCGCTTCCGGGCCTTCGGCTGGCACGTGGTCGAGACCGACGGACACGACATCGACGCCGTCGACCGCGCCTTCCAGGAGGCGGTCTCCACCGCCGGGCAGCCCACCGTCATCCTCGCCCGCACCCTCAAGGGCAAGGGCGTCTCCTCCGTCGAGGACCGCGAGGGCCTGCACGGCAAGCCGCTGCCGGACGCCGAAGAGGCGATCGAGGAGCTGGGCGGCGCACGCGACGTACACGTGGAGGTCCGCAAGCCGGCCGCGGCACGCGCCCCGCACGCCGAGCGCACCGGCCATCTGGACCTGCCCCGGCACGAGGTGGGCGACACCGTCGCCACCCGTGACGCCTACGGCCAGGCACTCGCCGCGCTCGGCAGCGCGCGCGGCGACGTGGTCGCCGTCGACGGCGAGGTCGGCGACTCCACCAGGACGGAGTACTTCGCGAAGGAACACCCCGAGCGCTACTTCGAGTGCTACATCGCCGAACAGGAACTCGTCGCCACCGCCGTCGGCATGGCCGCACGCGGCTGGGTGCCGTACGCCTCGACGTTCGCGGCGTTCCTCACGCGCGCCCACGACTTCGTGCGGATGGCGGCCATCAGCGGCGCCGGCATCAACCTCGTCGGCTCGCACGCGGGCGTCGCGATCGGCGAGGACGGCCCCTCCCAGATGGGCCTGGAGGACCTGGCGTTGTTCCGCGCGGTGCACGGCTCCACGGTCCTCTACCCGTGCGACGCCCACCAGACCGGCCGGCTCATCGCCCAGATGGCCGACCTGGAAGGGGTGCGCTACCTGCGTACGTCACGCGGGGACACGCCCGTCATCTACGGCTCCGGCGAGGAGTTCCCCATCGGCGGCTCCAAGGTCCTGCGCTCCTCCGACGCCGACCGGCTGACCCTCGTCGCCGCCGGGGTGACCGTCCACGAGGCGCTGTCCGCCGCCGAGCTGCTGGCGGACGCGGGCATCCCGGTACGCGTCATCGACCTGTACTCCGTCAAGCCCGTCGACCGGCGCACCCTGCGCGAGGCGGCCCAGCGGACCGGCTGCCTGGTCACCGTCGAGGACCACCGCGCGGAGGGCGGTCTCGGCGACGCGGTCCTCGACGCGTTCACCGACGGCGGCCCGGTGCCGCGCCTGGTCCGCCTCGCGGTCCGCACGATGCCCGGCTCGGCCTCGCCCGAGGAGCAGCTGCGCGCGGCGGGCATCGACGCCCAGTCGATCGCGGCGGCGGCACGGATGCTGGTGGAGGAGGCGGTGGTGCGGTGACGGCCGCGCGGTGACAGTGCCCCGGTGACGGTGGTGCGGTGACCCGCTGGCCGCCGCCTCACCGCGCCGCCCTGAACCACGCGTTCGCGGAGGGGCGGAACATCAGGGCCACCGCCATGAGCACGGCCGCGAGGTGCAGTACGCGGCTGCCGCCGAAGAGCACGTCCACGACGTCCAGGTTCCGCAGGGCGTCGCCGATGCCCTGCCCGTCGGTCGGCCATGCAGCCGGCTCGGACATCAGGGCGAACGTGCCGAGAACGCCGGCCGCCCCCACCAGGGCCGCCCGCGCCCAGCCGCCTCCCCGGCGCATCCGCACCGCGACCAGGACGACGGCCGCGTACCCGGCCATGCGCAGCGCCGGACCGCCGGTGAGAACGCCGGCGGAGGCGTCCCCCTCGGCCACGGCCCGGATCACCGCGAGCACCGTCTCGAAGACGCCCGCTGCGACCGCCGCCAGCCAGAGCGTGAAGGAAGCGCGCACGGTGCCGGGGGCCGGCGGCTCGTCCGTCCCGGGAAGTACGCGGGGCGGCAACCACGGCTCCTGGGAGCGCGGTCGAGGGCGGGGGCGGTTCCGGGGAGGAAGCGCGTGGTGCGCGCCCGGGCTGTGCGTCATGGCATGCCTCACTGACGGGGAGATCGCTGATCGGTGACATCGATCCTCCCGGCCAGGACGCCGCGGGGCACGCCCGCCGCCCCCCGGATCCAGGTGGGGCCAGCCACCCTCCCGACCAGGGTGAACACCACCCCCCGCCGGGGGATGCGGATCGGCGAGGTTTGGCCAAGGGACGCCGGGACACACGTATCGGGAGGTGAACATGGCCAATACGTCACGAAAGACAACAAACTCCAAGACAACCGACTCCGCACAGGACGAGAAGGACGAGAAGGACGAGGCGAACGAGCAGGGCGCGCAGGGCGAACTGCCGGGCCCCATGGCGGCGCTACGGGCCGCTCAGACCCAGCTCGCCGAACTCACCGGCATGACGGCCGAATCGGTGTCGTCCTTCGAACGCACCGAAGAGGGCTGGCTGTTGGAGATCGAGGTGCTCGAACTGGCCCGTGTTCCGGACACGATGAGTCTGCTCGCGAGCTACGAGGTGCGGCTCGACCCCCAGGGGGAGCTGACCGGCTACCGCCGGGTCCGCCGCTACGAGCGCGGACGCTCGGACCCGCACAGCAGGTGACACAAGCACCACCGACAGGCAAGGCACACCAGCACACCGAGCGCACACAGCACACCAGCACACCAACCAAGGAGGCTCAGTCGGTATGACCGTGGTCCCGGCACAACAGTCCGGCGGCGGAGGCGGCTCCAGCGGCCTGTACGACGTCGTGGAACTCATCCTCGACCGAGGACTCGTCATCGACGCCTTCGTACGCGTCTCACTGGTCGGCATCGAGATCCTGAAGGTCGATGTCCGTGTCGTCGTCGCGAGCGTCGACACCTATCTGCGGTTCGCCGAGGCGTGCAACCGCCTCGACCTGGAATCCGGGCCGAAGAAGGACCCGGGCCTGCCCGACCTGGTCGGCGAGATGACCGAGTCCGGCGCCAAGGGCAAGTCCAAGGGCGCGCTCTCCGGAGCCGCCGAGACGATATCGGACGCCTTCAAGCAGTCCCGTGAGGAAGGCCAGCGCCAGAGCGAGGAACGTCCCCGCGCCCGGCGCTCCACCACCTCCCGCCGAAAGGAGGAGAAGGAGTGACCACCTACGTCTACGGCATCACCCACAGCTCCCACCCCGCCCTGCCCGACGGCATGGAGGGCATCGGGAAGCCGGCGTGCCCCGTGCGCATCCTGAAGCAGGGTGAACTCGCCGCCATTGTCAGTGACGCCCCCGAGGACCTCAAGCCCAAGCGGCGCGACCTGCTCGCGCACCAGAACGTGCTGTCGGAGGCCGGCGCCGCGGGCTCTGTGCTCCCGATGCGCTTCGGCAGCCTCGCCCCGGACGACGACACCGTCGTATCCGTGCTCGGCGAGCGCGCCGACCACTACGCGGAGCGGCTGCGCACCCTCGACGGCAAGGTCGAGTACAACGTGAAGGCCTCGCACAACGAGCAGGCCGTGCTGCACCAGGTCCTCGCGGAGAACCCGGAGCTGCGCGCCATGGTGGAGGCCAGCCAGCGCCAGGGCGGCGGCAGCCACGAGCAGAAGCTGAAGCTCGGTGAGGCGGTCACGTCCGCGGTGCGCGCCCGGGAGGCGAGTGACGGCGTCGAGGTGCGGCGCGCCCTGGAACCGGCGGCCGAGGCGGTCGCCGAGGGTCCCGAGGGCACCGGCTGGCTCGCCAACATCTCGTTCCTGGTGAGCCGCAAGTCGTCCGAGGGCCTGCTCACCGCGGTGGAGGAGCTGCGCACCGCCCAGCCGCACCTGGAGCTGAAGGTGCACGGACCGCTGCCCCCGTACAGCTTCGTCGACCCGGGACCCGCTCAACCCGCGGAGTGACGGACGTGACGGAAGTGACGGAATGGGACTGATCGGTGAACTGCTGATGCTGCCTCTGGCCCCGGCCCGCGGCTCCATGTGGGTGCTGCGGCAAGTGGTCGACGAGGCGGAGCGGCAGTACTACGACCCCTCGTCCATCCGTCGGGAACTCGCCCGCCTCGAGGAGCGCCTGGAGGCGGGCGAGATCGACGAGGACGAGTTCGAGCAGGCCGAGGACCAGCTCCTCGACCGGCTGCAGCACAGCACAGGACAGGACTTCAGACAATGAACCGACTGGCAATGGGCCTCGCCGTGGGCGCCGGGTACGTCCTCGGCCGCACGAAGAAGGCGAAGTTCGCCTTCGCCGTGGGCACGATGGTCGCCGGCAAGCGGCTGAACCTGAGCCCGAAGGCGCTGGGGTCACTGGTGACTCAGCAGCTGGACAACAACCCGCAGTTCAAGGAGATCGGCGATCAGCTGCGCCAGGACCTGCGGGGCGTGGGGAAGGCGGCCACGGGCTCGCTCCTGAACCGGCAGCTCGAAGGCCTCGCCGACCGTCTGCACGACCGCACCCTCGGCGTCCAGGACCGGATAGCCGGTGTGGTGCCGGACGACGTCAAGGGCACCGACCGGGACGAGGACGACGAGGACCCCGAAGCCGAGGACACCGAGGACGGCGCCGAGCGGGACGAGGACGAGGCGCCGCGGCAGCGCAAGAAGACGGCGGCCAAGCGGCCGGCCGCGCGGAAGTCCGGGTCGCGGGCCGGCTCGAGGACGGACGCGGAGTCCGCCCCGAAGTCGGCGGCGAAGAAGACCGCGGCGACCGCGAAGAAGGCCCCCGCGAAGAAGGCCCCCGCGAAGAAGACCGCTCAGAACAAGAGCACCCAGAGCAAGACCGCCCAGAGCAAGACCGCCCAGAAGAAGACGACGTCCGCGGCCCGCAGGACCGCCTCGGGCGGCAGGGCGAAGGGAGGCGACCGTGGCTGAGTCACCGCTGAGCAACATCACGCGCAGCCCCGCCGCCGACCGCCTGAAGGACGAGGCGCAGGCCTACCTCATGGCCCAGGTCGAGCGCGTGCTCGTCGGCGTGGGCCACCGCCTCGGCGACGCCACCGTCAAGCTGAACGACATCGCGGACGGCAAGAGCCCCGGATTCGGCAAGCTCGCGGCACAGGCGGGCAAGAAGCTCGCCGAGGGCAAGGGCCCGGTGCGCGGCGCGCTCGAACTGGGCGGCAGTCACCTCAAGGACAAGGTGACCGACACCTTGAAGGGGCTCGGCGGCAAGCGCAAGAAGGGCGGCGGGGGTCAGCAGCCCACGGTCATCCTGGAGTTCGTCGACGTCGGTGTCCCGGTCCGAGAGGCATACGACCAGTGGACCCAGTACCAGGAGTTCTCCACCTTCACCAAGGGCGTCAAGAGCGCCACTGCGGCGAACGACACGGAGACCGACTGGAAGCTCAAGGTCTTCTGGTCCAGCCGCAGTTGGAAGGCGCACACCACCGAGCAGGTGCCGGACCAGCGGATCACCTGGACGTCGGAGGGCGCCAAGGGGTCCACCAAGGGCGTGGTGACCTTCCACGCGCTCGCGGAGAACCTCACCCGGGTGCTGCTGGTCATCGAGTACTACCCGAAGGGCCTCTTCGAGAAGACCGGCAACATCTGGCGCGCCCAGGGCCGCAGGGCCCGCCTCGACCTCAAGAACTTCGCCCGGCACATCTCGATGCGCGGCGAGGCGAGCGACGGCTGGCGCGGCGAGATCCGCGACGGCGAGGTCGTGCGCACCCATGAAGACGCCGCGGCCGAGGAGGAGGCCGAGACCGACGAGGTCGAGGACTCCGAGGACCAGGGGCCCGAGGACGAGTACGAGCCGCGGTCCGAGGCCGAGTACGACGAGGAGGACGACGACCGCGAGGACGAGCCCGAGGCGGAGTACGAGGACGAGCCCGAGGGCGAGGCCGACTACGAGGACGACGAACACCACGACCCCGGCGAAGAGGACGAGGAGTTCGACGAGGAACGCGACGGCGAGCCGGAGGCCGAGTACGACGACGAACTCGACGAGGACGCCGACGCCGACGCCGACGAGGATGAGGACGAGGTCGAGGACGCCGAGATCGTGGACGAGGACGAGGACGCCGACCTCGAGGACGATGAGGACGTCGACGAGGACGAGCGGCGCGAGTCCGCCGACTCCGGACGGAGCCGTCGATGACCGCCACCCCCGGAGGCGGACTGCCCGGCCCCTACGGCAGCAGTGGCGGAGGGGCCAACCTCGCCGACATCCTCGAACGGGTCCTGGACAAGGGCATCGTCATCGCGGGTGACATCAAGATCAACCTGCTCGACATCGAACTGCTCACCATCAAGCTGCGCCTCATCGTCGCCTCGGTCGACAAGGCCAAGGAGATGGGCATCGACTGGTGGGAGCAGGACCCGGCGCTCTCGTCCGGGGCCCGCCACAAGGAACTGGCACAGGAGAACGCCGAGTTGCGGCGCCGGCTGGAGGAGCTGGAGGCCCAGGGCACCCTGGAGCCCGCCGAGGAGGAGTCACGTGAGCCTCGCAACTGAGGAACTGCGCTACGTCTACGCGGTCTGCCGTCCGCTGGACGCGCCGCTCGCCGCCGACCTGACCGGGGTCGGCGGCGTGCCGCCCCGGCAGCTCGCCCACGAGGGCCTCGTCGCCCTCGTGGGCCCGGTGCCGGAGCGGGACTTCGCCGAGGAGCCGCTGCGCAGGCACCTGGAGGACCTGGACTGGCTCTCCGAGACGGCCCGCGCCCACCAGCGGGTGATCGCCGCGCTCACCAGTGTCACCTGCCCGCTGCCGCTGCGGCTCGGGACCGTCTTCCGGGACGACAGCGGCGTACGCGCCATGCTGGCGGAGGGCGCTGACCGCTTCCGGCGGGTGCTGGAGCGGATCGACGGCTGCGTGGAGTGGGGCGTCAAGGTCCACCTGGAGAGCGCGGAGCCCGCACAGGAGGGTTCGGCACGGACGCCGGCGCCCGACAAGCCGCGCTCCGGGCGCGACTACCTGCGCCAGCGGCGCAACCGGCAGACGGCCCAGGAGGAGAGTTGGCAGCGGGCCGAGGCCTTCGCCCGGAACCTGCACGAGAAGCTCTCCCGGCGGGCCGACGACGCCCGGCTGCACGCCCCGCAGAACTCCTCCCTCTCCCAGGCACCCGGGCGGAACATCCTCAACGCCGCCTACCTGGTGCCGCGCGCGCACTCCGAGGAGTTCGTGGAGCTGGTGGACGGCACCAAGGACGAGGAGCGGGAGTCCTCGGACCTGCGCGTCGAGCTGACGGGCCCCTGGGCGGCCTACTCCTTCACCGCCGACGACCCGGGCGCCGAGCAGTCGACCGACGCGGGAACGGAGCGCCCGCGATGACGGTCGTCGAGCGCCGTGAAATAGCTCTGGTCGACCTGCTCGACCGCCTTCTCGCGGGCGGGGTCGTCATCAAGGGGGACATCACGCTGCGGATCGCGGATGTCGACCTCGTACGCATCGACCTGAACGCCCTGATCAGCTCGGTGAACGAGCAAGTGCCCTCACCGTGGCCGGAATTGGAGTGACCCATGGAGACCGGTGACCTCGCGGACACGGGCGGGGCCGAGCGCAAGCGGATGGACCTGGACCCGGACACGGTGGAACGGGACCTCGTCAAGCTGGTCCTCACCGTCATCGAGCTGCTGCGCCAGCTCATGGAGCGCCAGGCCGTGCGCCGTTTCGACACCGGCGACCTGAGTGAGGACCAGGAGGAGCGGATCGGGCTGACCCTGATGCTCCTGGAGGACCGGATGGCCGAGCTGCGCGACCGCTACGGACTGCGGCCCGAGGACCTGAACCTGGACCTCGGACCGCTGGGCCCGCTGCTGCCCAGGGACTGACACGCCGGCGCGCGCTGGGCGCTACTTGCGGCAGAGGATCTCGCCGTGCAGCACCGCGAACCATCCGTCCCTCTGGTCGCCCCACGCCCGCCAGGCCGCCGCGATGTCCTTGAGCTGCCCCGCGTCGGCGTGGCCTGTCGCCACCGCGCGCTCGGCGTAGGAGGAGGCGACCGTGCGGTCCGCCCACATCCCGCTCCACCAGGTGCGCTCCTCCTCCGAGGAGTAGCACCAGGTGCCGGCGCTCGCGGAGATGTCCGTGAAGCCGGCGGCCAGCGCCCAGGACTTGAGGCGGCGGCCCGCGTCGGGCTCGCCGCCGTTGGCGCGGGCCACCCGCAGATAGAGGTCCAGCCAGTCGTCGAGGACCGGTGAGTCGGGATACCAGGTCATCGCCGAGTAGTCCGCGTCGCGGGCCGCGATGACGCCGCCGGGTCTGCACACCCGCCGCATCTCGCTCAGCGCCCGCACCGGATCGCCCACGTGCTGGAGCACCTGATGGGCGTGGACGACACAGAAGGTGTCGTCGGGGTAGTCCAGGGCGTGTACGTCGGCGACGGCGAAGTCGACATTGTCCAGGCCGCGTTCGGCGGCGGTCGCGCGCGCCGTGTCGAGGATGCCCGGCGCGTGGTCGACGCCCGTGACATGGCCCTCGGGAACCAGCTCGGCCAGATCGGCGGTGATGGTGCCCGGCCCGCAGCCGATGTCGAGGACCTTCATGTGCGGCTCCAGCGAACCCAGGAGGTACGCGGCCGAGTTGGTGGCGGTGCGCCAGGTGTGGGAACGCAGCACGGACTCGTGGTGCCCGTGGGTGTAGACGGCGGTCTCCTTCGGCATGGCGGTACTCCTCCTGGTTCGTCGCGGGTGGTGCCGCGGTACGCCGAACCGTACGCCGCCATGCCGAATGATGAGACCCGCGTATCACTATGTGGTCAACCGGGGGGCCGTCCGCCGGTCAGTCGGTGGCCGGGAGCGGGCGGTAGACGGTCAGCGCCTCCGGCAGCTTGTCGAGCGTCAACGACCCCCGCACTTGGGTGAGTTCGCCGTCGTACGCCACCACGGTGCCCGGGGCGACGTCGTCCACCCGCAGCTCGCGCACCCGCACCGCCGCGTGCGCGGGGGAGCGCACCGCGGGCCCGGTGAGAGCGGCGGCGAGCAGCCGCGAGCCGTGCGTCCAGCCGCCGTGCACGACCCGCACGTCCAGCAGCCCGTCCGCCAGATCGAGCCGCCGGCCGGGGCCGAGCCCGAACCGGTGGTGGGTGCCGTTGCCCGCGACGAGCAGCCACAGCGGACGCCGGCGGCCCCGGAACTCGGCGGTCATCGGCTCCGGCGCCGAACCCAGCGTCCGCAGGGCGGCGAGGACCGCCGTGGGCCGCTCGCCCAGGCGGTGGGCCCAGCGGTCGCGGCGGCGGACCAGCTCCGGGTGGACGCCGACGCCGAAGGTGTTGAGGAAGATCCCCTCGGTCCGCGTCCCCGCGTCGGCCGGGTCCACCGCGCTGAAGCGGCCCACGTCGACCGAGACCGCACCGCCCGCCTCCACGGCACGGCACAGGTCACGCGGCTCCTCCACGCCGATGTCGTGCGCGAAGTGCCCCGGCGCGGCGCCGGGCAGTACCGCGAGCGGCAGGCCGTGCCGCAGGGCCACACCGGCCGCGGCGTTCACGGAGCCGTCACCGCCGCACACCCCGAGCGCCCGCGCGCGGCCCGCCGCCTTCTCCAGCTCCTCGGCCAGGTCGGCGCGTTCGCAGACGACGACCTCGGCGCCCGGCAGGGCGTCCCGCAGCACCCGCGTGCGCTCGTCGACGCGTGCCCCGGCCTCCGCGACCAGCACCAGGCCCGCGCCGCCCGGCAGCGCGGGGGCGTCGGCGCGCGGCCTGCCCGGGGCCGGCAGCTGGGTACGGGTAGGGGCGAGGCCGCGCACCGCGAAGGCGGCGCCCACGCCGAGGGCGGCGCCCGCGAGGACGTCGCCGGGGAAGTGCACGCCGGTGTAGACGCGGGACAGTGCGACCGCCCCCGCGACGGGCGCGACCCCGGCACCCCACGCCCGCGACTCCAACGCCACCCCGGTGGCGAAGGCGGCCGCCGAGGCGGAGTGGCCCGAGGGGAAGGACGTGGTGATGGGCTGCCGCTTCAGCTGCCGCATCAGCGGCACCGAGTCGAGCAGCGGCCGGGCCCGGCGCACCGAGCGCTTGCCGAGCGTGTTGATGGTCGCCGAGGCCAACGCGAGCGAGGCGACCCCGCGCACGGCGGCGCGCCGGGCCCTCGGTGTACCGGTCGCCGCGATCGCCCCGGCCGCGGCGAACCACAGCAGCCCGTGGTTGGCGCTGCGGCTCAGCGGGGGCAGGAAGCGGTCGCCCCCCGGCCAGTGCCGGGAGGCGACCGCGTCGAAGACACGGCTGTCGAGGGCCAGCAGCCGGGCCCGCAGGCCGTCCTGGGGTGGGTGGAAGGCATCTGTGCTCATACGCTGCGGGTACCCGCCGAGGTCGCCGCCACCACCGCCGGGGAAACCGGTTTGCCGTGACGGCGTCCCGGCACGGACAATCCCGCCCATGGGACATCTGGAAGCCGCGCACCTCGAGTACTACTTGCCGGACGGGCGGGCGCTGCTCGGTGATGTCTCCTTCCGGGTCGGCGAGGGCTCCGTCGTCGCCCTGGTCGGCGCGAACGGCGCGGGCAAGACCACGCTGCTGCGGCTGATCTCCGGCGAGCTCCAGCCGCACGGCGGCAGCGTCACCGTGAGCGGCGGCCTCGGCGTGATGCCGCAGTTCATCGGCTCCGTACGCGACGAGAGCACCGTGCGCGACCTGCTCGTCTCCGTCTCCCACCCGAGGATCCGGGCGGCCGCGAAGGCCGTGGACGCCGCCGAGCACGCCATCATGACGGTCGACGACGAGGCCGCCCAGATGAGCTACGCCCAGGCGCTGTCCGACTGGGCGGAGGTGCAGGGCTACGAGGCCGAGACGCTGTGGGACATCTGCACCACCGCGGCCCTCGGCGTCCCCTACGACAAGGCGCAGTTCCGCGAGGTCCGCACCCTCTCGGGCGGCGAGCAGAAGCGCCTGGTCCTCGAGGCCCTGCTGCGCGGCTCCGACGAGGTGCTGCTCCTCGACGAGCCGGACAACTACCTCGACGTGCCCGGCAAGCGCTGGCTGGAGGAGCGGCTCAGGGAGACCCGCAAGACCGTCCTGTTCGTCTCCCACGACCGGGAGCTGCTCGCCCGCGCCGCGCAGAAGATCGTCAGTGTCGAGCAGAGCCCAGGCGGCGCCGACGCGTGGGTGCACGGCGGCGGTTTCGGGACGTTCCACGAGGCCCGCAAGGAGCGCTTCGCCCGCTTCGAGGAACTGCGCCGCCGCTGGGACGAGAAGCACGAGCAGCTGAAGAAGCTGGTGCGCACGCTGCGCCAGGCCGCCGACGTCAGCCATGAGATGGCCTCCCGCTACCACGCGGCGCAGACCCGGCTGCGCAAGTTCGAGGAGGCGGGCCCGCCGCCGGAACCGCCCCGCGAGCAGGACATCACCATGCGCCTGCACGGCGGCCGCACCGGCGTACGCGCCGTGACCTGCCAGGGCCTGGAACTGACCGGCCTGATGAAACCCTTCGACCTGGAGGTCTTCTACGGCGAGCGCGTCGCCGTCCTCGGCTCGAACGGCTCCGGCAAGTCGCACTTCCTGCGCCTGCTCGCCGGAGACACGGACAACCCGGTCGCCCACACCGGCACCTGGAAGCTCGGCGCGCGCGTCGTGCCCGGCCACTTCGCGCAGACCCACGCCCACCCGGAGCTGGCGGGCCGCACCCTCCTGGACATCCTGTGGCGCGAGCACGCGCAGGACCGCGGCGCCGCCATGTCCCGGCTGCGGCGCTACGAACTGACCGGCCAGGCCGAGCAGAAGTTCGAGCGCCTCTCCGGCGGGCAGCAGGCCCGCTTCCAGATCCTCCTCCTGGAGCTGGAAGGCTGCACGGCCCTGCTCCTCGACGAGCCCACGGACAACCTCGACCTGGAATCGGCCGAGGCCCTCCAGGAAGGCCTCGAAGCCTTCCAGGGCACCGTCCTCGCCGTCACCCACGACCGCTGGTTCGCCCGCTCCTTCGACCGCTACCTGGTCTTCGGCAGCGACGGCCGGGTGCGGGAGACCCCGGAGCCGGTCTGGGACGAGCGCCGCGTGGAGCGCACGCGCTAGCCACCAGGGCCGCCGGGCGCCGCCGCTCGGTGCCGGGCGCGCGGCCGCGCGCCCGGAGCGGAGCCGGTGCATCCTGGGGTAGTACGCGCCGAGCGGGTACCCGGGGGGCACCGGAGCGACGCGACGAGGAGCGATCCATGAGCAACGGAGTCGACCCGGGTCAGCTGGACGACCAGCAGCTCATCAAGGAGCTTGAGGCCATCCACCGGACCCGTCACACCACCCTGCTGCACGGCTCGGACGACGCCCTGCGGACCCACGACGAGCGGATGGCGGAACTGGAGGGCGAGTACCTGCGCCGTCACCCCCGCCGGTCGGTCGCCCCCGGGCGGACCCGCTCAGGGGCGCGGGAGAGGGGGAACGCGGACTCATGACGGACGACCGCACCGACCCGCCCGCCGGCTCTGCGCACGACCGCACAGGCCCACCCGTACTGGCCCGGCACGGCGAGGCCCTCGACCTGTTCACCGACCGGGTGCGGGCCGTGCGCGACGACCAGTGGCAGGCGCCCACCCCCTGCACCGACTGGACCGTGCGCGACCTGGTCAACCACCTCGTGTCCGAACAGCTGTGGGTGCCGCCGCTGGTCCGCGACGGCGCCACGGTCGACGACGTCGGCGACACCTTCGACGGCGACCTGCTCGGCTCCGACCCGGTCGCCGCCTGGGAGACGGCCGCCGCCGCCTCCCGCGCGGCGTTCCGCGCGCCGCACGCCCTGGACCGCGCCGTCCACCTCTCCTTCGGCGAGACCCCCGCCACCTTCTACTGCGGCCAGATGACCACCGACCTGGTGGTGCACGCCTGGGACCTGTCCCGCGCGATCGGCGCCGACGAGACGCTGCCCGGGGACCTGGTCGACTTCGCCGTGCGGGAGATCGAACCGTACGCGGCGGAACTGGCGAAGAGCGGCCTGTTCGATCCGCCGCTGGAGCCGCCGCCGGGCGCCGACGCGCAGAGCAGACTGCTCGCTCTGGTCGGGCGCCGGGCGTGACCAGGGACCCCGCGCCGCCCTGCGGCCGATTCCTTTCGTTCACATCGGGGTAACCGACCTGCCATGAGAGTGGGCGTGGTGGACGTGGGGTCGAACACGGTGCGGCTCGTCGTGGCGGATGCCGACGGGCAGGTGCCGCTGCCGGTCCACACGGTCAAGCGCAGGCTGCGGCTCGCCGAGGACGTGGAGCGCGACGGGCGGCTCGGCGAGGAGCCGGTCCGCAGGCTCGTCGACGCGGTGCGCGACATCCGCGTCCAGGCCCAGCGGTGGGGCGTGGCCGAGCCATTCGCCTTCGCCACCTCCATCGTGCGGGACGCGCCGAACCGCGCCGAGGTGCTCGACGCCGTGGAGGCCGGGACGGGGCTCAGGCTGCGCACCCTGACCGGCGAGGCCGAGGCGGAGCTGACGTTCCTCGCCGCCCGCCGCTGGATGGGGTGGCGCGCCGGGCCGCTGGTGCTCCTCGACATCGGCGGCGGGACCTTCGAGGTGGCCTTCGGGCGCAGCAGGCTCCCGGACTACGCGGCCTCGCTCCCGCTGGGCGCGGGCCGCCTGACGCGGGACTTCTTCGACGGGCAGGACCCGCCGCGCGAGCGGGACATCAAGGCGGTCCGGCGCCAGGTCCGCCACCAGCTGCGGGACGTGGCCGCGCGGATCCGCTGGGAGATGCCGCACACGGCCGTCGCCACCTCGCGTACGTTCCAGCAGCTCGCCCGGCTGTGCGGCGCCGCCCCGGGCCGCTACGGCCCCTTCGTGCAGCGCGAGTTGGGCCGCGTGGAGCTGGGCGCGGCCCTGAAGGAACTGGCGCGACTGCCCGCCGAGCGGCGCGCGCAGCTGCCGGGGATCTCCGCGGCCCGCGCGGGCCAGTGCCTGGCCGGCGCGGTGGTGGCGCACACGGCGATGAAACTGACCGGCCTCGAAGTGCTGACCGTCTGCCCCTGGGCGCTGCGCGAAGGCATCCTGCTGCGCTACATCGAGGACGGCGACGCCGCATGGTGGACCCGGGAGAACCCCGGGGCCGCCGCCGGCACGGCGCCCGGCGACATGTCGCCCCTGCGCCTCGCCACCTCGACCTGACGCCGCCCCTGCCCGCACCGCCTGAGACGGTGCGGGGCGGCGGACGGACGTCCGGACTCAGGCCTGGTGGATCCCCGGCCAGCTGTCCGGGTCGGCGCGGGTGATGTCCGCCAGCGCCGACGTCGGGTCCTGCGCCAGCGCCAGATCGCCGAGGCTCACCATGCCCACCGGGTGGCCGTCCTCCACGACGGGCAGCCTGCGGACCGCGTGGTCGCGCATCAGATCGACCGCGTCCGCCACGGCGTCCCCGGGCGCCACCACCACCGGGTCGGGCGTGCACACGGCCTGGGCGCTGACGGTCAGCGGATCGGCCCCGTCGGCCACGGCGCGCAGCGCGATGTCCCGGTCGGTGAGCACACCGAGGACGTGGCCGTCGGCGGCGACCAGCACATCCCCGATGTCCTGGGCGCGCATGAGCTGCGCCGCTTCGACGAGTGAGGCGTCGGGGCGCACCGCCACCACACCCGGCGTCATGACGTCCCTTACGAATTCGGCCATGGCTGAGCCCTTCCTGCGTGAGATCGGCAGAGGTTCGCCGGGGTGACCCAGCCCGCAGTACCCCTGTCCCGGTGGGCCATGCCTCGAACCCCCTATGCCTTGCCCTTCTTGCCCGATCCCGGCAGGAACTCCTGCACCTTCGCCTTCAGCCCCTGCCGCACCATCGAGGAGCGGTCCGCGTCGCCCTTGAGGACCGACTCCGCCGTCGCCTCCATCTGCTCCCACGTCGCGTGCGGCGGGATCGGCGGCACCGCCGGGTCGGTGCGGAAGTCGAGGACCACGGGCCCCTCGGCCTCGAGACCGGCCCGCCAGGCCGCCGTGACGTCCTCGGGACGCTCGACCCGGATGCCGGTCAGCCCGATGGAGCGCGCGAACTCCGCGTACGGCACATCCGGCAGCGCCTGCGAGGGCAGGAACGAGGGGGCGCCGCCCATGGCCCGCATCTCCCATGTGACCTGGTTCAGGTCCTGGTTGTTCCACACCGCGACGATCAGCCGCGGATCGTCCCACCGGTGGCGGTACTTGGCGGCCGTGATCAGCTCCGCCATGCCGTTCATCTGCATCGCGCCATCACCCACCAGGGCGATGACGGGCCGGTTGGGATGCGCGAACTTCGCCCCGATCGCGTACGGCACACCGCACCCCATCGTGGCGAGCGTCCCCGACAGCGAGGCCCGCATGTCACCGCGCATCGTGAGGTGACGCGCGTACCAGTTCGCCACGGACCCCGAGTCGCACGTGATCAGCGCGTTGTCGGGCAGCAGCGGATCCAGGGCGCGCGCCACGTACTCCGGGTTCACCGGGTCGGCGGGCTGCTCGGCCCTGCGCTCCATCACCTCGTTCCAGCGCCGGACGTTCGCGCGGATCTCCTCCTGCCACTCGCGGGTGACCGCGCGCCGTTCCTTGTCGATCAGCGGGATCAGCTCGCGCAGCGTCGCCCGCGCGTCGCCGACGAGGTTCACCTCGTACGGATAGCGCATGCCGACCATGTGCGGGTCGATGTCGATCTGCACGGCGCGCGCCGAGTCGAACTCCGGCAGGAACTGCGCGTAGGGGAAGCTCGAACCGATCGTCAGGAGGGTGTCGCAGTCCCGCATCAGCTCGTACGACGGGCGCGTGCCGAGCAGACCGATCGAACCGGTGACGTAGGGCAGCTCGTCGCTCAGCGCGTCCTTGCCGAGCAGCGCCTTCGCGACGCCCGCGCCGAGCAGCTCCGCGATCTCCTCGACCTCGGCGCGCGCGCCGGCCGCGCCCTGGCCGATCAGGATGGCCGCCTTGTCGCCGGCGTTCAGCACCTCCGCGGCCCGCTCCAGGGCCGTCGGCGAGGGCAGCGCCGTCCAGCCGCTGCGGTCCAGGCTGGAGGGCACCATCTTGAACTCGTGCGGCGGCGGCGAGTAGTCCAGTTCCTGCACGTCGCCGGGGATGATCACGGCGGTCGGGCAGCGGCGCGCGTACGCGGTGCGGATCGCGCGGTCGATGACGTTCGGCAGCTGCTCGGGGACCGTCACCGTCTCCACGAAGTCGGACGCCACGTCCTTGAACAGCGTGTGCAGGTCGACTTCCTGCTGATACGAGCCGCCCATCGCGCTGCGGTTCGTCTGGCCGACGATGGCGAGCACCGGCACATGGTCGAGCTTCGCGTCGTACAGACCGTTCAGGAGGTGGATGGCGCCCGGCCCGGACGTCGCCACGCACACGCCGAGGCGCTTGCCGAACTTGGCGTACCCGACCGCCTCGAACGCCGCCATCTCCTCGTGCCGTGCCTGCACGAACCTCGGCCGGTCCTCCGCCCTGCCCCACGCGGCGAGCAGGCCGTTGATGCCGTCCCCGGGGTAGCCGAAGACCTGCTCGACCCCCCAGGCGCGCAGCCTCTCCAGGATGTGGTCGGCGACCTTGACGCTCATGAGGGAACCCTCCGGAGGGATCGGGGATCGGCGGTCACCTCCGGGTGTCCGGCGGGACCCGTCAGAAACCTACGACCGGAGCAGGAGTGTTTGGCCCCTCACACGCGGGGCAGGCGCAGAAACAGTGCTTCGGACCGGAGGCACGTCCGTGGGAGTGGGCGCATCGCTCGTCCCCGGGTGTGTCCCCGTCGTGGTCCGACGTCCACGCACTCCCACGGTGACCGTCCATCCCCAGGCACCCCCAAGGGAGTTGCGACGCGCCATGCGTTCCCACACGAGCACCGCCGTACCGCCCAGAAGCACCGCCGCACCGGCCAGGAACAGGCGCCACCCGCACGACGACGCACCGGACACCACCGAGGCCTTCGAACGCCTCGTCGACCTGGACGACGGCCCCGAGCGGGACGCCCTGCGCCAGGAGGTCGTCCAGGCCTGGCTGCCCATGGCCCAGCGCCTCGCGGGCCGGTTCCGCAACCGCGGCGAGTCCCTCGACGACCTGCGCCAGGTCGCCGCCCTCGGCCTCGTCAAGGCCGTCGACCGCTACGACCCGCGGCGCGGCACCGCCTTCGAGAGCTACGCCGTCCCGACCGTCACCGGCGAGATCAAGCGGCACTTCCGCGACCACATGTGGACCCTGCACGTGCCGCGCCGCGTCCAGGACCTGCGCAACCGCGTGCGGTTCGCCCGCCAGGACCTCTCGCAGACCGTCTCCGGGCGCGCCCCCACCACCGCCGAGATCGCCGAGCACGCGCACATGAGCGTGGAGGACGCGAGGACCGGCCTGGAGGCGCTGGAGAGCTTCACCGCACTCTCCCTGGACGCCGAACTCCCCGGCAGCGAGGACGGCTACTCCCTCAGCGACGCCCTGGGCGGCTGTGACCCCGCGCTCGACGTCGTCGTCGACCGGGAGTCGGTCAGGCCCCGCATCGAGCAGCTGCCGGAGCGGGAACGCACCATCTTGTACATGCGGTTCTTCGGCGACATGACGCAGAGCCGCATCGCCGACGAGATGGGCATCTCGCAGATGCACGTCTCCCGGCTGATCAACCGCTGCTGCGACCGGCTGCGCGACCAGGTCCTGCGGGACGCCGCCTGACCTCGGGCACCTCAGACCCCGCCGGCGCCCCGCAGGGCCAGCGCCAGGTGGCGGGACAGCACATCGACCGCCCGCGCCTCGGCCAGCGAGAAGGCGAGCCGGGCACCGCACCGGAACAGCGTGAGGACGCCCTCCGGGGGAGCGTCCGCGCGGGCGGCCAGCGGCACGCACAGCAGGGACGTGACCTCGGCCCGCACCAGGACGTGCGCGCCGGTCGCGTCCCTGCCGAAGGCGTCCGGATCCTCCGGGCGCACCTGGAGCGACGAGCCGCCGCGCGCCGCCTCGACCACCAGCGGGCACGCGGCCGGCTCCTGCGCCCGTACCTCGTCGACCGGCGCGCCCGGCGGGCCGAGGACGGTCGTACGCCGGGGGCGGTCGGCCCCGTCGTCGGCTATCACCCAGTCCGCGAACCGTCCGTGCAGCACGGCCGCGGCCCGTTCCAGGACGGCCGTACGGCTGCCGGCGGGGGCCGTGAGCAGCGCCGTCGTCATCGCGTCCGCCAGGTCGAGCTGGGCCGCGTGCCGGGTCACCTCACCGAGGTCGGGCGCGGGCCTTTGCGCGGGCGGCGGCTGCTGTGCGCGGGTCGTCTCGGGCTGCAGCACGACCAGGACCGCCGTACGCGGCTCGGTGCCGGGGCGCAGCGCGCTGAGCGTGGCGCGTACCGGCAGGGCGGGGCTCTGCTGGAGGTGGACGACGAGGCTGCGGTCACCCTCGCCCCGGGCGACCGCGGCGGCCTGCGAACGGAACGCGACCCGGTCGGCGTGCACCAGGAACCCGGTCAGCGGCCGCCCCGCCGCGAAACCGGCGCGGACCCCGGTCAGCGCCGTGCCCGCGACGTTCATCCGCCGGATCACGGTCTCCCTGTCGATCAGCGCCACCGGCAGGGGCAGCCGCTGGAAGAGGGCCCGCAGCAGCCGCTCCTCGTCCCTGTCCGACGCCGTGCCGCGGTGGCCGCCGGCGCTGAGGCGTTCGTACGTGGGCCACAACCGGTCGGCGACGTGGTCGAGTTCGAAGAGCGCGGCGTCGAGCACCGTGCCGAGGTCCTCCCGCGGCACGGAACGGGCCGACTTCAATTCGGCGACACGGCGCACGAAATCCGCGAGCTCTTCACCGAATTCCTCCGTGTGAGACATGTGCTGAACCTATCGCCCGGGCCGTTTTCCGGAGGGCGGGAGGGGAAGCCGAAGCGGAGAGGAGGAACACCCCATGGCGCCCTTGCCGGACCCGGATCTGCTCCGACCGGAATCAGCGTTCCCCGGCCGCAGGCTCTCCGAACTCGCCGAACAGGCCAAGCGCTGCGCCCCCGCGTGCTGCGGCGCGAGCACCACGGTCACCGACGGCGGCGACGAGCGCCCCGCCGCCGTCACCCACCCCGATCTGGCCGGGCTCGTCTCGGTGCAGCTGCGCTCGGGGGAGGGGCCCATCCCCGCCGCCGAGGAGCGCGGGGCGCCGGTCGACTCCGGGGACTTGCTACGGGAGGCACGCTGGCCCGAGTACCGGGCGATGGCCCTCGACTCCGGTGTGCGGTCCAGCGTCACCCTGCCCTTCCGGCGCGCCGGGCTCACGGTCACCCTGACCCTGTTCGGCTTCCGCCCCGGCGCCCTGGACGACGTGCCGCACGGCCCCGTGCGGGCCCTCGGCGACCTCGCCACGGCGAGCTTCGCGCGCGACCGGTACTACCGCGCCGCCCTCAGCGAACTCGACCAGCTGGGCACGGCCCTGCGCACCCGTCCCGTCGTGGACCAGGCGTGCGGCATCGTCATGCACGTCCTGGGGTGCGAGGCGGACGCCGCGTTCGCGGTGCTGCGCCGGATCTCCCAGACGACGAACCGCAAACTCGCGGAGGTGGCGGCGGCGCTGGTCGAGACGAAGGGCCGCGGCCTGGAACACGAACTGGCCTCCGTGGCCGGCTGACCCGATCCACTGACCTGCGCCGACGTCCCCTTCCGGCGGCCCGGTGACCTGCCCCGTCGGCCCTTTCCGCCGGCCCGGTCCCACCCGCACCGCGGGCGGCGGCACACGCCCGGGCCGATCGGCGACAACCGGGCGGGCCTTCGCCGCGACGGCGCGGGGGGACCCGTTCGCTCACCCGGGCGGGGGCCAGCGCGGGCGGGAGTGACGTGTGCGCGGTGTCATGGGCGTACGGCCGTGGCCTGGATACACACCCGCCCGACGGGGCAGGACAGGGGCACGAGAGTGCACGGAGGTACGCATGAGGCGGACGGACCCCGAGGGCCGCGGCCCCGTCCGGTACGGGCCGCCCCTGCCGGAGGCGGGCCTGCCCGTCCTGCCGGAACTGGCGTCCGCCGCCGCCTCGGCCGCCGCCCGCCCCGACGGCGAGGCCCCCGGCGGCGGCCCCGCGTTCCTGGACGCGGCGGGCGGCTACTGGTCACGCCGCGGCCTGCCCGCCGGGCACGGCCACCTCGTCGCCGCCCCCGGCGCCCCGCCCCTGCTGCTGGCCCTCACCGCGGCCCTCGGCGGCGACGTCCTGCTGCCGCGCCCCTGCCCCGCCTGGTGGGCGCCCCAGGCGCGGCTGCTCGGCCACGGCGTCTACCACGTGCCGACGCCCGCCGAGTGCGGCGGCGTCCCCGACCCGTACGCCCTCCTGGAGACCGTCCGCCGCGTCCGCGCCGAGGGCGGCCGGCCCCGGCTGCTCGTGCTCAGCGTCGCCGACGACCCGACCGCCACCGTGCCGCCCCCCGAGGTGCTGCACGAGGCCGTCGAGGCGGCGGCCGACGAGGGCCTGCACGTGGTCAGCGACGAGACCTGGCGCGACACCCTGCACCACCCCCGCGACACCGTCCTGATCGGCCCCGCCGAGATGGACCACGAGCGGGTGACCGTCCTCTGCGACCTCGGCGGCCCCTTCCTGCCCCCGAGCCTGCCCGCCGCCCTCGCCCGCTTCCCCGTCACGACGGAGGGCGCCGCCCTGCGCGCCCGCACCCTCGACGTCCTCACCGCCCTCGGCGCGTCCCTCGCGGCCCCGGCCGCCGCCGCGGCGGCCTACGCGCTGGCCGAACCGGACGAGGTCACCAAACGGCTGGCGGCCACCGTCCGCCTGCACGCACGCGTGGCCACCGCCGCGCGCCGCGCCGTCCTGGCCGCCGGCGCACTGGCCGGGCCCCCGCAGGCGGGCCGCCACCTCTACGTCGACCTCGGCCCGCTGCGCCCCGCGCTCGCCGCACGCGGCGTCGGCGACGCCCAGGACCTGGAGGACTTCCTCGGCACCCGGCTCGGGATGCCCGCGCCCGGCGGCCACCGGTTCGGCGACGCCATCGACGCCCTGCGCGTACGGCTGTCCACCGGACCGCTCCTCGGCTCGACCCCCGAGGAGCGCCTGGCGTCTCTCGGCGCGCCGGATCCCCTGGAATTGCCGCACGTGGACAGGGCGTTGCGCATATTCACAACCGCCTTCGACGATCTCCGCGCGGAAGCACGGTGAAGGGAGCCCCCTCGGTGACCCAGCAGCAGGCGCACGAGCAGGCGCGGCGGGGGCGCTCGCGGCAGCAGCGGGAGCAGGAACCCCTTTCGACCGCGCCGCCGCCCCTGCTCGGCGGCCCCCGCCGGTGGCCCCGGTCGTTCGCCGACCGGCTGACCACGCCGCTGCCCGGCCTGCGCGCCTTCGCGCGGTTCGCCCGCGAAGGGGCCCTGCGGCCGCGCCCCGAAGGCCTCGCAGACCTCGGGCGGCTGCCCTACGAGCCGGGCCCCCTGCCCCGGGTGGACGCCGACACGATCGCGGTCACCTGGGCGGGCCACGCCAGTTGGATCGTCCGCATCGGTGGCCTGACCGTCCTCACCGACCCGGTCTGGTCCCGCAGGATCCTCGGCACCCCGGCCCGGGTCACCCCCGTGGGCGTCGCCTGGAGCGCGCTGCCGCGCGTGGACGCGGTCGTCATCAGCCACAACCACTACGACCACCTGGACGCGCCCACCCTGCGCCGGCTCCCGAGGGACACCCCGGTCTTCGTCCCCGCCGGGCTCGGCCGCTGGTTCACCCGCCGCCGCTTCAGCCGCGTCACGGAACTCGACTGGTGGGAGGGCGCACAGCTGTGCGGGGTGCGCCTCGACTTCGTGCCCGCCCACCACTGGTCCAAGCGGGGCCTGCTGGACACCTGCCGGACGTTGTGGGGCGGCTGGGTCCTGACCGACGCCCGGGGGCGGCGGGTCCACTTCGCGGGCGACACCGGCTACGGCCACTGGTTCCGGCGGATCGGCGACCGCTTTCCCGGCATCGACCTCGCGCTCCTGCCCATCGGGGCGTACGACCCGCGGTGGTGGCTCAGCGACGTCCACTGCGACCCCGAGGAAGCGGTCCAGGCGGCGCTCGACCTCGGCGCCCGGCGGATGGCCCCCATGCACTGGGGGACGTTCCTGCTCTCCGCCGAGCCGGTCCTCGAACCCCTCACCCGGGTCCGCGCGGCCTGGGAGAGGACCGGCCGGCCCCGCGAGGACCTGTGGGACCTGCCGGTGGGGGCGTCACGAGTGCTGGACTGAGGCCGCCCACACACCGCGCGCACCCCCTCACGGCCCGGCCCGGCAAGATCCGGAAGAGAGGCCCTAGTAGTGCTTCGTTAGGTTCTTGTTCTGGTTCTGCTGGTTTTGAGGGGGCGGCCGCAGGTAGTGCAGGTTCCGGTCCAGCACCTCAGCAGGCCTTGGAGTGTGTCGAGGGTCTGGTAGAGGCTCGGGCCGGTGCCTGGACTTTTGGGTCGAGCCTGCGGAGGGTGAGGAAGGCCTGGGCGGCGGTGACGAGGGTGACGTGGTGGTGCCAGCCGCGCCAGGTGCGGCCCTCGAAGTGGTCCAGACCCAGGCCATGTTTGAGTTCGCGGTAGTCGTGTTCGATCCGCCAGCGCATCTTCGCCCACCGCACCAGGTCAGCGACCGGGGTGGTGGCGGGCAGGTTCGATATCCAGTAACCGGTCGGGGCGTCCTGGTCGTCCGGCCATTCGGCCAGGAGGGTCTGGGTGGGCAGGACGCCGTCCCAGCGGTTGCGGCCGCCGCCCGCCTCCTGAGCTGCGGCCAGGGACTGCTTGCCCGCAGGCCGCACTGTCAGCACCGTGAACCGTGAGGTCATCGCGCCTTTGCTGCCCTGCCGCCAGGTCACCTCGGTGAACCGCTCCGAGCCCGTCTGTGCCGCGAGGGTGGAGATGGCTCGCGGCGGGGTGCGGTAGCGGGGAAGGGTGGGCGGTCCGAGCCCTGCGTAAGCGGGCCGGTGCGGCTCGGCATCTTGTGGGTGGGCGACTTCCTTCCCGTTCAGGGCCAGGACATAGGACAGTCCCCGCCCCTGGAGAGCGAGCCGGAACGGGGTGCTGACGCCATAGCCGGCGTCGGCGACCACGACCGGGGCCTTCAGCTGCCACTGGGCGAGTGTGTCCAGGAGGCCGAGCGCCAGACGCCATTTCTCCTGGTGCACCACGTTGTCGGGGACTCCTGCCCTTCGGCATCGGTCCGGCTCGTCCGTCCACTCACGGGGCAGATACAACTGCCACTCCAATGGGCACGAGGCGTTGTCGGTGGCGGCATGGACAGTGACCGCGACCTGGCAGTTCGCCCGTTTACCGACCGCTCCGCAGTACTGGCGGGCCACCCCGACCGACGCCTTGCCGCACTTGGGGAACGACACGTCGTCGATCACCCACACCTCGGGCCTGACAAATCCGCTCAGCCGCTCGGCGATCCGCTTCCTGACCGGCAGCGGATCCCACGGCGACTGGTTCACGAACTGCTGCAGGGCCTGCATGTTCCCGTCCGGCAGACGTCCGGCCATCGGCTGGATCGAATTGCGCCGACCGTCGAGCATCAGGCCCCGCAGATAACACTCACCCTTGGCCCGCTGATCCCTACGCGGCACAGAGGCGAAAACATCCGCCACGAACATCGCTAACGCCGCCCGCAATCGGTTCACTTCATGCGCATCCACACACCCCAACATGCTCTTGATCAGCGTCAACGAAAAGACCTAACGAAGCACTACTAGGCGGGGGCGCCCCGCACCCTGCGCCACGCGCTCGGCGCCACGCTGATCAGCACCGTCAGCGCGATCGCCAACGCGACCCCCTCCCAGGGCTGCTCGAACAGCGAGCCGCCCAATATGCCGATCAACTGGTACGTCACCGCCCACGCCAGGCACGCGGGCATGTCCCCGCGGGCGAACCGGCGCAGCGGCATGTCGGCCATCAGGCACGCCAGCATCACCGGGATCCGCCCGGCGGGCACGAGCCGGGACAGCACCAGGACCATGACGCCGTGGTCCCGCAACTTGTCCTGCGCCTGCGCGAGCCGCTCCTCGGGCGCCCGGTCGCGCAGCGCCTTCAGCCAGCGCGAGCCGTTCTTCGACCGCATGCCGCGCCGCCCCAGCCAGTACAGGGCGATGTCGCCGAGGAACGCGGCGAGCGCGGCGACACCGAAGACGATCAGCAGCGCGTACGGAGGCATCCGGTGCAGGGCCACCACCGCCGCCGAGCTGACCAGCGCGCCCGTCGGCACCACCGGCACCAGCGCGCCGATCACCACCAGCAGGAACAGCGACGGATAGGCGACGGCCTGCTGGGTGCTCTGCGGCGACACCTGGGCCGCCACGGCGAGGATCACCCGGACACCTCCGGCAGCACGCTCTCGCCGTGGGCGAGCCGGTGCACCGCCACCTTCGGGGCCAGCCGCGCCGCGTGGCGCACGAACTCGTGCCCCGGCGCGTGGAATTCATGGGGGCGCACCGCGTCCATCCCTATCGGCCAGTACGTGCCGTAGTGCACCGGGATCGCGCTGCGCGGCGCGATGCGGGTGAGCGCCTCGGCGGCCCGGCCCGCGTCCAGATGCCCGTGGCCCAGATAGGGTCCCCACCCGCCGACCGGTAGCAGCGCCACGTCCACGTCCCCGACCTCGGCCGCCATCGAGTCGAACAGCCCGGTGTCCCCCGCGAAGTAGGTGCGGGCCTCACCGTGCACGACGTAGCCGAGCGCGGGGGAGTGCTGCGGCCCCATGGGCAGCCGCCGCCCGTCGTGCAGCGCCGGGACCACGCGTACGACCACGTCGCCGACCGGGACCTCCTCGCCCGGCCCGACCTCGGTGAAGCGCAGGTGGGACAGCCTGCGGGTCAGGCCGGGCACCGAGCGTGCCGCGCCGCGCGGGAGCAGCACACGGGTGCCCGGCGCGAGCCGCGCGAGCGAGGGAATGTGCAGGTGGTCGGCGTGCAGATGCGACACGAGCACGACGTCGGCGACCGCCGCGCCGGGCGGTGGCGGCGCGCCCCTGCGCCGCCGCAGATGCGCGAGTCGGCGGGCGAAAAGGGGGTCGGTGAGTACGCGGACGCCCGAATCCTCGACCGTGCAAGTGGCGTGGCCCCACCATGTGACCTCGACGGGCACCCGGTTCCTCCTTCGTACGACTGTCTCAGAGCCTACGGCCAGGAGTAGGGTCGGCGGCCGGGACCGAGGTGAGGGGGACGCCATGGGCGAGGACCCGGGCGCCGGCGGGCATGTGGTGCGGGCGGCGGCCATCGCCAGCCTCACCCCTCTGGAGGAGCTGGACGCCGACCCCTTC
Source organism: Streptomyces sp. NPDC031466 (assembly GCF_055581265.1). Taxonomy (NCBI): domain Bacteria; kingdom Bacillati; phylum Actinomycetota; class Actinomycetes; order Kitasatosporales; family Streptomycetaceae; genus Streptomyces; species Streptomyces sp. NPDC031466. Next base: position 300,099 of record NZ_JBVIJT010000003.1, read on the forward strand.
CTGGTCGATTCGCGCAGCCAGTACGCCATATGCGCGCGCTGGGCCGCCGACCAGGGCTATGTGATCACCCGCGAATTCCTCGTACGGGAGCTGCGCGCGGACCACGTGATGCTGTGGGCGGACGTCGAGGCGGGCCTCGTCGACCTCTTCGTGGTGCCGAGCCGCCGCGTCCTGGAGCGGGCTCTGCGCTGCCCCGAGGAGTTCACCGCGGAGTGTGCGCGGCGAGGGGTGCGGATGGAGACGGCGGGCCTCGCCGAACCCGCGTACGACGCGCGCATGAAGGCCAGGGTGCACCGCCGCCTGTCCATGCCGACGGCGGGCTACGACGGCCGCTGACCGCCCTTGATCGGGCCGCTGACCTTCCTTGACCGAGCCGCTGACCTTCCTTGACCGAGCCGCTGACCGTCCTTGACCGAGCCGCTGACCGTCCTTGATCGACGGGCGCCGGGCCCCGCCCCGACGGGTTGTGACACGCTGGTGTCCGGTTCGGGGGGAAGGGCGAGAGGGCAGGGCGTGGGGAGAGCACGGTGGCGCAGGGTCGGCAGCACCCTGTGGCGGGTGGTCGCGGTCTGGGCGGTCAGCACCCTGACGATGCTCGTCCTCGCCGGGATCCTGCCGGACTTCAAGCTCCAGGCGGACGACGGCGACAGCGCCACCCGCATCGCGGTCACCGCCGCCTACGGCGCCGGCGCCTTCGGTCTGCTCTCCGCCCTGGTGTGGCCGCTGCTGGTGCGCGCCCTGCTGCTCGTGCCCGCCCTCGTGCTCGGCCTGCTCGCCTTCTTCCTCAACGGCTCGCTCCTGCTGCTCGCCCTGAGCCTCATCCCCGAGGACCGGGGCGAGGCCGGCGCAGAGACCGCCGTAGTCGTCGCCGCGGTGATGTCGGCCGTCGCCTCGGCCGCGGGCGGCGCCCTCGCCGTCCGGGACGACGACGCCTACCGGCGGCGCCTGTACCGCCTCGCCGACCGCCGCAGGCGGCGCGGCACCCGGGAGCGGCCGGGCCCCATCGCCCCCGGCACCGTCTTCGTCCAGCTCGACGGCGTCGGCCACGACGTCCTGCGCGGCGCAGTCGCCAAGGGCCTCATGCCCACCGTCGGCCGCTGGCTGGGGGAGGAGGGCGCCGCGACCCACCGCCTGACTCCCTGGCGCACCGACTGGTCCAGCCAGACCGGCGCCAGCCAGCTCGGCATCCTGCACGGCTCCAACCACGACGTGCCCGCCTTCCGGTGGTACGAGAAGGACACCGGCGAGGTCATGGTCAGCAACCGGCCCGCCTCCGCCGTCGAGTTGCAGCGCCGTGCCGTCCGCCGCGCCGGGGACGGCGGTCTGCTCACCGTCGACGGGGCCAGCCGCGGCAACCTCTTCAGCGGGGGCGCCGAGCAGCTCGCGCTCGTCCTGTCCATGGCCGCGCGCAGGGACAAGAAGAACCGCTCGCGCGCCGGATACTTCGCCTACTTCTCCGATCCCGCCAACGCCGTGCGCACCGCGCTCTCCTTCGTCGCGGAGGTCTGCCGGGAGATCGGCGAGTCCACGCGCGCCCGCGTCGAGCGCCGCCGCCCCCGCGTGGGCCGCGGCGGGCTCTACCCCTTCATCCGCGCCTTCGCGACCGTCGTGGAGCGGGACGTGGTGGTGGCCGCCGTCATCGGCGACATGCTCGCCGGGCGCAGCGCGGTCTACGCCGACCTCGTCGCCTACGACGAGGTGGCGCACCACTCCGGGCCGACCGGACCCGACGTGGAGAAGGTGCTCCGGCGCCTGGACCGCTCGCTTGCGCTGCTCGCCCAGGTCGCCGAGCACGCGCCGCGCGCCTACCGCATCGTGCTGCTCTCCGACCACGGGCAGAGCCCGGGCGAGACCTTCCGCACCCGCTACGGCCTCACCCTCGCCGACCTCGTCCGGGCCGGCTGCGGGCTGCCCGTGCCGCGCCGGGCGCGGCGCACGCACAGCGGCGCCGAGGCCCGGGCCGCGGTACGGGCGGCGCTGCGCCGCCCGGTCGAGGAGGGCGCGGGGGAGCACCGCCCGGCCCACCGCGCGGAGCCGATCGTGCTGGCCTCCGGCAATTTGGGCCTCGTGTCCTTCCCCGACGTGGGGCACCGCATGACCCGCGAGGAGATCGACCGCCGCCATCCGGCGCTGCTGTCCACCCTCGCCGACCATCCGGGCGTCGGCTTCCTCCTCGTACGCAGTGCGGAGCGCGGCCCGCTGGTGCTCGGGGCGCGGGGCGCCGAGGTGTACCTGGACGAGGAGCCGGCCGACCTCGGGCCGCTCGCGGACTTCGGGCCGGGGGCGGCGGACGCGGTGCGCCGCACCGACGGCTTTCCGCACGCCGCCGACATCATGGTGAACTCCTGGTACGACCCGCGGGAGGGCGAGGTGCTCGCCTTCGAGGAGCAGATCGGCTCGCACGGCGGCCTCGGCGGCGCGCAGAGCCGTGCCTTCCTGCTCTCCCCGCTGGTGCTCTCCGCCCCTGTCGCGGACGGCGAGGAGCTGGTCGGCGCCGAAGCGGTCCACCGTGTGCTGCGCCGCTGGCTGGGCGAGGCGCTGGGGCCCGAGGTGCCGGTGACCGTCGCGGAGGCTCCCGTTCCGGTGAATGATCCACTGCCCCAAGAGCCCGTCGGCACAGCTTTTGCGGCCGCCGACCCGGCCGCGCAGGACAAAACACGCTGATTTGGAGCAGCGTCCGCCGTGCCCGACCATGGCTTCGCCCGGCGATCCCGGGCACCCCGGCACGACGAGAGGCGCAGCACCCCATGCACGACACCGGAACCGCACCGCAGTCGGCTCCGGCCCCCGAACAGGCGCCGCCGGCACCGGCCGAACAGGCACCGAGCAAGCACGCCCGGCGCTTCGGGCTGCCGATCGCCACCTGTCTCGTGACGGGCAACATCATCGGCGGCGGCATCTTCCTGCTCCCGGCCTCCGTCGCGCCCTTCGGCACGATCAGCCTGGTCGCCTTCGGCGTCCTGACCGCGGGCGCGATAGCCCTGGCGCTCGTCTTCGGGCGCCTGGCCGAACGCGATCCGCGCACCGGCGGCCCCTACGTCTACGCGCGTGAGGCCTTCGGCGACTTCGCAGGCTTCCTGGCCGCCTGGTCGTACTGGATCACCACCTGGGTGTCCAACGCGGCCCTCGCCGTCGCCGCCGTGGGCTACCTGGACGTGCTCGTCCCGGTCAACGAGCACAAGTGGACCGCCTGCCTCGCCGCCCTCGTCCTGCAACTCCTGCCCGCCCTCGCCAACTTCGCGGGCACCCGGTACGTCGGCGCGGTCCAGCTCGTCGCCACCGTACTGAAGTTCCTGCCGCTGCTGCTCGTCGCCGTCGGCGGCCTCTTCTTCTTCGACAGCGCCAACCTCGGGCCCTTCCGGGCGAGCGACGACAGTCCCGTCGGTGCCGTCTCGGCGGCCGCGGCCATCCTGCTCTTCTCCTACCTCGGCGTGGAGTCGGCCGCCGTCAGCGCCGGCGAGGTGCGCGACCCCCGGCGCAACGTCGGACGCGCCACGATCCTCGGCACGCTCGGCGCCGCGCTCGTCTACCTGCTCGGCACCCTCGCCGTCTTCGGGACCGTCGCGCACGACAAGCTGGTGGGCTCCAGCGCGCCCTTCTCGGACGCCGTGAACGCCATGTTCGGCGGCTCCTGGGGCGGCACCGCCGTCGCGCTGGCCGCGCTGGTCTCCATGGTCGGCGCCCTCAACGGCTGGACGCTGCTGAGCGCCCAGACGCCGTACGCGGCCGCGCGCGACGGCCTGTTCCCGAGCGCGTTCGCCAGGAAGAAGCGCGGCGTGCCGACCGTCGGCGTCCTCGTCACCGTCGTCCTCGCCTCGCTGCTGACCGTCTACAACTACACGGCGGGCGCCAGCGGCGTCTTCGAGTCCCTGGTCCTGATCACCACGTTCACCGCGACCGTGCCGTACCTGCTGGCCACCGTCGCTCAGATCTACTTCCTGGTCTCCGGGCAGGGCGAGCGCGTCCACCGCGGCCGCCTGGTGCGCGACGGGCTCCTCGCGGTCATCGCGTTCGCGTTCTCCCTGTGGCTGGTCGCCGGCTCCGGGTACGCGGCCGTCTACCAGGGCGTGCTCTTCCTGTTCCTCGGGGTGCTGGTGTACGCGGTGATGGCGGCCCGCAAGCAGCGGACCGCCACCTCTCACGCCTGACCCCGGGAGGCCTACCTCGCCAGGGGTGCGACGACCCAGCGCCGCGTCCGGAACATGCTGTCCGGCGAGCCGATCTCGATCAGCTTGCGGGCCGCGGGGTACGCCTCGTCACCGTCCAGTTCGTAGCCGACCTCGAAGGTGCCGGGCACGTCCTGGACCCGCGGCTCCTGCCGCGCCGCCGCGCCATGCCCCTCGTCGCCGGCGGTGACCGCCGCCAGGTGGGCGAGCAGCGTCCTTTGCGCCGCGTCGAGCGCCGTGCGGGGGTCGCGCTCCGACGGAGCCGCCGCGGGCCTGCCGCCACCCGGCTCGGGCGGTGCGACGTCCGCGCTCGGCTCGCGCGTCACACCGGTCGCCTCGCGGGTCGCGATCTGCGACTGGACGACGGTCCCGTCGTTGTCGAGGCCGACGCGGATCAGGCCCTGGCCCGGTGTGATGACGGGCACGCCGTCGAAGACCTGCCGGAACGTCACATGCGTCTCCAGCGAGACCGGGTGTCCGACCTCGGAGCCGTCCTTCGTCCCGGAGTTCTGCATCAAGTCGTGCACGCTGTCGATGATCAGTTCGGCGCCCTGCGCGTGCCCTTCGGCGAACGCGCGCGCCGCCGCCACGGCGCGGTCGGTGGGCAGTTGGTGGGTGTTGCGGTGGTTGGGCGCGGCGAGCCGGACCCAGCTGACCCCGCGCGCGTCGGTGGAGACGATCCGGTCGCCGGAGGCCGCGTTGAGCACGCCCTGGCGCTCCACCTGGATCTCCTGCAACGCCGCCGACGGGAAGTCGGCCAGCTGCCCGAGACGGGTGAGTTCCGCGCCCGGGTCGCACGGCGCGAGCCGCACGATCCGACGCTGCCCGGGCAGCCGGGTGAGGGCTTCCCTGACCCCTTCGCGGGCGTAGTACCAGCGCCACGCGTACCAGTTGTCCGGTACGTGCTCGCGGTAGAAGTTGCGCTCGGTGTCGAGGCGGTTGACGGCCTCGGCCTGGGTGGCGCCGGTCGCGGCTACCGAGGGCGCCTGACCGTGGTGGATGTCCCAGCTGGCGTTCAGCCAGGCGTCGCAGTACGTCTGTCCGGCCCGCCACTTCTCCCAGAACTTCTTGCCGTAGTCCGGGCTGTCGATGCTGACGGTCTCGAACCCGAAGATCATGCGGAAGCCGATGTTGGGTCCGGCCCACGTACGGATCGGCGAGTGCCCCCCGGTGACCTTCAACGAGTCACAGGTCGACCAGAAGACATAATTGGCCTTCTCGTTGCCGAGGGCCATCCGGTTCGAGACGGCGTCGGTGCGCCCGTCCCAGGCGGCACCGAGCGGCGCGAAGAACACGCCGTTGCCGTCCATGCCGCCGTGGCCCGAGTGGTAGACGGCGCAGACGGCGTCCATGCCGTACCGGTCCTGCCAGTTGTCGTACGTCTCCTCGTACGCCCACACCTGGGCGCCGCCGTCGGCGAACCAGAAGTTGCGGTCGTAGAACTGCTGGAGGTACGCCAGCCAGCCGGTGGCGTCGGCGTGCGTGTGGTAGAGCGACGACTGGTTGACGAACTTCTGGATGCTGAAGGCACCCCACCAGCCGAAGGTCGAGTCGCGCTCACCCGCCGCTTGGGGCTTCTCCGGTTGCAGCGGGGACGGACCCCGGTCCGAGTAGTTGATGCGCATGGCCATACCTCCTGGGAGGATCTCCTCGCTGTCCTGCGCGAGGGGGCCTCAAAGTGTCACCGCGGGCGGCCCTTGCCCAGCTGCCATTCAGGCCATAGGCACCTCGTCCCGGCCCTGTCCCCGCACCCCAGCGGCCCCTGTGGCGCGGCGGCCCCCACCCTGTGTTCGTATCCGCTCCCGCGCACCTGCGCCGCCGCCTCGAACATCTCAGGCACCGGCACCGACCGCACGCGGCCCGTTTTCGCCCCGGGTCTCCCGGCAGCCGGACGCCGCTTCCGGCGTGGGCCACGCGTGAGGACGGATGCGTGAGCGGGCCATGACGTCCAGCACCTCGACGTGCCACTGACGGGCATGCGTGGCCCTGAGGCAGTGGTCCAGCACCCGCTCGTGTGCCGCGTCGGTGTCGATCCGCAGCAGCCCCCGTACGACGGCCTCCTGGGCGTGGGGGTGCAAGTCGGCGTCGAGCAGCGCGGCCAGGGGCTCGACGCAGTCCGGGGTACCCCGCTCACACAGCGCGGCGCGCGCCGCCTCCCGGGTCGGGGGCGCCGTCGCCAGCCGGCCCAACGCCCGCGTCGCCTCGGCCTCGGAGCGAACGGCGAGCGCCGCGACGAGCTGGTCCGCGGCGCCCTCGCGCACGTCATCCGCGAGCCGGACGAGGACGGGCAGGGCCGCGGCGCCGATCCGGCCGAGGGCGCGCGCGGCGGCCCGCGCGATGTCGGGCTCCGGGTCGTGCGCGACGACCTCCCCGAGCGCCCTGGCCGCCGCCGGCACCGGGAAACCGCCCAACGCCGTCGCCGCCCGCCCCCGTATCGCCTCGTGCGGGGAGCGGGCGCACGCCAACACCACCGGCAGCGTGTCCGGCGCGCCGATCAGGCCGAGGGCCCGCACGGCGCGGGCGCGCACGGTGCCGGGCTGCCCCTCGTCCCGCGCCAGAGCCGCGAGGGGTGCGGATCCCGCCCGGAGCCGCAGGGCGCCGAGCGCGTCCACGACCGAGGTGCGCACCGCCGCCGGGGACGTGTCGTCCGCCAGGGCGGCCAGCAGCGAGGGCACGGCGGCCGCGTACCGGGCCACTCCCAACGTCCTTGCCGCACCGCTCCGTTGGGCCGAGGGCCGGTCCGGATCGGCGAGCAGGGCCAGGGCCTCCCGCAGCGGCGGCTTGCGCAGGCCGGCGAGCAGGTCCGCCACCGTGTCGCTGCTCCGCGCGTCGCCCAGGGCCACCAGCAGCGCCTCGACCGCTCCGGGGCCCGCGCAGGCGGCGAGGGCACGGGCGGCGGCCCGGCGCACGGTCGGTGCCGCTGCCTCGCGCAGGTGGTGCCGGAGCAGGGCGACGTACGCGGACCGGCCGGGCACGTCCACGCCGAAGAGGCCGGGGGCGTCCGCGACACGGTCGCAGACGGCGGCCACGGCGTGCGGCGGGCACCCGGCGTCGTGCGGTGCGTGGGCCGCCGCGCGGAGCACACCCCACAGAAACTCCCGGCCGCCCTCGGTCCGGGAGAGCAGGGCCGTCGCGAGGCGGCCCGTGTCGGGGTCCGGGTCGCGCTGCGTCTCGCGCAGCACCTCCTCGGCGGACGGATAGCGGCGTCCGGGCGGCCAGGCGCGGGCCTGCAGCGCGTACAGCGCCCGGAGCGCGGCCCGGCGCAGGTGCGTGTCCGAGGTGGGGGAGTGCACGAGGACGAGGAGCGCGGAGCCGGCGCGCGGGTCGCCGATCGCCCCGAGCGTGCGCACCAGGTGTCCCGCGTGGTCGGGCAGATAGTGCCAGAGGGAGGCGAGGAGCGGCGTCACCGCCTCGCGCGGGCGCAGCCGGGCCAGCGCGTCGAGCACCGGCACGGCCGTGTACCTGTGGTGGTCGCCCGCCACCAGGTCGAGCACGTGGAGGAGTCCGCCTACGGCCTCCGGACCCCCGATGGCGGCCAGCGCCTCGCACACGGACTCAACCGGTTGTACGCGACTGTCGCGCCCTTCGGCCAGCAGCCGCACCAGTGCCGGTACCGCGCGCCGCTCCCGCAGCCGCCCCAGCGACTCCGCGGCGCACCAGCGCAGTCCAGGACGTGGCTCGTCGTTCCACCGGAGACAGGCGAGGAGCGCCTCGACGGCCTCCGGCGATCCCGTGCCGCCGCCCAGCAGTCGGATCGCCGACTCCGCGATGTCCTGGTCAGCGGACCGTGCGGCCCGGCACAGGCCCGCGACATCGCCCTCCACGCGCATCCGCACCAGCTCGGCCCACGACGTCGCCCGCTCCACTCAGGCCTCCCCGCCCTCCGGGTCCGACATCGCCACGTACACCGGTGTCCCGATGACGACCGTCAGCTCCCGCCCGTCCTCCCGTGTCACGGTGCCACGCAGCAACTGACGTGCCAGGAACTCGCCGTACACCGGCGGTACCGTCAACGCCTCGGCGCACTGGCGTACTTCGCGCATGATGCTGTCACCGTCCGCGGTGCGCCTACCGTTCCGCCGGGGGACACTCATCTGCGACTCCCATGCGGGCGGGAAGTCCCGCAGCAGTGCGAACATCGACGGCAGTCCCGAGAAGCCGACCCTGGGCATGTCGGGCGCGATCTGGTAGCCGATCAAGTGGTGGGCCGAGCCGATGAGCGCGACCAGCGTGTCACCGTCCTCGCCCATCATCAGCGTCGGTCCGTTCGCGTCGCCGTACCCCGCGATCCGCAACCCCAGGTCCCCGCGGAACCAGGCCGTCGGCTCCGTCATCCAGCCGACGTCGAACTCCCGCTCCAGGTAGGCCTCCACGAGGTCGAGACGGTCGTACGCGCTCGTGTCGGCGCGCGGTGACTGCACAGCCACGCTCACGACCTTCAGGTCGACCTTGGCCTCGACGGCGAGACGCCGCAGAAGCTTCGGCGGGATCTGCCCGTACAGCATGTCCACCTTGGCGGTGGAGACGTAGAGGTAGTACCGCACGCCTAACCAGCCCCTGAGGGGCGGCGCCCCCGGGCGGCGAGGCGGCTGCCGTTGCCCATCGCTCTCCTGGCACTCCGTCCAACAGGCCCTGGCATCCCCGATGGTGAGGGCGCCGGGCCGCAGCATCCCATACTCGCCGGCCAGGATCACCGGCTTGCGCTGAACCCGACCACCGGCAGGGCCCGGCGGCTTCGCCATGACGACCAGGGCATCGCACGCCCGTTGACTCCCACGCCGGCCCTCACTACCGTCGCCTGACCACTCTCCTTCCCCGTGGAGATTCTCGGGGAGGATTCTCGCGGGCGGACGACGAGGACGTGCCATGAGCAGTGATCGGCCGAGCGTCGCCACCCGCCTGCGCCTCGCGGCGCTGTCCGTGGCCGTCACGGCGGTATGGGCCGCCACTGGCGCCGCCGCCACCGCAGGTACCGGGGCCCCTGTCCCGGCCGGGAAGGCCGTCGCGGCCACCCAGGGCTCGTTCACCGTGCTGACGTACAACGTCGCCGGGCTGCCCGAAGGGATGTCCTCCGGGCACCCTGAGCGGAACACCCCGCTGATCTCGCCGCGGCTCGCCGACTACGACATCGTCAACGTCCAGGAGGACTTCAACCACCACGCGGCCCTCTACGCCGGTGACAACCACCCGTACCGCACCGCGACCAGCGGCGGCGTGCCCTTCGGTGACGGTCTCAACACCCTCTCGGACGTGCCGTACAGCGACTTCGAACGCGTACGTTGGGACACGTGCAACGGCACCGACTGCCTGACGCCCAAGGGCTTCAGCCTCACCCGGGCGCGACTGGCGGAAGGTGTCACCGTCGACGTCTACAACGTGCACACCAACGCCGGCTCGACCGAGGCCGACCTCGCCGCGCGCCGTGCGAACATCACGCAGCTCTCCGACTTCATCGCCGCCAACTCCGGCGGCAACGCGGTGATCGTGATGGGCGACACCAACACCCGCTACACCCGCGCCGGCGACAACATCCGCGACCTCGCGAGCCGCAACGGCCTGACCGACGCGTGGGTGCGGCTCGTGCGCGACGGCTCCCCTCCGCCCGCCGGCTCAGAGCCGCTGCTGTGCGACCCCGCTCACGTCACCGACCACTGCGAGGTCGTCGACAAGGTCCTCTACCGGGGCGGCCCGCTCGTCGCGCTGAGCGCCGACCGGTACCACAACGAGCACCCGGCGTTCCGTGACGCCGAGGGCGCCCCGCTCTCCGACCACTACCCCCACACCGTGGACTTCTCCTGGAAGCTCGACCCCGGCCTGCGCGCCGGCGACCAGTTCGGGGGGCCGCACGGCACCGCGTTCAACGACAGCGACGACCTGCCCCCGGGCACTCCGGCACCCCGCACACTGACCCTGCGCGGCGGAGCCCGGCTCGACGCGGTGGCCCTGACTCTGGACGGCGGCACCGAGCTGGTCCACGGCGGCGCCGGCGGCACCCTCGTCTCCCTCACCCTGGCTCCCGGCGAGCACCTCACCTCGGTCACGCTCACCAAGGGGCAGAAGGACGGCCGCACCCGCCTCTTCTCCGCCAGGTTCGGCACCGACGCGGGCCGTTCCCTCGCCGCGGGCACCCCGACCCCGGACGCCGTCACCTTCACGGCCCCGGCCGGCACACGGATCGTGGGCTTCACGGGCCGTGCGGGCGTCGGCGTCGACAAGCTCGGGATGATCTACGCGCCGCGGTGAGCCGCCGTCGCAGGGCCCGCCCCGGACGTAAAAGCCTATGTTGACATAGGTATGGGCGCATACCTATGATCGGCGTATGCCCGCCTCCCACGCGCCCGACCAGGACACGCGCCGCCTCGCCTCCGGGCTCGCGGCCGCCCTGCCCGCGCTGCACCGGGCACTCGACCGGCGTCTGGCCCAGGATTTCCCGCACGCCAAGCTGCCCGAGGGCCAGCTGGCGCTGCTGCGGCTCGTCGCGGAGCGGGACGGCATCACCGTGCGCGAGGCGGCCGACGAGCTGCTGATGAAGCCGAACAACGTGAGCGCCCTGGTCACCCAACTGGTCGGTCAGGAACTGCTGGAGCGCCGACAGGATCCGGACGACAAGCGCGTCGCCCACCTGCACACCACCGCCGAGGCACGCCGCCGCCTCGCCGCGGTCGGAAACCTCCTGCAGGGGTACGTCAGCGAGGCGCTGGACGCCCTCACCGACGGGGATCGCGCCGCGATCGGGTCCGCCCTCGGCGCCCTGCGCGGGCTGGCGCCGCACATTCACCCCGCCGCCCACTGACCGACGGCGCCCGCGCGCCGGTCCGCGCCCCGCCGCTCGCCCCGCTCTCCGAGAAACAAGGCACTACCATGCCCTCCACCGTCGTGGATCACTCACCCCTGCCCGCACCCTCCCCGCCCGACACGCCGCACCGCCGTCGCGGCAACCCCTGGCTCACGCTGGTCGCCGTCGCCTTCGGCCTGTTCATGGTCGGCCTGGACGGCTCCGTCGTCTCCATCGCCAACCCGGAGATCGGCCGCGGCCTGCACGCGTCCACCGCCGATCTGCAATGGGTCACCAACGCGTACCTGCTCGCACTGGCCGCCGCGCTGATTCTCGGCGGGAAGCTGGGCGACCGTTTCGGGCGACGCACCTTCTACATGATCGGCGTCCTGGGCTTCACGGCCGCCTCCGTCGCCATCGGTCTCGCGGGCTCGATCGAGGGCGTCATCGCCTTCCGCGCGGTACAGGGCTTCTTCGGCGCCCTGCTGATGCCCAACACGCTCGGCCTGCTGCGCGCGGTGTTCCCGCCGAAGAAATTCGGTATGGCGGTGGGCATCTGGGCGATGGTCTCGTCCGTGTCCACGGCGCTCGGCCCCATTGTCGGCGGCCTGCTCGTCGAGCACGTCACCTGGGAGTCGGTCTTCTACATCAACGCGCCGATCGGGGTCGTCGCCCTCGCCTTCAGCGCGCTGGTGCTGCCGCAGAGCAAGAACCCCGCCGACCGGCACCGCTTCGACGTACCCGGCGTCGTCCTGCTCGCGCTCGGCCTGCTCGCGGTCGTCTTCGGCGTGGTCAAGGGCGAGACGTGGGGCTGGAGTTCGGGCCCCACCCTGGGCACGCTCGCCGCCGGCCTCGTCGTCCTGCTGGCCTTCGGCTGGTACGAGACGCGCGTCACGCAGCCCCTGCTGCCGATGCGCCTGTTCCGCGATCCCGCCCTGACCATCGGGACGCTCATCACCGCGGTCAACTTCTTCGTCCTGCTCGGCGTGATCTTCTTCGTCATGCTCTACCTGCAGAACGTCCGCGGCTTCACGCCGGTCGAAGCCGGTGTCCGCACGCTGCCGCTCAGCCTGGCCTCCGTCCTCGCCTCGCCGCTGGGCGCCAAGCTCACCGAGAAGTTCGGTGCCCGCCTGACCATGCCGGCCGGCATGGTCCTCCAGGCCGCCGCCTCCTTCGGCATGCTCGGCTGGGGCGCGCACTCCTCGTACACCGCGATGTGGCCGCCGTTCGTCGCGCTCGGTCTCGGCGTCGGCATGGTGATGGCGGCCTCCTCCGAAGCGATCGTCGGCAACGCGCCGGTCAGGGACGCCGGGGTGGCGGGCGGACTGCAGGCCACCGCGCTGCAGATCGGCGGCGCGCTCGGTACGTCCGTCCTCGTCTCCCTGATCAGCGGCCGGGTCGGCTCGACCCTCACCGGCGAGCTGACCTCCGCCGGGGTGCCCGCGCCCATGGCCGAGGGGCTGCACGAGGCCAAGGACGCGGTGGCCATGGGAGTCGCCCCCGTCTCCGGTGAGATGCCCGCACAGCTCAGGGCCGCGATCACCGAAGGCAGCGGCCAGGCGTTCATGAACGGCGTGCACACCGCCGTACTCGTCACGGGAGTGCTGTGCCTCCTGGGCGCGATCCTCGCCGTGGCCGGGGTGCGGCGCGCCCCGCGGTGACGGTGCCCACCCGCGCCCGGACACGCGCGGCGGCGCGCTCGCCCGCGACCCGGGGAGGCGCGGAAGTCCCGTTCTCCCCGTGAGTGTGATCGGATGGTGGCAGCGGACCTCCGATCACGGAACCGCACTCCGCTCACGGAACCGCACTGAAGGGAACTGCATCGTGGCAACCACGCGCTCCGCGCACACGGTCTGGGAAGGCTCTCTGACGGAGGGCTCGGGCACCGTCACCTTCGACTCCTCCGGCATCGGCGAGCAGGCCGTGTCCTGGCCGTCGCGCGCCGAGCAGGCGAACGGCAAGACGAGCCCGGAGGAGCTGATCGCCGCCGCGCACTCCAGCTGCTTCTCCATGGCGCTGTCGCACGCCCTGACCGGCGCGGGCACCCCGCCGAGCCGCCTGACCACCTCGGCCGACGTCACCTTCCAGCCGGGCACCGGCATCACCGGCATCCACCTCACCGTCGAGGGCGACGTGCCGGGCCTCGACGAGGCGGCCTTCACCCAGGCCGCCGAGGACGCCAAGGCGAACTGCCCCGTCAGCCAGGCACTGACCGGCACGACCATCACCCTGTCGGCCAAGCTGGCCTGACGCGCCGCCGCCCGGCGCGCCCCCGCGATGCCGCCGTCCCCGTCCAGGGGGTGGCGGCATCGTCGCGTCAACCCATTGACCTTGACAACGTTTCGCTCAACTTTCGACAAGGTGCCCGCCCGGACCAGGGCCGGCGTGGAGGCGGCCGGCGCCGAAAAGTTGGCGACGGTCAGCCGGCAGATGGGCCAGGTGATGCACGCGACCACCGACCAGAGCGGGGGCATCCGGGACGAGCCGGCCGGGGCGGCCGCCGCCGAGGAGGGCGAGGGCGTGGTGGACGCCGAGATCGTGGACGAGGACGACAAGGGCAAGCAGGGGCGGGACGGCAACGACGGTCCGGGCGGGACGGCTTAAGAGCCCGTACGCTCCCAGCCGCGCCGCTCCGGCCGCGCACCCAGCCGCCGCGGGTCCCGGGCGCGGTAGACCACGTACGGCCGGAAGAGGTACTGGAGCGGCGCGCTGAACATGTGGATCAGCCGGGTGAAGGGCACCAGCGCGAAGAGCACCATGCCGACCACCGCGTGGATCTCGTACAGCAGCGGCACGCCCGTCATCCGGTCGACGTCCGGGCGGAGCGTGAACAGACTGCGGGCCCAAGGGGCGATGGAGTCACGGTAGTTGTAGCCGTCCCCGGAGGCGTGCGAGAGCTTCGCGACCATGCCGAGGACGATCGCCGCGAACAGCACCAGGTACATCAGCTTGTCGTTGGCGGTCGTCGCGCGGAACACCGGCGTATTGGTCCGCCGCCGGTAGAGCAGCAGCAGGATGCCGAGTACGAGCAGGGCGCCGGCCGCCGTGCCGCCGTACAGCGAGAACAGGTGGTAGGTGTGCTCGCTGACGCCCACCTTGTCCGTCCACGACTCGGGAAGGAACAGGCCGACCAGGTGCCCGACGAGGACGAAGAGGATGCCGTAGTGGAACATCGGGGAGGCGATGTTCAGCAGCTTGGACTCGTAGACCTGCGAGGAGCGGGTCGTCCAGCCGAACTTGTCATAGCGGTAGCGCCAGATCGTGCCGGCGACGAGCAGCACGAAGGCGAGGTAGGGGAGGGCGCCCCACAGCAGCGTTTTCATCAGTGCTCCCCGATGAGTGCGAAGGGTTCCAGGCCGACGTCCTCGCGCGGCGGCCCCGAGCGGGCAAGGGCGAGCGCCTCGGCGCGGTCCCTGGGCGAGGGGCCGGGCAGGGTCGCGCACACCGCGTCGAGCACGTCCGCGTACGGCGTGCCGCACTCGCCGAGCGCGATCCGCAGCAGTTCCAGACCGCCGCGGTGCTCCATGAGCAGCTCCGGGCCCGCCTGCGCGGAGAACTCCAGGACCGCGGGCAGGAAGTCCGGCAGTTCCTCGCCGGTGAACTCCAGGCCGTGCGCGCGGTAGGCCTCCTTGAAGCGGACCAGGGCCATGCCGCGCCGCCGGGTGTCGCCGTCCCGCCACCAGCTCAGGTACAGGCTGTGGCGGTTCTTGAAGTCGAAGACCTGGACGTAGTGCGCGGCGAGCTCGCGGGGCGCGGTGGTCTCGGCGTACGTCACGAACCCGGCCAGCGGCGGGGGAGCGGCGGCCCGCAGCAGCGGCAGCCGCGCGTGGAAGTCCTCGTCGGGGTAGGCGAGGCAGAACGCGGCGGCCTGGTGGAGGACGGCGTGCTCGGTCGTCACTGGTCGTCCTCCTCGGCCGCGTGGGCCTTCTCGGCGGCGCTCGGCTCCCGGTCGGCGGTCTGCCGGTCGCGGAGCGTGTGGAAGTTCTCGATGGTGACCAGCGGCAGCTGCCGGCGCCCCGAGTCCTGGCCGAACGGCCCGTCGCCACCCATGCCGGGGCCGCCCTCGAAGTCGAGGCTGCAGGAGTCCGAGAGTTCGGGAAGGGCCGATTCTTCCAGGCGCCGCGCGTCGCCGAGGGCCGCGGTCGGAATGACGTACCGCTCGTCGTACTTGGCGATGGCCAGCAGCCGGTACATCTGCTCGATCTGCGGTCCCGACATCCCCACCGACCGCGCCACGTCGCCGTCGGGGGTGTCGCCGAGGTTGACGGCCCGCATGTGCGCCCGCATCGCCGCGAGTTTCTCCAGCGAGGCCCGCACCGGGCCCACGTCCCCTGCGGTGAAGATCTCCGCGAGGTACTCCAGAGGGATGCGCAGGGTGTCGATGGCGCCGAAGAGGTTCGTGGCGTCCTCGCCGTCGTGCCCGGTCTCCGTCAGCGCGTCCACCACCGGCGACAGGGGCGGGATGTACCAGACCATCGGCATCGTGCGGTACTCCGGGTGCAGGGGCAGCGCCACCCGGTAGGTGCTGATCAGCGCGTGCACGGGGGAGCGACGGGCCGCCTCGATCCAGTCGTACGAGATGCCGGCCCGCTCGGCCGCGCGCCGCACCTCGGGGTCCTCGGGGTCGAGGAAGACGTCCAACTGGGCTTGATACAGCCTGTGTTCGTCGGGCTCGGAGGCCGCAGCCGTCACCTTGTCGGCGTCGTAGAGGATGACACCGAGGTAGCGGAGCCGGCCCACGCACGTCTCCGAGCAGACCGTCGGCAGGCCGACCTCGACGCGCGGATAGCACATTGTGCACTTCTCGGCCTTGCCGGTGCGGTGGTTGAAGTAGACCTTCTTGTACGGGCAGCCGGTCACGCACTTGCGCCAGCCCCGGCAGTGGTCCTGGTCGACCAGGACGATGCCGTCCTCCGCCCGCTTGTACATCGCGCCGGACGGGCAGGACGCCACGCACGACGGGTTCAGGCAGTGCTCGCAGATGCGGGGCAGGTAGAACATGAACGTCTGCTCGAACGCGAACTTCACCTTCTCGCTCGCCTGTTGGCGCACCTTGTCGACCATCGGGTCCAGGTGGCCGTGCTCCGTGGCACCGCCCAGGTTGTCGTCCCAGTTCGACGACCACTCGATCTTCATCGGTTTGCCGGAGATCAGGGAGCGGGGCTCGGCCACCGGATAGTCGTCGCCGAGCGGGGCGTCGGTGAGGTTGCGGTACTCGTAGGTCCAGGGCTCGTAGTAGTCCTTGATCTCGGGCAGCTTGGGGTTGGAGAAGATCTCCAGGAGCGACTTGATGCGGCCGCCGTTCCTCAGCTTCAGGGCGCCGCGCTTGTTCAGCTCCCAACCGCCGCGCCACTTGTCCTGGTCCTCGTAGCGGCGCGGATAGCCCTGGCCGGGGCGGGTCTCGACGTTGTTGAACCAGACGTACTCCATGCCGTCCCGGTTGGTCCACGCCTGCTTGCAGGTGACCGAACACGTGTGACAGCCGATGCACTTGTCGAGGTTCATCACCATCGCGATCTGGGCCATGACGCGCATTCAGTACTCCACCTTCTGCGACCTGCGGCGGATGACCGTCACCTCGTCGCGCTGGTTCCCCGTCGGACCGAGGTAGTTGAACGCCCAGGACAACTGTGCGTAGCCGCCGATGAGATGGGACGGCTTGAGGATCAGCCGGGTCAGGGAGTTGTGGATGCCGCCGCGCCTGCCGGTGGCCTCCGTCTTGGGCACGTTGACCGTGCGCTCCTGGGCGTGGTGCATGTAGACCGTGCCGGCCGGCATGCGGTGCGAGACGATGGCCCGCGCGACGACGACGCCGTTGCGGTTGACCGCCTCGATCCAGTCGTTGTCGCGCACGCCGATCGCGTCCGCGTCCTGCGGGGCCATCCAGATGCACTGGCCGCCGCGCGAGAGCGACAGCATGAAGAGGTTGTCCTGGTACTCGGAGTGGATCGACCACTTGTTGTGCGGCGTGAGGTAGCGGACCGTCACCTCCTTCTCGCCGTCGGGGCCGAGTCGCGGTTCGCCGAAGAGGCGGTTCATGTCCAACGGGGGCCGGTAGACGGGCATCGCCTCGCCCAGCTCGTGCATCCAGTCGTGGTCGATGAAGAAGTGCTGGCGCCCGGTGAGGGTGTGCCACGGCTTCAGGTGCTCGGTGTTGAGGGTGAACGCGGTGTAGCGGCGCCCGCCGGACTCGCTGCCCGACCACTCCGGCGAGGTGATCACCGGCACGGGCGCCGCCTGCGTGTCGGCGTACGTGACGCGCTTGCCCTCGTGCTCGGCGGCCAGGTGCGCCATCTCCTGGCCGGTCCGCTCCTCCAGGGTGTGGAAGCCCTGCGTGGCCAGCCGGCCGTTCGTCGTGCCGGACAGGGCGAGGATGGTGTTGGCCGCCTTCACGGCGGTGTTCAGGGCCGGGCGGCCGTCGGCGGGCCCGCCGACGACCACGCCGTTGCGTTCCTTCAGCTCCGCCACCTCCTGGTCGGGGCGGAGCGCGATGCCCTTCGCGGGCAGCCCCAGCTGTTCCACCAGCGGGCCGAGCGCGGCGAACTTCGCGCCGATCGCGGTGTAGTCGCGCTCCACGACGGCGAGGTTCGGCAGGGTCCTGCCCGGCACCGGCTCGCACTCGCCCTTGCGCCAGTCCAGGACCACCCCGCCGGGCTGCGCCGTCTCGCCCGGCGTGTCGTGCTGGAGGGCGGTCGCGACGATGTCCCTGCGGACCCCGAGATGGTCCACGGCCAGCTCGCTCAGCCGCTCCGCGAGCACGCGGAACGTGTCGAAGTCGGTGCGGGCCTGCCAGGGCGGGTCGACGGCCGGGGTGAAGGAGTGCACGTAGGGGTGCATGTCGGTGGTCGACAGGTCGTGCTTCTCGTACCAGGTCGCGGCGGGCAGGACGACGTCCGACAGCAGGGTGGACGACGTCTGGCGGAAGTCGAGGGAGACCAGCAGGTCGAGCTTGCCCTCGGGGGCCTCCTCGCGCCATGCCACGGTGGAGGGGCGCTCCTCGGGCGCGGCCTGTTCGGCACGCAGCGAGGAGTGCGTGCCGAGCAGGTGCTTCGTGAAGTACTCGGCGCCCTTCGCGGAGGAGCCGAGGAGGTTGGCGCGCCACAGCGTCAGGACACGCGGCCAGTTCTCCGGGGCGTCCGGGTCCTCGCAGGCGAACTTCAGCGTGCCCGCCTTCAGTTCGCCGACGACGTTGGCCACCGGATCGTCCGTGGTCTCCGCGAGGTCCAGGGGATTGCGGTCGAACGTGGGGTACGACGGCATCCAGCCGGTCCGCGCCGACAGGGCCAGGCAGTCGGCGCCGGTCATCCCCGCGAAGCGGCCCTCGCCCAGCGGTGAGGCGAGCACGTCGGCGGCGAACCTGTCGTAGCGCCACTGGTCGGTGTGGAGGAACCAGTAGGCGGCGCCGATCATCTGCCGGGGCGGCCTGCTCCAGTCGAGCCCGCCGGCCAGCGTCGCCCAGCCGGTCACGGGGCGGCACTTCTCCTGCCCGACATAGTGCGCCCAGCCGCCCCCGTTGCGGCCCTGGCAGCCCGTCAGCTGGAGCAGGGCGAGGAAGGAGCGGTAGATCGTCTCGGAGTGGAACCAGTGGTTGGTGCCCGCGCCCATCAGGATCATGCAGCGACCGCGTGACTTCTCCGCCGTCGCCGCGAACTCCCGGGCGATCCGCAGGCACTTGGCGGCCGGTACGGAGGTGTGTACTTCCTGCCAGGCGGGCGTGCCCGGCTGCGAGGCGTCCTCGTACGAAATGGGCCAGCTGCCGGGCAACCCCTCGCGCCCGACGCCGTACTGCGCGAGCAGCAGGTCGAAGACGGTGGTGACCAGCGGCCCGTCCTGCCCGCCGAGGCGGGTGGCGGGCACGCCCCGGCGCACGACCTCGCCCCGGCCCTGGCCGTGCGCACCGCCCTCGGTGTCGAAGCGCGGCAGCAGCACCTCGACGCCCGCCGCCACCGGGGAGCCGTGCAGCGAAAGCTGCGGCTCGATGTCACCGAGGTCGAGGTTCCACCGGCCCTTGCCGGACTCCGTCCATCGGAAGCCGAGCGAGCCGTTCGGCACGGCGGGCCGCCCGGTCCGCGCGTCCAGCACCGCCGTCTTCCAGTCACCGCCCTCCCCGTCCTCGCCGAGGTCGGCGGCGCGCAGGAACTTCGCGGGCACGTACGCGCCGTCCCGCTCGGTCAGCGTCACCAGGAAGGGCAGATCGGTGAACTTGCGCACGTAGTCGGTGAAGAACTCCGTCTGGCGGTCGACGAAGAACTCCTTCAGGACGACGTGCCCCATCGCGAAGGCCAGCGCGCCGTCGGTGCCGGGATGCGGATGCAGCCACTCGTCGGCGAACTTGGCGTTGTCGGCGTAGTCGGGCGCGACGACCACGACCTTCTGCCCCCGATAGCGCGCCTCGGCCATCCAGTGCGCGTCCGGCGTCCGCGTCACCGGCACGTTCGAGCCCCACATCACCAGATACGCGGCGTCCCACCAGTCACCCGACTCCGGTACGTCCGTCTGGTCGCCGAACACCTGCGGCGAGGCCACGGGGAGATCCGCGTACCAGTCGTAGAAGGAGAGCATCGGCGCGCCGATCAGACCCATGAAGCGGGCGCCGGCGGCATGCGAGACCATCGACATCGCGGGGATGGGGGAGAAACCCGCGACGCGGTCGGGACCGTACGTCTTGATCGTGTGGACGTGCGCCGCCGCGATGATCTCCACGGCCTCGTCCCAGCCCGCCCGCACCAACCCGCCCTTGCCGCGCGCCTGTTGGTAACGGCGCCGGCGCTCCGGGTCGCCCTGGATGTCCGCCCAGGCGAGCACCGGGTCCTTCAGGCGGGCCTTCGCCTCCCGGTACATCTCGACGAGGACGCCGCGCAGGTAGGGGTAGCGGACGCGGGTCGGGGAGTAGGTGTACCAGGAGAACGCGGCGCCCCTCGGGCAGCCGCGCGGCTCGTACTCCGGGCGGTCCGGGCCGACGCTCGGATAGTCCGTCGCCTGCGTCTCCCAGGTGATGATGCCGTCCTTGACGTACACCTTCCAGCGGCAGGACCCGGTGCAGTTCACGCCGTGCGTGGAGTTCACGACCTTGTCGTGGCTCCAGCGGTCCCGGTAGAAGGCGTCCGCGTCCCGGCCACCGGTCAGCGCGACGCTGTGCAGGTCGGGGGCGGTGGTGCCGCGCCGGAAGAACTTCCCCGCCCGCAGCAGGGCCGCGGCGGGCTCGGTCGTCTCTGTCACCGTGGGGCTCCCTAGGTCTGCCTTGCCACGAACCTAGGGGCGGGGTGGCCGGGGCACCTTCCGGTGGCGGCCGTACGGGTTGCGGCCGTACGGGTCGCGGGCCCGGCCGCCCATGACCTCCCGGCACCGGTCCCGGGAGGTCATGGGCGGCATTACCTGTGACGTAATCGACCGGGTGGCGCGCGCTCGGCACAGTGGTGTCACCGGATCGGGACCGCGGCACCGCGGAGCCGATCCGGCTCCCCGCACCATCCGCCCCACACCCCGGAGGCAGCCCGCCATGACGACCTACCAGCTCACCGCCCTCGCCCGCACCACCGACCCGACCACCATGCTGCGCCGCTTCCTCGGCCTGGACGCCATCGTGACCGCGGGCAACGGCCTCGCGTACGTGGCCGCCTCGGGGCCCCTCGGACGCTTCCTCGGCGTCGACTCCGGGCTGCTGCTCGGGCTCGGCGTCTTCCTCACCGCCTACGGCGCGGGCGTCGGTTACCTCGCCGCCCGCAAGAGCCCGCCGACGTTCGGCGTGCGCGCGGTGATCGAGGGCAACGCCGCCTGGGCCCTGCTCAGCGTCCTCGCCCTCGCCCTGTGGCTCTCGCCCAGCACGGCGGGCGCGGTCTGGATCCCGATGCAGGCCGTCACCGTCGGCGGCTTCGCGGCGCTCCAGTACGCGGCGCTGCGCGCGGCGAGGGCCTGAGCCGGGGCCCTCAGGCCATCCGGGTCTGGAGGAACTTGGTCGTCGCCGGGTCGGCCGGGAGCAGTGTCTCGATGGCCAGCTCGGCGACGGTCACGTCCATGGGGGTGTTGAACGTCGAGATGGACGAGATGAAGGACAGGACGTGCCCCTCGTGCTCGATCCGCAGGGGCAGCGCGAAATACGGCACGTCCGTCCCCGCCTCGAAGGCGTCCACCCCCGGATCGCCCACCGGATACGCGGCCACCTCCTCGTACACCTTCCGCAGGGCGTCCGAGCGCTGCAGCGCGATCTGCCGCTCCATCTGGTGCAGCAGATGGCCGCGCCACTCCCGCAGGTTGCGGATCTTGGTGGCGAGACCCTCGGGGTGCAGGGTCAGCCGCATCGCGTTCAGGGGCGGCGCCAGCAGACGCTCCGGAAGGCCCTCCAACAGCAGCGCGATGCCGCGGTTCGCCGCGACCACGTCGTACGCCGCGTCGACGACCAGCGCCGGATACGGCTCATAGCCCGTCAGGAGCTGCTCCAGGCCCTCGCGGAGCATGCCCATCGAGGGGTCCTCCAGCGGCGTCTCCCTGAAGCGCGGCGCGTAACCGGCGGCGAGCAGCAGGGAGTTGCGCTCCCGCACCGGCACGTCGAGATGGTCGGCGAGGCGCAGCACCAGCTCCTCGCTCGGCCGTGAGCGGCCCGTCTCGATGAAGCTGATGTGCCGCGCGGACGAGTCGGCGCGCAGGGCCAGTTCCAACTGGCTCAACCGGCGCCGCTCGCGCCAGCAGCGCAGCAGCGGACCCACTCCGGTGGCGTTCCCCCTGGTGTCGTTGCCCTTGGCCTTGCCTTTGGCGGTCCCCGTGGCGGGCGCGGCGGTGGTCATACGTAGACGGTAGTCGAAAGGGGCTGTGGCAAGGTGGGAGCGACCCCGAGGAAGGAACATCCCCCATGTCCCGCGCACCGCTCCCGCACGAAGAGATCGAGGACCGTCTCGCCGGGCTGCCCGGCTGGTCCCTGGCCGACGGCAGGCTCACCCGCTCCTACCGGCTCGGCTCGCACTTCGCGGCCACCGGCCTGGTCGTCCACATCGCGCGGACGCAGGACGAACTCGACCACCACTCCGACCTGACCCTCGGCCACCACACCGTCACGCTGTCCGTGCACACGCACAGCGCGGGCGGCGCGCTCACCGCCCTCGACTTCGAACTCGCCCGCAGGGTCGAGGGGTTGGCCCCGGCCCACGGCGCCGAGTGAGTCCCGCCATGCTGGACTACAGCAAGGAAGCCGACCGCTACGACGCCTCGCGCGGCGGCGAACCCCGCGCGGCGGCCGCCGCGGCCGCCGTCCTCGGCCTGCTGCCGTCCCACCCCCGCACCCTCCTCGACGTCGCCTGCGGCACCGGCCTGGTCACGCGCCGCCTCGCCGCACATGAGGGCCTGCGGGTGACGGGGGTCGACGCGACGTACCGCATGGCCCGGATGGCGGCGGACCGGGTGCCGGGCGCCGTCGTCCTCGGCGACAGCCGCCGACTGCCCTTCCCCGACGACACGTTCGACGCGGTGAGCACGGTGTGGCTGCTGCACCTGATGCCCGGACCCGAGGAGGCGGCGGCGGTCGTCGGCGAGTGCGCGCGCGTGCTGCGGCCCGGCGGCACCTACGTCACCACCGTCGACAAGGCCGCCTCGCACGACGTCGGCAGCGACATCGACGCCGTGCTCGCCCCGCGCCCGGTGCGCCCCGCGGTCGACCGCGCCGAGGCCGTCGCGGTGTACGCGGCCGAGCACGGCATGGCTCCCGCCGGCCGCTCCCGCTTCACCGGCCACGGCCAGGGCCGCTCGCCCCGCTCCACCGCCGACGACCTCCGCCGGGGCTGGTTCACCCAGATCCCGCCCGACGGGCCACAGGCCGCGCGCCTCGCGGCCCGGCTCGCCGCGCTCCCCGACCAGGACGTGCCGCGCCCCGACCCGCGGTTCGGCCTGCGCGCGTTCCGCAAACGGACGCGAGGCGCGTGAGGGCCGTTCTTCGGCGTGCTCCGCCTTTTGCGGTATCGGCAACGTGAGTGGGCGAAAACCGGGAGGCGGGTGGAGGCTGGTCCCCATCCACGACGAGGGCAGATAACCGGAAGGCGGCACAGCGATGGCGCATCAGCAGGGGCAGGGCCACGACGAGAACCAGGCGACGGGAGACGCCCGGGGAGAGGGCGTAGGCGCGGGCCACACGGGCGACGCCCACGGAGGCGGCCACAGCCACAGCGGCCACAGCGGGCACAGTCACGGCCACGGCCACGGCCACGGCCATGATGGCAAGGACATGGACTGGTCCGCCATGGGCACCATGCTGGAGCGTTACGCGCGGATCGCCGCGCCGCTGTACGGCGAGGTCGCCGCCTGGCTGCGCGGCTGGGTCCCGGAGCCCGGCGTCGTCGTGGACGTCGGCAGCGGCCCGGGCGCCGTCTCCTTCCTGCTGGCGGAGGCCTTCCCCAAGGCGCGGATCGTCGCGGCGGACCCCGAGGAACCCCTCCTTGAGCGGGCCCGCGAGCGCGCCGCCCGCGAGGGCCTGGCCGGCCGCTTCGACGCCGTGCGCGCCGCGCTGCCGGACGACATCGGCGACGTACCGACCGCCGACCTCCTGTGGCTGTGCAAGTCCCTGCACCACGTCGGCGACCAGAGCGCCGCGCTGGCCGCGCTGGCCGCCCGCCTCGCCCCGGGCGGTGCGATCGCGCTCCTGGAGGGCGGCCTGAACGCCCGCTACCTCCCCCGCGACATCGGCTTCGGCCGCCCCGGCCTCCTCTCCCGCCTCGAAGCCTCCGACGAGGCGTGGTTCGCCGGCATGCGGGAGAGCCTGCCGGGCACCAAGGACGCGCCGGAGGACTGGCCGGCGCTCCTCACCGGCGCGGGCCTGCGCCACGTGGCGACCCGCAGCTTCCTCCTCGACCTGCCGGCCCCGCTCCCCGAGGACGCCCGTGCCCATGTGATCGAGGAGTTCACCCGCCGCCGCGAGATGCACGAAGAGCGCTTCACCCCCGAGGACCTCGCCACGTTCGACCGCCTCCTGGACGAGAACGACCCGCAGGGCCTGCACCACCGCCCCGATCTGTTCCTGCTCTCGGCGCAGACGGTGCACGTGGCGGTGAAGGACCCTGCAGGCGCGTAGGGGTAAGCAGTGTCCGGGGCGCGCCCAGCGGCACACGTATCCGCCGAACACCCGCTGCTGGAAGCCCTGTTGACGCTACCTTCGAGAGCGGGGGCAACGCCGGTCGAGGTCCGAACCGTGAAGGGGGAGACGCACGTGGGTGAGTTGGTGCGCTGGGAGTCCGAGCAGGGACCCGTCGTGGTCGAAGTGGAGTCCACGGACCCCGGGTTGCGGTCCGTGTCGCGGCGGGGCGAGGCCGGTGCGGTCCATGATGTCGAGGGGCGCTTCGAGTCGGCCCTCGGACATGTGCGCGGCGCCGCGCTGTCGGCGCTGCGGACCTTCCGGGAGCGGGCCCTGGACCCCGACACGATCGAGCTCGAATTCGGCGTCAAACTCACGGTGGCGGCCGGCGCGGTCATCGCCAGGACGGCGACCGAGGGCCACCTGACCGTACGGCTGACCTGGTCACGCCGCGCTGAGCCGCAGGGCGGACGGCAGGATCAGGACGCGGAGGACGGGGTGCGCCGGGACGCGGTGTAGGAGCGGGGCGGGCAGACGAACGGGCGGGCCCGGACCTCTTGTCGGCCGGGGCCGCCCGCCCGTCCTGCACCGCTTACACCGTGTCGAACGTCGCCGGGTCCGGGCCGAGGCGGCGGTCCTCGTTCAGGGCCGAGATCGCCGCCATGTCCTCGGGGTCCAGCTCGAAGCCGAAGACGTCGATGTTCTCCTTGATCCGCGACGGGGTCACGGACTTGGGGATCACCACATTGCCCAGCTGGATGTGCCAGCGCAGCACGATCTGCGCGGGCGTGCGCCCGTGCTTGCGCGCGATGGCGACGATCGCGGGAACGTCCAGGAGCCCCTTGCCCTGGCCGAGCGGCGACCACGCCTCCGTGGCGATGCCCTGCTCGGCGTGGAACTCGCGCGAGGCGCGCTGCTGGAGGTGCGGGTGCAGCTCGATCTGGTTGACGGCGGGGACGACCGACGTCTCGGAGATCAGCCGCTCCAGGTGCTCCGGCAGGAAGTTCGACACGCCGATGGACTTGGCGCGGCCGTCGGCCTGGATCTTCTCGAAGGCCTTGTACGTGTCGACGTAGGTGTCCTTGGACGGCATCGGCCAGTGGATGAGGTACAGGTCCACATGGTCGAGCCCCAGCTTCTTCAGCGAGGTGTCGAAGGCACGCAGGGTCGCGTCATGACCCTGGTCGCTGTTCCAGAGCTTCGTCGTGACGAACAGCTCCTCACGGGGTACACCGGAGGCGGCGATGGCCTTGCCCGTGCCCTCTTCGTTGCCGTAGATCGCCGCGGTGTCGATACTGCGGTACCCGGCCTCCAGTGCCGTCGTGACGGCCGCCTCGGCCTCGTCGTCCGGCACCTGCCACACGCCGAAACCGAGCTGCGGCATCTCGACGCCGTTGTTCAGGATGATCGGGGGGACCTTGCTCACGAGCTCTCGATCCTTCAGTCGTCGGGTGGTTCTCCCATGGTCAACGATCAGGGGCGACGCCGCATTCCTGAAACGGAGGCATGCGGTCCCGCACGCTCCGACCGGGTGACCACACGCCATCCTGTGCCCACGATCACGCCGCCGATGCGCGGGGCGGGGCGAGAGAAACGCCGGGTCAGACGCGGTACAGGGCGTCGACCTCGGCCGCGTAGAGGTCCTCGATGGCCTTCCGCCTCAACTTCAGCGAAGGCGTGAGCAGCCCGTGCTCCTCACTGAACTGATGCGCCAGTATCCGGAACGTGCGGATCGACTCCGCCTGCGAGACGAGCGTGTTGGCGGCGACGACGGCCCGTCGCACCTCCGTCTCCAGATCCGGGTCCCGCACCAGCTCGCCGGCGGGAAGGAGCGGCTTGCGCCGCATCGTCAGCCAGTGCTCGACGGCTTCCCTGTCCAGCGTCACGAGGGCGGCGATGTAGGGGCGGTCGTTGCCGACGACGATGCACTGCGCGACCAGCGGATGGTCGCGCACCCGCTCCTCCAGCTGGACCGGCGAGACGCTCTTCCCGCCGGACGTCACCAGGATCTCCTTCTTGCGCCCGGTGATCGTCAGATAGCCGTCCTCGTCGAGCGAGCCCAGATCGCCGGTGGCGAGCCAGCCGTCGCGCAGGGTCACCTCCGTGGCCTGCGGGGCGTTCAGATAACCCTGGAAGACGTTGCCGCCACGCAGCCAGATCTCCCCGTCCTGCGCGATGCGCACCGTCGTCCCCGGGATCGGCTGACCCACCGTGCCGTAGCGGGTGCGCTCGGGCGGGTTGGCGGCCGCGGCGGCCGTCGACTCGGTCAGCCCGTACCCCTCGTAGATCGTCACGCCGGCGCCCGCGAAGAACAGGCCGAGCCGCCGGTCCATGCCCGAGCCGCCCGACATCGCGTGCCGTACCCGGCCGCCCATCGCCTCGCGCACCTTGGAGTAGACGAGCTTGTCGAACAGCTGGTGCTGCACGCGCAGGGCGGCCGATGGCCCGGGGCCCGAGCCGAAGGCCTTGGCCTCCATCGCGTCCGCGTAGCGCACCGCGCACTCGACGGCCTTGTCGAACGGGCCCGCCCTGCCCTCCTTCTCCGCCTTGCGCCGCGCCGCGTTGAACACCTTTTCGAAGATGTAGGGCACGGCCAGGATGAACGAGGGCCGGAACGCGGCCAGGTCCGGCAGCAGCGCGGCCGCGTTGAGGTTCGGCTGGTGCCCCATCTTGACCCGCCCCCGCACGGCGGCGACCTGCACCATCCGGCCGAAGACGTGCGCGAGCGGCAGGAACAGCAGGGTGGTGGCCTCGTCGCCGCGCTTGGCGCGGAAGACCGGCTCCCAGCGCGCGACCATCACATCCGCCTCGAACATGAGGTTCGCGTGGGAGATCAGGCAGCCCTTGGGGCGGCCGGTGGTGCCGGAGGTGTAGATGATCGTGGCGATCGAGTCGGGGGTGACCGCCCGGCGGTGGCGGTGCACCACCTCGTCGTCGATGTCCAGGCCCGCGCCGTTCAGTTCGGCCACGGCGTCGGCGTCCAGCTGCCACAGCCGGCGCAGCTGCGGCAGCCGGTCGACGACCGAGCCGATCGTCATCGCGTGGTCCTCGTGCTCGACCATCGCGGCGCTGACCCGCGCGTCGTGCAGCATCCAGTGGACCTGTTCGGCCGAGGAGGTCGGATAGACGGGCACGACCTGGGCGCCGATGGTCCACAGCGCGAAGTCGAACAACGTCCACTCGTAGCGGGTGCGGCACATGATGGCGACGCGGTCGCCGAACCGTACGCCCTGCGCGATCAGGCCCTTCGCCAGGGCCAGCACCTCGTCACGGAAGGCTCCCGCGGTGACGTCGTGCCACCGTCCGTCCGACTTGCGGCCCAGGGCGACGCGCGTCGGATCCGCACGGGCATGGTCGAAGACAGCGTCGGCAAGACCGCCCGCCGGCGACGCCGACGCCGTCGGAGGGTTCGTGAACTCGCGCAATGGTGCTCCTCGTGGCGCTCCGCACAGCGCCGTGACCGTACCCCACGCCGCAGCGTCGCGGGAGGGGGCCGATGGGCGGGCGGTACGGACCATCAGCACAGGTCAGCAGGTGGAAATGCGGCCACAAGGGGAACGGCGGGACAGATTACTTACGCTTGAGTAAGTTTCGGTACCGTAATCTCCACCGAATCTGTACGTGGCGTGCAGACGTGTGCTCCCCCCGGCGCGCACCCACGGCCCACGCACCCCGCGCATGCGGCACCCCGCGCTCGCAGGGTGCCGCCCGCCGCTTGCCGCCCGTGCCTACGCCCGCTGCCTGGTGGCGGGCTCCCGCTCGTCGCGGGACGCGGCGCCCGGAGGCTTCGCGCCCACCGCCCCCGGCCGCCGCCCCGGCGTACGCACCAGGACGAGCACCAGCACCCCGGCGGCGAGCCCCGTGACGCCCGCCGCGAGGGACGCCCCGTTCAGGCCGTCCGCGAAGGCCGCCCGCACCGCGTGCTCGGAGAGCGTGCCGTGCGGGTCCCGCGCGCCGCCGCCCGCGACGGCGTGTGCCGCGTCATGACCGAGCGAGTCCGTCATGCGCGAGGTCAGCACCGTGCCGAACAGGGCGACCCCGACCGCGTAGCCGAGCTGGCGGAAGGTGTTGACCGCGCCGCCCGCCATCCCGGCGTCCGAAGGCGGCACCGCGGCCAGCGCCGCCCCGGCGAGACCCGGCGCGACCAGCCCCGTACCGAGCCCCGCGAGGGTCAGCCCGGGGGCGAGCGCCGCCCAGGACGAGGAGGCGTCGAGCATCGCCGTGCACAGGCCGCCCGCGCCGACCAGGAGCAGCCCGACGCCGATGACCAGACGGGGCGCCACACCGTGCAGCAGGCGCCCGCTGATCAGCGCGACCACGAACGACGTCGCCGCCAGCGGCAGCAGCACGAGGCCGCCGCGCACCGGGCTCATGCCGAGCACGGTCTGGAGCCACAGCGAGACATAGGGGATGACGCCGAACGCCGCCGCGTTGTAGCCGAGCGCGCCGATCAGCACCCCGGTGAACGCGGGCTTGCGCAGCAGCCGCAGATCGAGCAGCGGATGGGCGACCCGCCGCTCCACCAGCACGAAGCAGAGCAGCGCGAGCGCCGAGAGCGCGAGGGCCGCGGCGGTGGGCGCCGACGTCCAGCCCTCGGCGCCGCCGCGCAGCACGCCGTACGTCCCCGCCCCCGCGAAGCCCGCGAACGCGATCGTCCCCGCCCAGTCGACCCGCCGCCCGGCGGCGGCCCGGGACTCGGGCACCACACGCAGCGTCAGCCAGATCGACACCACGCTCACCGGCAGGTTCACGAAGAAGATCCAGCGCCAACCCGGTCCCTGTGTGAGGACCCCGCCGACGATCGGGCCGAGCGCGGCCGACGCCCCGCTCACCGCGCCCCACACGCCGAGGGCGAGCGACCGCTCGCGCCCCTGGTAGGCGGCGCCGAGCAGCGGCAGGGTCGTCGCGAACATGGCGGCGGCGCCCACTCCTTGCAGCGCGCGGGCCGCCACCAGCAGCTCGGCGCCCGACGCCAGGCCGCACCCCAGTGAGGCCAGGGCGAACAGCGCGGTCCCCGCCACGTTGAGCCGCCGCCGCCCCAGCACGTCGGCGGCGGCGCCGATCCCGAGCAGCAGCGCGGCGAGTGCGAGGGCGTAACCGTCGATGACCCATTGGAGGTCACTGAGCGAGGCGTTCAGCGCCCGCGCCATGTCGGGCAGTGCCACCACCACGATGGTCACGTCCAGCAACAGCATGAAGGTCCCGAGAGACACCGCCGTGAGCGGCCCCCATCTGCGCATTTCCCTCTTCCTCCGACTTGTCGTACGAGCAGGTGTGCGTATCCGTACGATGAGGTGGCGGCGGCCGGTCCCGGTGCCGGGAGGCCTTCGCGCGCACGGATCCGACACAGGGAGGGGCTCGGTGGTGGAATCCGATGTCTTCGACGCCCTGGACCGCAAGGTGGTGCACGCCCTGGAGATCGACGGCAGGGCGTCCTTCAGCCGCATCGCGGGCGTGCTCGGCGTCTCCGACCAGACCGTCGCGCGCCGCTTCCGCCGGCTGCGCGCCGGTGCGGGCCTGCGCGTCATCGGCGTCCGGGACAGCGCGCGGCTCGGCAGGGACCAGTGGATGCTGCGGCTGCGCTGCACACCGGACGGGGCCGAGGCCATCGCGGCCGCCCTGGCCCGCCGCCCCGACACGGCCTGGGTCCACCTGACGTCGGCGGGCACCGAGGTGGTCTGCATGTCGCTGCCCCGCACCCCCGGCGACTACGACGACCTGCTCTTCGGCAAACTCCTGCGCACCCAAAAGCTCATCGAGATCACCGCCCACCAGCTCATGCACCGCTTCTACGGCGGACGCACCGGCTGGATCGGCAAGCACCGCCCCCTGACCGACGAACAGGCCGCCGCCCTGCGGCCGGCCACGGTCGCCGCGCCCCCGGGCCCCGTGCGCATCGTCCCCGACGACGAGCCCCTGGCCGCCGCCCTGAAGGCCGACGAGCGTGCCACCTACCCCGAACTCCAGCGGCTGACGGGCCTCTCCGAGTCCTCCGTCAAGCGCCGCGTCGCCGCGCTGCTCGGCTCCGGGGCGCTCTACCTGGACACCGAGTACGACACCGCGTGCTTCGGATTCGCCACCGCCGCGATCCTGTGGGTCACCGTCGCGCCCGGCGCACTCGACGCGGTCGGACGGGCGATGGCCGCACACCCCGAGGTCGCCCACGTCTCGGCGAC
Source organism: Streptomyces sp. NPDC031466 (assembly GCF_055581265.1). Lineage (NCBI taxonomy): Bacteria > Bacillati > Actinomycetota > Actinomycetes > Kitasatosporales > Streptomycetaceae > Streptomyces > Streptomyces sp. NPDC031466. The sequence continues at coordinate 330,267 of NZ_JBVIJT010000003.1, forward strand.
CTCCGGCTCCGCCAACCTGATGGCGAGCGTCCTGACCCGCGACACCGCGGAGCTGTACCGCTATGTGAGCGGCAGGCTCGGCCCGCTGGACGGCGTGCGGCACATCGAGACGGCTCCCCTCCTGCGCCGCTTCAAGGAACTCACCTACCCGCGGCCCCTGCGCTAGAGCGTGCCGTCCCTCTCCGCTCGTCCGCCCGGAGGGCCGGCCCCGTGCCGCAGCCGGTCGCCGCTCGCGAGGATCGCCGCCGCCAGCGCGTCCGCGGCGCCCTGGTCGGCGGCGCGGCGCTCGCCGTGCAGCAGGACGAAGTCGACCCGGCCCAGCTCGGGCAGGCCCGCCCGGTCCGGGACGCGGACCAGGCCCGGCGGGATCAGGCCGCGCGAGTGCGCCATCACCCCGAGCCCCGCGCGGGCCGCCGCCACCAGGCCGTTGAGGCTGCCGCTGGTGCACGCCACCCGCCAGGCGCGGCCGCGCCTCTCCAGCGCCTCCAGGGCCAGGGCGCGGGTGATGCCCGGCGGCGGATAGACGATCAGCGGTACCGGGCGCTCGGGATCCAGCCGCAGCCGCTCCGCGCCGATCCACACCAGCTCGTCGTGGCGCACCAGCTCACCGCGCGGGTCCTCCGGGCGCCGCTTGGCGAGCACCAGGTCGAGTCTGCCCGCGTCCAGCTGCTCGTGGAGCGTGCCGGAGAGCTCGACGGTCAGCTCCAGGTCGACGTCGGGGTGGTCGTGCCGGAAGGCCTCCAGGATGTCGGTGAGCCGGGTCAGGACGAAGTCCTCCGACGCCCCGAACCGCAGCCGCCCGCCGAGCCGCGTGCGCGTGAAGAACGCCGCGGCCTGCTCGTGCACCGCGAGGATGCGGCGGGCGAAGCCGAGCATCGCCTCGCCGTCCTCGGTCAGCTCGACGCTGTGCGTGTCGCGGGTGAACAGCTGCCGCCCGGTGGCCTCCTCCAGACGGCGCACGTGCTGGCTCACCGTGGACTGGCGCAGGCCGAGGCGCCGGGCGGCCTGCGTGAAGTTCAGCGTCTGGGCGACCGCGAGGAAGGTGCGCAGCTGCGAAGGGTCGTACACGCGCACCAGCCTAGCCGCGCCCATCGTGTTCTGTGATGACAGTCAGAGCGGTGTACGGGATTCCCGATCGCACGGCTCGGGGGGACCATGGGGACGAGACGTTCCGGCCACCCCGGCGCCGGGACGGTCCGGAACCACACCCCCGCACCGAGAGCATGGAGTGCCGTGAAACGCCTGAAGTGGCCGTCCTGGATGCCGGTCGACCCCTACATCGTGGCGTTGCTCGCGACCGTGGGCATCGCGGCCCTCCTCCCCGCGCGGGGCACCTCCGCCGATGTCGCCTCCGGAGTCTCCACCGCCGCCGTGTCGTTGCTCTTCTTCCTCTACGGGGCCCGGCTGTCCACCCGGGAGGCGCTCGACGGACTGCGGCACTGGCGGCTGCACGTCACCGTCCTCGCCTGCACGTTCCTCGTCTTCCCGCTGCTCGGGCTCGCCGCCAAGGGGCTCGTGCCCCATGTCCTGACGCCCGCCCTCTACAGCGGCTTCCTCTTCCTCACCCTGGTGCCGTCGACGATCCAGTCGTCCATCGCCTTCACCTCCCTGGCCCGCGGCAACGTCCCGGCGGCGATCTGCGCCGGCTCCTTCTCCTCGCTCGCCGGCATCGTCCTCACCCCGCTGCTCGCGGCGGCGCTGCTCGGCGGCACGGGCGGCGGCTTCTCGGCGGACTCCGTCGTCAAGATCGTCGTCCAGCTCCTCGTGCCGTTCGTCGCCGGTCAGGCGTTGCGGCGCTGGGTCGGTGGTTTCCTCACCCGGCACAAGAAGGTCCTCGGACGCGTGGACCGGGGCTCGATCCTGCTCGTCGTCTACACCGCTTTCAGCGAGGGCATGGTCCGGGGCATCTGGCACCAGGTGACCTTGCCGCGGCTGCTCGCGCTGCTCGGTGTCGAGGCCGTACTGCTCACCGTGATGCTGGCGCTGACCTGGTACGGCGCGAAACGGCTCGGCTTCGGACGCGCCGACCGGATCGCGATCCAGTTCGCCGGGTCGAAGAAGTCCCTGGCCGCCGGCCTGCCCATGGCCAGCGTGCTGTTCGGGGCGCACGCCTCCCTCGCCGTCCTGCCGCTGATGCTCTTCCATCAGATGCAGCTCATGGTCTGCGCGGTCATCGCCAAGCGCCGCTCGCGCGATCTGACCGACTTCGACGTGACCGCATCCGACGTGACCAACTCCGACCTGACCGACTTCGACGGGCAGGACCCCGTCAGCGGGGCTCCGCCAGCCGCAGCGACACGAAGCGCGGCCGGTACAGCGACACGTTCCGATTGACGTTCGCCTGCGCGCTCGCGGGCACCGGGTCCAGCCAGTTCACGTCGTAACTCAGCACGACGCGCCCGTCCCCGCCGAGCGCCGGATGGGCCTGCGGGTTGTAGGCGGCCGTGTCCTGGCGCGCGGCGCCGTCCTTCGGCAGGGGCGCCTCGAACGCCTTGGCCGGGCCGTGCCAGGGGCCGGTGGGGGAGCAGGCCCAGTACGACGTGACGTCGGTCAGCCCCTCGGCGCCCGCGGCCATGGTGAACAGCACGTACGTCCCCTTGTCCCGCACCACAGTGAACGCGCTGCCCACCCCCTTGTGGCCGCCGTTGCCGAGGACCGCCCGCGAGGCGCTCTCGCGGCCCCACCCCTCACCGTCCCAGTACTCCCACGCGCCGGCCTCGGCGAGCCGGCCGTGCGGGACGCGCGCGACGTGTGCGTGCGAGGTGGGCCGCGAGGCGGCCTGCGCGTCCGTGCCGCCGAACACGTACGTCCAGCGCTCGTCCTCGACCGTCGTCGTGCCGTACAGGACCCGCTTCTGGGGGTCCGCGACCCGCTGCTGGTCGGACACCTTGACGATGCCCTCGACGCGCAGGTCCGGCAGGGAGAGCGTGGCGACCTCCGTGGCCAGGGGGACGCCGTAGATCCAGGGGCCCTGGCCCGTCATCCGGGTCCACAGCAGGACGCGTACGACCCGCTCCTCCGAGTCCGGTGAGCGGGGTTCGACACGGGCCGCCACCGGCCAGCGCCACTGCTGGGGCCCCGGGTCGGCGAAGAGCGGCGCGGGAAGGGTGCGCTCAAGGGTGCCCGAGCGGGACATGACCAGGGCGGAGTTGCGGACCATGGGCGCGTTCGCGTCCCGCCAGGGGTGGGGCTGGCCCGCCGGGTTGGGCGGCGCGTGGACCTGGCCGAGGAAGGTGTCGGAGAACAGCCACAGCACGCGCCCGTCCGGCAGCCGCACCGAGTGGGTGCCGTCGCCGCCGGTCCAGTCGTCGGCCCGGGCCGGGTCGTCGCCGTAGCGGGCGAACTCCCCGGTGGCCCGGTCGTCGGCGGACCAGGACGCCACGGTGCGCGGCCGGCACGCCGCCGCCTGTGTGTCGCCGCCCTCACGGTCGCGGCCGGGCAGGGCGACGAGCAGGACGGCCGCGCAGGCCACGGCGAGCAGCAGGATCAGCCAGATCCTGCCGCTCGCCCCGCCGTGACGCTCTTGGTCGGACACGCCCGGGACGTTAGTTCCTGCCGCGCACGCGGTCCATGGGGAGCCGGGCGACGGTGTCGTGTGTCACAGCGTCGCAGGTGGTGCGCAAGGCCTCCGTCTCGGCGTCGCTCAGGGCCCTGTCGTACACCCGCACGTCGTCGACCGCCCCGGTGAAGTGGGCGCGGCTGTCCAGGCGTTGCCCGATGTGCACGCCGAACGGCGAGTTGCGGCTGACCGAGCCCGGTACGTCGGCGGCGGTGACCCGCGTGCCGTCGAGGAACAGCGTCAGACGCCCGTCGCCGCGGCGCAGCGCGATGTGGTGCCAGCGGTCGTCGTTGTACGCGCCCGTGGTGCGCACGGCGGCGGACCTCGGGGGCGCCGCGCCGTCCCGCGTGGTGATCAGCCCCGTGACGCGGTCGCTCGCCGGCTCGCCGCGCAGCCACACCTGCGGCTGGTTGGTACCGATGCCGCCCATCCACAGCAGCGGCTGCTCGCCGGTGGTCGCGGAGTAGCGGAACCACATCGAGGCGGTGAAGTCCCCCGAGCCCAGGGCCAGCCGGCGGCGGAAGGGCAGCCGTACGGCGTCGTCGGTGCCGTCGAGGGCGAGGGCGCCGCCGAAGCGGCCCTTGGTCTCGCGCGCCCCGCCGAGCACGGCCGCGGCGCGGGCGCCCGGCGCGTGGTCGCGGGTCGTCGGGTCGGGGCCGCGGCGCGGCTGCAGCCACTCCTCGGTGAAGCGGGCGAAGCGGATCTCGTCGCGCGCGTCCACGGCGCCGCCCTCGTACAGCAGGCCGACGTGCGCGCCGTCGGCCCGCACCAGGTCGGAGTAGCCGGACCAGTCCGCGGTCACCGTCGTGCCCCGGTCGACGCTGTCCCAGGTGCGGCCGCCGTCGTAGGAGGAGCGGATCTGCATCGTGCGGCGGCGGTCGGGGTCGGCGGGGCAGCCGAGCAGCATCCGCCGGCCGAACTGGAGGGTGGAGCACTGCACTTGGGGCGCGTACAGGTCCGGGATCGCCTCGAAGGGGGCGGCGAAGGTGTCACCGCCGTCACGGCTCACGGCGTGCGTGCGGTGGCCGAGGTCGGTGCCGTCCTGCTCGCGGCCGCTGACGTACACCGCCCCGTCGGGCCGTTCGGTGACCGTCATCTCCGACGGCTTCTGGCGGAACGTGCCGTCGGCGCCGACGGGGTACGAGTCGGTGGCGCCGACCTTCCAGTGGTCGCCGCCGTCGTCGCTGACGACCAGCGCGGCGTGGTTGGCGCTTATCCGGCTGCCGTCCCACGTCTCGGCGTTGACCGCGAGGACGAGGCGTCCGGCGTGTCTGCCCCGGGAGAGCTGGACGCCGTGCACGGGGCCGGTCGCGTACCAGGAGTTCCACTCCCTCGGCAGGATCTCCTCGCTCAGGTCGCGTGGCGCCGACCAGCTGCGGCCGTCGTCGTCGCTGTACTGCAGATGGGGGGTGCGGTCGCACGGCACCTCGCAGTTCTTGCCGTCCGTGCGGCCGGTGTTGTACGTCTCCGCGAGCAGCACGCGGCCGCTCTCGCGGTCCACGACCGGCGCCGGGTTGCCGTGCGTGTCGCCGGCGCCCTCGTTGATGACGTGGAGCGGGCCCCAGGTGCGGCCTCCGTCGTCGGACCGCTTCAGCACCAGGTCTATGTCGCCCGCGTCACTGCAGTCGTTGACCCGGCCCTCGGCGAAGGCGAGGAGGGTGCCGTGGGTCGTCCGCACGACGGCGGGGATGCGGAAGCAGGCGTATCCGGGGTCCTGGGAGGCCTTGAACAGCACCTGCTGCTCGAAGGGCGGCGCGGGTTCGGCCGCCGCGCGCGCGAGGGGCGCCGGCAGCAGGGCACCGACGGCGAGCGCCAGCGCGGCGGCGATGGTGGGCCCGAGAGATCTGAGGCGTACACGGAGGCTCGAAGTCGACGACATGGTGCGGCCCGCCTTTCCTGGCGACGGCGATGGCGACGGAGCGACGGCGAGGGCGATGGAGCGACGTGGCGGCGATGGAGCGACGGTGATGGCGACGGGACGTCCTGACATCCCACGTCCTATGTGCGCGCCACAGACGGTACTGGCGGCCACCGCACCTCACAAGAACCGCGCGCCGGGGGAGCCCCGCGTGCCGCTCCCGTACGAGGTGCGGGGCGCGGACCGGGGCGGTCACGGGACGAGGACCACCTTCCCGAGGTTGGTCCGCTCCTCGGTGGCCGCATGGGCGAGGGCCGCGTCCTCCAAGGCGTACCGCGCGTGCACGACGGGCCGCAGCTCACCGGCCGCGTACAGCTGCCACAGCTCCCGCCGCCAGGCCTCGTACAGCGCCGGTTTCCCGTGGGCGATGAGCGCCATCTGGAAGCCGATGACGGACTTCGCGCCGACGAGCAGGTCATACGCCGACACGGTGCCGCCGCCGGAGCTGTAGGCCACCAGACGCCCGTGCGGGGCGAGGGCCGCCACGGCGGGCGCGAGCAGCTCGCCGCCGACCGCGTCCAGGGCGTAGTCGACGGGTTCGCCCCAGTCCTCGCGGTCGTACGTGATGACGTCGTCGGCGCCGAGCCCGCGCACGAAGTCGGCCTTGCCGGCGTCGGAGACCGCGCCGACGATCCGCCCGGCCCCCTTCGCCCGCGCGAGCTGCACCGCCAGGTGGCCGACGCCGCTCGCCGCCGCCGTGATGAGCGCGGCCTCTCCCGGCTCGGGGCGCGCGGCCTCCAGTGCGCCCCTGGCGACGAGCCCGGAGCGGACCAGCGCGACGGCGTCGACCGCGCTCGCGCCGCCGGGCACGGGGGAGGCCATCGCGGTGGGGAGCAGGGCGTAGTCGGCGTAACCGTGCCCGAAGACCAGCCCTGTGACACGGTCGCCCACCGCGTGGCCGGTGACGCCCTCGCCGAGTGCGACGACCTCCCCGGCGATCTCGCCGCCCAGGGCGATCGGCTCGCGGGCCTCGCGAACCTTGCGGACGACGGGCAGGGTCACACCGGCCGCCTCCACGCGTACGAGCAACTCGTCGGGGCCCGGCCGGGGCACGGGCGTCTCCTCCAGGAACAGGACCTCGGGACCGCCGCTGCGTTCGTAACGGACGCGACGCATCCGCACCACCTCCGGAGTGGATCAGAGAATCATTGGGAGTCCCAACGGTATACCCAAATATCGTAGGGAGGTCCAATGATTTCGCGTCCGCTCTCGCTAGGCTCCTCCCATGCCCACGACGCCACCCGCCCCCAGCGCGATCCGCACCCTTCCCAGCTGGCTGCTCGGCCGCGCCGCCGCCCGTGGACGTGCCCTGGTCGCCGACGCGCTGGCCCAGGAGGGCCTGAAGATGTGGCACCACGTGGTGCTCGCGGCCGTCGCCGACCTCGGCCCGGTCGCCCAGGCCGAACTGGGCCGCAGCGTCCTGCTCGACCCCAAGGACATGGTCGGCGTCCTCAACGACCTCCAGGCGGACGGACTCGTCGACCGCGCCCCGGACCCCAAGGACCGCCGCAAGAACGCGATCACCATCACGGCCAAGGGCGAGCGCCTCGTGGCACGGTGCACCGAAGCGGCCGAGCGGGCCAACGAGACGCTCCTCGCGTCCCTGTCGGACGCCGAGCGCACCCGGTTCCTCGAGATGCTCACCCGGATCTCGGGGGTGACCTGAAGCAGTCGGCCGGGCCAGGGCCGTGCCGCTGTCCGGAGTGGGGTCAGCCCTGGGCGGCCGGGGTCCGCAGGGCGACGCGGTGCTCGCCCGCGTACACGTTCATGGAGGAGCCGCGCAGGAAACCGATCAGGGTCAGACCGGTCTCGGCGGCCAGGTCGACCGCGAGCGAGGACGGCGCGGAGACCGCGGCGAGCACCGGAATGCCCGCCATCACCGCCTTCTGGGCGAGCTCGAACGAGGCGCGGCCCGAGACGAGCAGGATCGCGCGCGACAGCGGGAGCCGCCCGTCCTGGAGCGCCCGGCCCACGAGCTTGTCGACGGCGTTGTGCCGTCCCACGTCCTCCCGTATGTCCAGCAGCCGCCCCTCCTCGTCGAACAGGGCCGCCGCGTGCAGGCCCCCGGTCCGGTCGAAGACCCGCTGGGACTCGCGCAGCCGGTCGGGCAGGGCGGCCAGCAGCTCGGTGCCGACGCGCACCGGGGGCGTGTCGGCGATCGGCCACCGGGCGGTGGTGCGCACGGCGTCCAGGCTCGCCTTGCCGCACAGGCCGCAGGACGACGTCGTGTAGACGTTGCGCTCCAGGGTGATGTCGGGCAGGACGAGGCCGGGCGCCGTGCGGACGTCCACCACGTTGTACGTGTTCGAGCCGTCCTCGGTGGCGCCCGCGCAGTACACGATGTTCCGCAGGTCCTCGGCGCCCCCGAGAACCCCCTCGCTCACCAGGAAACCCGCCGCGAGCGCGAAGTCGTCGCCCGGCGTGCGCATGGTGATGGCGAGCGGCCCGCCGTTCAGCCGGATCTCCAGGGGCTCCTCGGCGACCAGGGTGTCGGGCCGCTCGGAGACGTGCCCGTCCCGGATCCGGACGACCTTGCGTCGCTCCGTGACTCGTCCCATGTCCTGATCAGCCCCGGTTCTGTACGTGCTGGCGGCCGAGGTGGCCGTCACCTTGCCATTGTCCTGCACGCGGGGCGTGCCCCCGCGGCCGAGGCCGCCGCGGTACTCGTACACGCGGTACGCGCGGAACTCGTACATAAGGTCACACAGTTCATCGGAGGGTGACCGGATCATGAGAAGCATCCAAAGCGCACGCGCCTTTCCTGTCGCTTTACACCCCCTGTTACCGGTGAGTCGCTGACCAGACTGGAGGGTCCCGCATCTCCGGCAACAAGGGGGACCCGTACATGCACGGCTCGCGCATCGTCGCCGTCGGCCACTATCAGCCCGCCAAGATCCTCACCAATGAGGATCTCGCGGGCCTGGTCGACACCAGCGACGAGTGGATCCGGTCCCGGGTGGGCATCCGCACCCGTCACATCGCGGGCCCGCAGGAGCCGGTCGACGAGCTGGCCGCGCACGCCGGGGGGAAGGCCCTGGCCGCCGCGGGCCTGACCCCCGACGCGATCGACCTGGTCCTGGTCGCCACCTCCACGGCCATCGACCGGTCACCGAACATGGCCGCCCGCGTCTCGGCCCGGCTCGGCATCCCCTCGCCGTCCGCGATGGACATCAACGTCGTGTGCGCGGGCTTCACGCACGCGCTCGCCACCGCCGACCACACCCTGCGGGCCGGGGCCGCCACCCGGGCCCTGGTCATCGGCGCCGACAAGATGTCCGAGGTCACGGACTGGACGGACCGCACCACGTGCGTGCTGACCGGGGACGGCGCCGGCGCGGTCGTCGTCGAGGCCTGCGGGCCCGGCGAGGAGCCCGGCATCGGCCCGGTCCTGTGGGGCTCGGTGCCCGAGATGGGCAACGCCGTGCGCATCGAGGGCACCCCGCCGCGCTTCGCCCAGGAGGGGCAGAGCGTCTACCGCTGGGCGACCACCCGGCTGCCGCCGCTGGCCCGCACGGCCTGCGAACGCGCCGGACTCACCCCCACCGACCTCGCGGGGGTCGTCCTGCACCAGGCCAACCTCCGCATCATCGAGCCGCTCGCGGAGCGCATCGGCGCCGTCAACGCCGTCGTCGCCCGCGATGTGGTCGACTCCGGGAACACCTCGGCGGGCTCCATCCCGATGGCCCTGTCCAAGCTGGTCGAGCGCGGGGAACTGCGCTCGGGCGACCCGGTCCTGCTCTTCGGCTTCGGCGGGAACCTCTCGTACGCGGGGCAGGTCGTGCGCTGTCCGTGAGCGCGGGGACGCGCGATTGCCGGGGGGGCGTTACGGAGGCCATGCGGCCCCGCAACCGCGTGCCTCCGCGCCGGGGCTCGGGGCGCCGAGGCTCAGGCGCCGCGGGCGGCGAGGACCGCCTGGGTCTGCGTGGTCTGCCCGACGAGGCGCTCCTGATCGTCGTACATCTCGGTCTGTACGACGATGAAGGAGCCGCCGATGTGCAGCGGACGGGCCACCGCGCGGGCCGTCCCGGAGCGCACGGCCCGCAGGAAGTTGGTCTTGGACTCGATCGTCGACGTGGCCGCGCCGTCGGGCAGGTTGAGGTACGCGCACACCGCGCCGACCGTGTCCGCGAGCGTCATCACCGCTCCGCCGTGCAGCACGCCGCCCGCCGTGCACAGCTCCGGCGACCAGGGCAGGGTGCCCTCCACGCGATCCGGCCGCGCCTCGGCGAAGGTGATGCCGAGGTGCCCGGCGAAAGGGACGGCGGCGAGCAGCTGGGCGCGCGGATCGTTCTGGGGCAGGGTGTCCGTCATGGGGTGACCTTCCGCTGGGGGCGTGGCGACCCCCATCGTGCGGTACATCGGCGGCGGCCGTCGATTACCCCGGAGGTAAACCGGCCGGGCCCCACCGTGCCGCCTTCGCCCCCGCAACGTGAAGGGATCATCACTCCGGGTGAGAACCCGCGCGAGCCGGGGTACCCGCCGGGTATCCGGCGGTCGGCGGCCCGATACGCAGGTGAAAGGCACTCCGAAACCTTGGTATTGTTGTCCATGTCGCCGCGGGGAACACCACACGGCGAAAGACACCTGGTCCGGGTGGCGGAATGGCAGACGCGCTAGCTTGAGGTGCTAGTGCCCTTTATCGGGCGTGGGGGTTCAAGTCCCCCCTCGGACACCGGCTGAGACCCCACTTCACGTGGGGTCTTCTGCGTTTCCGGGGTGTGGACGTGACCAACAGCCCAGCGAATCCCCTCAGGATGTGGCCCAGAGGGAGCGGACGTGTCCGAGGTGGCGGGCCATGCACTGTTCCGCCGCCGTCGCGTCGCCCGACAGCATCAGGTCGAGGAGTTCGATGTGCTCCTCGGCCGACGGGGTCAGCTGGTCCCGCTCGTCCAGGGCGGTGAGGCCGTAGAGGCGGGACCGCTTGCGGAGTTCGCCGACGGTCTCGACCAGACGGTCGTTGCCCGAGAGGGCGAGGAGCGACAGGTGGAAGCGGCGGTCCGCCTCCAGGTAGGCGATGAGATCGTGGTCGCGGGCGGCCCGGACGATCTCCTCCGCGACCGGGCGCAGCACCTCCAGGTCCTCTCGGGCCGCTGTGCGGGTGATCCGGCCGATCATGGGGATCTCGATCAGGGCCCGGATCTCCTTGTACTGGTCGAGGTCGCGCTCGTCGACCTCCGTGACGCGGAAGCCCTTGTTGCGGACGGGCTCGACCAGGCCCTCGCGGGCCAGATCGAGCATCGCCTCCCGCACCGGCGTCGCCGAGATGCCGAAGTCCTCGGCGAGGCCCGGCGCGGAGTAGATCTCGCCCGGCCGCAGCTCGCCGGAGATCAGGGCGGCTCGCAGGGCATGGGCCACCTGGTCGCGCAGCCGCTCCCTGGTGGTGATGAGGTTCTTCTGCTTCAGGTGCCCCATGGTGCTCCCCTCCGGTGATGCCCCCGCCCGCGCGGATCACCAAAGTACAATGTCACGTTGCGAGTTGGTGAGGTGGGGAGCGTTCCGGCCGGGACTCGTTCCGGCCGGGGGTCAGAGGGTGAAGCCGGCCGGGAACGGGTCGGTGGGGTCCAGGAAGTACTGGGCCGTGCCGGTGATCCAGGCGCGGCCGGTGATCCGGGGCACGACCGCCGGCAGGCCCGCGACCTCCGCGCGTGCGATCAGGCGGCCGGTGAACTCCGTACCGATGAAGGACTCGTTGACGAAGTCGCGGTCCAGCGGGAGTTCGCCGCGCGCGTACAGCTGCGCCATGCGCGCGGAGGTGCCCGTCCCGCACGGGGAGCGGTCGAACCAGCCGGGGTGGATCGCCATCGCGTGCCGGGAGCGCTGTGCGTGGGAGCCGGGCGCGGCCAGGTAGACGTGCTTCAGTCCTGAGATGTCGGGCTGCGCGGGATGTGTCGGGCGGTCCGGGGAGGCGTTGATCGTCTCCATGAGGGCGAGCCCCGCCGCGAGGAGATCGTCCTTGCGCGCCCGGTCGAACGGCAGGCCCAGCGCGTCCAGCTGGACGAACGCGTAGAAGTTGCCGCCGAAGGCCAGGTCGTACGTCACCGTGCCGAGGCCCGGCACCTCGGCCTCGCGGTCCAGGGCCACGCAGAACGCCGGCACGTTGGTGAAGGTGACCGACGTCGCCGCGCCGTCGGCCACGTGCACGTCGGCCTGGACCAGGCCCGCCGGTGTGTCCAGGCGGACCCTGGTGACCGGCTCGGTGACCGGGACCATGCCGGTCTCGACCAGCACGGTGGCCACCCCGATGGTGCCGTGCCCGCACATGGGCAGTACCCCGGAGACCTCGATGAAGAGGACGCCGTAGTCGGCGTCGGGGCGCGTCGGGGGCTGGAGTAGGGCGCCGCTCATCGCGGAGTGCCCGCGCGGCTCGTGCATCAGGAGGGTGCGCAGGTGGTCGAGGTGCTCGATGAAGTGGATTCTGCGCTCGGCCATGGTGGCGCCGGGGATCACTCCCACACCGCCGGTGATCACACGGGTGGGCATGCCCTCGGTGTGCGAGTCGACGGCGTGGAAGACGTGACGAGTGCGCATGCGTCTCCTCGGGAATCGTAGAAACGTAGCGGGACAGGGAGGGCAGGCGGGCTAGTGGTGGCCGGCCGCCAGCGCCTTTTCGGTGGCCGACCGCACCAGGGCCTCCGTGGCGCCGGTCAGCGCGAGACGCGGGGGGCGGGTCGGCCCGCCGAAGCGGCCCGCGATGTCCATCGACAACTTGATGGACTGCACGAACTCGGTCTTGGAGTCCTGGCGCAGGAGCGGGTGCAGTGACCGGTAGAGCGGGAGCGCCGTTTCCAGATCACCCGCGCAGGCGGCGTGGTACAACTCCGCGCAGGACGCGGGAAAGGCGTTCGGGTAACCGGCGACCCAGCCGACCGCGCCCGCGAGGGCCAGTTCGACGAGGACGTCGTCCGCGCCGATCAACAGGTCCAGTTCCGGCGCCAGTTCGGCGATCTCGTACGCCCTGCGCACATCGCCGCTGAACTCCTTCACCGCCACGATGCTGCCGTCCGCGTGCAGTCCGGTGAGCAGGTCGGGCGTCAGGTCGACCTTCGTGTCGAGCGGGTTGTTGTACGCGACCACGGGCACCCACGCCTTGGCCGTCTCGGCGTAGTGGGCGCGCACGGCACGTTCGTCGGCGCGGTAGGTGTTCGGCGGCAGGAGGAGCACCGAGCCGCAGCCCGCCTCCGCCGCCTGCTCGGCCCAGCGGCGGGACTCGGCGCTGCCGTAGGCGGACACGCCGGGCATCACGCGTGCTCCGTCGCCCGCCGCGTCGACGGCGGTGCGGACGACGCGGGCGCGTTCGTCGTCGGTGAGGGTCTGGTACTCGCCCAGGGAACCGTTGGGGACCACGCCGTCGCAGCCGTTCGCGAGGAGGTGGCGGACGTGCTCGGCGTACGCGTCGTAGTCGATCGAGAGGTCCTCGCGCAGGGGGAGCGCCGTTGCGACCATGATGCCGCGCCAGGGGCGGTCCGGGGTCCAGGTGGCGGAGGTCATGAGGGGTGCCCTTCTGTGGGGTCGTCGGCGGGGTGGCCCGTGGGGTGATTTGGGGGGTGGTCTGTGGGGTGCTCTGTTCGGGGTGCGGGCTTCGGGGGTTGGGTCGGCGTGTCGGGTGGGTCGGGTGTGTAGGGCGTGGTGGTCGTCGTGGGTGGGTCGGACGTGGCAGGTGGGGCTTGTGCGGTGGACGGGCCCTGAGGGGTGAGGGGTGGCTCGGGCAGGCGGGCCAGGACGCCGAGAGGGACGGGCGTGGCCAGTGGGCGCCGGTCCGCGGATGCGGTGGCGGGGGTCGCCGTGGTCGCGGGGATGCCGGTGGGCGGCGCCGCGAGGCAGGCCACGGCGGTCCCGCACATGCGGCCCTGGCACCAGCCCATGCCCGCCCGGGTGAGGAGCTTGACGGTACGGGCGTCCCGGGCACCGAAGTCGGCCACCGCCTCGCGCACGCGCCCCGCCGGCACCTCCTCGCAGCGGCACACGTCCGTGTCGTCGGGCAGCCACCGTGTCCAGCCGTGGCCCGGTGCGTGGGCAGCGGTCATCGTCTCGGCGAAGACGCGCGCGCGGTCGCGACGCCGTCGCAGGGCGCGCAGGTGGGAGAGCGGGGCCCGAGGGGTGCCGGTCAGGCGGGACACGATCGCGTGGGCCGCCAAGGTGCCCTCGAAGACAGCCAGTTGGGCGCCGCCGACACCCGATGTCTCTCCCGCCGCCCACAGGCCCCGGAGCGAGGTCTCCTGAAGGGGGCCCAGTTCGAGGGCGTGGGCTCCATCGGCGGTGCGGCGGGTGGCGCAGCCGAGTGCGGTGGCCAGGTCGATCTGCGGGACGAGGCCGTGGCCCACCGCGAGCGCGTCGCAGGCGATGCGGCGGGCCGTACCCGGGATCGGCCGCCAGTCGCGGTCCAGGCGGGTGACCGTCACGGCCTCCACCCGGTCTGTGCCGTGCGCCCGGGTCACGGCGCTGCGGGTGCGCAGGCGTACCCGGTGGCGCAACAGGGCCGCGCCGTGCAGCGCGGCTTCCGCGAGCTTGTGCGGGTTGGCGGCGAGGGCGCCGGGGCGGCGGGCGTAACGGAGGTATCCCGAGGCCTCGATCACCGCGGGGACGCGGGCCCCGGCCGCGGTGAGCGAGGCGGCGACGGCGAGCAGCAACGGGCCGCTGCCCGCGACGACGACACGGCGGCCGGGCAGGGCGAGCCCCGACTTGAGCATGGCCTGGGCGCCGCCCGCGCCGACGACGCCGGGCAGGGTCCAGCCCGGGAAGGGTAGGTGGCGCTCGTACGAACCGGTCGCGAGGAGGACCGCTCGGGCCCGCACGATGACCGGCTCCCTCCCCGAATGGGGCTCTTCAGCGGCGGGCGGGTGATCCGTGTCTTCCCCGGCGAGGGCGTGGACGGCCCACTGGGGCGGCATGGGCGCCCCAGCCGGTGCCGGGCCGTCGGTCGTCTCGCGCGTCACCGTCCAGACGTGGTGGCCGAAGAGCTGGGTGACGTCGCTCGCCGCCAGTCGAGCGCGCAGCCCGGCGAACGTGGACCAGTCATGGTGCAGGGCTTCGGGGCGGGTGGCGCCCGTGGCGGGTGAGGGGTGCCGGTAGAACTGGCCGCCCGGCTGACCGGAGGAGTCCAACAGGGCGACCCTCAGCCCAAGTTCGGCGGCTTTCACCGCACCGGCCAGGCCCGCCGGACCGGCGCCGAGTACCGCGAGATCGTACGTCTCAGACGGCGAGCCCGGCATGGCCGTCCCCTTCCTGTGTGGTCACCGCGTCACCGGGCCGCGCGGTGACCAGGCACGCCCGCCGGTTCGGGCGTCCGTTGACGGTCGCGAGGCAGTCGTAGCACTGGCCGATGCCGCAGAACGCCCCGCGCGGCCGTCCGCCGACCCGGGTGCGGCGCCAGGCGAGGATGCCCGCGGACCAGAGAACGGCGGCGATGGACTGGCCGGGCAACGCGGTCAGGTCGTATCCGTCGAAGGTGATGGTGAAGGCGGCGGCATCCGGAGTGGCGCCCACGAGCGCTGCGGGTGAGCGGCCGGCGGAATACTTCTGGTCCTGGTCCTGACCCCGGTCCCGGTCCCGGTCCCGGTCGCCGGACCTTCGGACGGCGGACGTCACGTCGTCACCTGCCATGGGCCCGGCTCCTCTCGCGCGGCTCAATTGCCCCGGCGTGTCTTATGGGCCTGGTACGCCTCGCACATCTCATATGTCCCGCACCTTCTCGAAGGCCTTTCCCGTGAAGCGTTCCGGGGCGAACGGCGTGACGTCCAGCGGTGGTTCGCGGCCCGTCAGCATCGCGGCGATGAGCAGACCCGTCGCCGGCGCGAGCCCGATGCCCGCGCCCTCGTGGCCGCACGCGTGCAGCAGCCCCGGGACGCGGGGGTCGGGGCCGATCGCGGGGAGGTGGTCGGGGAGGTAGGGCCGGAAGCCCGCGTAGGCACGGATCGCCCGCACCTCGGCGAGGGCGGGGAAGAGCCGGGTGGCCTGGGTCGCGAGGCGCCGCAGGACCTCCACGGACAGAGTGCGGTCGAAGCCCACCCTCTCCCTGCTCGCCCCGATGAGCACCGGGCCCGCCGGGGTGCCCTCCACCACCGCGGAGGTCTGGAGGGCGGCGGAGCCGCTCGCGACGTCCGCGACGTAGTCGGCGGAGTACACCTTGTGCCGCACCACGCGCGGCAGCGGTTCGGTGACGAGGACGAAGCCGCGACGGGGAAGCACCGGTAGTTCGACGCCCGCGAGGCGGGCGAGCCGGCCGCCCCAGGTGCCGGTGGCGTTGACGACGTGCGGTGCGCGGAGGTCGCCCCGGGACGTCCCCACCCCTCGTACCGCACCACCGGGCCCGGTGAGCACCGCGGTGACTTCCTCGCCGAGCCGCAGCGTGAGGCGCCCCCGGCCGCCGACGCCGTCTCCTCCTCCGTCCAAGGCCGCTGCCCGGAGCAAGTGCGCTGCCGCGAGCGCCGGTTGGACCTGGGCGTCCTGCGGGTAGTGGAAGCCGCCCGCGAGACCGTGGGCCAGATGGGGTTCGAGATCGGTGAGGCGGTCGGCCGCGACCTCGACCGCTTCGACGCCCGCACGTCCCTGGCCTGCCGCGAAGTCCCGCAGTGCGGCCAGCCCGGCCTCGGTGGAGGCGACGACCAGGCCGCCTTTCCTCTCGTATTCGACACGGGCGGGCAGCGATGTCGCCAGGTCGCGCCACAACCGGGCCGAAAAGAGCGCCAGTTGTAGTTCCGGTCCCGGCTCCTTGTCGGAGACGAGGAGGTTTCCCTCACCCGCACCCGTGGTGCCGCCCGCGACGGGGCCGCGGTCGACGACGGTGACGTCGAGGCCAAAGAGGCAGGCGTAGTAGGCACAGGCCGCGCCGACGACTCCCGCTCCCACGACGATGAGATCCGAGGTTTCCGGCCGTCCGTAAAGGTGTCCCGTCAGCACGGCAGTAATATTTCACATGGCACTGGTGCTGCCAAGGGTGCCTGCACGAAGGGAAGTTGATGCGGTCGGAGGGTGGGGTGGCCGTTGGAGTGGTCAGTCGCGCCGGTTGTGGGTGCCGGGGGTGTAGCCGTACGCGCGGCGGAACACGTCGATGAAGGCGCTGGTGGACGACCATCCGCAGCGGTGCGCGACCGTGGTGACCGGCAGCCCGTCGGCCAGCATCCGCAGGGCGTGATAAAGCCGGAGCTGGGTGCGCCACTGCGGGAAGGTCATACCCAGTTCGCGGCGGAAGAGGCGGCTGAGGGTGCGTTCGCCGGCCCCGGCCACGGCCGCCAGTTGGGCCAGGCCGCGCGGGTCGGCGGGGTCGTCGTGCAGCAGGTCGCAGACGGTGGTGAGGCGGGGGTCCGAGGGGGTGGGCAGCTGGACGGGTTGCTGCGGGGAAGCGCGCAGTTGGTCCAGGAGCACCGCGTGCAGGCGCCGCCGCTCCGGGGTGTCCTCGTGCGGGTCCCGCGTGCAGGCGAGGATCAGTTCGCGCAGCAGCGGACCGACGGTGAGGACCGTCGGGGCGTCGAGGCGCAGCGGGTTCGTGGTGGCGGGCAGGCCCAGCAGGTGCAGGGCCAAGTGGCCGTGGGCGCGGTGGGCGTGGACGCATCCGGCGGGGACCCACAGGGCCCGGGTGCCGGGCGCGAACCATGTGCCGGCGCCGGTGGTGACGGCCACGACGCCGGAACCCGCGTAGATGATCTGGTGGTCGTCATGGCGGTGCGCGTCGATGCGTTCGCCGGGGGCCAGGGCCTGGGTGCGGGTGGGGGCCTCGGGGGTGTGGCGGATGCCCGGCGCTGGCTGGGGGGCGCGGATGACCGGCGCTGGCTGCTGGACGTGGGGGTCGCTCGGCGCTGGCTGGGGGTGGGCGACGTCCGGTGCCGGCTGGGCGTGGCAGATGTCCGGCGCAGGCGGGGGGTGGGCGATGTCCGGGACTGGTTGGGGGTGGTCGATGTCCGGTGCTGGCTGGGCGTGGCGGGTGCCCGGGACTGGCGGGGGGTGGGCGACGTCCGGCGCTGGCTGGGGGTGGCGGATGTCCGGTACAGGCGGGTGGTGGGGGATGCCCGGGACTGGTTGGGGGTGGTCGATGTCCGGTGCTGGCTGGGCGTGGCGGGTGCCCGGGACTGGCTGGGGGTGGGGGGCGTCCGGCGCCGGCTGAGAGTGGCGGATGTCCGGTGCTGGCTGGGCGTCGCGGGTGCCCGGCACGGGCGGGGGGTGGGCGACGTCCGGCGCTGGCAAGGCGTGGCGGATGTCCCGGGCTGGCTGGGGATGGCGAATGTCCGGCTCCGGCGGCGAGTGGCGGTTGTCCGGCATGAGTTGGCATTTTATCGGAAGCGCGCCAGCGGAAGCGGTCGCGACGATGAGGCGGTGAACCATTCCCGAGTCGGCGGTCCTCTTCGGAGCATCCGCCACGCCCAATTCATCCACCGCCCCCAACGCCCCCCATCCGCTCGCCGCCCCCGCCCCATGCGCCCCCGCCCCAAGCGCCGCCGCCCTATCCGCCGCCCCCGCCCCGTCCTCCTCCTCGCCCTCAGTCACGCCTGCGTGGACGTCTACCAGGGAGCCGTCGCCGCGCTCGTGCCCTTTTTCGTGGCGGAACGTGCCTATAGCTACGCCGCCGCGTCCGGCATCGTGCTCGCCGCGTCCCTGCTCTCCTCCCTCGTGCAGCCGCTGTTCGGCGTGCTGACCGACAGATGGGCCATGCCGTGGCTGCTGCCGGTGAGCACGCTGGTCGGCGGGGCCGGGGTGGCCCTCGCCGGGGTCGGCGGACACTACGTCCTGACGCTGCTCGTCGTCGCCGTGTCCGGGATCGGCGTCGCCGCGTACCACCCGGAGGCCGCGCGCGTGGCGCGGCGGGCCGGCCGGGGCGGTCACACCGCGATGAGCTGGTTCTCCCTGGGCGGCAACCTCGGTTTCGCGACCGCGCCCCTGCTGACCGCCGCCGTCGTCGCCACGGGCGGCCTGCGCGCCTCCCCGCTCCTCGTGGTCCCGGCCCTCGCCGGGGCGGCGCTGTGCGTGGCGGCGCTGCGGGGCATCCGGGCGTTCGAGGCGGCCGCCGCCCCGAGCGGGGAGCCGAGCCCCGTCCTCGCGGAAGACGACTGGCCCTCATTCCTGAGGCTGTCCGCGGCCGTCGCCTGTCGCTCGATCGTCTTCACCGGGCTGAGCACGTTCATCGCGCTGTACGTGCGGCAGCGCACCGGGGGCGGGGAGACCGCGGGCACCCTCGCGCTCTTCGTCCTCTACCTCGGCGGCGCCGTCGGCACCGTGGCCGGCGGGAAGCTCGCCGCCCGCCACGGGCGCCTGCCGGTGGTGCGCTGGTCGTACACCCTGACGGTGTTCGCCGTGGCGGGCGTCGTCCTCGCCCCGGCGCCGATGCTCCTGCTCTTCGTCGTTCTCGCGTCGGCCGGCCTCTATGTGCCGTTCTCCCTGCACATCACCCTCGGGCAGGACTATCTGCCCCACCGCGTGGGCACCGCGAGCGGGGTCACGCTCGGTCTGACGGTGAGCATCGGCGGCCTCGCGAGTCCCCTCGTCGGGGCACTCGCCGATGCCACCTCCCTGCGCACCGCCCTCGTGCCGCTGATCGCCCTGCCCGCCCTCGGCCGGTTCCTGCTGCGCGCCCTGCGCGAGCCGGGGGAGCCGGGGGAGCCGAGGGAGAAGGCCGCCTCGCAGTCCTGACCGTCCCTGACCGGCCCTGACCAGCCGCGACCGGGCTCGCGTCACCCCGAGTGCGCGGCCCGCAGAGTCTCCGGGACCCGCGAGGTTTCCGGTTTCCTCGTTCCTGAGGGGTTGTCAGTGCAATTTCACATTACTACGTTACGCATCACATGGTCAGACGGCAGCCATGCACACGTCACTCGCAGGCAACCTCAAGGGCCGTCGCGCACAAGGCAGTTGGCCGAGGCAGTACCTCCCCACCCCACACAGGAGCCATCGGTGTCCCAGCCACGTCCACGAACCCTGCGCAGATCCGCGCTCGCCGGTGCGATAGCGGCGACCCTCTGCGCCACGGCCGCCCAGTACGGATACGCGGCGGCCGACCCCGCCCCCGCATCCACCCGCCACGTCTCCGCCTCCGTCGCCACGGGCAAGGCGGCCGAACCGAACCCCTTGGACATCGTCGACCGCAGGGCGAAGGCCCCCAAACCCGGCGTGTACAAGATCCCGGCGCCCGGCGGTCTCAAGGGCGGCGGCACCCCCGGCCGTACCGCCAAGCCGCAGGGCGGCGGGGCGAAAGGCGCGGTGGCCCCCTGCACCCTCGACGGCGTCACCGGTCTGTCCCCCGAGCGGTTCGCCGACTTCCTCGCCGACCCCGCCGTCACCGCCAACGGGTGTCTGAGCGGGCTCATCTGGGACTGGGACCGGCGGCTCGCCCCCGTCATGTCGGACGCGCACGTCCAGGCCGTCTCCGCCCGCGTCACCCGGCTCGCCGCCACCCACGACGGCAAGAACGGCAGCAACCTCCTGGAACTGCTCACCTATCTCCACGCCGTCGCCTACCAGGACTTCTCGCACGACGAGATCGACGTCACCGACGCCCCGACCGTCGACGCCATGCGCCGGGCGGTCGCCGCGTTCGGCGCGGCCCCGCGCACCTTCGACGTGACCCGGCCCAACGCCGAGTCGCTGCGCGAGGCCCTCTACGCGGCGAGCGCCCCCGGACTGCGCCAGCACCAACTCCCGCTCGTCAAACGGGTGCTGGCCACCATGGATGCCGCTCACCCCGAGACGGCCAAGGACGCCTCCTGGGCCGGGTCGGCGCTCGCCGCGCTCTCGCTGAACTACCTGGGCGTGTATCCCGGCAACCAGGACACCGCCTTCCACGCTGCGGTCACGGCCGACCCGTCCTACCGCGCCGCCTTCAAGGCCTTCGCCGGCCACACCCACCTCAAGGGCACGGCCAACGCCTGGGTGGTGCGCGACGCCCTGAGCGAGTACGGCAGGTTCGGCCAGATCGAGGGGCTGAGGAGCGAGATCGTCCCCGGACTCGGCGGCCTGGTCACCGTCACCGCGCGCAACTTCGGCGAAGGAAGCGCCCCTTGGGCCAAGGTCGCCACCTGGCTGAACGAATACGGGGCCTGCGCGCCGTACAAGGTCTGCAAGGCGGACATCGAACGCCGCCTCTTCCCGAGCACCTTCACGTACGACAAGGGCGGGATGAAGGTCCGTACGGCACTCGACCGGGGGACCGTCGACCAGCTCTACTACGCGAGCAAGCAGGTCAAGGCCCAGTTCCACCGCGTCATCGGCACCCGGGAGCCGCTCGCGGGCGATCCCAACACCGGTCTGACCACGGTGCTCTACGCCTCTCGCGCCGACTACGAGAACTACCATCCGCTGCTCACCGGGATGGACACGAACAACGGCGGCGTCTACATCGAGAAGGGCGCGACCTTCTACACCTACCAGCGGCGCGTCCCGCAGGACTCGACGCTGACCCTGGAGGAACTCTTCCGCCACGAGTACACGCACTATCTCAACGGCCGCTGGGCGGTGCCCGGCTTCTTCGGCGAGGGGCCCTGGTACGAGGGCGACCGGACCACCGCGATGGACGAGGGCACCGCCGAGTTCTTCGACGGCGCCACCCGGGACGACGGCGTCAAGGTCCGCAAGTCACTTGTCCAGGGCGTCATCGACGACACGGCGGGCGGCGACCCGAGGATGAGCGTCGACCGGCTCCTGCACGCCACGTACGACGGGGACGGCTTCCGCTTCTACGACTACGCGGGCACCTTCTTCGAGTTCCTGTGGAGTGAACGGCCCACCCTCATCCGGGAGATGTACGCCCTGCTGCGCGCCGACGACCCGGCGGGCTTCGACGCCTGGCGTGACCGGCTCGGCAAGGACAGCGGGCTGCAGAGCGCGTACGACGCCTTCCTCGACCAGCAGATCGCCCACGTCGACGAGCTGTTCGTGCCGGACACGACGTACGTGCCGGTGGCGCGGCTGCGCGACACCACGGCCGCCCAGGTCCGCGACTCCTTCAAGGCGACGACGGGCAGCTTGCCCCAGTGCCGCTCGAACGGTGCCCCGGAGCGCCCCCGCTACCTCTGCACCGGGCGGATCACCGCCAATCTGAGCGCGTCCGGCGATCCGGACGCCGTGTTCGAGGACATGTCGGAGACGGTGGATTACTACCTGCTCGACCGTTCCGAGGCGGGGCACAACAACCTCGCCGACATGAACTGTTCGTTCGGCCAGGTGGAGATCTGGTCCAACGGCCGGGCGGGCAGCGCCGATTACGACTGTGAGGGCCCGCTCAGGGGCTGAACCGTACGGGGCCGGCGCCCGGCGGGGCGGGTCAGGCGCCGGCCCCCACCAGCAGTTCCGCCGCCGCGATCCCGGACACCCGGGTCGCCCCGTGCGTGATCAGATGGGCGGCGCCCGGTGTGTCGCCCCCCGGCACGCCCATCTCGACCACCAGTGCGTCGGGGCGGCTGCGCAGGAGGCGGGTCAGCGTGTCGGTCATCCAGCGGTGGCGGGCCGCGTCGCGGACCACCACCACCAAGGCGCGGCCGATCGCCGGAGCCAGCGCCTCCCGCTCCAAAAGGGCGCCCTCGTGAGCCAGTTCGGGCTCCGTCAGGCGTACGGACGTCGTGCCCGGGCGCAGGTCGCGCAGGGGGCCGGCGATGCCCCACGGGGTGTGGCCGTCGACGGCGAGGTTCATCGTGGGGGACAGCTCCACCACGTGCGGCGCGCCCGTGAGGGGCAGCGCCGTCCCGGAGCGGTGGCGCACGCGGACCGCGCGGCGCGCCGCGACCAGGCCGATGTCAAGGTCCCGTACCGCCCCCGCCACGGCCCGGGAGCGCTCGCCCGACCACGCGGCGAACGCCGCAACCCGGGCGCTCGCCGCCGCCAGCCGCTCCTCGGGGAGCGAGCCGCCGAGCACGGCCTTGACCAGGGCCGTGGAGAGCAGGTCGACGGTGGCCTCCGCGGCGCTCTCGCCGCCCACGCACACCGCGTCCACTCCACCCGCGACCGCCCGGACGGTGGCCCCGTCGATGCCGTAGCGGTCGGTGACGGCGCCCATCTCGATGCCGTCGGTGACCAGGAGCCCGTCGAACCCCAGCTCGCCGCGGAGCAGGTCCACCAGAATGCGGTGGCTGAGCGTCGCCGGCAGGTCGGGGTCGTACGCGGGAGCCAGCACATGGGCCGTCATCACCGCCCGGACGCCCGCCTCCTGCGCGGCGATGAACGGCGGCAGCGCCGTGAGCGCGATCTCCTCGGCGGAGCCCCGCACCTGCGGCAGGCCGTAGTGCGAGTCGACCACCGTGTCCCCGTGGCCGGGGAAGTGCTTGGCGCAGGCGGCGACACCGGCGCGCTGCAGGCCGCGGACCCAGGCGGCCGTGTGACGGGAGACGAGGTCGGTGCGGGAGCCGAAGGAACGGACGCCGATCACCGGGTTGAGGGGATTGGAGTTCACGTCCGCGCTGGGCGCGAAGTTGAGGGACACGCCCGCGGCGTGCAGGTCGCGGCCGATGTCGTGCGCCACGCGCTCGGTCAGGTCGATGTCGTCCACCGCGCCGAGGGCGAGGTTGCCGGGCCGGGACGAGCCCGTCCACGCCTCCAGGCGGGTCACGTCGCCCGCCTCCTCGTCGATGGCGACGATGAGGTCCGGGTTCTCCGCGCGCAGGGCCGCGGTGAGGCGGGCGACCTGCTCGGGCGTCTCGATGTTCCGGGCGAACAGCACGACGGAGCGCAGGCCCTCGGCGATGCGCCGGCGCACCCAGTCGGGGGCCGTGGTGCCCTCGAAGCCGGGCTGCAGCACGGAGTTGGCCAGCTGCTCCAGAGTCGGGTCACTGCTCGGTGCCATGGCGCGACCTCCGAAGGTGCGGGTACGTGGCGTACGGGGCGTGGCCCGTGGGACGTGGGGCACCCAGCGGGGCTCCTGCAGATTGGTCCAGGCCAATCGGATAGTGGATATTGGCGCGCGGCGATCGGAGCTGTCAAGAAGCCGGAACCGGCCGAGGCGAGCGAATCCAACGCCCGCGAGGCGGAGTTGGGCGATGCTGGAGTCGTCCGCTGATCGCAACCGGTGGGGGGAAGGCCATGCGCAGGTATGAACTCGTCGGCAGGCGCGACATCAGACTGGTCACCGACGTGGCGGTACCGGAGCCGGGGCCGCTGGAGGTCCTCGTCCGGGTGCGCGCCTGCACGGTCTGCAACCGCAGCGACCTCGCCTACTTCCACTACTACGGCCTGCGCGCGCACTGCTCCGAGGGCTGTTTCGGTCATGAGATCGCCGGCACCGTCGAGGCGACCGGCGCCGGCGTGAGCCGGGTCGTGCCCGGGCAGCGGGTCTTCGTGCGGACCCCGCTCACCACCGGGTACGCCGAATTCGCGCTGGCCCGCGAGATATCCGTGGGCGCGCTGCCCGACGCCGTGCCCTTCGAGCAGGGCGCGATCCTGCAACTGCTGCCGCTGGCCGTGCACGCCACCCGCGGCGTCCGGCTCGGCGACCGCGTGGCCATCATCGGACAGGGACCCGTCGGGCAGCTGGCGCTGCGCGTCGCGCTGGCACGCGGCGCCGCCGAGACCGTCGCCGCCGACCTCGACGCCTGGCGCCTCGAACGGTCGTCCGCCGCGGGCGCCGACGCGGTACGCCGCGTGGACGGCGGCAGCGAGCAACTGGCCGCGATCGGGGCGGACTTCGACGTCGCCGTGGACGCCGTCGGCACACCCACCACGCTCAACGCCTGCGTCGGCCTCGTACGCCAGAACGGTCTCGTCGTCCTCCTCGGCACCCATCACATCGACACGCACGTCACCCTCGACCTGGTCACCTGGGAGCGCAAGGGGCTGCGGGTGCACAGCTCCGCCGAGCCCCTGGACACCGCGCGCACCGAAGCCCTCGCCGCCGCCGAACGCCTCGCCCACCGCCGCACCGACACCCTGCGCCTGCCCGACCTGCACACGCACACCTACCCCCTGGACGAGCTGCCGAAGGCCATGGAGCAGCTCTCCGCGAGCCGCGCCCTCTACCCCGACGCCGAGCACGCCCCCTACGCCGGGCCGCCGCGCGAGACGCTGAAGGTGGCGATCGTCCCGTGAACCCGCGGGAGCGCCCCTTGAACCTGTGGGCGGAGCCCGGCCCGCCCCGGGCGGGCCCCGCATGAGGTGGGCCATCGCCGGATACGGCGACATCGTGACGCGCCGCGTGCTGCCCGCCCTGCGCGCGCTCGGCGAGGAACCGGTCGCCCTGTGGGGCCGCGACCCGCACCGCGCGGCGCGCGTCGCCCGGCGGTTCGACGTCGCCAGGTCCGGCGCCGATCCCGGGCTGTTGCTCACGGACGTCGACGCCGTGTACGTCGCCACGCCCGTCGCGAGCCATGTGCCGCTCGCCCGCGCCGCGTTGCACGCCGGGCTGCCCGTCCTCGTCGAGAAGCCGCTCGCCGGGGGCCTCGCCACCGGCGGCACGCTGGAGGCGGCCGGGCGGTGCGCGGGCGTCGCGTACTACCGCAGGCTCGCGCCCGCCCCGCGCCGACTGCGCGCGGAACTCGCCCGGTGGACGCCCGAGCGGGTCGACGTGCGGTTCCGGTGCCCCTTCGATCCGGGCCCCGGCGACCCGATGCGCTGGCGCACCGACCCCGCCGTCTCGGGCGGTGGCGTACTCGCCGACGCCGGGAGCCACCGCGTCGACCTCCTGCTCCACCTCTTCGGACAGCCGTACGAGCTGACGGCGCGGCTCGGCGACCGCTTCCCCGAAGGCGCGGAGCGGCGGGCCGACCTCACCCTGACCTGGCCGTCGGGGCTGACGGCGCGCTGCCTCCTGGAGTGGGGCGAGGGCCCGCCCGTGGACCGCGTCGAGCTGACCGGGGGCGGGCGCGCCGTGACGCTCGACCCGCTCGACGCGGGACGGCTCGTGGGGCTGACCGGGGCCCCGCTCCACCTGCCCCCGGCGGCCAACCCCCACCAGCCGCTGTTCGCCGACTTCGCAGCGGCCGTCAGGGAGGACCGGGCGCCGGTGTGCCCGGTGGCGGAGGCCCGGCTGGTGGACGACGTGATCACGGCGGCACAACACTCGGACGCGACGGGCGCCCGCCCGATCCGGCTCCGGACCTGAGCCACCCGCTCCGGGCCCCGCCCGCTCCACCCGGGGATGCCTCACGCCCCGTCGTCCGCCGACCAGGGCCGCAGCCAGCGCGGGTCGGGTCGGTCGTCTCGCCGTACGAAGCGGGCGTCGACGGACAGCCGCATCGTGTCCGTCGTGGTGTCCAGGGACGCGTGGATGATGTGCGGCAGGTGCACCATCACGTCGCCCGCCGCGAAGTCCGCCCAGAGCCAGCGGCGGCCGAGGGTGCGGGCGGTGAGCGCCAGGTCGTGGCAGATCTGGCGGCGGTCGCCCGGCCGGTCGGTGATGTTGCGCAGCGGCGCGTACTCCTTCGGCGCCAGCCGGTGGGAGCCCTCCAGGTACACGAGCGCGCCGGTCGCGGGAGGGCAGTCGCCGACGGGTATCCACAGGGTGACGACGCGCGGCGAGCCCTGGTCCATGTAGTCGAAGTCGACATGGGCGCGCGAGGCGCGGCGCGTGCCCCGGTGGAAGTGGCGCAGTATGCGGCGCGGCAGCATCCGGACGTCGGCGCCGAGGAGCTGGGAGGCGAGCGAGGCGAGGGCGGGGTCGCCCACGAACCGGGCGAAGGGCGCCGAGCGCACGAAGGCGTACGCGGGATGCCCCGGAACCCCGTACTCCGGGACCCGCGCGGGCACCCGCCCGGAGAACACGCCGTCCCGCGGATCGCTGCCCGCCGCGAGCAGCCCCGGCGGGAACAGCGAGAAGTACTGGCCGCGCAGCCGCAGCACCTCTCTCCGGTCGAGCAGCCCCGGCAGGTACAGGTAGCCGTCCGCGCGCAGCCGCGCGCGCAGCGCCGCCGGATCGCGCGGCGACAGCAGGTCGGCGCTGGGCCGCAGCCGGCCGAAGAGTTCCGGCGTGAAGGGGATGGGCACGCCGTTCGACGACAAGTTCACTGGGGGTGTCCTTCGGTCAGTAGACGCCTTCCACCGCCTCGGCGGAGCCCTCGCCGTCCGCCCGGAAGGGCCGCACCGCGGCCACCCCGTCCCAGGGGAACCAAGGGTGCGGGCCGGTCCTGACCGCGCTGTCCCGCTCCAGGAGGTTCGGCAGGAAGAGGTCTTCGAGGAGTGTCGTGGCCCGCACGCGCCCGCGCCCGCCGACGGCGACCTCGCGCCACGCGTCGGCGGGGTCCACGACCCGCAACACGGCGAAAGGCGGCGGCAGATGGTAGGAGTGCCCCGCGCCGTCCGGCAGCCCGGGCGCCGCGCCCGCCGCCGCGTCGCCCTGGAGCGCGTGCCCGACCAGCGTGTTGCCGTACGTGTCGATCCACTGCACGCCCGCCAAGTGCTCCTCGCGCAGGAATTGGGCCTCGGCCGCGGTGCACGACGTCCCGCCCGTGCACACCGCGCGGACGCCGAAGGCGTGCAGGGGGCGCGGTAGCCGCATCGCCAGCTCCAGGAGCAGCCGCGAGGTGGTGAAGAGCAGCGCGGGACGCTCGGCGGTCAGCAGGGCCAGGGTCTGGTCGACCAGGTGCGCGGTGTACGCGTCCGCCTCACCGCCCGAGCGCAGCGCGGCCTTCACCCAGCGCGGGTCGAAGTCGATGGAGTGCACGGCGCCGCGCCAGCTGTCCGCGAGGCCCTCCACGAAGTGCCCGTACGCGTGCGGGCCGCTCGGCGTCATGGCGAGGACGTCGCCGCCGGCCACACCGCGCGCCTCCAGGACCGTCCGGTAGATCTCCACGTCGTACGCCAGGCGCGTGACGTTGACGATCCGGCAGGGCGCGCCGGTGGTGCCGCCGGTCTCGAAGACGCGGAAGGGCCGGTCGCGGTAGCCGCGGGGCAGCAGGTCACGGGCGTGGGCGGCGCGCAGTTCGGCCTTGTCGAAGAGGCCGAACAGCTCCAGCGCGGCGAAGCTGTCCACGTCCTTGACGGGGTCGAAGCCGAGTGAGCCGCGCCGGGCCGCCCAGAAGGGGCTCGCCGTCCGCGGGTCGAAGTGCCAGCGCATCATCCGCCGCGTCCACGTGTCGAGGTCGATGTCCAGCTCCGGGACCCGCGTGCGCAAGGTGGCGGGCAGCGTGCCGAAGGCGGTCGTCATCGCGGGGCCTCACTTCGCTGGGCGGGGCGCGGGCGGCACGGGGCGGTGCACGAACAGGGACCCGGCGGTGATGGCCCGCACGGCGTCGGGCCGGGCGTGCAGGACGGCGGCGAAGGGGAAGGGGACTTCGTGGCCGACCAGGGGATGGCCTTCGTGGTCCTGGATCAGCACGAGCCGGGGCAGTACGCAGGGGGCTCCGTCGACAAGGGCGATCGGGGCCCGGCGGGTGAGCATCCGGTCGTCCGGGCGCATGCGGTCCAGGACCGAGCGCAGGGCCCGGTGGGCCGTGTCCGGGTCGCGGAAGACGGTGAGCGGCCAGTCGGTGTCGTGGCGGCCCGGAGCAATCGCGTCGAGGGCGTCCGCGAGAGCGCCGGCGAGGGACGCGCTCTGCTCGCGGTCCGTGCAGATGATGGTGCGTACGTTGCTGCAGAACCGCCCCGAGTCGCCCGCGACCAGGGGCAGCAGCCAGGCCACGGCCTCGTCGGCCGGCATCCCGGAGGGCACCAGGGCGCAGCCCCGGCCCGGCCCGTGCAGGGTGAGCGTGGGGGCCGTACGCAGGGCCGCGGCCACGCCGGAACCGCCGTAGACCACCTGCCGGTCGGCGCGCCGCAACAGGCCGTGCAGCGCCCGCTGTGCGCAGGGGTAGAGGCCGATGCGGGCGGCGGGCCAGCCGACGGCGAGCAGGGCGGCGACGAGCCGGGCGGCGGAGAGCGGCTCGCGCCGGCTGGGGCGCACCCACACGGCTCCCGACCGCTCGGCCTCGCCGAGCACGGAGTCCAGGCAGGTGAAGGTGTTCCCCGGCAGCGCGACGAGGGCGAGCCGGTCGTCGGCCGGCGCCGCGGCGCCCGTCCTCGACAGGCTCTCGCGGAGCAGCGCGCACCAGCGGTCCACGAGCGGCCCGGGCAGGCCCGCCGTCTCCCACAGCGCCGCGCGGAAACCGTCGGCGTCCTGCTCGCCGAGGCCCCCGATCTCCACCGTGCCGCGAGTGAACAACTCCACTGCGGCGAGCAGCAGTTCACGGCGGTCAGTGAGCGGCGGCAGGTCGGCGCGCACGGTCCGCCACCATGTGTGGTCGGCGTCGGCGACGATCTCCGGGACCAGCGCGAGACGGTACGCAGGCCTCGTGCCCGGCAGCGCGGCGGTGTCCGGCGAGGCGTGCCAGCCACCCCTGCGGAACGCGCCGACCACCGCCGTCACGACAGCTCGCTGCGGAGCGCGGCGACCACCCGGATCTGCTCGGCCTCCGTCAGGGACGGGTACAGCGGCAGCGCGACATGGTGCCGGGCGAACCAGCGGGCGTGCTCGAACCCGCCGGGCGCCGCCCGGTGAGCGCCGGACGCGAAGTAGGGGTGGTCGCACAGCAGATGGTCGTACACCTCACCGGCCAGGGCCACGCCGTGCCGCTCCCGCAGCCGCTTCTTCAAAAGCGTGCGGTCCAGCGGCCCGTCGGGGTCGGGGTAGGCGAGGTACTTGTAGAAGTTGCCGCCCGAGGCCCGGGGCACCGCGTGGGGCCGGATGCCCGGCACGTCGGCCAGCAACGCGTCGTAGCGGGCCGCCAGTTCGCGGCGCCTCGCCAGGGTGTGGGAGAAGCGCTCCAGGTCGACCGTGCCGACGGCGGCGTGGAGTTCGCTCAGCCGCCAGTTGCCGCCCGGGCGGTCGTGCAGGGTGGAACCCTGGGCGCTCTTGCCGTGGTCGCGCCAGCGCCGCACCTGCTCCAGGTCGCCCGGCAGCGCGGCGGACAGCAGCCCGCCCTCACCGCTGACGGCGACCTTCGTCGGGAAGAAGGAGAAGGCGCCGAACCGGCCGAAGCAGCCCGCCGGACGCCCGTCCAGCGTGGCGCCGAGGGCGTGCGCGGCGTCCTCCACCACGGGGATGCCGCGCTCCCGGCAGTGTGCGAGGACCCCGTCGAGCGCGGGTGACACGATGCCGCCGATGTGGACCGGCAGCACGGCGGCCGTGTCGGGACACCGGTCCAGGGCGACGCGCAGCGCGTCCGGGTCCATGCCGAGGCCGTCCGGCTCGATGTCGACGAAACGTACGGCCGCCTGGGCGCGCACCGCCGCCGCGGCCGTCGCGAAGAACGTGTTGACGGGCATGAGCACCGTGCGCCCGGCCACGCCGATGATGCGCAGCGCGATCTCCAGGGCCGCCGAACCGGACGCGACGGCGGCCGTCCGGGTGCCGGTCCAGGGGCGGGCCAGCTCCTCGAACCGGGCGACCTGCGGGCCCTGGGTGAGGACACCCGAGGCGAGCGCGGCGTCGACGCGGTCGAGCACAGCGCGCCGGTCGGACACGGCGAAGTGGACGCGCTGGGCCGGCACCGGAGCGGGAGCGGCCCGTCGCCCTGTGGACAGGGCACGCGTGAAGAAGTCCGCCGCGTGGCCGACGTGCGTGCCGTGGCCCATGGGCAGCTCGTGGACCTCCAGTGCGGAGGCGCCCGGGGAAGCATGTGCCGGCCCGGCGCTCGCGTACGCCGCGCGGACCGCCTCCGCGGCGGCCCTCGCGTCGGCCGGTTCCAGATAGGCGTCAGCCGTGCCGTACTGGAGCTGGAGCGGGGCCGGGGCGAGCGCGGCATACAGGTCGGCCAGGTCGGCGTACTCCAGGATGCCGGGAAGCACCGCTCCCTCATGGCCCGTCAGGAGCCGCACGAAAAGGGCCTCGTAGCTGCCCAGATGACTGGCCGCGCAGAGCGGCAGGCCCGGGCGGGGTGCGAGCAGCGCGGTGTGCAGGGCGACCGCCGCGCCGAGGCTGTGCCCGAACAGGCCCACGCGTTCCGGGTCCACCCGTGGGTGGGCCGCGAGGACATCGAGTGCGCCCAGGGCGTCACCGACGAGCGCGCCCAGCAGCGAGCGGCCGGTCAGCGTGAACGCGTGGGCCAGCAGCGTGCCCTCGTCCCGCCCGGCCCTGCGCCCGCCGTCGAGTCCGCCGCCGATGCCGTGGTCGAAGGAGAGGGTGACGAAGCCCGCGCGGGCCAGCTGTTCGGCGACGTTGCGGTCCGGGTGGTCGGGGGGCTCGGCGCCGGTGAGCTGGTCGAGGCGGGCGTTCTTGCCGCCGAGGACGAGGACGGCCGGGCCGGGCGCGCCGGTCGGCGGGGCGAGGAGGGTGCCGGGGAAGGCGCCGCGTACCGGCGAGTCGAACACCAGCCGTTCGCGGTGCAGTCCGTCGCCGAGCGTGGTGTGGCTCTCGGTGACGGTGAGCGGCGCCCGCTCCACGCGTGCCAGCCGCGCCACCACGGCACGCAGCTGCGAGGAGCGGCTTCCGGCGCCGCCCAAGGGCTCGTGGCGCAGGGCCGGTTCGGCGGCCAGGAGCCGGCACAGGTGACGGAGCTGCATGCGCGGCTCAGACGAAATCGGCGTGCAGGGTGCTGGGCACTTCCAGCGCGTACGCGTCCAGCGCCTCGTCCAGTTTGATCTGGCCGCGTTTGAGGAGTTCCAGGAGTTCGTTCTGCGGGCGGTAGAAACACGATTTGCACAGGTCGGTCCTGCGCGGGTTGGAGGCTTCCCACTCGGCGCGCGGGCCGCCTTCGAGCACTTCGGCATACCCCTGCTCGACCACATCACCGATCAGATAACGGCTGTTGAGATGCACCTGGGGGCACGGATAAAGGTTTCCGTCGGCACCGACCGCCGTGACGAAACGGCTGTAGTGGCAGCGCTCGAAGTCGCCCTCCACCTCTTCCACCTGGTCCATCGGCCCGCGGTCCAGCTTGGGCACCGACACTTCGAAGTCCGCGGTGGAGAGCGCGGCGGCGGCGGTGAGCGACTCGGAGATCTCCGGCATCACCGATTCGATGGTCTCGTGGCCGAGGGCGCTGTAAAACTCCGGTTCGAAACGCACGTAATGCGCGCCGGACTCCCGGGCGATATGGGCGGCCGCCATGATCTCCCGGTAATTCTGCAGGGTGATCACGTAGTTGAAGCCGATGCGGAAGTCGGGGTCGACGGCGCTCTGCCTGAGCCGGCCGACCGAGCCGATGAACCGGGAGAACGTCTGCTCGCGGTCCCGGGTGATGTCGTCGAACGTCGCCTCCGTGCCCGCGTTCAGGCCGATGCGGACCCAGGTGTGGGTCTCGGCGACGCAGGAGGCCGTCTTCGGGCGGCCCAGCCGGGAGCCGTTGGTGATCAGCCCGATCCGCAGTCCGGCCGCGTGCCCCGCCCGGCAGATCTCGGTGTAACCCGGGTGGATGGTGCACTCACCGCTGCCGCAGAAGGTCACGGCACGCCCGTCGTTGGCGGCGAACTCGCGCAGCAGCGTGACGGCCTTGTCGGTGGCGATCGAGTCCTTGAACGAGAACAGGTCGTAGAACTGCTCTTCGTTGGGGGAGTGGAAGTTGCAGAAATTGCAGCGCATATTGCAGGCGCCCATGACGCCGATCCGCATATGGACCGGCTTGATCTCCTGACCCGCGACGAAGCGGCGCAGCAACTCCCCGTGGGCGAGGACCTTCTGCGGGGAGTGCGCCTGATCGAGACTGACGATCGGCAGGCCTTCTCGATTTTGGGGGGCCGCAATGCGGATGTCGCCGGAACCGGGTGTGCTGTTCACGAACCCCCCACGCGATCGATGTGCGATGACGCTGTTCGAGACGGTCCTTTGCGACAGTAGGGAGGCCGGTCCGGACTGTCAACGGGTCTAGACAACAAGGGAGTTGGCACCCCAGGAAAACCCTGGGCCGGGCCCCGGCCCGCAGCGGCCGCACCGCGGGGCCACCGCCTCACCGCACCCCTGTTCGCGCGATCACGCCCCGCCCGTCCCGCCCGACCCGCCTCCCCCCGACGCCCGATCCGGCCCCCGCTCCCCGGACCCCAGGGTTTTCACGGTCGCGCCCAGGCCGGCGCGGGGCCATGGTGGTCACACGGTCGCTGAGCCGCGGCGGGCCCGGAACACCGGTACGGGGGAATAGCCGGTGGCCGGACGTGCTACGGGGGTGTACGTCCGGACGGGCCACCCGGCCACGGGGGAGCGACCGCAGCGGGGGGGGCGAGGAGGGGGTGCCGATACGGGGCGCCCCCGCTCGGGGCGGTGAGGATCCCGGCCGGTGAGTACGGCGGACCGGCCGGTCAGACCGGCGAGACCTCAGAGGCGCCGGCCAGCAGTCGTACGAGCTGCGCCCTGCGGTGCACGCCGTCCAGCTTCCGGTAGATGTTGCTCAGATGGAACTCGACCGTCTTGACGCTGAGGAAGAGCCGCTCCGCCACCTCGTGATTGGTCAGGCCCCGCCCCACCACCAGGGCCACCTGCATCTCCTGCGGGGTCAGCCGCTCCAACGGGGCCCGCTCGGGGCGCACTTCGGTGCCGCCCGCCGCGTGCAGCTCGGCCGCCACCCGCGCCGCCCACCCCGCCGCGCCGAGCCGCTCGAACGTCGTGAGGGCCCGCTTGAGGAGGCGGCGGGCCTCGCTGCGCCGGCCCTGCCTGCGCAGTTGCTCGCCCCACGCGAACTCGGTCCGCCCCCGCTCGAAGGGCACGGGGCGCTCGGCGAGCAGCGCGAGGGAGCGCCGCATGTGGTGCTCGGCGGCGTCCGGTTCGAGCAGCCCCCGGCAGCGCGCGGCCGCCCCTGCCGTGACCGGGCGGTGACCGCGCCCCGCCTCGTGCTCCAGCACGTCGAGCACCTCGCGGGCCTCGGCGGTCCTGCGCAGATGGACGTACGCGTCCGCCAGGTCAGCGGCCCAGGGCAGATACAGGCCGTCGCCCCGGCCGTGGGTACGGGAGAAGGCCCGGACCTCCTCCAGGCGGTGCACCGCCTCCTCGAAGCGGCCGAGGCCCAGTTCCAGCAGGCCGAGCGCGCCGCGGGCCCGCGCCGCGTCCATCGGCAGCTCGGTGGCGGCCGCCCACTCCATGGCCTGCGCCGCGTGCCGCCGGCAGTCCGCCTCGCGATGGAGCGCGGCCTCGGTCCGCGCCAGGGCGGCCAGCCCGCGCGGCACCTCGATGAGACGCCCGGTCGCCTCCGCGAGCCGCACCGCCTCGTCGGCCTGCGCCAGCGACGAACTCCAGCGGCCCCGCCAGAACTCCACCACGGACAGCGTGCACAGCAGATGGGACAGCAGCCCCACCGCGCTGGAGCCACGCGCGGTGTACGCGGCGCGGTCCAACAGGTTGTGCGCCTCGTCGAGGTCCTCCGCCGCGAGGTGGCACAGGCCGCCCACACCCGAGAGCGGGTAGGGGAACGCCGGGTCGGGTGAGGCCAGCGGCCCCGCCAGTTCGCGCAGCAGCCTGCGGCCCGCGTCCGCGTCGCCGCCGAGCAGCAGGACCAGGGTGCGCAGCAGCCGTACCGGCAGCAGGGACCGGTGGGCGGAGTCGGCCAGTTCCATCGCCGCCGCCGAGGTGGTGCGCGCCGCGGTCAGGTCGCCGACCGCCAGTTCGGTGAGCGCGATGCCGCCGAGCATGACCGCGGCGAGCGCCGGGTCGACCTGCCGCGCCTCGTCGACCGCCGCCCGCAGCAGTTCCCGCGAACGCGTCGGCTGTCCGCGCTGCACGTCGAGATAACAGCGCAGCTGGCGGATGTCGAGGCGCGTGCCGAGCTGTTCGGCGTGCTCCAGCGAGCGGTCCAGGATCGCGGCGGCCTCGTCCAGGGAGCCCGCGGCCTGGGAGGCGCGGGCGGCGCACAGCAGCCGCTCCGCCTTGCGCTGACCGGCGGGCGTGAACCGCGCGGCACGCTCGTACAGCCGGGAGGCGAGCGGGTAGGCGAGGGTGTCGGGGGCCCCGGCGGCGGCGTTCTCCAGCAGCGACGCCACATGCTCGTCCGGCTCCGCGCCGGAGGCGGCCAGGTGCCACGCGTACTGCTCCAGGGCGGGCGCGGTGGCGCCCTGCAGGGAGCGGGCGACGGCGTGGTGGGCCCGGCGTCTGCGCACCGGTGTCGCCCCGTGGTACACCGCCGAGCGCACCAGCGGGTGCCGGAAGGCGTAGCCGTCCCGCTCCTCGACGACCAGGCCCGCCGCCTCGGCGGCCTCAAGCGATTCGTGGCTGAGCCCGTGGGCCCGCAGCGCCGCCTCGGTGCCCGCCAGCGGACGTGTCCCGAGGACCGCGAGGAGCAGCATCGCGTCCTGCGCCTCCTGGGGCAGCCGGGCCACGGCACTGCCGAAGGTGTGCGCCAGCAGCTCCCCGATGGGCAGCGGCGCCCCGGAGTCGCCGTCACCGTCCGCGCCGCTCCCGGCGAGCAGCGCGGGCAGCTCGATGAGGGCGAGGGGGTTGCCGCGCGCCTCCGCGAGGAGCCGGGCCGCCTCCCGCTCGGTCAGTTCGGCGGTGCCCTTCTCGGCGATCAGCCGGCGCGCGGAGGCGGCGTCGAGCCCGCCGAGGGTCATGGTCTCGACGGAGGCGAGCCGGGACGCCGCCTCTTTCAGCTCGTCGCGTGAGGTGAACAGCACGACGACGCCCTCGCGGCCGAGTCGGCGGGTGGCGAAGGCGAGCGCGTCCAGGGAGTACGGGTCGAGCCACTGCGCGTCGTCGACGGTGACCAGGACCGGGCCCTCCTCGGCGATCGCGCCGAGCAGGCTGAGGGTGCCCGCGGCCACCGCGAAGCGGTCCTGGGCGACGGCGGGCCCGAGCGCGAGCGCCCCGGTGAGCGCGGCGGCCTGGCGCTGCGGGATGCGGTCGAGGAAGTGCAGCACGGGCCGCAGCAGGTCGGCGAGGCCCACATAGGGCAGGTCCGACTCGACCTCGACGCCACGCGTGCCGAGCCGTCGTAGACCGTCGGCCTGCTCCACCGCGTACGACAGGAGGCTGGTCTTGCCGATGCCGGCCTCCCCGCGGATGAGCAGGGCGCCGCTCCCGCCCCCGCGTGCCTTGTCGACGAGAGCGAGAAGACGTGCGCATTCCGAGGAACGCCCCAGGAGCATGCCCTCAGGGTACCGGCGGCGTCCGGTTCGGCGCAGGCGCCGGACGGACACATCTCGACGTCCTGACAACCTGCCTCGGATCAGGAGTACTTGGCTCTGTCATCCCTCAGGCCGGGCCGCTACCCTCCGCGCATGATTCCCA
This sequence comes from Streptomyces sp. NPDC031466, assembly GCF_055581265.1. Taxonomy (NCBI): domain Bacteria; kingdom Bacillati; phylum Actinomycetota; class Actinomycetes; order Kitasatosporales; family Streptomycetaceae; genus Streptomyces; species Streptomyces sp. NPDC031466. Next base: position 365,760 of record NZ_JBVIJT010000003.1, read on the forward strand.
CGGTGGTCTGGGGCACCGGCAATGTCGGCCGCGCGGCCGTCCGTGCCGTGGAGGCCCATCCGGCGCTCTCGCTCGCGGGCGTCCTCGTGCACAGCGCGGAAAAGGTCGGCCGGGACGCCGGCGAACTCGCCGGGCTCGGACGTGAGGTGGGTGTGGCGGCGGCGGACGATGTCGACGCGGCGCTCGCCGCCGGTCCGCGCGCCGTCGTCTACGCGGCCACCGGCGACCTGCGCCCCGCCGAGGCCCTGGACGACGTCGTCAAGGCCGTCCGGGCGGGCGCCGTGGTGGTCACGCCCGCGCTGTACCCGCTCTACGACCGCCACGGCGCGCCGGCGGAGTTCAGGGACCCGGTCCTCGCCGCCGTCGCCACGGGCGGCGGCTCGCTCTTCGTGTCCGGGGTGGACCCCGGCTGGGCCAACGACGTACTGCCCCTGCTGATCAGCGGACTCGGCACCACCGTCGACGCGGTCCGCTGCCAGGAGATCTTCGACTACTCCACGTACGACCAGGAGGACTCCGTCCGCCACCTCATCGGCATGGGGCAGCCGATGGAGTACGAGCCGCCGATGCTGGCGCCGTCGGTCCCGACGCTGGTGTGGGGCGGCCAGATCCGCCTGATCGCCAGGGCGCTCGGCGCCGAACTGGACTCCGTCACCGAGTCCTTGGCGCGGCGACCCCTCGACGCGACGGTGCGTACGCGCACGATGGGGGAGTTCGCCGCGGGCACCCAGGGCGCCGTCCGCTTCGAGGTGCGGGGCATCGTGGGAGGCGAACCCCGCATCGTCGTCGAGCACGTCACCCGTATCCACCCGGCCTGCGCGCCGGACTGGCCCGCGCCGCCCGGCGGCGGGGACGGCGCCCACCGCGTGATCGTGGAGGGCCGCCCCCGCATCGAGGTGACGGTCGAGGCCGCGGACGAGGGCGAGAACCGCTCCGCGGGCGGCAACGCCACCGCCGTCGGCCGCCTGGTGAACGCCATCGACTGGCTCGTGGACGCCGGACCCGGCCTCTACGACGCGCTCGACGTCCCGCTGCGCCCGGCGGCGGGCCGACTCGGAAGGAAGTGACCCATGGGCGCGTTCCCGCGCATCGACATCCCCGAGGGAAAGGACGCGATCCCCTACGTGTGGGGCGAGATGGTCCCCGAGATCGGCGCGGCCGCGTCGCACTTCTCCCTCGCGGTCTACGCCCACACGACGCTCGGACTGCGCGAGTTCGAGGCGGCGCGGCTGCGGGTCGCGCAGATCAACGGCTGCGCGTTCTGCCTGGACTGGCGCACCGAGCGCGACGGGCAGAAGGTGGAGGAGGAGTTCGCCGACGCGGTCGCCCGGTGGCGTACCACCGACGCCTTCGACGACCGCACGAGGCTGGCCGCGGAGTACGCCGAGCGGTACGCCCTGGACCACCACGGCCTCGACGAGGAGTTCTGGACGCGGATGACCGCGCACTACGGCCAGGCCGAGATCGTGGAGCTGAGCATGAGCATCGGGTCATGGCTGGCGTTCGGCCGGCTCAATCATGTGCTCGGCCTCGACACGGCGTGCGCGCTGCCGAAGCGCTGACGCAGTGCGGACGGAAGAGCGGACGGAGCGCCGCCGGGGCGCCGGCGAGGGGCTCACAGATCGGCGGAGACGATCTTCTCGATGTTCCGCTCGGCGAGAGCCGTGATGGTGACGAACGGGTTGACGCTGGTGTTGCCGGGGATCAGCGCGCCGTCGATGACGTAGAGCCCCGGATAGCCTTGCAGGCGCCCGTAGTTGTCGGTGGCCCGACCGAGGACGGCCCCGCCGAGCGGGTGGTAGGTGAGGTGGTCGCCCCAGATCTTGTACGCGCCGAAGAGGTCGGTGCGGTAGATGGTGCCCTCCTTGGCATTGATCTTGTCGAAGATCGTCTTGGCGGCGTCGATGGAGGGCTGTTTCCAGGCCGTCCGCCAGTCCAGTTCGGCTCGGCCCGCCGCCGCGTTCCAGGTGAAGCGGGCGCGGTGCGGGTTCTTGGTGATCGACAGGTAGAACGAGGCGTAGGTCTCGATCCCCGTGGGCAGCGGCGCGACCTCGGCGAACGCGCCGCCCGCCGCCCAGTTGTCGATGCCGGCCGTGGGGATGGCCGACTGGAGAGCGCCGGTCGCGTCCCACATGTGGTTGGCGCGCCCGCACATGACGTTGCCGTTGTCGCCCCAGCCCGCGCCGACCTCGTCGTTGAGGCGCGGCAGGGCGCCCGTCGCCCTCAGCTTGACGAGCAGCTTGCTGGTGCCGACACTGCCCGCGGCGAAGAAGACCTTGTCGGCCGTCACCTCCGTGGTGGCGACGGTGTTCCCGCCGGTATCGATCCGGTCGATGGTGACCCGGTAGCCGCCCCCGGCGGCCGGGTCGACCGAAGTGACCTTGTGCAGCGGCGAGACGGTGACCCGGCCGGTCGCCTTGGCGCGGGCCAGATAGGTCTGCTGGAGCGTCTTCTTGCCGTAGTTGTTGCCGTAGAGGATCTCCCCGGCCAGCGCGGACCTCGGGGCGGTGCCCGCCTGCTCCCGCTTCATGTGGTCCCAGTCGTACACGTCGGGCACGAACACGAACGGGAAGCCGGAGCGCTGGGCGTGCTTGCGGCCCACCCGGGCGTACTGGTAGCACTCGGCCGTCTCGAACCAGGCCGGGTCGACGGTGTGCACGCCGAGCCCGGCGTTGGCCCGCGGATAGTAGGTGCCGTACATCTCGGCCGCGTCGACCGTGGGAAGTACGGCCGCGAAGTTCTCGCGCCTCGGTGTGACCGCCATGCCGCCGTTGACCAGTGAGCCGCCGCCGACGCCCCGGCCCTGGTAGACGGTGATGCCGCCGAACTCCTCGGCGTCCAGGATTCCCGTGTGGCGCGGCACGTTCTTGTCGATCGGGAAGCCGAGGAAGTTGCTCAGCGGCTGCTTGGTCCTGGTGCGCAGCCAGTACGAACGGTAGTCGGGGCTGGTGGTGTTGGCGAAGATCTTGCCGTCGGGCCCGGGGGTGTCCCAGGCCATCCCCATCTCGGCCATGTGGACGTCGACACCCGCCTCGGCCAGTCGCAGGGCGGCGACGGAGCCGCCGTAGCCGGTCCCGATCACCAGGACGGGCACGCGGGCGCCGTCCGCGAGGGGAGCGGCCGATACCGCCTGTGGCCCACTCCGGGCACCGGCCGGCGCGGCGCGGCCCGCGAGAGCGAGGCCACCGAGAAGAGAACCGGTTCCAGCGATGAACCTCCGCCGCGATGTCCCGCCGGACAACGTGCTGGGCTCGGATGCAGCGTCCATGGGATCTTCCCTCACTCTGGGCCGAATGAAACGAGTTCTACTGCTCCCCGTCAGGGAAGTCACGCCATACCTAAAGGTAACTTCTGTCCGATCCCGCCCCTCGAACAGCCCTCTCCCTTACGGGTCACCGGGTGCCGTTCAACTCCGCCCGCAACCAGACGAGGAGCGTCCGGGCCGCGGGGCCCGCCGGGCCGTCCGCCCACCAGGTCAGCGCGATCCGGCCGCGGGTCGGTGAAGGGCAGCGTGCGCACGCCGACGGCCTGCGGTGAACGGGGCTGCTGTGGCGCGCAGTTGTCACATTCGGGCCTGTTGGATCCGTCCTGTGTGCGATCTACTCTGGTAGCCGCCTGAAGGGGAGTCGCATGAGTGGAAGCACCGAGCGAACCGGCACACGAGGACGTCCCGCACGGCCCGGCAGGGGTGAACGGGTGGCCGACTGGGCGGACGGACGCCTGGGCATCAACACCCTGGCCAGGACCCAGATGCGCAAGATCTTTCCCGACCACTGGTCGTTCATGTTCGGCGAGATCTGCCTCTACAGCTTTCTGATCCTCATCCTCACCGGCACCTATCTGACCCTGTTCTTCGAACCGAGCATGGCCGAGGTCACCTACGACGGCCCCTACGTACCGCTCAAGGGCCTGCAGGTGTCGCGGGCGTTCGAGTCGACGCTGGAGATCAGCCTGGAGGTGCGCGGCGGTCTGCTGATCCGGCAGATCCACCACTGGGCGGCGATCGTCTTCATCGCCGGCATGTTCGTGCACATGATGCGGGTGTTCTTCACCGGCGCCTTCCGCAAGCCCCGCGAGGTCAACTGGCTCTTCGGCTGGACCCTGTTGATGCTCGCCATCATCACGGGGCTCACCGGGTACTCACTGCCCGACGACATGCTCTCGGGCACCGGCGTGCGCTTCGCGCACGGCGCGATCCTCTCCGTCCCGGTGGTCGGGACGTACCTCGACTTCTTCCTGTTCGGCGGGGAGTTCCCGGGCGAGGACATCGTGGCGCGGTTCTACCCGATTCACATCCTGCTGCTGCCGGGCATCATGCTCGGGCTGGTCGTCGCGCACCTGATCCTCGTCTTCTACCACAAGCACACGCAGTTCGCCGGGCCGGGCAAGACCGAGAAGAACGTCGTCGGGGCGCCGTTCCTGCCCATCTACATCGCCAAGGCGGGCGGCTTCTTCTTCCTCGTCTTCGGCGTACTGGCGATCATGGGCGCGGTCGCCTCCATCAACCCCGTCTGGGCGATCGGCCCCTACCGGCCCGACGTGGTCTCCACCGGCGCCCAGCCCGACTGGTACCTCGGCTTCTCCGAGGGCCTGATCCGGACCATGCCGAGCTGGGAGATCAACATCTGGGGGCACACCCTCGCCCTCGGTGTCCTCATCCCCTTCTCGCTCTTCCCGCTGATCATGATGGCCATCGCCGTCTATCCGTTCGTCGAGGCGTGGGTCACCGGCGACAGGCGGGAGCACCACATCGCGGACCGCCCCCGCAACACCCCGGTGCGCACCGGTCTCGGCGTCGCCTGGCTGACGCTGTACTTCGTGCTCCTGGTCGGCGGCGGCAACGACGTCGTCGCCACGCACTTCCACCTCTCCATCAACGTCATCACGTGGTCCGTGCGGATCGCCTTCTTCGTGGCGCCCGTCCTCGCGTACCTCGTCACCCACCGGATCTGCCTCGGTCTGCAGCACCGGGACCGCGACAAGGTGCTGCACGGCCGCGAGACCGGCACCATCAAGCGCCTGCCGCACGGCGAGTACGTCGAGATCCACGAGCCGCTGCCCCAGGCGGAGCTGTACCGCCTGACCGCGCACGAGCAGCCCCGGCCCTACGAGATCGGCCCCCTGGTCGACGCAGGCGGCGTGGTACGCAAGGTCTCCCGCTCCGAACGGCTGCGCTCACGCCTCTCCCGCGCCATGTACGGCCCTAAGGCGCAGGTGCCGAAGCCGACGACGGAGGAGTACCTGGCGATCCAGCGGGGCGAAGGAGATCACCACTGACGGGACAACTCGGTTAGCCTCGCACGGTGATGGCATTCGAGAGCACTCCGAAGCTGCTGGCGATCAGCGACCTGCACGTCGCGTACTCCGAGAACAGGAGGTACGTCGAGACCATCAGGCCGCACACGGACGACGACTGGCTGATCGTCGCCGGTGACGTCGCCGAGCGGGTCGCCGACATCGAGTGGACGCTGCGCACGCTCGCCGGGCGGTTCGCCAAGGTGATCTGGTCGCCCGGCAACCACGAACTGTGGACGCCCAAGGACGACCCGGTCCAACTGCGGGGCGAGGAGCGCTACCAGCACCTCGTCGCGCTCTGCCGCGAGCTGGGCGTGGTCACCCCCGAGGACCCCTACCCGGTGTGGCGCGGCGCGGGCGGCCCGGTCACCGTCGCCCCGCTGTTCCTCCTCTACGACTACAGCTTCCGCCCCGAGGGGACGCACACCAAGGAAGAGGCGCTCGCGGTCGCCCACGAGGCGGGCGTCGTCTGCACCGACGAGTACTTCCTGCACCCCGACCCCTACGCCACCCGCGACGACTGGTCCCGCGCCCGCGTCAAGCTCACCGAGGAACGCCTCGCCGAACGGCCCGCCGGCCTGCCCACCGTCCTCGTCAACCACTGGCCGCTGCTGCGCGAGCCCACCCGGATCCTGCGCTACCCCGAGTTCGCCCTGTGGTGCGGCACCGAACTGAGCGCCGACTGGCACGTGAAGTACGACGCGGCGGCCGTCGTCTACGGCCATCTGCACATTCCGCGCACCACCTGGCACGACGGCGTCCCGCACGTGGAGGCGTCCGTCGGCTACCCCCGCGAGTGGCGCCGCAGTTTCCACCCCGACCCGCACCTGCGCCAGATCCTGCCGGCGCCGCAGGAGGGCTGAGCGGGGCCGTGCCGGCTCACCGCGCCAGCTCGCGGTGCGCCGTCTCCGGCAACCGCGCATACACCGCCGACGACACCAGGCAGAGCACGGCCACGTACCCGGGGAACAGCCCGGGGGAGCCGATCTCCTTGAACAGGGTCCCCACGTACGGGGCCGTGCCGCCGAACAGTGCGACGGTGAGCGAGTACGGGAAGCCGATCCCGGCGGCCCGCACCCGCGCCGGGAAGACCTCCGCGTTCACCGCCGCCGAGATCGACGTGAAACCGGTGAGCAGCACCATCCCCGCGCACTGCACGAGCAGCAGCGAGACGAACGACCCGGTCAGGGCCTTGAGCAGCGGCACGCTGAGGACGGTGAACCCGATGCCGAAGAACAGCAGGAGCGGCCGGCGGCCGACCCGGTCGGACAGCAGACCGCCGACCGGCTGGAGCAGGGCGAAGAACGCGAGCGAGAGGGTGCCCGCGAGCAGCGCACCGCCCTTGCCGATGCCGGTGTTCAGCTCGGCGTACGTCGGCAGGTAGGACGTCCAGGTGTAGTAGGCGAGGGTGCCGCCCGCCGTGATGCCGCAGATCAGCAGCGACTGGCGCGGGTGGTGGCGCAGTGCGTCGAAGAGCCCGGGCCGCTCACCCTGCGCGGCGGGCGCCCGGTGCGTCTCCTGCGCGCCCTGCCGGATCCAGAAGCCGACCAGGCTGAGCAACGCCCCGATGAGGAAGGGCAGCCGCCAGCCCCAGCCGTCCATCTGCCCCTCGGAGAGCGTGGCGACCAGCAGGGCCGCGACGCCCGACGCGGTCAACTGCCCCACGGTCGTGGAGACGTACTGGAAACTGGAGAAAAGCCCCCGCCGCCCCGGGCCCGCCGACTCCACGAGGAACGTCGTCGACGCGGCGAACTCCCCGCCCACCGACAGGCCCTGGAGCAGCCGCGCGGCGACGAGCACCACCGGCGCGAGGACGCCCGCCGCCGCGTAGGTCGGGGTGAGGGCGACCAGCAGACTGCTGCCGCCCATCAGCAGGATGGTGACGGTCAGCGCGGCGCGCCGGCCGCGCCGGTCGGCGACGGCGCCCATGAGCAGGCCGCCCACGGGCCGCATGAAGAAGCCGACGGCGAAGACGGCGAACGTGGAGAGCAGCGGCACGAGGGAGTTCCCCGAGCCCTTGGGGAAGATCTGGCCGGCGATGTACGTGGCGAGGAAGGTGTAGGCGTACCAGTCGTACCACTCGACGGCGTTGCCGACCGAAGCGGCGAGCAACTGCCGTATCGGGCGCCGCTCGGGGGCGGGGGAGGTGTCGGTCACCTGCTGGACGTGCTGTGTCATGATCACGACTTTCCCCGGTGCGGCGACGCCCCACACGTGGTGTCCGCCTGGCGGACACGGCCTCCCGATCTCAGCCGGTCGTCGGCTTGTACGCGTACACCGCCGTGGTCACCAGACACGGCGCCGGGGGCACCACCTCGACCCGCAGGGTGCGGCGCGCCACGTCGTAGTCCACGCCCTCCGTCTCGAACGAACCGGAGCAGACGCTGCGCCGCGGGGACGCGAAGAGGGCGGAGACGCGGCCGGTCACCGGCTGCCCGTCGAGGGCGCGGTCCAGCTCGATCTGGAGCACGGGCCGCTCCTCGGGGAACAGCTCCTTCGACGCGTCGTCGGAGGCGCACACCAGCCGCCTGGCGGCCACGAAGTCACAGCCCTGGATGTCGCGCACGGGCTTGTCCAGCGTGATCTGCCCGGCCTGGGGCAGGGCCCCGCCCGTGGGCGGTGTCGCGGGATTGAGCAGCGGCGCGGGGAAGACCTGGAGACGGCTCTGGTCGCCCCACTCGCCGGACACCAGCCAGCGCGAGTCCGGCGAGACGGCGGCGAAGGAGTTGTTGAGCTTCTCGCCCGCGTCCAGGCGATGCTCGTACACATGCCGTTTGCCGCCGGGCGTGGTCACCGCGAACATCTTCGACGTCGCGCCGTCACCGCCCTGGTAGGCGTCGAAGGTGTGCCCCTCCGCGATGTCGGGGTCGCCTATGTGCCCCCAGCCCTCGACGCGCAGATCCAGCGGCACCGAGCCGAGCCCCCGGTACAGCAGAGTGCCGTCCGCGCGGCTCGCGAGACCCTGGCCGCCGGTCAGGGAGTTCACGTACGAGGTGCCCGACGCCTGCCAGCCGCCGGGCGAGGCGGGTGCCGCCGCCGCGGCGCCGCCCGTCGTCACCGCCAGCACGGCGGCACAGGACAGGGCGGTCGATGCCTTCCACAGGGTCATCGGGGCACTCCTCGGTGGGGGGTCGGAACGCTGCCGCGCCATCGTACGTAACGTGAGTCCCGGTGATAACGGTCCGACAGAAGGTGGTTGACGACATGAAGCTCGCGATTCTCGGCGGGGGCGGGTTCCGGGTGCCGCTCGTGTACCGCGCCCTCCTCGGCGACCGGGCCGAGGGCCGTGTCACGGACGTCGTCCTGCACGACCTCGACGCGGCGCGGCTCGACGCCATCGCCCGCGTCCTCGCCGAGCAGGCCGCGGACATCCCCGGCGCGCCCGCCGTCACCGCGACCACCGACCTGGACGAGGCGCTGCGGGGCGCCGACTTCGTCTTCTCCGCCATCCGCGTCGGCGGTCTGGAGGGACGGGCCGCCGACGAACGCGTCGCCCTGGCCGAGGGCGTACTCGGCCAGGAGACGGTCGGCGCGGGCGGCATCGCGTACGGACTGCGCACGGTGCCGGTGGCCGTGGACATCGCGCGGCGCGTCGCGCGGCTCGCCCCGGACGCCTGGGTCATCAACTTCACCAACCCCGCCGGCCTGGTCACCGAGGCCATGGCGCGCCATCTCGGCGACCGCGTCATCGGTATCTGCGACTCCCCGGTGGGCCTCGGCCGCCGGGTCGCGCAGGTCCTCGGCCACGATCCCGACGAGGCCTTCATCGACTACGTGGGCCTCAACCACCTCGGCTGGCTGCGCGGGCTGCACGTCGCGGGCCGCGACGAGCTGCCGCGCCTGCTCGCCGACCCCGAACTCCTCGTCTCCTTCGAACAGGGCAGGCTGTTCGGCGCCGACTGGCTCCAGTCCCTCGGCGCGATCCCCAACGAGTACCTGCACTACTACTACTTCAACCGGGACACCGTGCGCGCCTACCAGCAGGCGCGACAGACGCGCGGCGTCTTCCTCCACGGCCAACAGGGCCGCTTCTACGCCGAGATGAGGCATCCCGGCACCCCCGCCCTCAAGGCGTGGCACGACACGCTCGCCGAACGCGAGGCGGCGTACATGGCGGAGAACAGGGAGGCGGCGGGCGTGGGGGAGCGGGCCGAGGAGGACCTGGAGTCCGGCGGGTACGAGAAGGTCGCGCTCGCGCTGATGCGGGCCATCGCGCGGGACGAGCGGACGACGCTCATCCTCAACGTCCGCAACGGCACGACCCTCGCCGCCCTGGACGCCGACGCCGTCATCGAGGTGCCGTGCTCCGTCGACGCCAACGGCGCCCACCCGATGGCCGTCGATCCGCTGCCCGGCCACGCCACCGGGCTGGTGTGCGCCGTCAAGGCCGTCGAGCGCGAGGTGCTCGCCGCGGCGGACAGCGGCTCGCTCGCCACGGCCGTCAAGGCGTTCGCCCTGCATCCGCTCGTCGACTCCGTGACGGTCGCCCGACGCCTGGTGGACGGCTACCGCCAGGCGCACCCCCAGCTCGCCTACCTGGGCCGCCGGGCGCCGGACGGGCCTGAGATGATCACGGGATGAGTCCCGTCGTCTCCATCGGTGCCGCAGCCCGCCGCCCCTGCACCCTCGTCGTGTGCCGGGGCTGCTGCTGCGGCGACGCCCGCAAGAACCCCGGTATCGACCACGCCTGGCAGCTGGAGCGGCTGCGGTCCGCGGCGGCGGCCTCCCGCGGCCGGTTCGCGGTGCGCACGAGCGACTGCCTCGGGCCGTGCGGCCAGGCCAACATCGTGGTCGTCCAGCCCTCGTACGAGGGGCGCAGGCGAGGCGGCCGGGCGGCCTGGGTCGGGTTCGTCACGGACGACGAGTCCCTGGAGCAGATACTCGCCTGGGCCGAGGCGGGCGGACCGGGGCTCGCGGAGCCCTCACCGACCCTCGCCCTGCAGCTGGTGGACCCGCGCGCCGGGTAGGAAGGGCCCTCAGCCCGCGAGGACCTGGTCGAGGAAGCCGTGCAGGTTCCGCAGGGTCCTGGCGTTCTGCTCCTCGAGCGAGAGGCTCTCCTCGAAGCGGCGGGCGAGCGCCGTGACCTTCTTGCCCCGCACGTACAGGGAGCAGGCGAGGTCCGCGCAGATGTACAGGCCGACCGAGTTGCCCTCGCGGCCCGCCGCGCCGGCCTTCGGGGCCACCAGCAGCGTGATGCCCGAGCCGGCCTGCGGAGTCACGCACACCGAGCAGATGCTGGACTTCAGCAGGCTCTTGCGGGGCCCGGTCGAGGCGCGCAGCGCGATGCCGACGGGCTTGCCGTCCCGGCGCGTCACCACATAGCCGCGCTCGGGGGCCTTGGGGTCGCGCCAGCCCAGGAAGTCCAGGTCGGACCAGGGGGTCTCGGCGTAGCCCGTCGGCGGCGTGAGCCGGTTCGCCTCGCCCTTCGAACAGTTCACGAAGGAGGAGCGGATCTCTTTTTCACTGACGGGTTCCATGATCGGAAGGTATCAACGGACAAACGGAACCGTCCTGTCATTTTCTCCCCGCCCCGCCCAGCCCCGACGGTTCACCAGCCCACCCCGACGGTTCCCTCGGGGAACGTCACAGCCCCACCGCCCCGTCGATGCGCTCCCGCAGGAGATCGGCGTGCCCGTTGTGACGCGCGTACTCCTCGATCATGTGGATGAGCACCCAGCGGAGCGACACCGTGCCCGGCCACGCGTGCTCTCCCTCGATGTCGAGGCCGGACGCCTCGGCGGTGAACCGCTCGGAGAACTCCACCTCCTCGCGCCAGGCCGCCCACGCCGCGGCGACGGCGTCCGGCTCCGCCACGGCGTCGTCGAAGTCCGCGTCGGCGTTGTCGGGCGTCGCGTAGAGCGGCTCCGCGTCCTGCTCGGCGAGGACCTGGCGGAACCAGCGGCGCTCCACGTCGGTGAGGTGCCGGACGAGACCGAGCAGCGAAAGCCCGGAGGGCGCCGCGGACCGCTGCCCCAACTCCTCCGTCAGGCCGGCGCACTTGACCTCCAGGGTCATCCGCTGGGTCCGCAGGAACTGGACGAGCATCTCCCGCTCGTCCCCGGTGCCGGGGGCTCCGTGCCGGGGGTCGGGCTCTGCTCCGGTGAAGAAGGCGACGCGCCTGTCTGTAGTCATGCCCTCATCATCGGCCGCCGCTCTCAGGCGCCGCCACCCGCCCCCAGGGCCTTGTAGAGCGCGCCGACCAGGTGCGCGCTGCGCAGGTCCTCGCCGGACGTGCCGACGCCCATGCGGTTCATGGTGTACGCGTACGAGACGCGGTTCTCCGGGTCGGCGAAGGCGTACGACCCGCCCGCGCCGCCGTGCCCGAACGCGCGCGGGTTCGGGCCGGCCTGCCCGTACAGGTTGAGCATGAAGCCGAGGCCCCACGACCACGTCCCGGCGAGCGGCGTGCCCGCGCGCAGCACCAGGTCCGGTTCGTCGGCGCCGCTCTGCGATGTGCGCAGCCGCTCCACCGTGTCGGCGCCGAGCAGCCGTCCGCACGCCAACTCCCGGTAGACGGTGGCAAGGCCGCGTGCGGTGGCGTGGCCGTTGGTCGCGGGGATCTCGGCGCTCCGGTAGGCCGCGCCGTTCACGTCGCCGAGCGGCAGGTAGCCGAAGGCCAGCGTGAGCGGGGCCGTGGGCGCTTCGTCGAGCCCGCTCACCGGGGGCTCGGGGATCTCGGCGAACGCCCCGCGCGAGGGGGCGCCGCCCGTGCCCGCGACCGGCGGCGCCATGTCCGCGCACCGCCCGTGCTCGCTCGGTGGTGTGCCGACGAAGACGTCCGCGTCCAGCGGCCCGGTCACCTCGGAGCGCAGGAAGGCGCCGAGCGTGACCCCGGTGATCCGCCGCACCACCTCACCGACCAGGAAGCCGAACGTCACGGCGTGATAGCCCTGCGCGGTGCCGGGGCGCCACCAGGGCGTGGTGGCGGCCAGCGCGTCGGTGACCTTCTCCCAGTCGTACACGGCGCCCGGCCCCAGCGGCTCGCCGGGCGCGATCAGCCCACCGCGGTGGCTGAGCAGCCACCGCACGGGCAGGTCCGCCTTGCCCGCCCGGGCGAACTGCGGCCAGTACCGTGCGACCGGGGCGTCCAGGTCCAACTCGCCGCGCTCCACGAGGAGGTGGGCGCACAGGGCCGTCATTCCCTTGGTCGTGGAGTACACGTTCACCAGTGTGTCGCGCTCCCAGGGGCGCGTGCCGCTCCGGTCGGCGTCACCAGCCCACAGATCCACCACGAACGCGCCGTCGACCGTGACCGCGACGGCCGCGCCCAGATCGCCGCGCTCGGTGAAGTTCCGCTCGAACTCCTCGCGCACGCGCTCGAAGCCGGGCGCGCAGGTGCCGTGGACGTGCACAGTCATGGGCTCTCCCCGGGGTGAGGCGACGAATTTCCCCCTGCTCCCGCATGGTTGCCCACGGCACCTACCCCGTCAACGGGGGCGATCGGGACAGAACCGCCGAACCGGTCCAGCCGCCGTGCCCGTGCGGGTTCCGTGCCCTCCAAACGAGGGACTTGTGTATCCCCGACCAGAGATTGGACTTCTCTTCACCCGGCGGACACCGGCCCTTCCGTATCGCTTGCTCCCCTTGACACACTGCACCCGCTCGCGTCCCCCACATCACACGAGGTCGACATACACATGCCTGAACTCAAAAGGCGCCGTTTCCTGCAGCTGGCCGGCGGCACCGCGGCCTACGCCATGCTCGACCAGAGCATCGCCCGCGCCGCGTCCCTGCCCGCGAGGCGCACCACCGGCACCCTGAAGGACGTCGAGCACGTCGTGGTGCTGATGCAGGAGAACCGGTCCTTCGACCACTACTTCGGCACCATGAAGGGCGTACGGGGCTTCGGCGACCCGCGCCCGGTGACCCTGCCGAACGGCAAGCCGGTCTGGAACCAGCCGAACGGCACCAGGGAGGTCCTGCCCTTCCACCCGGCCGCCGAGGACCTCGGCATGCAGTTCATCGCGGGCCTGGACCACGACTGGGCCGGGGGCCACAAGGCGTTCAACAACGGCAGGTACGACCAGTGGATCCCCGCGAAGTCCGAGCGGACCATGGCCTACCTCAAGCGGGAGGACATCCCCTTCCACTACGCCCTCGCCGACGCGTTCACCATCTGCGACGACTACCACTGCTCGTTCATGGGCGCCACCGACCCCAACCGCTACTACATGCTCACCGGCCATGTCGGCAACGACGGCAAGGGCGGCGGCCCGGTCCTCGGCAACCAGGAGGCGGGGTACGACTGGACGACGTACGCCGAGCGCCTGGAGCAGGCGGGCATCTCCTGGAAGGTCTACCAGGACATCGGCGACGGCCTGGACGCGGCCGGGCACTGGGGCTGGATCGACGACGCCTACCGCGGCAACTACGGCGACAACTCCCTGCTGTACTTCAACAGGTTCCGCAACGCCAAGCCCGGCGACCCGCTCCACGACAAGGCGCGCACCGGCACCAACGCCAAGGCGGGCGACGGGTACTTCGACATCCTGACGGCCGACGTGCGGGCCGACCGGCTCCCGCAGGTCTCCTACATCGCCTGCCCCGAGGCCTTCACCGAGCACCCCAACTGGCCGGTGAACTACGGCGCCTGGTACATCGCCCAGGTCCTCGACGCACTCACCTCCAACCCCGAGGTGTGGGCCAAGACGGCGCTGTTCGTCACCTACGACGAGAACGACGGCTACTTCGACCACATCGTCCCGCCGTACGTCCCCAAGGACGCGGCCCAGGGCAAGTCCACCGTCGACACGACGCTCGACTACTTCCCCGGCAACGCCTCCTACGCGGCCGGCCACTACGGCCTCGGCCAGCGCGTCCCGATGATCGTCGTCTCGCCGTGGAGCACCGGCGGCTTCGTGAACTCCGAGGTCTTCGACCACACGTCGATCATCCGGTTCATGGAGCGGCGCTTCGGCGTCAAGGAGCCCAACATCTCGCCCTGGCGCCGCGCGATCTGCGGCGACCTGACCTCCGCGTTCGACTTCAGCGGCAAAGACACCGGACCGGCACGGCTGCCCGACACCGCCGCCTACGAGCCGCCGGACGACAAGCGCCACCCCGACTACGTGCCGAAGGCGCCCGCGAACGCGGCCCTGCCCAAGCAGGAGCGGGGCACACGCCCCACCCGCGCCCTGCCGTACGCCCCGCTGGTCGACGGCAGGGCGGACGCGGCCGCCGGCAAGTTCACGCTGACGTTCGGCGGCGGCGACAAGGCGGGCGTCTGCTTCCACGTCCGCTCGGCCAACCGCACCGACGGCCCCTGGACGTACACCACGGAGGCGGGCAAGACGCTCTCCGACACCTGGAACTCCGTGTACTCCGGCGGCTCGTACGACCTGTCGGTGTTCGGTCCGAACGGCTTCCTGCGCACCTTCAAGGGCCCCGGCAAGAAAGCGGGCCCGGAGGTCACGGCCCGGCACGACGGCACGACCGGCAACATCAAGCTGACCCTGAGGAACACGGGCGGCACGGATGTGAACCTCACGCTGACCAACGCCTATGGAGGCACCCCGCAGACCTTCAAGGTCAAGGCCGGCGCCACCATGTCGCACACCGTCGACCTGCGGGCGAGCAGGCGCTGGTACGACCTCACCGTGAAGTCCGACACCGACACGGGCTTCCTGCGCAGGCTCGCGGGCCACGTGGAGACCGGCGCGGCGGGCGTGAGCGACCCGGCGATCATCACCGTCTGACCGGCGCCGGGCCCGGAGGGCGCAAGCGGGGGGCCTTGGCGGCGACAAGCCGGGACCCCCGCGGCGCCGGTACTGGAGACGCTCTTGGAGCGGGCGGTGTCACCTCTTCCCCACGACCCCCCCCGGCCTCCGCCCGACGTCTCAGACGCCGCCCCCGCCGCCCCCGCCGTCGACGCTCAGCACGGTGCCGGTGATGAAGTCGGCGTCGGGCCCGGCGAGGAAGGCCACCGCGGCGGCTATGTCCTCCGGCGTGCCGATCCTGCCCAGCGGCCGGTCGGCGGCCTCGGCGAGGAACTCGGCGTCCGACTGGCCGAGTTGGCGTGCCTCCCGGGCGAGCATCGGCGTACGGGTGTCGCCCGGGGCGACGCAGTTGACCCTGATGCCGGCGGGGCCGTGGTCCAGCGCCATGGCCTGCGTCAGCATCACCACACCGGCCTTGGCCGCGCAGTACGCCGCGGCCTTCTTTCCGGCGCGCAGCCCCCATCCGGAGGCCACCGTGACGATGCGGCCGTGCCCGGCCCGCTCCATCAGCGGCAGCACCGCCCGGCACACCAGGAAGACGGAGTCCACGTTGTCCGCGAACGACCTGTGCCAGTCCGCCAGGGACAGTTCCGGCACCGTGCCGCGTCGGATGCTGCCCGCGACACAGCACACGTCGGTGATGGTGCCGAGCCGGTCGGTGACCTCCTCGACCAGGGCCGACACCTCGCTCTCCGCGGCCAGGTCGCACAGGAACGACTCGGCGCGTCCGCCCGCCTCGCGGATGCGCCCGGCCACCGCCTCGGCCCCGCGGTCCCGGTCGACGACCGCGACGTGCGCGCCGTCGTCCGCGAGCCGCCGCGCGACGGCGCCGCCGATACCCCCGCCGCCCCCGGTGACCAGGGCCACCCGCGTGCCACAGCCCGCCGCCGTCATCGCGGGCCGCCCTGGAGCGTGCCGTCGAACAACTGGGTGAGCAGCGCCTTCTGGGTGTGCAGTCGGTTCTCGGCCTGCTGGAAGATCTTCGACCATGGGCCGTCCTTCACCTCGGCGTCGACCTCCTCACCCCGATTGGTGGGCATGCAGTCGAGGAACACCGCCCCGTCGGCGGCCCGCCGCATCAGCGGTGCGGTGATCCGCCACCGGTCCGCGAGCCGGGTCCTCGCCTGGATCTCCTCCTGGCCGACGAGCGTCGGGGACTTCCAGCTCAGGGTGTACACCGCCGCACAGTCCTGGACGGCCCCCTCCAGGTCGTGGGTGAGCTCGATGCTCGCGCCGGTCCGGGCGGCGACGGCCCGGGCGGCCCGGGTCACACGCTCCTCCGGTGCGAACCCCGGGGGGTGCGCGACGGTGATGCGGTGCCCGAGCACGGCCGCGGCCATCATCGAGGAGTGCAGCACCCCGGGGGTCTTCTGCCGCGGCGAGTAGGACCAGGCGTACACGACCCGTTCGGCCGGTACCTGCGCCCCGTACAGCTCGCGCAGCGTCATGAGGTCGGCGAGCACCTGGCAGGGGTGCTCCTCGTCGTCCAGCGCGTTGATGACGGGGATCGTCGCGCGCTCGGTCATCGCGCGCAGGCGGCGGTGGCCCGCGCCGTAGTCGTCCATGTCGTACCAGCGGACCACGAGCGCGTCGAGATAGCGGTTCAGTACGCCGATGGTGTCCTCGATCGACTCGCGGTTGGCGAGTCGGAGTTCCTCCACCCCGTACGGGTAGCTGTGCGCGCCGAGTTGGGAGGCGGCGACCTGGAAGGAGACCCTGGTTCGGGTGGAGGGCACGTTGAAGAGGAGGCCGATACAGCGGCCCGCCAGGTGGGCGCGTGTGTCGTCGCCGCGTTTCATCGCTTCGGCGAGGTCGAGCAGGGAGCACATCTCCTTGGCGGAGAGGTCCTGTATGCGCAGGATATGGCGTGCGCTCATGTGAGGACTCCTGTCTCGGTGGGTGGGGTGACGCGCTTGCGCAGGCACCGTTCGGCGATGACGGAGAGCAGCAGCATCGCCAGCGCGATGACGAGACTGACGCCGAAGAACGGCAGCATGGCGAGGGTGGCCGCGAGGACCGCCAGATTCAGCCGGGCGGTGCCGCCCCGGGGCAGCAGTCTCGCCGCGGAGAGAAAGGCCATCAGGAAGATGAGCAGGTAGGTGGCCGACGACGCCTTGATGAGGGTGGTCTCACTGGAGTCGGTGACGAGGAGGAGGACGACCGACACCGCGTAGCCCGGCAGGAGCGCGAGAACCGCGCGCGCCGGGATCCTGCCCCGGGCGGTGAGCCTGCTCAGCCGGGCGGGCAGGAGGCCGTCGCGGGCGAGGGCGAAGACGAGGCGCGAGGTGCCCAGGCACCAGGCGTTGGTGGTGAGCAGCAGCAGGACCCCGGCGACGAGAAATCCGCTGCTCCGCAGGCCGGTCCCGGTGGCCACTTGGAGGAGCCGCACGAATGCCGTCAGATCCGACTGCCCCGACCCGCCGGAGTGGCCCGCGGGCGATGCGGGCAGCGCCACCGAGACGGTGAGAGCCATCGCGAAGTACAGGAGCCCCACACAGCTGACGGCATGGAGAATGCCTTGGGGAAAGGTGCGTTCGGGATCCCTTACCTCCTCGGCCACCGGCGCGGCGTTCTCCCAGCCGATGAATCCGAAGAAGCAGATGAGCAACGTACTGCCGAGAGCGCTCCAGCCGTGCGGTGCGAACGGCGTGAGGCGCGTGTAGTCGCCCTTCGGCAGCGCCAGGCAGATGACGAGGACCAGCAACAGCACCACGGCGCCGAGAACCACCATCTGCGCGCGCGTACTCACCTTGATCCCCCAGAGGTTGAGGGCCACGCAGAACACGATGACGGCTGTGCCCGCGAGCAGCGCCGCCCGGTTCGAGGCGGTGGGGTCGACGGCCGAGAGCAGATAGCGGCCCGCGGCGAGTCCCAGCACGGGATTGCCGGCGAGCAGGGTGAGGAGCAGGAAGACGGCGGCGATCCGGCCCGCCCGCGCACCGAAGGCCGCCTCCACGAACTGGGCGACGCCCTTGCTCGTGGGATGCCGTACGGACAGCTTCGCGAAGATCAGCGCGAAGGGGTAGCTGTAGAGGATCAGCAGTCCCCAGGCGACCAGGGACAGCGGTCCCGCCTCGGCCCAGGCGAGCGCGGGAATCAGCAGCACGCCCGCGCCCATCACGGAGGTGATGTAGTGGACGACGAGCCCCGACGTGGTCAGCTGCCGCGGCAGTTGCGGGGGCTCGGAGCCTGGTGCGGGAGTCCCCCCGGCAGACGTCATACGGTCTGTTCCGCCTGTTCCTCGCGCGAGCCGCGCCAGAGCCCGTCCATGGTCTCGTGGCTGATCTGTTTGTGCAGATCAGCATGGGAGGCGTAGCCCATGTTGATGATGAGCCGACGGCCGCGGCTCAGCGGATAGACGCGGTGCAGGGTGGTGTCGGTGCGCATCAGGTAGAGGTCGCCCGGCCGTAGTTCGAAGGAGTGGATGGGCTGCCTCAGGAACTGCCGGTGCACTTGCGGGTCCTGCTTGTTCCAGTACGTGCGGGGCACGCACTGGACGAATCCGCCGTGCTCCGCGGGCGGGCAGTCGACCACCCAGACGAGCGCGAAGCTGTAGTCGTCCCAGTGCCAGCCGTGCGTGTCACCGGACCGCTCCAGCTCGGTGATCACGTACCGCTCCGGCTCGTAGGGGCACATGAGCACCGGCTCACCGGCGACTCTGCCCAGAGTTCCGAGGAGATCCGGGGAGGAATACACCGCCGGAATGACAGATGCGTGGTCGCTGATTTCCTTGTGGCGGACATTGCGCATGTGCCGGGGCGTATGTCCGGTCTCCTTGAAGCTGACTCCACGGCGAACGCCGTGTTCCGCTACGAGGCTTTCGATTTCGTCCGCAATCGCTGTTTTGACACGGTCGGGCGCGAGGAAGGGCAGTGTGGTGAATCCGTTCTGAAGGAAATCGCGGCGCGCGCTCTCCAGGCGGTGTTCCTCGACATTCCTGACCAGGTGTTCCGAGAGGGACTGAACGAGGCCCCCGATCCGCTCGTCCGGTCGCATGACCAGCTCCCCACGTAGTCGGCAGGAGGTGTGCTCACTTCGGCCTATTTCAAAGACGGAAGCCTACCCGGTCACTGTGCGGGTGCCAAAGAAAGGGATGTGTTCAAGCCAGCCGATGGGGAAGTCGGGCGTGCTTCGCTGTACAGGCCGCCCGGTATATGACGATCCGATTTGCATGATTCGGCGGGACTGTTGTGGCATTGTTCTTGACGCAATGATTCTTTTTGTCATACTCGGTGGTCCGGTTAATCCGGCCGCCTGTTCGGCCCGCCCGATCTGCGGGCGGCGGGTCGGATCGAGGCGCCGGCCACGCCCGAGGGACTGGTGGGCGCCCGGTGGCCTGAGGGTAGGGTCACCCGGGTGACAACGCATTCGAACACTCCTGCAGGCTGGTACCCGGACCCCCAGGGCGACCCCCAGCAGCTCCGCTGGTGGGACGGCTCCCAGTGGACCCAGCACACCAACCCGGCCCAGCAGGTCCCGCAGCAGCCGCAGGCCCCGCAGGGCCAGTTCGGCGGGCCGCAGGGCCAGTTCGGCCACGCGCCGGCCCAGCCGCAGGCCGCGCCGGTGGCGCCCCCGGCCGCCGACCCCGCGAAGGTGCAGCGCCAGGTCCAGCGGCAGGCCGGCGTCGCGCCGTCCGCGCAGGGCGGCGGCACGCTGTTCACGGAGCCGGTCCTGGTGGTGAACCAGAAGGCCAAGCTCATCGAGCTGACCAACGAGTACAGCGTCATGGACCAGTCGGGCAACACGCTCGGCACGGTCGTGCAGGTGGGCCAGAGCACGCTGAAGAAGGTCGCGCGCTTCGTCTCCAGCCTCGACCAGTTCATGACCCACAAGCTGGAGATCCGCGACGCGCACGGCCGCCCGCAGATGCTGCTGACCCGCCCGGCGAAGTTCATGAAATCACGGGTGATCGTCGAGCGCGCGGACGGGCAGCCGGTCGGTGAGATCGTCCAGCAGAACATGATCGGCAAGATCAACTTCGCGATGATGGTCAACGGCCAGCGGATCGGCGCCATCAAGGCGGAGAACTGGCGCGCCTGGAACTTCGCGATCGTCGACCACGCGGATAACGAGGTCGCCCGGATCACGAAGACCTGGGAAGGTCTCGCCAAGACCATGTTCACCACCGCGGACAACTACGTCCTGCAGATCCACTACCAGCTGCCCGAGCCGCTCCTGAGCCTCGTGGTGGCGACGGCGCTCACGGTCGACACGG
This sequence comes from Streptomyces sp. NPDC031466, assembly GCF_055581265.1. NCBI lineage: Bacteria > Bacillati > Actinomycetota > Actinomycetes > Kitasatosporales > Streptomycetaceae > Streptomyces > Streptomyces sp. NPDC031466. The sequence continues at coordinate 385,986 of NZ_JBVIJT010000003.1, forward strand.
CCCTCAAGCAGGACGCCCGCGGCTTCGGGTGACCCGGCCCCTCGGCCGATGAACGAAAACGGCGACGCCGTCAGGGCCGTGACAGCCGCAGCGCCGCCGGTTCCACGGCCGGGGAGGGGATCGACGGCAGGTAGTCGGGCGTCGCCGGCTCGTCCCCGGGCAGCCGCGGGGAGCGGGTGAGCACCAGGACCCCGTACGCCGCCACCGCCGCGCCCGCGACCGCGAGCAGGAGCCCGCCGGCCCCGCCCCGCAGCCGCTCGCCGAGCAGCGCGACGCCGATGACGGAGGCCGCCAGCGGGTTGGACAGGGTCACCACGGCGAGCGGCGCGCCGAGGCCGCCGCGGTAGGCGGTCTGCGAGAGCAGCAGCCCACCGGCGGCGAAGGCCGCGACCAGCAGCGCCACGACGATCACCTGCGGGCTGAGCAGCGGGCCCGAGCGGTCGGTCACGGCGACCGTCACGGTCTGCGTGAGCGCCGAGGCGACGCCGGAGGCGAAACCGGACGCGGTCGCGTGCCGCAGTCCCGGCCGGGCTCCCGGGCGCGAGAGCAACCCGATGACCGCCATGGTGGCGGCGGACACGACCAGCGCCTCGGGCACCGTGAGGGTGTCGTCCGGCGCCGGACCCGATGCGGTCAGGAGCAGCGCGCCGAGGCCCATGAGCGTGAGACCGGTGCCGCGCCACTCCAGGCGGGTGACCCGGCGCCCGGCGAGCCGCGCGCCGAGGGGCACGGCGGCGACGAGGGTGAGCGCCCCCAGCGGCTGGACCAGGGTGAGCGGCCCGTACTTCAACGCGGCCACGTGCAGCAGGGCGGCGGCCGCGTTGAGCCCGACCGAGGACCACCAGACGCCGCTCGCGAGCATCCGCAGCGCGCCGCTCTCCCCGTCGGCGACCCGGGAGGCGAGCCGCTCCTGGGCCACGGCCGCGGCGGCGTAGGCGCCCGCCGAGACGAGGGAGAGGACGACGGCGACAAGGGTGGCGCTCATCGGTGTGCCCCCGAGACGGTCAGCGCGGGCGCGGCCGGCGGGGTGGAAGAGCCCGGGTGGGGCTCGGGCGCGAGCCCGGCCCCGGAGCGCCGTACGACCAGCGACGGAGCCGGGCGCGGCAGCCGGATCACCGCGAGGGCGACGCCGAGCAGGGCGCTCGCGGCGATCGCGTCCAGCCAGTAGTGGTTCGCGGTGCCGACGATCACGAGGAGCGTCAGCAGCGGGTGCAGCAGCCACAGCCAGCGCCACCGCGTCGACGTCGCGACGATCATGCCGATGGCGAGCATCAGCGCCCACCCGAAGTGCAGGGAGGGCATGGCCGCGAACTGGTTGGCCATGGTGTCCGTCGCGGGCTTCGCGGCGTACACCGAGGGCCCGTAGACCCGCGCCGTGTCCATGAGGTGCGCGGCGGCCAGCATCCGGGGCGGCGCGAGCGGGAAGCCGAGGTGCAGCACGAGCGCGGCCGCGGTCAGCGCGGCAAGGACCCGCCGGGTCCAGACGTAGTGCCGGGGACGGCGCGCGTAGAGCCAGACCAGGAAGAGCAGCGTGGCCGGGAAGTGCACGGTCGCGTAGTAGGTGTTCGCGACGTGGATCAGCGTCTCGCTGCTCAGCAGCGCGTCCTGCACGCCGCCCTCACCGGGCAGGCGCAGGGCCCGCTCGGCGTCCCACACGCGGTGCGCGTTGCGGAACGCCTCGCCGGTGTGGCCGTTGGCGAGCTGCCTGCCGAATTTGTAGACGAGAAAGAGTCCTGCGACGAGGAGGAGCTCGCGGACGAGGGGCGGTCGGGCAGATGTGTCCGGCTTCCGGACGTTCGTGTCCGGCGTCCGGACCATGCTGTCCGGCTCCCGTTCGACAGGCTCGGTTCGGGATTCCATCCCCCGGCCCCTTTGCGTGATGACTGGGTAGTGCGGTGCCGAGCGGGGGATCGCCCCACTCATCGATACGCCAGTGTACCGATACGTCGACGTACCGGTACACTGGCGTATCGATGAGGGTCGTTCCAGCGGGACCGGCCGCCGTACCGAGGGGAAGAGTCATGACGTCGACGTCGAGTCGCTCGAAGATCACGCCCGAGCGTGAGCAGGAGTTCTACGACGCCGTCCTCGACCAGCTCCGCGAGTGCGGCTATGAGGCGCTGACCATGGAGGGCGTGGCCGCCCGCACCCGGTGCAGCAAGTCCACGCTCTACCGCCAGTGGAAGACCAAGCCGCAGTTCGTCGCGGCGGCCCTGCGCGCCAACCGGTGCGTGCGCTTCGCGGGCATCGACACCGGCAGTCTCGCCGGCGACCTGCGCGAGGCGGCCCGCGCCGCGGGTGAGCAGTCGGGGCGGGACACGATGCTGGTCCAGGCGCTCAGCCACGCGGTCCTGCAGGACGTCGACCTGCGCCGGGTGCTGCGCGAGACGCTGGTCGAACCGGAGCTCCAGGCCATGGACGCGATCATCCGGCGCGGCGTCGAGCGCGGCGAGATCGCCGGGGGCCACCCGGCGGTGGAATTCCTCACGGTGCAGCTGTTCGGCGTGCTGCGGGCGCGGCCCATCATCGAGGGCGCCCACGCCGACGAGGAGTATCTGAGTCGGTTCGTCGAGGCCTGCGTGCTGCCCGCGCTCGGCCTCACCTGATCGTGGGCCCGAGTCCGTGGGATGACGGGACTCGGGCCTGCCCGCGCCGCACCGTGGGGACGGGGGCGGCGCGCACCCCCGGGCCGGACGGGGTTCCTCGTGAGCGGCGAGGAACCCCGCCCGGCCCTTTGGGTCCGTGCGCCGGGCGTCGGACCGCGCTCAGACCTCCTGTCCGGCTCCCGCCCCGCCGTCACCGGTGGGACCGGCCTTGATGCCCTTGGCGATCTGGTCCATGGCGGACGGCGAGGGGGCCTTGGGATTGACGTCGATGCCCATGCGGACGATGACGAGCTTCGACTTGTCGGCGGGGGAGGGGAAGGCGAGCGACTCGACGTAGCCGTCGTCGCTCTTCTCCGTCACGGCCTTCCAGCGGACGTAGTAGCCCTTCTGGCCCGCCACAGTGATCGACTTGGACGCCAGGACCTTGTGCGAGGTGATCCGGCCGTATGTCTTGCCGCCGTACCCTTCCTTCGCGTTCGTCTTGATGTCCGCCTTGGCGGCCGCCTCGGGCGTCTTGCCGTCGAGGTGCAGGCGCTCGGCGGTCTGGGAGTACGCGCTGCCGCGGGTGCACTGCTCCTCGGCGTTCCCGGGGCAGGGGATCGGGGCGGTCTGCACCGCGGCGCCGCGCTGGGTGGTGCCGCCCGTCCAGCCGTCCGGCACCGGTATCTTGATGCCGCTGACGGGGTCGCTCGCGAAGCCCTTCTCCTGGCCCGGCGCGCTCGGCGCCCCGGGGCCCTCGGGGGTCTGCGTCGCCCCGGGCTTGCCGGGCTCCTCGGGGGCGCCGGTCGACGGCTTCCGCGCCGCGGAGCCGGCGTCGCCGTCGCCGTCGTCACCGGAGGTCAGCGCGTACACGCCGCCGCCTATCCCGGCGAGGACGACCAGCACCACGCCGACGGCTATCGCCACGCGCAGGCCTCGCCGTGGCGCGGGGGGCTGCCCCGGATACGCCGGGAAGGCCGGCTGAGTCGGATGGGCGTGCGCGTTCTGGGCGGCGCGCACCTGATCCGTCCACACGTTCCCGTCCCACCAGCGCTCGGTGGGAGGACCGCCGGCGGTCTGGCCGGGGTCGGGGTACCAGCCTGGGGGAGTCATCTGCGTCATGGGCGCCAGAGTATGAGCCCCGCGTGAAAGGGGCATGAGAGGGGCCGGTCGAAAGGCGGCGTCCTCGGACCGGGGAGGCGGCCGCCTACCGTGCCCCGCTCCCATGTCCGTTGACGACCAACCGCGTGGGGGCCACCTTCTCCGGGACCGTCTCGGGCCACGGCGTGCCCCGCCGGCCCGGGGTGATCGAGCCCAGCACGCTCGCGTGGCGGGCCCCCGTGCTCGTCGGGACCGTCCCCGGCAGGCCGTGCAGCGTCAGGAAGCCGAGGACGGCGAAGGCGTACGCCTCCTTCGCCGCGGCCGGCAGTCCCAGCTCGTCCGAGGTCCGCACCGGCACGCCGACGCCCAACTCCGCCCGCAGAAAGGCCATCAGCGCGGGATTGCGCGTCCCGCCGCCCGAGGCGATGACCTCCGAGGCCCGCACCGAGCGCACGGCGTGGGCGACCGTACGGGCGGTGAGCCGGGTGAGCGTGGCGACGACGTCCTCGGTGGGCAGCGCCTCGTACCCCTTCAACGCCGTACGCAGGTACGGCAGATGGAACAGTTCCTTGCCGGTCGTCTTGGGCGCCGGACGGGCGTAGTACGGCTCGGCGAGGAGGCGGTCGAGGAGGCCTTGGTGGACGGTGCCGCGCAGGGCGATCTCACCGTCCAGGTCATAGGTGAGGCGGCCGCCCGTCACCTCGGCCACCACGGCGTCGACCAGGGCGTTGGCGGGGCCCGTGTCGAAGGCCGTGCCGTCGGCGGCGGTGATGTTGGCGATGCCGCCGAGGTTCAGCGCGACGGGGGTGCCGGGGCGGTCGCGCAGCCACATCCGGTCGACGAGGCTCACCAGGGGCGCGCCCTGGCCGCCCGCGGCGATGTCGCGCGGGCGGAAGTCGGCCACCACCGGCAGCCCCGTCGCCTCCGCGATCCACGCGGGCTGCCCGATCTGCAGGGTGCCGTGCGTCTGCCCGTCCGCCACCCAGTGGTAGACCGTCTGGCCGTGCGAGGCGACCAACCGCGCCTGCCCGTCGCACAGTTCGCGGTCCGCCTCGACGGCCGCGGCGGCGAACGCGCGGCCGATGGCGGTGTCCAGGTGGCATACGTCGGCGAGCGTGGTGGGCGCGGGCGGCAGCGCGGCGGCGAGCGAGGCGCGCAGCCCCTCGTCGTAGCCGCGGTTGATCAGCCCGAGGGGGGTGAGCGTCAGGCGGTCCCCGTCGAGGGTCAGATCGGCGGCCGCGGCGTCGATCGCGTCGTACGAGGTCCCTGACATGAGCCCGATCACGCGCACGTGGGGCCTCCTTCTCGGTCGGCTCACCCTTGACCTTGATCATCGCATCCCGGGGGAGAGGGGTGACGCGTCTTCCGCGAAAGCGGCACGGGGTGCAGCCCGGGGCGCCGGGCCGCTTCCACGGCCGTGCCCGGCCCGGCGGGGGCGTGCCGCGTACGGGCCGCCCGAGTGACGTACGCCCGGCCCGTCAGCCGTCAGCCGTCAGCCGTCAGCCGTCACTCGGCCAGGACCTGTCCCCGCCACACCCCCGGGGCTCCCCACGCCCCGCGCAACGCACGCGCCTTCGTGAGCCACAGGGAGAGGTCGAACTCGGCGGTGTAGCCGATGGCCCCGTGCAACTGGAGGGCCGCGCGAGCGGCGCCGTACACCGCATCGCCCGCGGTCACCTTGGCGGCGGCGACATCCGCCGGCGCCATGGTCGACGCGGCGCCGAGCACCAGCGGCCGGGCGAACTCCAGGCGCACCAGGACATCCGCGAGGCGGTGCTTGACGGCCTGGAAGGCCCCGATCGGCGAACCGAACTGCGTGCGCTGCTTCACGTACGCCACGGTCCTGTCCAGCAGCGCGAGCCCGACGCCGAGCGCCTGCGCGGCCGTGGCGAGCGCCGCCCACTGCGTCGCGTGCCGCGCGGCCGCCGTCACGGCCGCTCCGTGGGCGAGCAGTTCGCCGCCGGGCAGCGGGGCGGCCAGGCGGCGGGCGGGGTCGAGGGACTGACGTACGCGCGCGTGCCCGGGAGCGAGCCGCAACTCGTCGCCGGACACGGCCAGGATCACGCCCGCCGCCTCCGTGTCCAGGGCGTACGGACTCCCTTCCGGGAGAGCCAGCGTCGCGTTCAGCGCGCCGGAGGCGAGCGCGGGCAGGAACCGCTCGGCCGGCCCCGGCTCGCCCTCTTCCGCCAGGCGAGTGAGCAGTGCCGCCGCGGCCACCGTCTCGACGGCCGGCCCCGGCACGGCGTGCCGCCCCAACTCCACGAACGCGACGGCGGTTTCGACGGGCAGCGGGCCCACCCCGTCGTACGCCTGCGGAACCGGCAGCGCGAAGACGCCCATGTCCGCGAGCCGCGCCCACACCGCACGCCCCGGCCCGAGATCACCTGCGCCCCACGCGCGTGCGGCCGCCACGGTGTCGGCCGCCGCCAGCATCGCGTCCAGCGAACGCGCGAACTCCCTCTGCTCCTCGTCCAGGAGGAACCTCATCGGCGCCCCTTCGGCAGACCGAGCAGCCGCTCGGCGATGATGTCGCGCTGGATCTCGTTCGTACCCGCGTAGATGGGGCCGGCGAGCGAGAAGACGTACCCTTCCAGCCAGTCCGTGCTCTCCGTCAGTTCCCCCGCCGGGCCCCGCAGGTCGAGCGCCGTCTCGTGCAGAGCGATGTCGTACTCCGACCAGAAGACCTTGTTGAGGCTGGATTCGGCGCCGACGGCCTGCCCGGCCGCGAAGCGCGAGGCGCAGGCCCAGGTGAACAGCTCGTAGGCGCGCGCGCCGATGACGGCGTCGGCGACGCGGTCACGCAGCGCGGTGTCCGAGGGGGCGCCGTGCGCCCGCCAGTCCCGCACCAGGCGGTCCGCCGAGGCGAGGAAACGGCCGGGGGAGCGCAGGGTCAGACCGCGTTCGTTGCCGGTGGTCGACATGGCGATGCGCCAGCCTTGGCCCGGCTCGCCGATCACGTCCTCGTCCGGCACGAAGACGTCGTCGAGGAAGAGCTCGGCGAAGGCGGGCTTGCCGTCCAGGCGACCGACGGGACGGACCGTCACGCCTTCGGCGTCGAGCGGGAACATCAGATAGGTCAGCCCATGGTGGGGCTTGGCCGGAACACCGCCCGGCTTCCCCGTGGCCTCGGCACCGGACATCCCCGTGGCCTCGGCCTTGCCCCCGGCACCGGCCTCACCGACGCCACTGCCGGCACTGCCGACGCCACTCCTGGCACTGCCGACGCCGGCCGTGTCTGCGCCCCTGCTCGCACCGCCGGCACCCGGGCTCGCCCCGGCCTCGTACGGTTCGCTGCGGAACAGCCCGAACGCGCGGTCCGCGAACGCCGCACGCGATGACCACGTCTTCTGGCCGCGCAGCAGCCAGCCGCCCGCCACCCGCCGCGCCGTGGAACGCAGGGAGGCGAGGTCCGAACCGGCCTCCGGCTCCGACCACGCCTGCGCCCAGATCGTCTCGCCGCTCGCCATGGCGGGCAGTACCCGTGCCCGCTGCTCGGCGGTGCCGAAGTCGAAGAGCGTCGGCGCGAGCAGATGGATGCCGTTCTGCGAGACGCGGCCCGGCGCCCCTGCCGCGTAGTACTCCTCCTCGAACACCAGCCACTTGACGATGTCGACGCCCTGCCCGCCGTACTCCTCGGGCCAGGACACCACCGACCAGCGGTCGGTGGCCAGCTCGCGCTCCCACTCCCGGTGGGCCGCGAAGCCCTCCGCGGTCTCCAGAGAGGGGAGAGGCACGGCCGGTACATGCGCCGCGAGCCAGTCCCGCGCCTGCTGCCTGAACTCCTCTTCCCCGGCGGTGAAGTCGAGATCCATCAGCCCCCACTCTCCCTGACAGTCCGCTCTTCCCTAACAAGTGTTTGGTAGATTACCTTGTGGGGAGACTCCGAGTCGAGGGAAATGTCCTGGCGGCACAGCCGCACCGGAACAGGGGGGAGCCGCTCATGGCCGACGCACCCGCGTCCTTGCCGGGCCACGATCTGCTCGCGGGCCGCACCGCGGTGATCACCGCCGCCGCCGGAGCGGGCATCGGCGGCGCCACCGCCCGCCGCTTCCTGGAAGAGGGGGCGCGCGTCGTCATAGGTGACGCCCACGCGCGCCGCACCAAGGAGTCGGTCGCGGCACTCGCGGCGGAGTTCGGCGCCGACCGGATCGACGGCATCCCGTGCGACGTCACCGACGAGGCGCAGGTCCAGAGCCTGTTCGACTTGGCCGAGCGGGCCCACGGCCGCCTGGACATCGTGGTGAACAACGCCGGGCTGGGCGGCACGGCGCAGATCACGGACATGACCGACGAGCAGTGGACCAGGGTCATCGACGTGACGCTGAACGGCACCTTCCGTTGCCTGCGCGCCGCCCTGCGCCGGATGCGGGCCACCGAGGGGACCGGCGACGGCACCCGTCGCGCCGGAGCGATCGTGAACAACGCCTCGGTGCTCGGCTGGCGCGCCCAGGCGGGCCAGGCGCACTACGCCGCGGCGAAGGCCGGCGTCATGGCCCTCACCCGCTGCGCCGCGATCGAGGCCGCCCCCCACGGCATCCGGGTCAACGCGGTCGCGCCGAGCCTCGCCCTCCACCCCCATCTGGCGAAGGTGACCACCCCGGAGCTCCTGGAGGAACTCACCGCGCGGGAGGTGTTCGGGCGGTACGCGCAGCCCTGGGAGATAGCCAACGTCATCGTCTTCCTGGCCAGCGGCTACTCCTCGTACATGACGGGCGAGACCGTCTCGGTCAGCAGCCAGCACGCGTAGGCGGAGAATGGCCGTGTGTCGAAACCGAAACAGAGCACCAACGCACGGCAGCAGAGCACCGACGCGGCACAGCGGCGCCCCGGCAAGAAGAAGACCCAGGTGAGTCCCTCGCCCGAGCGGCGCCGCGAACTGCTCGGCATCGCCGCCGACGTCTTCGCCGAGCAGGGGTACAACGCCACCACGGTCCGCAAGATCGCCGACGCCGCGGGCATGCTCGCCGGCAGTCTCTACTACCACTTCGATTCCAAGGAGTCGATGCTCGAAGAGATCCTCCGCACCTTCCTGACCGAGCTGTGGGACGGGTACGACTCCGTGCTCCAGGCCCGGCTCGACCCCCGCGCGACCCTCGAAGCGCTCGTGACCGAGTCCTTCAGGGAGATCGACCGGCACCGCGCCGCCGTCGCGATCTACCAGAAGGAGTCCAGGCACCTGGTCGCCCAGCAGCGCTTCCAGTACCTGTCCGACTCGCAGCAGCGCTTCGAGAAGGCCTGGCTGACGACGCTGGAGCGGGGTGTCGCGGACGGCGCCTTCCGCGACGACCTGGACGTCCGGCTCGCCTACCGCTTCGTGCGCGACACCGTCTGGGTGGCCGCGTCCTGGTACCGCCCCGGTGGCGGCCACAGCCCCGAGGAGATCGCCCGCCAGTACCTGTCGATGGTCCTGGACGGCATCTCCGTACGTACCTGAGCGGCGTGTTCCCACGCGGCGCCGCCCGACCGAGGAGTACGCAGTCATGGCCGAGGCCTACATCGTCGAAGCGGTCCGCACCCCCGTCGGCAGGCGCGGGGGAGGGCTCGCCCGGGTCCACCCCGCCGACCTGGGCGCCCACGTCCTCAACGCCTTGATGGAGCGCACCGGCATCGACCCGGCCGCCGTCGAGGACGTCGTCTTCGGCTGCCTGGACACGGTGGGGCCCCAGGCCGGGGACATCGCCCGCACCAGCTGGCTCGCGGCCGGGCTCCCCGAAGAGGTGCCCGGCGTGACGGTCGACCGGCAGTGCGGATCGTCCCAGCAGGCCGTGCACTTCGCGGCCCAGGGCGTCCTGTCCGGCACCCAGGACCTCGTCGTCGCGGGCGGCACGCAGAACATGTCGATGATCCCCATCGCCTTCGCGTCCCGGCAGGCCGCCGAACCGCTCGGCCTGACCGAAGGCCCCTACGCCGGCAGCGAGGGCTGGCGCGCCCGCTACGGCGACCTGCCGGTGAACCAGTTCCACGGCGCCCAGGCGATCGCCGAGCAGTGGGGGATATCCCGCCGCGACATGGAGGAGTTCGCGCTCCGCTCCCACCAGCGGGCGATCCGCGCCCTCGACGAGGGCCGCTTCGCGCGCGAACTGGTCGCGTACGGAGACGTCACCACCGACGAGGGCCCGCGCCGCGACACCACCCCGCAGAAGATGGCGGCCCTGAAACCCGTCGTGGACGGCGGCACCATCACCGCCGCGTGCTCCTCCCAGGTCTCCGACGGCGCGGCGGCCATGCTGCTCGCGAGCGAACGGGCCCTGCGCGTACACGGGTTGACGCCCCGCGCGCGGATCCACCACCTCTCCGTGCGGGGCGAGGACCCCATCCGGATGCTCTCCGCGCCGATCCCCGCCACCGCGTACGCGCTCGAGAAGACCGGCATGAGCATCGACGACATCGACCTCGTGGAGATCAACGAAGCGTTCGCGCCGGTCGTCCTCGCCTGGCTGGAGGAGACCGGGGCCGACCCGGAGAAGGTCAACGCCAACGGTGGCGCGATCGCCCTCGGCCACCCCCTCGGCGCGACCGGGGCGAAGCTGATGACGACGCTCCTGCACGAACTGGAGCGCACGGGCGGCCGGTTCGGCCTCCAGACGATGTGCGAGGGCGGCGGACAGGCCAACGTGACGATCATCGAACGCCTCTGACCGGCTGCCGGCCCCCGCCGGGCCACCCGTGCCCGCACTCCCGGAAAAGTCCGCCGGGCCGCCGGGGCCAGGATCCTCCTCACCTCTTGTGGGAGTAGCTGGGCCGACCGTGCTCCACAGCGGCCCCGACCCGGCTAGTCTCGACTCCTGTACGTCGATTGAGCGACCCCGGGAGGTAGCGCGATGACGCAGGGACGGCCCGGCGGAGCCGCCTGGACCCCGCTCTGGGAGCGCGACGCCGAACTCGCCACGGCGACCAAGGCCGTCGAGCGGCTCTGCGCGGACGCCGCGAGCGCGGGCGGCCTGCTCGTCTTCAGCGGCGAGGCCGGCATCGGCAAGACCGCGCTCCTCGCCGAGGTGCGGCGCATCGCGGAGGACCACGGTGCCACCGTCTGGACCGCACGCGGCGGTGAGGCGGTCACCTCCGTCCCGTTCAACGTCGTGCGCCAGCTCCTCCAGCCCGTCCTGATCGCGATCTCCGACGAGGAGACCCGCGAATACCTCGGCGACTGGTACGACATCGCGGGCCCGGCCCTCGGCATAGTCCAGCCCGGCGGACGCCAGGTCGACCCCCAGGGCGTGTGCGACGGCCTCGTCGAAACGGTCGCACGCCTCGCGCAGCTGAAGTGGCCGCTCGTCCTCGTCGTCGACGACGCGCACTGGGCCGACCAGGAGACCCTGCAGTGGCTGGTCGCCTTCGCCCGCCGCCTGGACGAGCTGCCCGTCCTCGTCGTCATCGCACACCGCCCCGGCGACACCACCGGCCAGAGCCTGCGCCAGCTGGCCTCGGCCGGCGCGTCGGCCCGCTCGTTCAGCACCCTGCGCGCGCTCACCCCCGACGCCGCCGCGGGCCTGACCCGCGCCACGCTCGGCGAGCACGCCGACGCGCCTTTCTGCCGCGAGGTGTGGGCGGTCACCGGCGGCAATCCGTACGAGTCGGTCGAACTGCTCGCCAAGGTGCAGGACGGCGAACTGGAACCGGTGGAGAGCTCCGCGGACGCGCTGCGCGCCCTCAACCGCTCGGCCAAGGGCCACGGCCTCGTCGCCCGGCTCGAGGAGCTGGGCACCGACGCCACCCGCTTCGCCTGGGCGGTCGCCATCCTCGGCACCGCCACCCCCCTCGACATGGCCGCCGGCCTCGCCGCCATGTCCCGCGAGAGCGCCGAACGCTGCACGGAACGGCTCTGCGCCGCACGCATCCTGCTCCGCGACGCGGAAACCCTGGAGTTCGTCCACCCCCAGATCGCGAGCACCATCTACCGCTCGATCCCCGCGGCCACCCGCACCGCCCTGCACGGCGTGGCCGCGGAGGTCCTCACCCGGGAAGGCCGGAGCGCGGCGGCCGCCTCCCGGCACCTGCTCGAAGTCCACCCCGAGGACGACCCCAACATGGTCGAGCAGCTGCGCCGGGCAGCGGCCGAACACCTCGCGGTCGGCGCGCCCGACGCGGCCCGCCGCTGCCTGGAGCGGGCCCTGCGGGAGCCGCCCCTGCCCGAGATCCACGCGCGCGTGCTCTACGAACTGGGCTGCGCCACACTCCTGACCTCGCCCGTCACCACCATCGCGCACCTGCGCGACGCGCTCTCCATGCGCGGCCTCGACCAGGAGCTGCGCGTCGACGCGGTCTGCCGGCTCTCCCAGGCGCTCGTCCACAACGACCAGCTCGGAGAAGGCCTGCGGGCCATCGACGAGGAGGCGGAGCGGCTCGCCCAAGGGCCCTTGAAGCTGCGCCTGCAAGCCGTGCGCTACATGTGGGAGGGCATCCACGCCGGCGAGAAGGACTCACCGGGGCGCTCACGGCGACTGGCCGCACTCGCCGGACCCCTCGCCGGCCGGGACAACTCCGAGCGGGCCCTGCTGATCCTGCGGGCCTTCGACGCCATGACCCGCGGCGAGAACGCCGAACTGGTCGTCGAGCTCTGCGACCGTGCCCTCGTCAACGGCCGCCTGGCACCGGGCCTCGGCTGGACCGACACGGAATGGAGCTTCGAACTCAGGCTGATGCTCGGCGGTTCCTACGCCTTCGCGGACCGGCTCGACCGTGCGGAGAGCCTGTTCACCGAGGCCGTGTGCGTGTACGAGACGGCGGGCTGGAGCGGCGGACACCTCGCCCTCGCCCACGCCTTCCTCGGCTACGTCCACCGCAGGCGCGGCCGACTGGTCGACGCCGAGCGCTCCCTGCGGGAGAGCCTGCGCCTCGCGGACCGCGTCGGCGAGGGCCTGCCCATGCACTGGGAGGCGGCCAGCATGCTCATCGACACACTGCTGGCGCGCGGACACACCGAGGAGGCCGGCGCCGTCGCCGACCGCTACGGCTTCGCGCCGCCCTCCGCCTCCACGATCTACGTGCCCGACGCCATGTCCGTACGCGGCAGACTGCTGCTCGCCCGCGGCCGCACCGGCGAGGGACTGGACATCCTGGAAGAGACGGCGAAGGCGCTCACCGCGCGCGGACAGTACAACACCGTCCTCGCGCCCTGGGCCTACGACCTCGCCCGCGCCCTGGCCCACGACGACCCCGAGCGGGCCAGGCGCCTCGTCTCGGACGCCCGCACACAGGCCGAGCGGTTCGGCACGGACACCGCGATCGGCGAGGCCCTGCGGTGCGCGGCCGCCCTGGAGAGCGGAGCGCGCTCCATCGAGCTGCTCCGCAAGGCCGTCACCTACCTGGAGGCCTCACCCTGTGCCTACGAACACGCGGTCGCCCGCGTCGAGTACGGCATCGCGACCGGTTCCGCGCCCGAGCTGGAGCGGGGCCTGACCCTGGCACGGAGCTGCGGGGCGGACGGCCTCATCGACCGGGCACTGGACCACCTGTCGCCCGCGCGGCGCTGACGCCGGGCCGCGCGGCGGTGAGGCCGAGCCACGCGGCGCGGCCTCAGGCAGTCCTTGCCCCCGGCTCACTGCCCCCGGCTCACTGCCGCCGAGCGGGCGGCTCACAGGTGGCCCCCAGCGAGCGGTCAGGGGCACCAGGGCCGGCCCAATCGGCCCCTTGCCTCCGCCGCCTCCGTCATCACCCGCTCCACCAGTTCCGCGCACGACGGCAGGTCATCGATCACTCCCGCCACCTGGCCGGAGGCCATCACGCCGAGGTCGGGGCGGCCGTCCACCATCGCCGCCTTCAGCATCATCGGCGTGTTCGCCACGAGCAGGACCTGGCCCCACGTCAGCTCCTTGCCGTGCTTCATCGCGAGGCCGTCGCGCGCGAGGCGCGCCCAGCCCAGACCGGAGACCTTCCGGAACGCCGCGACGTGCCGCACCGCCCGGGCCAGGGACGCGATCCGGCCCGACTTCTCCAGGCCGGCCACCAGCTCCGTGCGCAGCATCCGGTGCGGCAGGCCGTCCACGCGCGTGGTGACGGTGACGTCCTTGACGGTGGCCGCCAGATAGCACGCCTTGACCGCGTCCGGCACCGTCGAGTCCGAGGTGAGCAGGAAGCGGGTGCCCATCGCCACCCCCGCCGCGCCGTAGGCGAGCGCGGCGACCAGGCCCCGCCCGTCGTGGAACCCGCCCGCCGCGACCACGGGAATGTCCACCGCGTCGACCACCTGCGGCAGCAGAACCGTCGTGGCGACCTCGCCCGTGTGCCCGCCGCCCTCGCCGCCCTGTACGAGCACCGCGTCCGCGCCCCACGCGGCGACCTTCTCGGCATGCCGGCGCGCGCCGACCGAGGGGATGACCACCACGCCCGCGTCCTTCAGCTCGGCGATCAGCTCCCGGGACGGCGCGAGCGCGAAGGACGCGACCCGCACGCCCTCTTCGACGATGACCCGGACGCGGTCGCGCGCGTCACCCGCGTCGGCGCGCAGATTCACCCCGAACGGCGCGTCCGTACGGGACTTGACCTCACGCACGGCCGCGCGCAGCCGCTCGACGGGCATGGTCGCCGAGGCCAGGATGCCGAGCGCCCCCGCACTGGCCGTGGCCGACACCAGCCGGGGGCCCGCCACCCAGCCCATGCCGGTCTGCACGAGCGGATGCCGCACCCCGACCAGCTCGGTCAGTGCCGTCCTGAGGACGGGCGCGGACGGCGTCACGCGCGCACCTCGCGCTCACGCAGGCCCCGAGGGTCCACCACCTCGCGGATCAGCCGCAGTTCCTCGCCCGTCGGCTCCCGCGTGCACGGCACCTCGTCCGGTACCGAGAGCGCGAAGCCGGTCGCCCCGCGCACCTGGTCCAGCGTGACGCCCGGATGCAGGGACACGAGACGCATCGAGTGATCGGGCGTGACGAAGTCGAAGACGCCGAGGTCGGAGACCACGCGCCGCAGCTCGTGGAAGCGCGTCGCGGCGGGCCCGGCGGCGGCCGCGCTGTCGTACCCGACACCGCTGATCATGTCGACCTTCGCGACGAACACCCGCGTCGAATGCCGGGGGATCCAGTAACTCACCGGGTTGTTCACCGTGTTGGCCGGGGCGCCCCGCACGCCGAGGAGCTGTCGCCGGGGTCGCCGCCAGTCGCCGACGCAGGAGATGTTCTGGTTCCCGAAACGGTCGATCTGGCTCGCGCCCATCATCACGTGCCGCTTCCCGCCCATCACCATCGTCAGATGCCGCCGGTAGGGCAGCCAGCCCTCCGTCACACCCGAGGCGGCGCCCACCGCCGGGACGTCGCCGATGAGCAGTGCCTCACCGTCCGTGAGCAGCAGCTCGGGCGAGAACGTCAGCTTGGCCAGGCGCGCGCCGACGGAGGGGATCGTGCCCATCGGGGACGCGAGGATCTCGCCGTCACCCCGCCAGGCGTCGGCGCAGGCGATCACGCAGTACTCGGCGCGGGTGGCCGTCCGCCCGGCCGTCGGCGCACCGGTCGGTGTCATCGCTGCTCCTTGTGCCAGGCCTCGACGGCCAGCCGATAGTCCTGTTCGGTGCCGGTGAGGAAGCGGTCGTGGAAGGCCGCCCAGGCCTCGGGGTCGGCCGCGGCGGTGGCGTACTCCTGCTGGAAGGGCTCGTCGCGGCCGTAGTCGGGCACGCACGACGTGAAGTGCGCGCCTTGCGGTGTCTCGGTCACGCCCGTCACCGCGTGCCGCGAGAGAAGCATCGTCTGGGGCGCCGCGTGCGCGGTGAGCTCCCCGGAGTCGACGATCCGCTCGCACGAGACGTACGCGGTGTCGGAGGCCTCGCAGAACAGGTCGTCGAAGTAGGGGTCCGGGCCCAGATACTGGCCGTTGCCGAACCGGTCGGCGCGGTTCATGTGCACCAGCGCCGCGTCCATCCGCAGGGCGGGCACGGCGACCAGCTCCTCCCCGTCCTCGTAGGGCGAAATGACTGTGCGCAGGCCGGGGTTGACGCGCAGCACGTCGGAGCCGAGGCCGGCGCGGATCGGCAGGAACGGCAGCCGCTGGGCGCCCGCGGTGAGGCCCTGCATGAGCATCGCCTCGTCCCACTCGACGAGTTCGAGGGCGCCACGCTCGCGTGCCGCCCGGAAATGCGGTTCCAAGGGGATCGAGTCGAGCGTCGTGAACGCCGTGATCAGCTTGCGGACGCGGCCGGCGGCGGCGAGCAGACCGACGTCCGGGCCGCCGTACGACACGACCGTCAGGTCCGTGATGTCGGACCGCAGCAGCGCGCGCACCAGCGCCATCGGCTTGCGGCGGGAACCCCAGCCGCCGATGCCGAGCGTCATCCCGCTCGCCAGGCGCCCGACGATCTCCTCCGGCGTCATCGTCTTGGCCGTCCGTGCCGGGTCCGTCATGCCCCGTCCTCCCCTCGCGGTCCGACGTCCCCGCGGATGCGGCCGGCCAGGCCGCTGAGGTTCGCCTCGAAGGTGAAGCCCTGCTCGAAGCGGTAGCTGCGGTGGACGTCGACCGGGTCGATGCCGTTGATCGCCGCCTTCGCGAGGCGCAGCAGCGTGCCGTCCTTGTGGGCGATCTCGTGCGCCAGCGCCAGGGCCGCCTCGTGCAGCTGCGCGCGCGGGACGACCCGCCACACCGAGCCGTGGGCGTGCAGCTCGGCGGCCGTCACGGTGCGCGAGGTGTAGTACAGGGTGCGCATCAGGTGCTGGGGGACCAGGCGGGCCAGGTGCGTGGCCGCACCGAGCGCGCCCCGGTCCAGCTCGGGCAGCCCGAAGGTGGCGTCCTCGCTCGCCACGATCGCGTCCGCGTTGCCCACGAGTCCTATGCCGCCGCCCAGACAGAAGCCGTGCACGGCGGCGACGACCGGCACCTCGCACTCGTACACCGCGCTGAACGCGGCGTAGCACCCGCGGTTGGCGCCGAGCAGCGCGGTGTGGCCGCGGTCGCGCCGCAGCTCCTTGATGTCCACGCCGGCGTTGAACCCCCGGCCCTCGGCGGTCAGCACCACGCAGCGCGTGGCGGGGTCGCGCCCGGCGACGCGCACGGCGTCCGCCAGCGCGAACCACCCCCGCGCGGGCAGGGCGTTGACGGGTGGACGGTCGACGGTGACCACGGCCACGCCGTCGTCCGGGACGGAGGTGGTGACGGAGGTGGAGACA
Source organism: Streptomyces sp. NPDC031466 (assembly GCF_055581265.1). Lineage (NCBI taxonomy): Bacteria > Bacillati > Actinomycetota > Actinomycetes > Kitasatosporales > Streptomycetaceae > Streptomyces > Streptomyces sp. NPDC031466. Next base: position 402,760 of record NZ_JBVIJT010000003.1, read on the forward strand.
GACATCAGCGAATCCGCTACCTTTCGACCACACGCCTTCAACCAAACATTTGTTAGTCAGGAAGGTAGCAGCGATGACTGACACCCGACAGGTCGTCGTCGTCACCGGCGGCACCCGTGGCGTCGGCGCCGGAATCGCCCGCGCCTTCCTCGCCGCCGGGGCGCACGTCGTCGTCTGCGCCCGCCGGCCTCCCGGGGAGCCGGTCGAAGCGGCGGGCGCCACCGCCGAGTTCCGCCCGCTGGATCTGCGCGAGGCCGAGGCGGTCCCCGCCTTCTTCGACGCGGTGGCCGCCGACCACGGCGGGGTGGACGCGCTCGTGAACAACGCGGGCGGAACGCCGTACGGCCTCCTCGCCGATGCGGCCCCGGCCCGCCAGGCCAGGATCGTCGAACTGAACCTGCTCGCCCCGCTGTACGCCTCGGTCGCGGCCAGTCAGGTGATGCGCACCCAGGAGAACGGCGGCAGCATCACGATGATCGGCAGTGTGAGCGGCACGCGGCCCTCGCCCGGCAGCGGGGCCTACGGCGCGGCGAAGGCGGGGCTGGAAAACCTCGCCCGGACCATGGCGGTCGAATGGGCCCCCGCCGTGCGCGTCAACACGGTCGTCCTCGGCCTCGCCCGGACCGAGAGCGCCCACCTGCACTACGGCGACGAGGAGGGCGTCGAACGGGTCGCCCGCACCGTCCCGCTGGGCCGTCTCGCGGACCCTGCCGACGTCGGCGACGCCTGCGTGTTCCTCGCCTCCGACCGCGCCCGGTACATCAGCGGCGCCGCGCTCCAGCTGCACGGCGGCGGTGAACGCCCGGCGTTCCTGGACGCCGCCTCCGTCAACCGCTGAACCCCCCAAGGGAGTCGCCGCATGACCTCGCCCGCCGCATCCGCCGCCGTGCCCGACCCCGCCTCGACTTCCCCCGCCCCGGCCGGAATCTGCGCGGGCCGCGTCGTGCTCGTCACGGGCGCGGGGCGCGGCCTCGGCCGTGCGCACGCGCGCGCGTACGCGGCCGAGGGCGCACGGGTCGTCGTCAACGACCTCGGGGTGGGCCCGGACGGCTCCGGGGGGTCCGGCGGGCCCGCGCTCGCCGTGGTCGAGGAGATCCGCGCCGCGGGCGGCGACGCCGTCGCGCACGACGGTGACATCGCCACGACGGACGGCGCCGCCTCCCTGGTACGGGCCGCCCTGGACGCGTACGGCCGTCTCGACACCCTCGTCAACAACGCGGGTTTTCTGCGCGACCGGATGCTGGTCAACCTCGACGAGGACGACTGGGACGCCGTGCTGCGGGTCCACCTCACGGGCCACTTCCTGCCCTTGAAGCACGCGGCGGCGTACTGGCGGGCCGAGGCGAAGGCCGGGCGGACACCGCACGCCTGCGTGGTCAACACCAGCTCCGGGGCGGGCCTGCTCGGCAGCGTGGGGCAGGGCAACTACAGCGCCGCGAAGGCCGGCATCCTCGGCCTCACCATGGTCGCCGCCGCCGAACTCGCGCCCTACGGAGTGCGGGTGAACGCCATCGCCCCCGCCGCCCGGACCCGTATGACGGAGCGGACCTTCGCCGAGACCATGGCGGCCCCCGGGGGCGGCGCCTTCGACGCGATGGCCCCGGAGAACGTCTCCCCGCTGGTCGTCTGGCTCGGCGCCGCCGGCTCCGCGGGCGTCACCGGCCGCGTCTTCGAGGCGGAGGCCGGCCGCATCACCGTCATGGAGGGCTGGCGTCCCGGTTCCACCGCCGACAAGGGCGCCCGCTGGACGCCCGCGGAAGCGGGCGAGACGGCACGGAGACTCCTCACCGACGCGCAGCCGCCGCAGCCGGTGTACGGGGCGCGGTGAGCCTCCCGCGCCTGCCCCTGCCCACCCGAGGCCGGCCGCGGGCAGCCGTCACCGGCGCGTGAGCCGAACGTCAGCGAAACGTGAGCGCTCCACGCCAAGGTAGGGGCGCAACGTCGTCACGGGGTCAGTTCCCCGGCAGCGGTGAGCAGTCCCGCTGGTCCGGGCGTCGAGCCGGCCGCTCGGACGGCGCACCCGGCACCCCACCCCTTGTATTGTCATGCCCATTTTGGTTGTGCGCCGTTCGTCGGCGGATGTCGAGAGGACCCTCATGCGGAGCCGAATACCCGGCACATCAGTACGGACGAGCCGGCGCGCGGGCGGACGGCCCGGGCGTACCCGGCTCCAGATCGCGGTCGCCACTGGCGTGGCCGTCGCGGCCGGCCTCGCCGGGGGCGGCGGTGCCGCCGCCGACACCGCCCCCGGCACCCCGCCGTCCGCCGCGTCCGCGCGGTCGGAAGGACCTCAGCAGCAGGTCGAGTACTTCCCCGGCCCCGACAGCCACCCGCGGCACACCACCATCCCCGTCCCCGCCCCGCTGAACAACAGGCAGCGCTCGGCCATCGCCCAGGATGGGAAGGTCGTCTCCCTCGTGCGGAACGGCCCGATCGGCACCAAGGCCGACGTGGTGTTCATCGGCGACGGGTACACCAAGTCCCAGCAGGAGGACTTCCTCTCCGACGTGCGCAGGAAGTGGAAGGAGGTCTCCGCGGTCGAGCCGTACCGCACGTACAAGAAGCAGTTCAACGTCTGGGCGGTGGAGGCCCACTCCCCGCAGTCCGGCGTGGGCGGCGATCCGGACTACCACACGAGCAAGAGAACCGCTCTCGGCACGTCGTTCTACTGCGACAACGTCGAGCGCCTGCTGTGCGTCAACCCCGAGAAGGTCGAGGCGTACGCGAGCAAGGCCGCCGACGCCGACCTGGTGATCGTCCTCGCCAACTCCACCAAGTACGGCGGCGCGGGCTACAACGACATCGTTTCCCCGTCGGGCTACGACGGCATAGCCACCGCCTCCTCCGACAACCCCGAGTCCTCCCAGATCGTCGTGCACGAGACCGGCCACTCCCTGGGCAAGCTGGCCGACGAGTACTGGTACGACGAGTACGACACCTACACCGGCGCCGAGCCGTGGGAGTCGAACATCAGCAAGCTCAAGGCGGCGCAGCTGACGGCGCAGAAGAAGAAGTGGTACCGCTGGATCGGCCGGACGTCACCGGACGGCGGCACCGTCGGCGCGTACCGGGGCGGCGGCTACTACCCCCGTGGCATCTACCGGCCCACTGAGGACTCGATCATGCGGACCCTGGGCAGCGAGTTCAACCTGCCCGGCCGCGAGGCGATGATCGCCGGCTTCCACCGGCACGCGTCGGTGATCGGCGCCACCACCCGCACGGACCGGGAGGTGAACCGCACACAGCCCGTCACCGTCGAGGCGGGCAAGGGAATCCAGCTGCGCTGGTACGTCGACGGCCACGCGACCGACAAGGGCCGAGGCGAGAAGAGCATGACGCCGCGCGCCTTGGGCGTACCGGCCGACGGCCGCGCGCACACCGTCTCGGTGCGGGGCACCGACGCCACCGACGCGGTCCGCGACCCGGCGTTGCGCAAGCTCCTGACCAAGAAGCTCACCTGGCGCGTCGCGGGCTGACACCTCCCGGCCCTCACGCCTTCGCGTACACCACCCACACCTGGCCCTCGGCGAACGGCAGCGGCCTGCCGTCGGGGGTCGTGAACCGGGTGCCGTCCTGGGCCGACGGACGCCGCCAGCGGGCCTCGTAGGAACGGCCGTCCCGCAGCACGCGTGCCGTCCCCTCGCCCACCGTCTCGGTGAACGGCGTGACGCTGCCCGAGCGGTCGTGGAAGGCGGAGCGCCGCACCTTCACGTACTGCACGACGACCGTGGCGGCGCGCAGCTCCCTGCCCCCTGAGGTGCGCGCCCGCTCGCCGTCCATAGTGACGCGCCAACGGCCCTCGTACTCCACCCAGTCGAAGGCGAAGCGCGCCGCGGGGAAGCGGACCGTCCGGTGCGTCTGCCGGGTACCGCCCGCCGGGCGCGGCCCGAACCGGAACCCGGTGCTCTCCAGGGCGCCCGCGCGCGGGGCGGCCTTCAGCGCCTTCGGGCGTACGAAGAGGTTGTGCGGCGCGGCCCGCCCGCCGTCCCGGTAATAGGCGTCCCCCGGCGCCTTGCCGGGCGGCAGGGCCCGCACGGGCGCGCCGGCGATCAACGGCAGCAGTTTCGACTGCGCCCCCGAGAAGGCGAGCACGGGCCGGTCGAACTGCCGCAGCAGTTCGAGATCCGTCTCGCGCGCGCTGCGCACCGGGCCGATCACGGGCGGCAGGCGGGAGGCGTAGACCGCCATCAGCCGGCTCAGCCCCGCCTCCACCTGCTCGACGTAGACGATGTCCGCGGCGTCCAGACCGGTCTGCGGGCGCGCCGGACGGACGTTGTCGATCTTCACGGCGAGGACGGTGCCGCCGCCACCGGGACCGCCCGCGGACGGCCCCGTCCCGGCGGGCCGTACCGTGCAACCCGCCACCAGGGCGGCGAGCACCACCGCCCCGGCACCCACGCGCGTCCGTATCCGCCGTCTCATGCGTACGTCATACCCCGCGCACACCGGATGCAGCCCGCGAAGGGCATGCCCTCCGCGCTCACCCCAGATCGAGGGCGTTGCGCAGACCGAGCCGGTAGCGGACGCGGTCGTGGCGCTTGGCCGACTCGATCGCCGGGGGGCGGAAGAGCGGCGTCACCGTGCACGGCGTGTGGTCGGAACCCACCCGCTCCAGAAGCGCGTTGACCGCCTGCCGGGCGGAGGCGTTGGCGCCCTCCATCGTGGCCAGGTCGATGTCCACGGACACGTAGTCGCCGGAGAGGAAGAGGTTGGGGATCCTCGTCGCGGCCGAGGGCCGGTTGTGCAGGGTGCCGACCGGGTGGATGAGGAGCTGGTCCTCGTTGGTGGGGTTCGGCGTGCCGAGGCCGTCGACGCCCGGGTCGAGGAACCACGAGTGCAGCTTGCCGTCGCTCAGGACCGTCCTGCCGGTGTCGTTCAGCGCGGCCTTGAGCTGCGCCCACACCTCCTTGGCGACCTCCTCGCGCGTGCACTGCTTGGCCGTCTTTCCGTACAGCACGCCCGGCTTGTCCCACTCGGAGATGTCCACCGACAGGCAGTCGACCGCGACTCCGTCGCCGTAGTCGGCGGGGAAGTCGCGCGCGGGCCAGTGGGCCGCCTGCGCGATACCGGTCAGCGACCAGGGGGAGTCGATGCAGTTGAAGTGGCCCTTCACGAGCGGCGGGCGCTCGGTCAGATAGAACTGGATGCCCGTCATCCAATCGGTCTGCAGCTTGTCGCAGCGCGCCAACTGCGGGTCCGCCGCCTTCATCGCGGCGCTCCACGTCCTGCGCGCGTGCTCCACCGGCATGGCCTGCACGTAGTGGTCGGCGGTGATGTCACGCCGTACGCCGTCGGGGTCCTCGATCACCGTCTTGGTGACGCGGCCGCCGCCGAACGCCAGCTCCCGCACGGTCCAGCCGATGCGGAACCGCACGCCGAGCGACTCCAGATGCGTCACCCACGGGTGGATCCAGGCCTCGTTGGTGGGTGCGTTCAGGAGCCGGTCGGGCGGGCCGTCCGCGCCTCGGCCGAGGGCGTTGAGGACGAAGGCCTCGCCGAGGGTGCCCACCGTGCGGGTGCTCGCCTCCTCGGCCTTCGTCGCCACGATGTTGCGGGTGACGCCGATCGCGAGGATCCGCTGATAGTCCTTCGACATCCTCTCGGCGCGCACGAAGTCCCACCAGGGCGTCGCCTCCCAGTGGTCGTCGCGGCGCTCGTCGCAGCTGGTGAGGTAGACCAGGGCGCGGTTCACGAAGTACGCGACCTCGTGGGCCGGCAGGTGGAACGCGGTGTCGAGCAGCGCGCTGAGCGCCCGCGCGATGTCGTCGAGGGTGAGCTTCTCGGGTTCGTGGCCCGGCCACGGGATCGGCATGCGGATGTCCTCGCGGCCGGTGCGCGCGAACGCCATCTCGCGCGGTGCCACGAGGTTGTCCCACACGCCGTTGGCGTTGCCGGGGAAGGGGATGCGGCGCATCGTGTCGGGGAGGTTGTGGTAGATCCCCGGGATGAAGCGGAAGCCGTGCTCACCGGGCAGCGGCCTTCGGTTGCCCTTCGCGCTGTCGGGTACGTCCATGCTGCGGGCCTTGCCGCCGAGTGCCCTGCGTTCGTACACCGTGACGGCGAAGCCGCGCTCGGCCAGCTCGTGAGCGGCCGTCAGCCCGGCGACACCGCCGCCGAGGACGGCCACGGACTGCTGTTGCGGCGCGTCAGGCGCGGCGGCCGCCGCGGGCAGGGCGCCCGCTCCCACGCCCAGCGCTGCCGCTCCGCCGACCGCCGCCGCCCCCGCGACGAACCCTCTTCGCGTGCTTCCCCCGGCACCACAGCGCCCCATGCCCGCCCCCCTTACCGTCGGTAACTGACGTGTCAGGCGCAGGAGCATAGGGGCGCGGCGCATGAGGCGGAAGATGCCGGGGTGCCGCGCCGAACATTGGCGTGATTACGGCGCCGGGGCACCGCCTGTCGGTGTGGTCAAGGCGCCGGGGCACCGCGGCGCTCGTCAGGCCGGGGGCCCGAGGACATCGGTGAGGGAGTAGCGCACCGGCTCCTCCAGCTGGGCGTACGTGCAGCTCAGCGGGTCACGGTCGGGGCGCCAGGTGCGAAAGCGCGCCGTGTGGCGAAAGCGCCGCCCGCCCTCCATGTGGTCGTACGCCACCTCGCAGACCCGCTCCGGGCGCACCGGGACCCACGACAGGTCCTTCTTCCCCGACCAGCGGCTCGGCGCCCCCGGCAGCCGCGCCGTCTCGTGCGCCGCCTCGTCCCCCCAGGCCGCCCAGGGATGCCCCTCGGCGGTCCCCATCCGCAGTGGCTCCAGCTCCTCGACGAGTTCCGCCCGCCGCTTCATGGTGAACGCCGCCGCGACGCCCACGTGCTGCAGGGCCCCGGCGCCGTCGTACAGGCCGAGGAGGAGCGAGCCGACGACGGGGCCGCTCTTGTGGAAGCGGTAGCCGGCGACCACGCAGTCCGCGGTGCGCTCGTGCTTGACCTTGAACATGACGCGTTCGTCCTGGCGGTAGAGCAGATCGAGCGGCTTGGCGACGACACCGTCGAGACCCGCGCCCTCGTACTGCTCGAACCAGCGCAGCGCCACCTCCGTGTCCGTGGTCGCCGGCGCCACATGGACGGGCGCGCTCACCCCGGCCAGGGCCGTGACCAGACGTTCGCGGCGTTCGGCCAGGGGAGTGGCGAGGAGGGACTCCTCCGCGAGGGCCAGCAGGTCGAAGGCGACGAAGGAGGCAGGTGTGCGCTCGGCCAGCGTCGCGACCCGCGAGGCCGCCGGATGGATGCGCTCGGTGAGCGCGTCGAAGTCCAGGTGACCGTCCCTGGCGATGACGATCTCGCCGTCGATCACGCAGCGCCCCGGCAGGCGCTCCCGCAGCGCCTCGACCAGCTCGGGGAAGTAGCGGGTGAGGGGCTTGCCCGTACGGCTGCCGATCTCGATGTCGCCCCCGTCCCGGAAGACGATCGCGCGAAAACCGTCCCACTTGGCCTCGTACTGCATCCCGGGCGGGATCTTCGCCACGGGCTTGGCGAGCATGGGCTTCACGGGGGGCATCACCGGCAGGTCCATGCTCCGATTCTGCGGCGATCCGCTCCATACCGCCCGGTGTGCGGCGAATGTCCGCGCCGTTTAGCGTGGCTCCATGGGTGAAGCCAAGGGCAAGAGCGCGGCCGTCGAGATCGACACGGGGGAGCGGACGGTACGCCTGTCCAGCCCCGACCGGGTGGTCTTCCCCGAGCGGGGCTTCACCAAGCTGGACGTCGCCCGGTACCTCGTCGCCGTCGGCCCCGGCATCCTGCGCGCGCTCCGGAACCGGCCCACCACCCTCCAGCGCTACCCGGACGGGGCGGCCGGCGAGTTCTTCTACCAGAAGCGGGCCCCGAAGAACCATCCCGACTGGATCCCCACCGCCACCATCACCTTCCCCAGCGGCCGCACCGCCGACGAGATGTGCCCCACGGAGGTGGCCGCCGTCATCTGGGCGGCGCAGTACAACACCCTCACCTTCCACCCCTGGCCGGTCCGGCGCGACGACCTCGACCACCCCGACGAACTGCGCATCGACCTCGATCCGCAGCCCGGCACCGACTACGCCGACGCGGTGCGCGCCGCCCACGAACTGCGCGCCGTACTCGATGAGTTCGGCGGCCTGGTCGGCTGGCCCAAGACGTCCGGCGGGCGCGGCATGCACGTGTTCGTGCCCATCGAGCCGCGCTGGACCTTCACCCAGGTGCGGCGCGCGGCGATCGCCTGCGGGCGGGAGCTGGAGCGCCGGATGCCGGATCAGGTGACCACGGCGTGGTGGAAGGAGGAGCGCGGCCCCCGGATCTTCGTCGACTACAACCAGACGGCCAGAGACCGCACCATCGCCTCCGCCTACTCGATCCGCGCCCGCCCGCACGCACCGGTCTCCGCGCCGCTGCGCTGGGACGAGGTGGACGACGCGACGCCCGAGGACTTCGACATCGCCACCATGCCCGAACGCTTCGCGAAGGCCGGCGACGTCCACGCCCGTATGGAGGAGCGGGCCTTCTCCCTCCGGGCCCTGCTGGACCTCGCCGACAAGGACGAGCGGGACCATGCGCTCGGCGACCTGCCCTACCCGCCGGAGTACCCGAAGATGCCGGGCGAGCCCAAGCGCGTACAGCCGAGCCGGGCGAAGCGGGACGGGCAGGGGGAGTAGACCCCGGTCGGGTCCGGTCCGGCGGGTACGTACCTGCCGTGCGGCAGTGGCCCGACGATCCACGGGCCGGCGTGCCGGTGTCCGGCACCGGTCCGGACGCGCCGGACGCGAACCCCCTCGCCGGGATGACGGCCGGGCCCATGCGCGAGGATGCTCCCTGACACCGTCAGGGAGGAGTGAGCGAAGGTGACCGAGGAACCGCGTCCCACCCTGGAGGCCGTGGCCGCCCGCGCCGGGGTCTCCAGGGCCACCGTCTCCCGAGTCGTCAACGGCGACCCGGGAGTGCGGGAGAGGCTCGCCGAGAAGGTGCGGCACGCGGTCGACGAACTCGGCTACGTCCCCAACCGCGCCGCCCGCAGCCTGGTCACCCGGCGCCACGACGCCGTCGCCGTGGTGATCGCCGAACCGGAGACACGGGTCTTCGCCGATCCGTTCTTCGCGCTCCAACTACGCGGCATCAGCAAGGAACTGACGGAGCACGACGTGCAGCTCGTGCTGCTGCTCACCGAGGGGCGCGACGACCACGAACGGGTCGGCCGCTATCTCGCGGGCGGGCACGTGGACGGTGCCCTCGCCTTCTCGCTGCACCTCGACGACCCGCTGCCCGGCATCATCCGGCGCGCCGGGGTGCCGACCGTGTTCGGCGGGCGCCCCGGCTGGCCCCAGCCGGCACCGGGCGAGCCGAGCGCCTCGTACGTCGACAGCGACAACCGCGGCGGCGCGCGCGAGGCGGTGCGGCACCTGGTGGGCCTCGGCCGCGGCCGCGTCGCGCACATCACCGGCCCCCTCGACCAGACCTCCGCGGTCGACCGGCTCGACGGCTACCGAGACGTCCTCGGCGAGGCGGACCCGCGGCTGATCGCCGAGGGGGACTTCACGCCCGCGGGCGGAGAACACGCCATGCGCGAACTGTTGGATCGAGTGCCTGAGTTGGACGCGGTCTTCGCGGCCAACGACCTGTCCGCGTCCGGCGCCCTGCGGGTGTTGCGGGAGCGTGGCCGAAGGGTGCCGGACGATGTCGCGCTGGTCGGCTTCGACGACATGCTGCCGGTGGCCGAACAGACCGAGCCGCCGCTGACGACGGTCCGTCAGGACATCGAGGGAATGGGTCGGTTGATGACCCGGATGCTGCTGCGCGGCAGGGAAGGTGAGGAGCCGGCCGCCGAGCCCGCCGGTGTGGTCCTGCCGACCGCGTTGGTGCGCAGGGCTTCGGCCTGAGCGCACATCCTTGCAACCCCGCTGATCTCGTCACGCGCCTCAGTGGCTCTCCGGCCTGCACGGGCAAGGAGCAATGCCCGCACGGCTCAGGATCCGGGTCACCGAGGGACCCGATCCGCCCACACCGCCGGAGTTCAAGGACGGGTTCCCAGTTGCGCGCGCAGACGCTGCCGGTCGGGTTTGCCCACCGCCGTCAGGGGGAGGGCGGGCAGCACGTGGAGAGCTTCGGGAGCGTACAGCCGGCCTTTGCGGGCGGTGACGAACTCACGGATCTCCGCCAGGTCGGGCTCGTGTCCGGCAGTGGGCACCACGGCGGCGTGAACGTGCTCGACTGCTTCGTCGTCCCGGTCGCCGAAGACGGTGCACTGGGCGACGGCGGGGTGACTCAGCAGCAACTCCTCCAACTCGGCCGGGTAGACGTGGCCGCCGACGACCACGATCATCTCCTTGATCCGGTCCACGATGTAGAGATATCCCTTGTCGTCCAGATAGCCGACGTCACCGGTGTGTACCCATCCGTCGCGCAGTACCTGGGCGGTGAGTTCGGGCTGTTTCCAGTAGCCCTGCATCGCGTAGGGGGAGCGGACGACTACCTCACCGCGGCTCCCGGTGGGGAGTGGGACGCCGTCGGCGTCGCGGACCTCGATGTGTACGCCCGGCAGGGCTCTGCCGACGGTCAGCTGTCCGTCAGGCCCGGTCGTCTCCTGTTCGTCGGGGCCCGTTTCGGTGATGTGCTGGGCCTCGGCCTGCCCGTACCAGCCGTACAGCACGGGGCCGAGAGCCGCTGCCGCCTGGCGTAGCCGGGCAGGAGAGGCAGCGGTGCCACCGTAGGTGATGCGCCCCAGGCTCGACAGGTCGGTGCCGCTCAGCGCCGGATGGTCGAGGAGTTGGTACAGCAGCGGCGGCAACAGCCAGGTGTGGGTGATGCGTTCGCGCTCGATGGTGGCCAGTACGTCGGCGGCATCGAAACTGTGGCGCAGTACCACCGATCCGCCCTGGTGGAGGGTGCGGTCGGCCAGGAGCCCCGCCAGATGGGCCAGGGGAGTGCAGGCCAGGAATCGCGGCGGGTCACCGGCGTCCGTGAGCCGGTCCTCGATCCCGCTGCGATGGGGGCCGTGCGTCATGCGGATGCCCTTCGGCACTCCGGTGGTGCCTCCGGTGTAGCCGATGCGCCAGTCGTCGTCCGGACCCACCGGAGACGGCAGTGGCCGCGCCGGGTGCCGCAGGGCCTGAGCCAGGACGTCCTCGCCGTCCGTGCCCGGCCCCAGGAACAGCATGGGGAACCCGTGCGCCGATGGCAGCGGCTCCTGCCGCAGTTCCTCCGCCAGGTGCCGCTGCCGCGTGTCCGCCAGGAGCATGTGGCAGTCGGCGCTGGTCACGATGCTCGCCATGGTCGGTGCGCTCATGCCGTCGTACAGGCAGACCACCCGTGCGCCGGCGAGGTTGGCCGCGTAGCGGGCGGCCAGGGCTTCCACGGTGTTGCCGGTGAGCAGGGCGACCGTGGTGCCCACGACCGCCCCACGCTGTCGCAGTTCCGCCGCCAGCCTGTACACCTGGTCGCGGAAGTCGCCGCCACTGGTCGTGCGCCCCTCCGCGTCCGTGAGGACGGTGCGCCGCGGGGCGGTGGACAAGGTGGCGAGGACGGCCTCGACGTAACTGGTGAAGGGGATCGGTGCTCCGTGATGCCGTGACATTTCAGCGCTCCCGTTCGAGGGATCAGGGGTCCGGTGGGCGAACCCGACGCTAGAGACTTCCGTTCATGCCTTCCACGACCAGTTGTGTCATGTGTTCATGACGAGGGAGGCATGAAGTGGTCGACGGCCAGTCGGCGGAACGTCCCGGCCGCCGGCGAGAGGTAGGCGTCCCGCCGCCACACGAGGCTGAGTGTGCGGTGGGCGTCCGGGGTGTCGAGGCGCGCCCAGGCCACGGCCTCGTGTGCGCTCATGGCACGTCGTGCGACGGCGGGCATCAGGCCGATGCCGAGACCGGTCGCGATGAGCCTCGGGGTGGCCGCGGCTTCGTCGCCCTCACAGCTCACCTGCGGTTGCAGGCCCTCACGGGCGAACAACGCCTCCAGAAGCACGCGTTGCCAATGGCCGGCGCGCGTACTGACGAACTCCTCCTCGGCCAGTTCGGACACCGTGACGTGCTCCCGACCCGCCAGGCGGTGACCGTACGGCACGGCGAGGAACACCTCCTCCCGCAGCAGCGTCACCGTGTCCAGGCCCGGCCCGGCCAGCGGCTGCGACGCGAGGGCGAAGTCCACCTCCGCGGCGGCCAGATGGCGCCGCATCGACTGCGCCGAGGCCTGGAGCAGGCGCACCTGCACGCCGGGACTGTGCGCCCGGAAGGCGGCCAGCACCTCAGCCAGTTGCATCAACGTCTCCGCGGCGATGGCGACCCGCCCGAGGCCGGCGCCGGCGGCATCCGCCATCTCGCGCCGCGCGTCGTCCAGTTCGGCCGTGGCCCGGTCGACCCGTCGCAGGAACGCCGCGCCGTGCTCGTTGAGCCGAATCCGGCGGCCGTGTCGATCGAACAGCAGGACCCCGAGTTCCGACTCCAGCCGACTGATCGTGCGGCTCACCGACGGCTGGGCGACGCGCAATTCCTGTGCGGCGCGGCTGATGTGCTGATGGCGGGCCACGGCTTGGAAGCAGCGCAGTGAGAGAAGGTCCATGGGGACAGTCTCGTCCCGTCCCCGTGCGGATCCTCCGGACGCGGGGCATGTCGTCGGCGGCGCCCGCTCGCCTTGTTCTTCAGGACCCCATTGTTCTTCAGGACCCCACGCTCACCGTGAACCGCCGAGGGTTGCCGTCGTTCGCGGCACCCGAGACGTCCGGCTGCCCGTCGGGCCGCACGTCGTCGTAGGGAAAGGCGTAGCCGATGGGGGAGTTGGCGTGCACCACCCGTGACCAGTGGTTGGTCACCTCGCCCCGGTAGTAGTCGGCGGCGGTCGCGCCGCCCGGCTGCGCGGGATGGGTCAGCATGATGCTGCGGTTGAACCCGGCCGCGAGCCGCGCGAGGAGGCCCTTCTTGTCGTCCGGGTCGCCCGGATTGTTGGCGAAGGGGCCGTGATTGCAGGTGAAGATGTCCTTCGACGTCGGCCTGGCGAAGGAGTGGCCGCCGTTGAACGTCAGTACGTCGCCACTGACGCGCCCGGTGAACACGCCGCGGCCGCCCTGGAGGTCGATCTGTAGGTCCGTGGAGCGGTACTTGTCCCACACCCGGTCGATGTAGGCGTTCCAGACGTCGCGGAAGGGCATCTGGTCGGGCCGGTCGAAGTAGGGCGCCATGAGGTTCTGCGGTGAGATCACCCGCAGGACGCCGCCGCCGGCACCCCTGATGACCAGGTCGTCCCACGGCTGCCCGTCCCTCGCCGCCTGCGCCGTGAGGTCCGCGGCGATCTTGTCGACGGCCCCGTCGGGGAGCGGGGCGACGGTGTGCGTGGCATCGCCCTGGAGGGTCAGGCCGATGGGCAGCGCGGTGACGAGGTCGACATAGCTGATGTTGGCGTACAACTGCTGGGGGTTGAAGGTGAATTCGCAGAACGACCAGGTGCGGCCGTAGTTGGGGTCCGCGGGCGTCGCGAAGGCTGGCTCGACCAGTGCGGGCCCGGGGTTGAGGAAGAAGTCCAGCTTGGCGTCGCGCACGAAGTAGACGCGGGCGCCGTACATCTGCGGCAGCGTCAGCACTCTGGGCGCCGAACCGGCGGCGCCGAGGGGGATGGCGCAGTCGACGGGCAGCGGCGTCTGTGGCGCGGGCGGCGAGTCGGGGCGGTACACGCCGCCGTCGGGCCTGAGCAGCACCCAGCGGCCGGTGCCCTGCTCATGGCCGGTGACGTAGGCGTGCACGCGCCCGGGGAGCGACTTGTTCCGCAGGGCGAGTTCGCAGGTTGCGGGCGCGGCCTTGCCGACCGCCTGGGCGCGCGGGCCGAGAGCGCCCGCCCGGCCGGGATGGATGAGGGCGCCCGCGGCGCCGGCGGCGGTGGTGGTGGTCAGGAACGTACGACGCGAGATCACGGAAGGTCTCCTGCGCGGTGGGGGGCTACGGGGGAGGTGCTCGAACCGTGTGCGTGGGGGTGGTGCACCACTGTCGTGGCGGGTGGTTGCGGCGTCAAGAGTTATGACTGAGAGCGCTCTCAAAAGGGTCGCGCCTCCAGGAGGTGACGACAGGCGCGTTGTCAGTGGGGGGTGCCAGACTCGAAGGAGACGGCGGAGAGATCCGACGAAGGAGTCGATCATGCTCAGTTCCCGTTTTGCCGCGGGCGCCCCGGTCTGGGTGGACATGTGCGCCCCCGACCTGGACGGCGTCAGCGCCTTCTACCGCGAGTTGTTCGGCTGGGAGCTCCAGCGGGGCGGCGAGGAAGTAGGGGGTTACAGCCAGTTCCAGCTCTCCGGCGGGACCGCCGCCGGCGCCATGGCCATGCCCGCGGACGAGGCCCCACCGGCCTGGACGCTGTACTTTTGCACGCCGGACGCGGACGCCACGGCGAAGCAGGTCGAGCAGGCCGGCGGCGGCACGCTCCACGGAGCCGTGGACGTCCTCGACCTCGGCCGCATGGCGGGCTTCACCGACCCGGCGGGTGTGCCCTTCTCGGTCTGGCAGCAGGGGCAGATCAAGGGACTCGACGTGCTGAACGAGCCGGGCGGTCTCGTCTGGACGGAGCTGTATACGCCGGACGCCTCCGCGGCCACGTCGTTCTACGGCTCGGTGTTCGGCTGGCGGACCACCGCGATGGAGTCCCCCGCGGGCACGTACACGATGGTGCACCCCGCCGACGGCACCCCGGACGACATGTTCGGCGGCATCGCGTCCCTCGACGACGACCCCGCCGAGTCCGGGGCGTACTGGCTGCCGTACTTCCAGGTGGACGACTGCGACGGCGCGGTCGCCAAGGTCCGGCGGGAGGGCGGCACGGTGCGGATGGACACGGTGGAGATGGCGGGCGTGGGCCGCTTCGCCAAGTTCGCGGATCCGGCGGGCGCGCGGTTCGCGGTGCTCCAGCCGGCCCCTCCCGGCGAGCCGATGGCGTCGTAGCCGAGCGGGGCACCAGAGCAGCGGGGAAACGCCGGCCGGCGGCGCGTTGATCGTTCGTTGATCGTTTGTTTCGCGCGCCGGGGCACCATCGTGGCCATGCAGATCGACACGATGGCCCAGCCCGAACTCGCCTGGCAGGAGCAGGCGCTGTGCGCGCAGACCGGAGCGGACTTCTTCTTCCCCGAGCCGGGCAGCTCGGTGCGGGAGGCGAAGGACATCTGCCGGATGTGCGAGATGCGCCCGGCCTGCCTGGAGTACGCACTCGCCCACGACGAGCGGTTCGGCGTCTGGGGCGGCCTCTCCGAGAAGGAGCGGTTCGCCCTCAGGCGCGTGCCGGCCGGTGCGCGGACCGGGGCGCGGTGACGCGGCCGGTCCGGCGCACGCCACCGCGCGTGCGGGGCGTCAGGCCCCCCGCGCCGCCATGCGCGCCTTGCGCGCCGCGAGCCGCTCGTCGAACTTGGACGCCTCGGCGTCGAGCCCGCCCATGAAGAAGCCCAGCTCCTCCTGGGCCTTCAGGCCCTGGGGGCCGAGGCCGTCGATCTCCAGGACCTTCAGGTGGCGCAGCACCGGCTGGAGCACGTCGTCGTGGTGGATACGCAGGTTGTAGACCTCGCCGATGGCCATCTGGGCGGCGGCCCGCTCGAAGCCGGGAATGCCGTGGCCCGGCATGCGGAAGTCGACCACCACGTCCCGCACGGCCTGCATCGTCAGGTCGGGGGCCAGCTCGAAGGCGGCCTTCAGGAGGTTGCGGTAGAAGACCATGTGGAGGTTCTCGTCGGTGGCGATGCGCGCCAGCATGCGGTCGCAGACCGGGTCACCGGACTGGTGGCCGGTGTTGCGGTGCGAGATGCGGGTCGCCAGCTCCTGGAAGGCCACGTAGGCGACCGAGTGCAGCATCGAGTGGCGGTTGTCCGACTCGAAGCCCTCGCTCATGTGGGACATCCGGAACCGCTCCAGCTGGTCCGGGTCGACGGCGCGCGAGGCGAGGAGGTAGTCGCGCATCACGATGCCGTGCCGGCCCTCCTCGGCCGTCCAGCGGTGCACCCAGGTGCCCCAGGCGCCGTCCCGGCCGAAGAGGGAGGCGATCTCGTGGTGGTAGCTGGGGAGGTTGTCCTCGGTGAGCAGGTTGACCACCAGGGCGATGCGCCCGATGTCGGTGACGGGGGACTGGCTCTTCTCCCACGCCTCGCCGTCCTCGAAGAGGCCGGGGAAGTTGCGGGCGTCGGAGAACGGCACGTACTCGTGCGGCATCCAGTCCTTGGCCACCTTCAGGTGGCGGTTCAGTTCCTGCTCGACCACTTCCTCCAGCGCGTGGAGGAGCCGGGCATCGGTCCAGTTGTCCGAGCCGGCGAGGTGGGGAGAGGTGATCGTCACGTGTGCTCCATACGGGGGCGGGGATTGCTTACGGGCAGTGCGAGCGGGGCACTACCTACGGTGTCGTAGGTTACGTTGCCGTAGGTTAAACCCTCCGTAAAGAGGCCGCGAGCCCGCCCTCTCCACCCGTCTCCCCCGCAACTGAGGGCCCAACGCGGCTCAGACGTACAGTTCGCGGAGCCGAACTGAGAGGCACGTCACACAGCCTTCCAGCTTCTCGAATTCGCTGATGTCCACCAAAACCGGGTCAAAGCCGAGATCCGCGAAAAGCTCCGCGCTCTTCGGCGCGCTCGCCGCCATCAGCAGCTTCCCACCCCCGAGCAGCACCACGTGCGCACCCGGCTCCTCCGGCACCGGCCGGAAGGGCGCGAAGAGCGAGGGGCTGTCGACCAGCGGCCCGTACCCGATCACGGTCCCGTCGGGCAGGGCCGTCACCGCCGACTTCAGGTGCAGGACCTTCGCGACCGGGACGGCCACCACACGGGCGCCGAGCGGTTCGAAGGCGGCCCGCAGCTGCCGCACCCCCTCCGCGTTGGTCCGGCCGCCCCGCCCCACGTAGAGCGTGTCGCCGATCTTGAGGATGTCGCCGCCGTCGAGCGTGCCCGGCTCACGGACCCGGTTCACCGAGCAGCCGAGCCGGACCACGGCCTCCTCCACGCCGGCGGTCTCGCCCCGCCGCGCCTCGGCTCCCGGCCGGGCGACCAGCGCCACGTTCCGGAACACCACCACCGTGTCCTCCACGAACACGGCGTCGGGGCAGTCGTCGGCGGGCGCCACCTCCAGCGTCTGCCAGCCGTGGGCATTCAGTGCCGCGACATAGCCCTCCCACTGCCGAAGGGCCAGCTCCACGTCGACCGGGGTGCGCTCCAGGTGGGTGAGCAGTCCTTCGGCGAGGCGCGGGCCGGGGCGGCGGATCAGGGCCTTCTTGGTGTGCACGGGGTACTCCTCATGGGGGCGGGCGTTGCCGCACATCATGCAGCGCGCTCCCCGTCCGGGCCCAGAGCGCCTCGGAGGTGATCCGCCGTGAACGACCCGCGTGCCCGCAGCAGCTCCGCCGGGGTGCCCTCGAAGACGACCCGCCCCCCGTGCTTGCCGCCGCCGGGGCCGAGGTCGATCACCCAGTCCGCGTGCTTGACGACGTCGAGGTTGTGCTCGACCACGACGACGGTGTTCCCGGTGTCGACGAGCCGGTCCAGCAGCGCGAGGAGTCCGTCCACGTCGGCCATGTGCAGACCGGTGGTCGGCTCGTCCAGGACGTACGTGGTGCCGGTGCGGTGCAGCTGCGTGGCCAGCTTGATGCGCTGGCGCTCGCCGCCGGACAGGGTGCTGAGCGGCTGGCCGAGGGTGAGGTAGGTGAGCCCCACGTCCCGCAGGGCGCCGAGGCGTCGGCGTACCGCCCGGTCCTCGAAGCGCGCGAAGAAGTCGAGCGCCCGCTCGGCGGTCATCTCCAGGACGTCCACGACGGAGCGGCCGTCGACGGTCAGGCGCAGCACCTCCTCCTTGAAGCGGCGGCCCTCGCACGCCTCGCAGGTCGTGGTCACCGGGTCCATGAACGCGAGATCACTGTAGATGATCCCGCGCCCCCGGCAACGCTCGCACGCGCCATGGGAGTTGAAGCTGAACAGGCTCGCCTTCGCGCCCGTCTCCCGCGCGAAGAGTCCTCGTACGGTGTCCATGATCCCGAGGTAGGTCGCCGGGGTCGAGCGGCCCGAGATGCCGATGGAGGACTGGTCGACGACCACGGCGTCTCGGTGGGCACCGGTGAACGCCTTCGACACCAGCGTGCTCTTGCCGGACCCGGCGACGCCGGTGACCGCGGTGAGCACCCCGGTCGGCATCCGCACGCTGACGTTCTTGAGGTTGTGCAGATCGGCGCCCCTGATCCAGAGGCCGCCGGTCGCCTCGCGCGGCTTGTCCTTGACGCCCCTGACACGGCGCAGGTGGCGGCCGGTCAGGGTGTCCGCCCCGCGCAGCTCGTCGGGCGTGCCCTCGAAGACGACCAGGCCGCCGTCGGCGCCGGCCGCCGGCCCCATGTCGACCACGTGGTCGGCGACCGCGATCACGTCCGGGTCGTGCTCGACCACCAGGACGGTGTTGCCCTTGTCGCGCAGCCGCAGCAGCAGGTCGTTGAGGCGCCCCACGTCGCGCGGGTGCAGGCCGACACTCGGTTCGTCGAAGATGTACGTCATGCCGGTGAGGCTGGAGCCGAGGTGGCGCACCATCTTCAGCCGCTGCCCCTCGCCGCCGGAGAGGGTCGACGTCTCGCGGTCCAGGCTGAGGTAGCCGAGGCCGATCGCCTCGATCCGCTCCAGGGCCGCCACGGCCGCCGCGGCGACGGGGCCGGCCACCGGGTCGTGGACGCGCCCCAGCTCGCGGACGAGGTCGGTGACCTCCATCCGGACACAGTCCGCGATGCCGAGGCCGTTGATCCGGGTGGCGAGCGCGGCGGGGTTGAGCCGGGCGCCCCGGCAGGCCGGGCAGGGGCCCTCGTGGAGGAAGCCCCGCACCATGTCCCGGGTCTTCTGGGCGAGGGAGGAGAGGTCCCGGTTGAGGTAGAGCCGCTCGAAGCGGTCGGCCAGGCCCTCGTAGTCGATGTCCCGGGCGCCGCCGGTGTTGTCGACGCTGACCTTCTTCCGTCCGCCTGCCCCTCGTCCGCCGCGCAGCAGGAACTCCCGCTCGGCGTCGGTGAATTCGCCGACCGGCTTGCGCGTGTCCAGGTCGGGGGTGTTGGTGTACGTCTGGCCGTGCCAGGTCCCGGCGGCGAACGGCGGGAAGAGGATCGCGCCGTCCGCCAGGGACCTGGTGGGGTCGATGATGCGGTCGTAGTCGGGCCGTACGGTCCGGCCGAGCCCGTCGCACGCGGGACACATGCCCGACGGGTCGTTGAAGGAGTACGCCGTCGCCGGGCCCGCACTCGGCGTGCCGTACCGGGAGAAGAGCACCCTGATCACGGAGTAGACGTCCGTCATCGTGCCCACGGTGGAGCGGGAGTTGCCGCCGATCGGCCTCTGGTCGACGACGATCGCGGGTGAGAGGTCCTCGATGGCGTCCGCGTGCGGCCGCTCGTACTTCGGCAGCCGGTTGCGGACGAACCAGGTGAAGGTCTCGTTCAGCTGCCGCTGGGACTCGACCGCGATCGTGTCGAAGACGACCGACGACTTCCCGGACCCCGACACCCCCGTGAAGACCGTGAGGCGGCCCTTCGGGATGCGCAGGTCCACCTCCTTGAGGTTGTTCTCCCGGGCTCCGGAGATGGTGATGTGCTGGTGCGCGCCCGGCTGCCTGTCCTGGGGGGTGTGGTTCCGTGTGTGCTGGTGCATATACGTGAAGCTAGTCAAAATAGCCGACAGCTTCTGTCTTCTTTTCCTGGGTGATTTCCGTCAGCTCCCCGTCGAGCAGGAGCCACCGCGTGATGCCGATGGACTCCAGGAACGCCAGGTCGTGACTGGCCACGATCAGTGCGCCCTGATACGACTCCAGAGCCGTCGAGAGCTGCCGCACGCTGGCCATGTCGAGGTTGTTCGTCGGCTCGTCGAGCATGAGCAGCTGGGGTGCCGGCTCGGCGAGCAGCAGTGCCGCGAGCGCCGCGCGAAACCGCTCGCCGCCGGAGAGGGTCGCCGCCCGCTGGTCGGCCTTGGCGCCCTTGAACAGGAACCGGGCCAGCCGTGCCCGGACGCGGTTCCTGGTCGCCTCGGGGGCGTACGCGGCCACGTTCTCGGCGACGGTCAGGTCGTCGTCGAGAACGTCGAGCCGTTGCGGCAGGAAGCGCATCGGGACATGCGCCCGCGCCTCGCCGGCGACCGCTTCCAGCTCGCCCGCGACGGTGCGCAGCAGTGTCGTCTTGCCCGCGCCGTTGCGGCCGATCAGCGCGATCCGCTCGGGCCCGCGCAATTCGAACTCGCCCTGGACCCGGGCTCCGTAGCGCAGTTCCAGGCCGCTCAGGGTGAGGACCGTGCGGCCCGGGTGGACCAGGGTGTGCGGCAGGTCGACGCGGATCTCGTCGTCGTCCCGCACCGCTTCCACGGCCTCGTCGAGGCGCTCCTTGGCCTCGGCGAGCTTCTCCTCGTGCATGACGCGATGCTTGCCCGCGGACTCCTGGGCGGCACGCTTGCGGGCGCCCATCAGGATCTTCGGCTGGCTCCTGCTCTCCTGGATCTTCTGCCCGTAGCGCTTGCGGCGGGACAACTTCACCTGGGCGTCGGCCAGATCGCGCTTCTGCTTGCGCAGGTCCGACTCGGCGACGCGCACCATGCGCTCCGCCGCCTCCTGTTCACCGGCGAGAGCCGCTTCGTACGCGCTGTAGCCGCCCCCGTACCAACTGACCGCGCCGTCACGCAGATCGGCGATCTGGTCGACCAGTTCGAGGAGTTCACGGTCGTGGCTGACCACGACCAGGATCCCGGACCAGGCCTCGACGGCCGCGTAAAGGCGCCGACGGGCGTACAGGTCCAGGTTGTTGGTCGGCTCGTCCAGCAGCAGGACATCGGGTCGGCGCAGCAGCAGCGCGGCCAGGCGCAGCAGCACCGACTCGCCGCCCGAGACCTCGCCCGTGGTGCGGTCGAGGCCGATGTGGCCGAGCCCGAGCTGGTCGAGGGTGGCGCGGGCCCGCTCCTCGACGTCCCAGTCGTCGCCGACGGCCGTGAAGTGTTCCTCGCTCGCGTCACCCGCCTCGATGGCGTGCAGGGCGGCGCGCGTCGCGGCGATGCCCAGCACCTCGTCGACGCGCAGCGCGGTGTCGAGCGTGACGTTCTGCGGCAGGTGACCGACCTCGCCGACGGCCTTGACGGTGCCGTCGGTGGGGGTCAACTCGCCGGCCAGCAGCTTCAACAGCGTTGACTTTCCGGAGCCGTTGGCGCCGATGAGCCCGGTACGGCCGGGGCCGAAGGCCACCTGGAGGCCTTCGAAGACGCTGGTCCCGTCGGCCCAGGCGAAGGTGAGCGACGAGCAGCTGAGAGAGGTGGGGGAAGAAGACATACGGGCCTCGCGGTTGCGTGGTGGAGCGCGGTCAGGGGCAACGCGTTCGAGACACCGCGGCGGGAGTGGAGGCCGAAGAACGGGAAAAGGCCTGTGCCGGGGGGACGGGACGGCTCGAATGCCGAGGTCGCACGCGGCGTACACGGCAGCGAAGGCTGCGTGACGCGGTGTCTCATGACCTCAGACGAGCAACGTCCTTCTCCTATCGACGGCAACAGATCCGCTGTACACGGTAGGAACCCCCACGGGCCCCTGTCAACGTTTTATCGCCGCCCCGCGTCAGCGCGAAGCCGGCGGGAGCGGCGGGACCGGGCGCTCGAAGAAGGTCTCCAGCGACACGGTGGCCTGCGTGCCGCTCACGCCGTCGATGGCGTACAGCCTGCGCAGCACGTCCTGGAGCTGCTCCGTCGTCGCCGCGCGCACCTTCACCAGGACGGAGGCGCTGCCCGCGATGACATGCGCCTCCTGGATCTCGGGGATCGCGGCGAAGGCCTCGGCCGAGTTCCCCATCCAGGCGTTCGACTCGACCATGACGAAGGCCAGTACGCCACGCCCGAGCGCGGCCGGGTCCACGTCGATGGTGGTGCGCCGGATGACGCCCCGCTCCCGCAGCTTGCGCACCCGCTCATGGGCGGCCCCCGCGGACAGGCCGACCTCCTTGCCGAGCGCGGCGTACGCGGTGGTCGCGTCCTGCTGGAGCACCGCGAGCAGCTTGCGGTCGATGTCGTCCATGTCGTTCCCCGGTCCCATGGCGCCACCATATGCGGTTCTGGCATAGTCCGACGAAGCCGAATACAGTTCAGAATATGAGCAAGCGGGAGTAAGCATGTCCGGTTCCGCCGACACCGAGCTGTACGAGATCCTGGACGAGCGGTTCCGCACCGGGGGGTGTGCGAACGGCGACGACCGCCTGGAGAAGATGTACGACCACTGCCGTTGGGCCGAAGGCCCCCTCTACCTCCCCGCCTGGCGCCAGCTCGTCTGGAGCGACATCCCCAACGACCGGATGCTGCGCTGGGACGAGGCGACCGGCGCCGTGTCCGTCTTCCGCTCCCCGGCCGGACACAGCAACGGCAACACGCTGGACCGCGAGGGCCGGCTGATCACCTGCGAGCAGGGCAATCGCCGGGTCACCCGCACCGAGCCCGACGGCAGGATCACCGTGCTCGCCGACCGTTACGCCGGCAAGCGGCTCAACAGCCCGAACGACGCCGTCGTACGCTCCGACGGCTCGGTGTGGTTCTCCGACCCCGACTTCGGGATCACCAGCGACTACGAAGGCCATCGCGCCGAGCGGGAGCAGGACGGCCTCAACGTCTACCGCATCGACCCCGGCACGGGCGAGGTGCGTCTGGTCGCGGACTGCTTCGAGGCGCCGAACGGACTCGTCTTCTCGCCCGACGAGCGGCAGCTGTACGTTTCGGACACCCGCGGCGGCGTCATCCGCGTCTTCGACGTGCGCGAGGACGGGACCCTGTCCGACGGAGAGGTCTTCGCCGAGGCCACGGACGGCGTCAGCCGCTTCGACAACCTTCGCTTCGACGACGGGGGCCGGCTGTGGGCGGCGGCCATCGCGGGCGGCGTGCACTGCTACGACCCGGACGGGACGCTCATCGGCCGGCTGAACATCCCCGAGCCCGTCTCGAACATCGCCTTCGGCGGCCCCAAGAACAACCGGCTGTTCATCACCGCGTCGACCTCGCTGTACTCGCTGGTGACAGCGGTCACCGGACTGCCGCGCGTACGGTGCTGACGCGGGGGAACCCTTCCCATCCCGACCGCAGACAAGAGCAGGAACGACAGCAGGAGCGACCATGACCGACCGTGCGTCCCTTTCCCCGCGGCAGGAGACCGCCTCCCCGCAGCAGGAGATCGCCCGGGCCCTCCAGGTGAGCAAGGACTTCGCCGTGCGGCAGGAGATCGAGCGCCGCGTGGCCTTCCTGGCCGACCAGCTGACCTCCAACGGCCTACGCTCCCTGGTGCTCGGCATCAGCGGCGGCGTGGACTCCACGACCGCGGGGCGGCTGTGCCAGCTCGCGGTCGAGCGGGTCCGCGCCGACTCCGGGCAGGAGGCGACGTTCTTCGCCATGCGGCTGCCGTACGGCGCCCAGGCCGACGAGCACGACGCCCGGGCGGCACTGGACTTCATCCGGCCGGACAAGATCCTGACCGTCGACGTGAAGCCCGCCTCCGATGCCGCGCTGGAAGCGGTGGTGACGGGCGGCGCGCTCTTCCGTGACGCCCACCACCAGGACTTCGTCCTCGGCAACATCAAGGCCCGCCAGCGCATGATCGCCCAGTACGCGGTGGCGGGGGCGCACAACGGCCTCGTGGTCGGCACCGACCAGGCGGCCGAGGCGGCCTCCGGCTTCTTCACCAAGTTCGGCGACGGCGCGGCGGACGTCGTCCCGCTCACCGGCCTCACCAAGCGGCGGGTCCGCGCCCTGGCACGGGAACTGGGCGCACCGGACGCCCTGGTGGACAAGGTCCCGACGGCGGACCTGGAGTCGCTGAACCCGGGCCTGTCCGACGAGGAGGCGCTCGGCGTCACCTACGACGACATCGACGCCTTCCTGGAGGGCGAGCCGGTCGACGAGACCGTCGCAACCAAGATCATCCAGCGGTACCGGCTGACCGCGCACAAGCGGGAACTGCCGATTGCGCCCTGAACACCCCGGGGCCACCCCGGGCCCTTCACGATGATGTCGGATTTCTGCCAGACGCCGTTCAGGGGCGCTGGTTGAGTACGCCGCATGACGACCCACCTCCGTGAAGCCGCCCTCGCCTTCCGTGCCCTGCACACCGCGGGCCGTCCCCTCGTGCTGCCCAACGCCTGGGACGCCGCGAGCGCCCGGGTCATCGAGGCGGCGGGTGCCCGGGCGATCGCCACCACCAGTGCGGGCGTCGCCTGGGACCTCGGCGCCGCGGACGGTGACCGGCTGGGCAGGGACCGCGCTCTGGGGGCCGTGGCCACGATCGCCGCGGCGGTGGGCGTGCCCGTGAGCGCCGACATCGAGAGCGGCTACGCCACGGACGCGGCGGGCGTCGCCGAGACGGTGCGCGGGGTCCTCGCCGCGGGCGCCGTGGGCGTGAACATCGAGGACGCGGCGCACGAGGGCGCCGCGCCGCTGCGCGCGCTGGCCGGCCAGACGGCGCGGCTCGAGACGGCCCGCAAGACGGCGGACGCGGCGGGGGTCCCGCTGTTCATCAACGCACGCGTGGACACCTATCTGCGCGCGGTGGGTCGGGAGACGGACCGGCTCGCGCTCACCCTGGAGCGCGCCGCCGCCTATCTGGAGGCGGGGGCCGACGGGATCTTCGTGCCGGGCGTCGTGGACCCCGACACACTCGCGGCGCTGGTCGCGGGCGTCGGGGGCCCGCTCAACGTGACGGCCGGACCAGGGGCGCCGTCCGTCGCGGAGCTGGCCGCGCTCGGGGTCGCGCGGGTCAGCGTCGGCGCGGGAATCGCCCGGGCCGCGCACGCCGTCGTACGGGAAGCCGCGCTGGAACTGCTGGCGAAGGGGACGTACGGGCCGCTGGAGGGCGGGCTCGACCACGGGGAGCTGAACACGCTGCTCGGCGGCTGAGGGAGCGCGGGGGAGGGGCAGGTCCGAGGGAGCACGGGCCGGGGCGACCGGCTGAGGGAGGCCGGCGCGTGTGCCTCCCTCAGCACGCGTCCCGCATCAGCTCCGCGAGGTCCTGGTCCAGGTCGACGTGCCGGTACTCCTGGCCGACCGGCACCAGCGTCGTCGTGCGGCGCAGGAAGTGACGCAGCTCCCCGGTGCGGATGTGGACGATCGCCGTGCCCTCGGGCGCGTGGAACTCCAGGACCGTGCGGTCGAAGCCGTACGGGCGCACCCGCACGTCGCCGTGGCCGACCGCGCGCTCCACCCCGTCGGTGAGCAGCTCGCGGGCGAAGGTCCAGTAGACCTCGACGCCCTCCAGGGTCGCGGGAGCGGGAAAGCTCATCCGCACGGCGAAGGGGTCCCGCCGGTCGTAGTGGAGTGTCGCGGGAATGGTCGGCATCCGCGGCGCGGTGGCGACCAGGCGGGCCTCTACGGCTTGCTCGATGACGGTGGACAACGCCTGCTCCCTCACTGACTGCTGGACGACTGGGGTCGGCACTTGGATAGACGACGGAAAGACGGGTTCCGTGCACACGCGAGGAGGGTGAGACCGAGTGACCTCTGTCACCGCGACACCGTGGGAGCGCCCGCGGTTCCCGCCGCCCGTCTCGCGGGGGACGCCTTCAGGCCATCTGGACGAGCCGCGGCGCGTCGGCTAGCTTCGCCCGCCATGAGGCCCATGGGGAAGTCGAAGTCGATGAGGCGCGCGGTGCCGACGGCGGTGTGCGCGGCGGCGCTCGCCGCGGGCGTCCTCGCCTCGCCCGCCACCGCCCGGCCGGACGGCCCGGGGCAGACGCCGAACGGGGCCCCGAGCTGGCGGCTCAAGGACAGCGGCACCGACGCCCGCTTCCGGGGCCTCGCCGCCGTCAGCCGGGACACGGCCTGGGTGGCCGGCTCGAAGGGGACCGTGCTGCGCACGTCGGACGGCGGCAGGACCTGGCGCGATGTCTCCCCACCGGGCGGCGCCGCGCTCGAACTCCGGGACGTGGAGGCCTTCGACGCCCGGCGGGCGGTCGTCCTCGCCATCGGCGAGGGCGAGGCGTCCAGGGTGCTGCGGACCGACGACGGCGGCGCGACCTGGACGGAGTCCTTCCGCAACACCGACCCCAAGGCCTTCTACGACTGCGTGACCTTCTTCGACCCCCGCCACGGCCTGGCGCTGAGCGACCCGGTCGACGGCAGGTACCGCGTCCTGTCCACCGCCGACGGCGGCCGCTCCTGGAAGGTGCTGCCGAACACGGGCATGCCCCGGGCGCAGGAGGGCGAGGCGGCGTTCGCGGCGAGCGGCCAGTGCCTGGTGGCCGCCGGGCCGCGCGACGTGTGGCTGGCCACCGGCGGCGCGGCCCGCGCGCGCGTCCTGCACTCCGCGGACCGGGGCCTGACCTGGCGGGCCACCGACGCGCCGATCCCCGCCGGCGACCCGGCCCGCGGTGTCTTCGGGGTCGCCTTCCGCGACCGTACGCACGGCCTCGCGGTCGGCGGCGACTACCGCCCCGACCAGGCCTCGCCGAAGACGGCGGCGCACACCCGCGACGGCGGCCGCGCCTGGACCCCGTCCGGGCAGCCGCCGCCCGCCTACCGCTCGGGCGTGACCTGGCTGCCGCACAGCCGCACCACCGCCCTCGCGGTCGGCCCCACGGGCACGGACCTCACCTCGGACGGCGGGCGGACCTGGCGCACGGTCGACCCCGGGTCGTTCGACACCGTGGACTGCGCCCGGGACCGGGGCTGCTGGGCGTCCGGCGAGAAGGGGCGGATCGCCCGCCTGGAGCGCTGAACAGGCCTGGAGCGCTGAACCCCTGGAGACCGAAGGGGCGCCGCCCCGGCCGCGGCTACGCGGGCAGTTGCTCGCGGTAGGGCGCCAACTCCGGGGCCGTCTTGGTCGCGTAGAACTCGGTGATCCGGTACGCGCACACCCCGGCCACGACGAACGGGTCCGCGGCGGTGATCTCCTCGATCCGCGCGCGGTCCTCCGCCACGGCGATGATCACGCCGCCGTCGCGCGGGTTCTTGCGCCCGGAGGCGATGAACGTCCCCGTCGTGTACTGCTCGTCGAGCCACGCCACATGGGCGGCCAGCTGCTCGTCGACGGCGGACAGGGGCGCGGTGTAGGTCAATTCGAGAATGAACATGATCGCGAGGCTACCCCCGTCGAAAAGCTCCGGTCGGCCCCGCGTGGCGCCCCACTAGGCTGACGCGCATCATGATCAGTTACTCGCTTCCCGCCGACTGGCCCACCGACGAGGCGGCGGCGCGCGCCGTCCAGGACGAGTTGCGTGCCCGCGTGGTCCTCGACGAGCAGGGCCCGCCGCCCGGCACCGGACACGTGAGCGGGGTGGACGTCGCCTACGACGACGAGCGGGACGTCGTCGCGGCCGCCGTGGTCGTGCTGGACGCGGCGACGCTCGACGTGGTCGAGGAGGCGACGGCGGTCGGCACCGTGGCCTTCCCCTACGTGCCGGGCCTGCTGGCCTTCCGGGAGATCCCGGCCGTGCTCGCCGCCCTCTCCCGGCTCACGGTCGACCCCGGCCTCGTCGTCTGCGACGGCTACGGCGTCGCCCACCCGCGCCGCTTCGGCCTCGCGAGCCACCTCGGCGTCCTGACGGGACTGGCGACGATGGGCGTCGCGAAGAACCCCTTCACCTTCTCGTACGAGGCTCCGGCCGCGCCCCGGGGCAGCACCGCACCGCTGCTGGACGGCACGGAGGAGGTGGGCCGGGCGCTGCGCACCCGCGAGGGCGTGAAGCCGGTGTTCGTCTCGGCCGGTCACCGGGTGACGCAGGCCGGGGCGTGCGCGCACGCACTGCGGCTCACGCCCCGGTACCGGCTGCCGGAGACCACCCGCCGCGCGGACGCGCTGTGCCGGGCCGCTCTGCGGGAAACGGCCAGGTGAAAGCGGTGGAGCGACCGGGTGAACGATCAAATGAACAGCGGGTTAGCATATGAGCGCCGCCTAGCTCGAAAGAGAAACCTGTGACTGTCAACGACGACTCGTTCACCAACTGGAAGAACCGCGAGGAGATCGCGGAGTCGATGATCCCGATCATCGGGAAGCTGCACCGCGAGCGGGACGTGACGGTCCTGCTGCACAGCCGCTCCCTGGTGAACAAGTCGGTGGTCAGCATCCTCAAGACCCACCGTTTCGCCCGGCAGATCGCCGGCGAGGAGCTGTCGGTCACCCAGACGCTGCCCTTCCTGCAGGCTCTCACCGCGCTCGACCTCGGCCCGTCCCAGATCGACATCGGCATGCTCGCCGCGACGTACAAGAGCGACGACCGCGGCCTGTCGGTGGCCGAGTTCACCGCCGAGGCGGTCGCCGGCGCCACCGGTGAGAACAAGATCGAGTGCCGTGAGGGCCGCGACGTCGTCCTCTACGGCTTCGGCCGCATCGGCCGCCTCGTCGCCCGCCTGCTCATCGAGAAGGCCGGCTCCGGCAACGGCCTGCGGCTGCGCGCCATCGTCGTACGTGGGGGAGGCGAGCGGGCCGCCGAGGACATCGTGAAGCGGGCCTCGTTGCTGCGCCGCGACTCCATCCACGGCCAGTTCCAGGGCACCATCACCGTCGACGAGGCGAACAGCAAGATCATCGCCAATGGCAACGAGATCAAGGTGATCTACGCGAACGACCCCACGGAGGTCGACTACACCGCGTACGGCATCAAGAACGCCATCCTCATCGACAACACCGGCAAGTGGCGTGACCGCGAGGGCCTCTCCAAGCACCTGCGCCCCGGTGTCGACAAGGTCGTCCTGACCGCCCCGGGCAAGGGCGACGTGCCCAACATCGTGCACGGCGTCAACCACGACACGATCAAGCCCGACGAGCGGATCCTGTCCTGCGCCTCCTGCACCACCAACGCGATCGTCCCGCCGCTGAAGGCGATGGCCGACGAGTACGGCGTGCTGCGCGGCCACGTGGAGACCATCCACTCCTTCACCAACGACCAGAACCTCCTGGACAACTACCACAAGGCCGACCGCCGCGGCCGCTCGGCGCCGCTCAACATGGTGATCACCGAGACCGGCGCCGCCTCCGCCGTCGCCAAGGCGCTGCCGGACCTCAAGGCGCCGATCACCGGCAGCTCGATCCGCGTCCCGGTGCCGGACGTCTCGATCGCGATCCTCAGCCTCACGCTCGGCCGCGAGGCCACCCGCGAGGAGGTCCTTGACTACCTCCGCAACGTCTCGCTGACCTCGCCGCTCAAGCGCCAGATCGACTTCACCAGCGCCCCCGACGCGGTCTCGAACGACTTCATCGGCTCGCGCCACGCCTCGATCGTCGACGCGGGCGCCACCAAGGTCGACGGCGACAACGCGATCCTCTACCTCTGGTACGACAACGAGTTCGGCTACTCCTGCCAGGTCATCCGGGTCGTCCAGCACGTGTCCGGGGTGGAGTACCCGACGTATCCCGTGCCGGTCGCCTGATCCCGAGGCCGTGGCCCCGCGCCTTCGTCGCCGCTCGCGGCAGCGGAGGCGCGGTTCGCGGTCGATGGCGGTCCGGAGGCCGTGCGGGTGGGTGATGCCGAGCATGGCGCGGTGTGCCCCGCACGGTCGCCCGCGGACTTCGAGATGCCGGACGCGAAGGTGAGAATGTCGGGCACCGCTGAGCGCAGGGTCCCGAAGTGACGGTGCACGCCGTCGACGGCGACGGGAGCGTTGACGCCCCACACCGTCATGCCGGCCCGCAGCCCGGACCGCACCCCGGAGGGGGCGTCCTCGATCACCAGACAGTCCTCCGGCTCGGCACCGAGCCGCTCGGCGGCCACCAGATACGGAACAGGTGAGGGCTTGCCCTCCGCGACGGAGGCCGCGTCCACGATGACATCCGGCACCGGCAACCCGGTCCGGGCGAAGCGTCCGCGCACCCGGTGCCCGTAATTCGACGTCACCAACGCCCAGGACCCGCTGGGCAGGGCGGCCAGCAGCTCGGAGGCACCGTCGAAGGCCGTGTAGACACCGGACCGCACATCCTCGTCCTCCAGGTGGTGCAGCGCGGCCAGGCACTCCCGCGGGTCACGGTCCGGAGCGACCCGCGCGAAGGTCTCCATCGGCCTTGTCCGCAACGCCACTTGATGGACCGCATCGGGGTCCAGCCCGTATCGCCGCGCCCACACACCCCAGACCCGGCGCTGGTTGTCCACGGCATCGATCAACGTGCCATCGACATCGAACAGGACGTACTTCCCGGCTCCGGGCTGAGCGGCTTCACCGGCCATGCCTCGATCATGCCACCAGCCTTGCCCGGGCGGTCAGTTCGCGGGTCTGCGCGCGAGGAAATCCGTGGACGGGTCCGCGGGGGACCGCTTAGGGTGTGGCTCCACGCCCTGAGACGGATGGAAGGAGGCGAGTGCCGTGCGGTTCACACCTTTCCAGCGCTCCCTCTTTCCGCTGTCCCGGCGTGGTTCGTGAGTTCTGACCGGGAGCGCTCCGAGCAGCCTGTATCCCGGAGGAATCCATGACCGAAGTGGTCATCCGCGCGCTCTCCGCGAGCGACGCCCATCTCTTCGACGCACTCCCCGACCCCCTGGGCGCCCGTGAGGGCCACCGGCGCACCCGGTTCCGTCCCGACTGGAAGCGTGTCGCCCTGCGCGACGGCGAGGTCGTCGCACGCGGCGCGTGGTGGGGCGGCCCCGACGACCCGGAGCCCATGAACATCAACTGGTTCGACGTGGCCGACGGCGAGGAGGAGGCCGGCGTCGAGCTCCTGCGCTCCGCTCCCTGGCAGGTCGAACTCGAGATCAACCTGCCGGGCGGCTGGCGGGAGAAGACCGACCTGCGGGCCGCCGCCGAGTCGCGCTTCGCCGCCGCACGAGCCGCAGGGTACGAACTCCTGGTGGAACGCTTCCTGTACCGCTGGACCCCGGAACGAGGTCTGCCCGAGCGGCCCGGACGCCTGCGCTTCAGCGCCGAACCCGACGACACGGTCTTCTTTGACGCGTTGCGCCGCATCCACTCCGTCACCCTGGACGCCCACGCTCTCAGGGCCATCGGAGAGGGCGGCCTCGACCAGGCCGCCCAGGAGGAACTCGACTTCTTCCACTGGTGCCCCTCCCCACGGGAGTGGTGGCAGACCGCGTACACACCGGAGGGCGACCTGGCCGGCATCCACATCCCGGCCCACAACCCCTCCGGCCCGACCATCGGCTTCATCGGAGTCGTCCCGGAACAGCGCGGTCACGGCTACGCCTACGACCTCCTCGCGGAGTGCACCCACCTCCTCGTCGAGCAGGGCGCGGAGTTCGTCACCGGAGCGACGGACCAGGGCAACTTCCCCATGGCCGCGAACTTCACCAAGGCCGGCTTCCCCGTCGTCAGGGAACGCATCAATTTCCATCCGGAGGGCCAAGGGGCGTAGCGAGGCACAGCACACGCCGAGGGGTCCGGTCCAGGGGAAGGTCGGGCCCCTTGGCGGCATGGGTGGGCTTCTCATGTCGTGGGGCGGGCCGTAGCCTTCTGTGTCGACCGTCTGAGTCTCTCTGCATGGACTGGGGGCACGTGGACACGGCGAGTCTGCTTCTGATCGGGGCGGCAGGCGGAGCGGTGCGTGGAGTCGTGCACGCCTACGACTGCATGACCGAATGGCTCCTGCGGCGACAGGAGTTCAGGCTCTCCGAGCAGCGCGAGGCCGAGGAACCGCCTCCCGCCTTCGGCGCCTTCTACGATGTCGCGGGCCAGAGCATCGCAGCCGTGGTGCACATGGTGATGGGAGCCGGGGTGGCCCTGCTCATGGCGGTCTGGGGCCAGATCGACGGCGGCTTCGCGACGTTCGCCGTCGGGGCGTCGGCACCCTTGATCCTCGTCCAGCTCAAGCACACCCGGCTGGCGGGGGTCCTGATCGGCGACCCCGACGCACCGCAGGTCTCCCAGCCGCAGGACGCCCCACCACCGGTGCCCGGGCCGCCGGCCGAGCGGCCTGTCTCCCGGCGACCGGCCGCGGGCCCGAGCAGCACGGAATGACCCGGCCCACGCTGCTCCGTCGCGCGGCCGCGGCCGTGATCGGAGTCGACCGGCGCCCGAGCCACGCTCGCGCCCTGCCCCTCGCGCAGGGCCTCACGCTGACGCGCAGGGCCGCCGCCGCGATCATCGGCATCCGTGCGTACCGCCTGCCCGCAGACGCGAAAGCCGAGGCGCCGGCGCAGAGGGTGGGAGGAGAGAGGGCGGGTGGCATCGCACCGTCCGCGCCGTCCCCGTTGGTGACCCTGGGGGCGGCGCCGGTAAAGCTCCCGGTCAGGGAACGGCCACGCCGTGGACTGATCTTGGCCACGGCTGCCGCCGTCATGGCCGTTGCCTTCGGCGCCTACGTCCACCATGAGGGGGGCTTGAGCGTGGAGGAGCAGCCTCCGGCTCACCAGCCGGCGGGCGTGCTGCCGGAGAAGTACCTCGGTACTTGGGAGAAGACCGTCGAGAACGGGGAGGGGCTCCACACCCGGAGGATGGTGATCCGGCAGGGATACGTGGACGACACGGTGATGACCCTGACAGCAATCGGGAGAAAGGAGGGGGGAGGCGAATACCGCTGCGTGTTCGAAGCGCGATTGGACGCCGTGACCTCTGGCGTCGTCAGGTTGCGCAGTTCGACGGTGACCTCGGGCAGGCCGCCCTCGGCGTGCGCGCCCGGCAGAGCTTCGACGCTGACCCTGATGGGCGAGGACAGGCTCCGGCGCGACGACAGGGACGGCGCCACCCGCGCGCAGGTGTACAACCGTTCCCGGTAGGACGACCGGCTGCTGATCTCGCGGAACGGGAACAAGCGGTGATCGAGTGCCGGCACCCGGCCGCGTTCACCGATGAGCGGCCAGCACCGCCGCGAGGCCGTCCCGCAGGTCCCCGACGAAATACTCGGGGACCTCCAGCGACGGGCAATATCCCCCGGTTTCGGGCGACCTCCATCGGACGACCTGGCGGAAGCGCCCCCCCGGGCCCACGCGCGCGGATACTACCGAGCGGGAGTTTTCGCGTCGATCGGCGTTGAAGCGCGCTTTCTCGATGTCGCGGGGATACGTCGTGATCACTGACGGCACGCCGGACCGGACGGTCGCGGTCGCGGATGCGGCCGACGAAGACGCCCGGGCCCTCGACGAGGGCCCCGGAAGCATGAGCATGGGTTTCGGGAGAGGCTAGCGCACCGAGGCCACCCGGAAAGTGAGTCCCGCGGCCCGCAGTCGCGCGAGCAGCGCGTCGCCCATCGCCACCGCCGTGGTGAGCTGTCCGGCGATCGGCGGCAGGGTGTCCAGCGCGAGGCACAGCGCCGACTCGCCCAGCATCTTCGCGGTCTCGTCGTACCCCGGATCGCCGCCCGCGACCTCGGTGAAGACCCGCTTGCCGCCGCCCTCGCCGACGAACCGCACCGAGAACCACGCCTTGTCCCGCACCTCCTGCCGGGGCCCGTCACCGGACTTGAGGCGGTCCGACAACCACCGCCGGACGGGCGGCAGCTGCGCGGCGACGGCCAGGCCGCCGACGGCGACCGTGCCGCCGAGAGCCATCGGCAGCGTCCGCACGGCGGCGTAGTGGCGGTAGCGGAAGTCGGGCCCGTACCGATCGAGGGCCCGCGCCGAGCGCTGCACCACCCGGGGGTCGATCGTCGGCAGCGGCAGCGCCCACGCGCCGACCTCCCCCGCGTACCGCGGAGCGCTCGGCGGGGCGTACGCCTTGCGGTCCACCGGGCGCGGTTCCAGGCGCCGCCGGTCCTTGGCGGCGGCCATCATCTGCCGCGCCCGGGCGAACTGATTGAGCGCCGACGCGAACGTGCCGCCGGAGAAACGCCCGTTCGTCCGCACGAACCCGTCGACGCGCAGCGGCACCCCCTCCGGCAGCTGCCCCACCGTGAAGTACGCCCCCAGGTCGTGCGGGACCGAGTCGAAGCCGCAGGAGTGCACGAGCCGCGCGCCTGTCTCCCGGGCGCGGGCGTCGTGCCGCGCGTACATCAGGTCCACGAACTCGGGCTCACCCGTGAGGTCCACATAGTCCGTGCCCGCGTCCGCGCACGCGGCGACCAGCTCCTGCCCGTACGTCAGGTACGGGCCGACGGTCGTGGCGACCACCCGCGCCTGAGCGGCCAGCTCCCGCAGGGAGGCGGGGTCCGCCACATCGGCGTGCACCAGCGAAAGGCCGGCGCACGCCGGGACGATTGCGGCCAGCCGCTCGCGCAGCCGCTCCAGCTTGCCCGTGTCGCGCCCCGCGATCGCCCACCGCAGCCCCTCGGGCGCGTGCCTGGCGAGGTACTCCGCGGTGAGCATCCCGACGAAGCCGGTCGCGCCGAAGAGCACGATGTCGTACGCGCGATCGTCCTGCGCGCCCGCCTTCTCCGCGCCGCTCGGCACCTCCTTCGCACTGCTCGGCGCCGCGTTCGCAGGGTTTGGTGACCCCTCCGCGCCGTTCGCCGCCTGACTCCCGCCGTTTTCGCCGTGCTGACCGGTCATGACACCTCTTCGCCGTACGCAGGGGCAGTTGGGTGGCCGAGGCTAGCGTGCGTCCCCAGGGGGTGGCGCCCGCGCCTGCGGGCCTCGCGGGGCCAAGATTGGCTAAGCGCTTGCTCGTCAGGGGCTTGTGCACAGTGGAACACGTTCTTAGCATCACTGGTGTTACATCAGTTGTGTCATAGCACTGGGGGCTCAATGGCAGTGCCGGGCAAGGGCTTTGACGGGCCGCTCGCCGGGGTGCGCGTGGTGGAGCTGGCGGGCATCGGGCCCGGCCCGTTCGCGGCCATGCTCCTGGCCGACCTCGGCGCCGACGTCGTACGCGTGGACCGCCCGGACGGCGGCGGCCTCGCGATCGACCCGGCGTACGACGTCACCAACCGCAACAAACGCTCCGTGCTCATCGACCTGAAGGCGGACGGCGGCCCGGCGCGGGTCCTCGACCTGGTCGAGCGCGCCGACGTCCTCATCGAGGGCTACCGACCCGGCGTGGCCGAGCGCCTCGGCGTCGGCCCCGAGGCCTGCCACGCGCGCAATCCGGCGCTCGTCTACGGCCGGATGACGGGCTGGGGCCAGGACGGGCCGCTCGCCCGGAGCGCCGGGCACGACGTCGCCTACATCGCGATCACCGGCACCCTGGGCATGATCGGCAAGGCGGGGGAGCCGCCCGCGATCCCCGCGAACCTCCTCGGCGACTACGCCGGCGGCTCGCTCTACCTCGTCGTCGGCGTCCTCGCGGCACTCACCCACGCCCGCGCCCACGGCGCGGGGCAGGTCGTGGACGCCGCGATCGTCGACGGCGCCGCGCACCTCTCCTCGATGATCTACGGCATGCTCGCGGCCGGTGGCTGGCAGGACCGGCGCGGCGCCAACCTCCTCGACGGCGGCTGCCCCTTCTACGGCACCTACGAGACCTCCGACGGCGGTTACATGGCCGTGGGCCCTCTGGAACAGCGGTTCTACGACGAGTTCATCGCGCTGCTCGACCTCGCCGAGGCGGCCCCCGCCCGCAAGGACCTGGCCCGCTGGGACGAGCTGCGCGAGGCCGTCGCCGCGCGTTTCAAGGAACGTACGCGCGAGGACTGGGCCACTGTCTTCGAGGGCTCCGACGCCTGCGTGGCACCCGTGCTCTCCCTGCGCGAGGCTCCCGCGCACCCGCACCTCGCCGCGCGCGGCACCTTCACCGACCACGGCGGCATCACCCAGCCCGCCCCCGCGCCCCGCTTCTCCGCGACCCCGACACGCGTGCGCACCGGCCCCGCGCGGCCGGGCGCCGACACCGCCGAGGTCGCCCGCGACTGGGACGTACCGGCCCTCGCACCGCCGGAGAAACCATGACGACCGCGACCGCTGACCACCGAGGGCCGGCCCGCACAGGGCTCCAGGAGGCCACGTACCGATGAAACGGCAGATCTTCTCCGCCGAGCACGACGCGTTCCGCGAGACCGTGCGGACCTTCCTCGCCAAGGAGGTGCTCCCGCACTACGAGCAGTGGGAGAAGGACGGCATCGTCTCCCGCGAGGCGTGGCTCGCCGCCGGCCGGCAGGGGCTCCTCGGGCTCGCCGTCCCCGAGGAGTACGGCGGCGGCGGGAACGCCGACTTCCGCTACTCCGCGGTCCTCGCCGAGGAGTTCACGCGCGCGGGCGCCGCCGGGCTCGCGATCGGCCTGCACAACGACATCATCGGCCCCTATCTGACCTCCTTGGCCACCGAGGAGCAAAAGCGCCGCTGGCTGCCCGGCTTCTGCACCGGTGAGACGATCACGGCCATCGCGATGACCGAGCCCGGCGCGGGCTCCGACCTTCAGGGCATCCGCACCAGCGCCGAGGACCGCGGCGACCACTGGGTGCTCAACGGCTCCAAGACGTTCATCTCCAACGGCATCCTCGCCGACCTCGTCATCGTCGTCGCCAAGACCTCCCCGGAGGGCGGCGCCCACGGCCTGTCCCTGCTGGTGGTCGAGCGCGGTACGGCGGGCTTCGAGCGGGGCCGCAACCTCGACAAGATCGGCCAGAAGTCCCAGGACACCGCCGAGCTGTTCTTCGACGACGTACGCGTCCCGAAGGAGAATCTCCTCGGCGAGCTGAACGGCGCCTTCGTGCACCTCATGACGAACCTCGCCCAGGAGCGCATGGGCATCGCCGTCGCGGGGATCGCCGCCGCCGAGCACCTCCTGGAGATCACCACCGCGTACGTGAAGGAGCGCGAGGCCTTCGGCCGGCCGCTGGCCAAGCTCCAGCACATCCGCTTCGAGATCGCGGAGATGGCCACCGAGTGCGCCGTCACCCGCGCCTTCCTCGACCGGTGCATCGTCGACCACGCGAACGGGGAACTCGACGCCGTCCACGCGTCGATGGCGAAGTGGTGGGCCACCGAGCTGCAAAAGCGCGTCGCCGACCGGTGCCTGCAACTGCACGGCGGCTACGGCTACATGAGCGAGTACCGCGTCGCGAAGGCCTTCACCGACGGACGCATCCAGACCATCTACGGCGGCACGACCGAGATCATGAAGGAGATCATCGGCCGTTCCGTCCTCGGCTGAACCGCCCTCCCCCGGACACCCCCGAAAGGCTCACGCGTGACCACCGAAGCATACGTATACGACGCGATCCGCACCCCGCGCGGACGCGGCAAGGCCAGTGGCGCCCTGCACGGCACCAAGCCGATCGACCTCGTCGTCGGCCTGATCCACGAGATCCGGGCCCGGTTCCCCGGCCTGGACCCGGCGGCCATCGACGACATCGTCCTCGGCGTGGTCGGGCCCGTCGGCGACCAGGGCTCCGACATCGCGCGGATCGCCGCCATCGCCGCCGGACTGCCCGACACGGTGGCCGGCGTCCAGGAGAACCGCTTCTGCGCCTCGGGACTGGAGGCGGTCAACCTCGCCGCGATGAAAGTGCGTTCGGGCTGGGAGGACCTCGTCCTCGCGGGCGGCGTCGAGTCGATGTCCCGGGTGCCGATGGCCTCCGACGGCGGCGCGTGGTTCAACGACCCGATGACCAACTTCGAGACGGGCTTCGCGCCGCAGGGCATCGGCGCCGACCTCATCGCCACCATCGAGGGCTTCTCGCGGCGCGACGTCGACGAGTACGCGGCGCTCTCCCAGGAGCGCGCCGCCGCGGCCTGGAAGGACGGCCGCTTCGCGCGGTCCGTCGTCCCCGTCAAGGACCGCAACGGCCTGGTCGTCCTCGACCACGACGAGCACATGCGCCCCGGCACCACCGCCGACTCCCTCGCGGGGCTCAAGCCGTCCTTCAAGGACATCGGCGACCTGGGCGGCTTCGACGCCGTCGCGCTGCAGAAATACCACTGGATCGAGGAGATCGACCACGTCCACCACGCCGGCAACTCCTCCGGCATCGTCGACGGTGCCTCGCTGGTCGCCGTCGGCACCAAGGAGGTCGGCGAGCGGTACGGGATCGCTCCGCGGGCGCGGATCGTCTCCGCGGCCGTCTCCGGCTCCGAGCCGTTGATCATGCTGACGGGGCCGGCGCCGGCGACGCGGAAGGCCCTCGCCAAGGCGGGGCTCACCATCGACGACATCGACCTCGTGGAGATCAACGAGGCGTTCGCGGCGGTCGTGCTGCGCTTCGTCAAGGACATGGGGCTCTCCCTGGACAAGGTCAACGTCAATGGCGGCGCGATCGCGCTGGGGCATCCGCTGGGCGCGACCGGCGCGATGATCCTCGGCACGCTCGTGGACGAGCTGGAGCGGCGGGACCTCCGGTACGGGTTGGCCACGCTGTGCGTCGGGGGCGGGATGGGTATCGCGACGATCGTCGAGCGGCTGTAGGGCTGAGCGCCGTAGGGGTTCGGGTGCGTCGCCGGCCGCGGGTACGCCGTCGTTGCTCGCGCAGTTCCCCGCGCCCCTGAAGGACGCACTGCGTGCGCCTTCATGAGGCGCGGCGAAGCCGCTGCCTCAGGGGCGCGGGGAACTGCGCGCCCAGCCGCCACCGGCGGACAGTCGGCCACGGACCCAGGCCCCCTCCCCGAACCCGCCCCCAAGAGCCCCCTCAGACCTCACGGAGACACAGACATGACCGAGCGCACCACCATCCGCTGGGAACAGGACGACACCGGTGTCGTCACCCTCGTGCTGGACGACCCCGAGCAGTCCGCGAACACCATGAACCAGGCGTTCAAGGACTCCATCGCGGCCATCGCCGACCGCGCCGAGGCCGAGAAGGACGCCATCCGCGGCATCATCTACACGTCCGCCAAGAAGACGTTCTTCGCGGGCGGCGACCTCAAGGACATGATCAAGATCGGCCCGGAGAACGCCCGGCAGGCGTTCGAGACGGGCAACGCCATCAAGCGCTCGCTGCGCCGCATCGAGACCCTCGGCAAGCCCGTCGTCGCCGCCATCAACGGCGCCGCCCTCGGCGGTGGTTACGAGATCGCCCTCGCCTCCCACCACCGCGTCGCCCTGGACGCCCCCGGCTCCAAGATCGGCCTGCCCGAGGTCACCCTCGGCCTGCTGCCCGCGGGCGGCGGCGTCACCCGCACCGTGCGCCTCATGGGCATCACGGACGCGCTCCTGAAGGTGCTGCTCCAAGGGACCCAGTACAACCCTGAGCGCGCCCTGGAGAACGGCCTCGTCCACGAAGTGGCGGCCAGCCCCGAGGAGATGATGGCCAAGGCGCGTGCCTTCATCGACGCCAACCCCGAGTCGCAGCAGCCCTGGGACAAGCCCGGCTACCGCATCCCGGGCGGCACCCCCGCCCACCCGAAGTTCGCGGCGAACCTGCCCGCGTTCCCGGCCAACCTCAAGAAGCAGACGGCGGGCGCCCCCTACCCGGCCCCGCGCAACATCCTCGCCGCGGCCGTCGAGGGCTCCCAGGTCGACTTCGAGACCGCGCTGACCATCGAGGCGCGGTACTTCACCGAGCTGGTCACCGGCCAGATCGCCAAGAACATGATCCAGGCGTTCTTCTTCGACCTCCAGGCCGTCAACTCCGGCGCGAACCGCCCCCAGGGCGTCGAGCCGAGGACCGTCCGCAAGGTCGCCGTGCTCGGCGCCGGCATGATGGGCGCGGGCATCGCGTACTCCTGCGCCCGCGCGGGCATCGAGGTCGTCCTCAAGGACGTCTCCGCGGAGGCCGCCCAGAGGGGCAAGGCCTACTCCGAGAAGCTCTGCGCCAAGGCGGTCCAGCGCGGACGCACCACCCAGGAGAAGGCGGACGCGCTGCTCGCCCGCATCACGCCCACCGCCGACCCGCGGGGCCTCGCCGGCTGCGACGCCGTGATCGAGGCCGTCTTCGAGGACACCTCGCTCAAGCACAAGGTGTTCCAGGAGATCCAGGACATCGTGGAGCCGGACGCGCTGCTCTGCTCCAACACCTCCACCCTGCCCATCACCACCCTGGCCGAGGGCGTCACGCGCCCCGCCGACTTCATCGGCCTGCACTTCTTCTCGCCCGTCGACAAGATGCCGCTCGTCGAGATCATCAAGGGCGAGCGGTCCGGTGACGAGGCGCTGGCCCGCGCCTTCGACCTCGTGCGCCAGATCAACAAGACGCCCATCGTCGTCAACGACTCCCGGGGCTTCTTCACCTCGCGTGTCATCGGGCACTTCATCACCGAAGGCGTCGCGATGGTCGCCGAGGGCGTCGAGCCCGCCTCCGTCGAGCAGGCCGCCGCGCAGGCGGGCTACCCGGCCAAGGTCCTGTCCCTGATGGACGAGCTGACCCTCACCCTGCCCCGCAAGATCCGCGACGAGGCGAAGAGGGCCGTCGAGGAAGCGGGCGGCACCTGGGCGGGCCACCCCTCGGACACCGTCATCGACCGCATGGTGGATGAGTTCGGACGGGCCGGCAGGAGCGGGGGAGCGGGCTTCTACGACTACGTGGACGGCAAGCGCGGCAAGCTCTGGCCGGGCCTGCGCGAGCACTTCACCAAGCCCGGCCACGAGATCCCCTTCGAGGACATGCGGGAGCGCATGCTCTTCTCCGAGGCGCTCGACACCGTGCGCCTCTTGGAGGAGGGCGTCCTGACGTCGGTCGCCGACGCCAACATCGGCTCCATCCTCGGCATCGGCTTCCCCGGCTGGACGGGCGGCGTGCTCCAGTACATCAACGGTTACGAAGGCGGCCTGCCGGGCTTCGTGGCACGCGCGCGGGAACTCGCCGAACGCTACGGAGAGCGGTTCACGCCGCCCGCGCTGCTGGTCGAGAAAGCGGAACGGGGCGAGAAGTTCAGCGACGCCTGAGTCCTTCGGCCGAGCTGGGGCGAAGAGCAGGGGAGGCGTTCAGCGCTCGGCGCGGAACGCCTCCCTCAGCTCTTCCCTCAGGGACCGCTGGAACGCCGTGACCAGGGCCTGCACGACCATCGGCTGCATATGGGCGGACAGCGACTTCATCGCCGCCACATGGTCGGGATCGGCCTCCCGCTCCCGGTAGGGGTCCCAGACCTCGTCGCGGAAGAGGCGCGTCAGCTCGTGCGCGGCCTCGCGCGTGTGCTCCAGGAGGACCGTGCGGGCGGCCAGGATCGTCTCGTGCGCGATCGGCACCCCGAGCAGCTGCACCCCGAGCCGCAACAGGCCCGGGTCCACCCGGTAGGTGCCGGAGTCCTCCCCGTACGCGATGACGTCCATCGCGGCGAGGCGGTCCAGGTCCGCGCCGGACAGCGGCCGGCCCGCCCTGCGCTCCAGCTCGGCGCGGGAGACGTCCTCGGCCGGCTCGGGGGCCCAGCTCGCCACCAGGGCGCGGTGGATGGCCAGGTCGTGCGCGCTCAGGTCCGCGGGCAACTGCTCCAGGTACCGCTCGATCGCGGCGAGCGTCATGCCCTGGTGCTGCAACTCCTCGATCAGCGCGAGCCGGGACAGATGGTCCTGCCCGTAGTGCCCGACGCGGCGCGGGCCGATCACCGGCGGCGGCAGCAGGCCCCTGGTGCCGTAGAAGCGGATCGTGCGGACGGTGACGCCCGCGCGGGCGGCCAGCTCGTCCACCGTGAACGTCGGCTCCTCGGCGTGCGTCGGCGCGCTCTCGGTGTCCGTCGTCATGGCCCGCCTCCCTCCCCGCGTCTCCCTCGGTCCCGGGGCGGCCCCCGCACCGATCCGGTCCAACAGTATTGCTGGCACACCAGGGTTGTGAAACCCTCCGGGCCAGTTGCTGCTCCGCCGCACGCCCGGCCACGCCCACGTCACGCGTCCGCACACGCCCTGCCGACGGCACCTGGAGGCGGTCATGACCACGATCCCGCGACTCCCCGAAGCCCCCGCCGACCTCACGCTCCCCGCCCTGCTGCTGCGCAACGCCGAGGACCACGGCGGACTGCCCGCCCTCTCCTGGCGCACGGGTGCCACCTGGTCGACGCTCACCTGGCGCGAGGCACGGCGCGAGGTCGCCGTCCTCGCCGCCGGCTGCGGTGCGCTCGGCGTCGAGCGCGGCGAGCACGTCCTGATGATGATGGGCAACCGCCCCGAGCACTGGCTGAGCGACCTCGCCCTGACGCACCTCGGCGCCGTCCCCGTCAGCGTGTACGGCACCTCCGCCCCCGGGCAGATCGCGCACATCGTCCGGCACAGCCGCGCCCGCCTCGCGATCATCGAGGGCGCCCGCGAGCTACCCCGCTGGGAGCCTCTGCTGGCCGACGCCGACTCCCCGCTGGAGCGCCTCGTGGTGGTGGAGGCCGCCGAGGCCGGCGAGCACCGCACCTACGGCTCCCTGCGCGCCACCGGCGGGCGCCTCTTCGACGCCGACGCCTTCGAGACGGCATGGCGCCCCACCCGCCCGACCGACGCGCTCACCGTCGTCTACACCTCGGGCACCACCGGCGACCCCAAGGGCGTGCGCCTCACCCATCGCAACGTGTTCCTCGGCGGCATCGCCCTGGACAAGGTCGTCGACTTCCCCGAACACGTCGGGCACATCTCCTATCTGCCGTTCGCGCACATCGCGGAGCGCCTGCTCAGCATCTACCTCCCCGTGCTGCGCGCCGCGCACGTCCACCTCTGCGCCGACCCCGGCGAGGTGGCCGCCACCGCCCGCGAGCTGCACCCCTTCCAGTTCTTCGGCGTGCCCCGCGTCTGGGAGAAGCTCGCCGCGTCCGTGCGGGCGGCGCTCGCCGGGCTGCCCGAGGAGCGGCGGCGCGCCATCGAGGCGGCGAACGAGACGGCCCGCGCGCACGTCGCCTGCCAGGAGCGCGGCGAGGAGCCACCGGCGGCGCTGCGTGCCGCGTACCAGAAGGCGAAGCTGGAGGTGCTCGACCCGCTCCTGACCCTCGCCGGGTTCGACCGGCTGGTGTGGACCGCGAGTGCCTCGGCGCCGATGCCGCCGGACGTCACCCGCTTCTGGGCCGGCTTCGGGATCGTGATCATGGACGCGTGGGGACTCACCGAGACCTCCGGCGTGGTCACCACCAACACCCCCGCCGCGTTCCGCCTCGGCTCGGTGGGCCGTCCCCTCGAAGGCCTGGAGATCCGCACCGCCGAGGACGGCGAGATCCTGGTGCGGGGCGCGACGGTGTGCGACGGCTATCTGCGGCCCGACGGCGGCGTCGACCGGGCCCGCGACGCGGACGGCTGGTTCGCGACCGGCGACATCGGCCGCGTCGACTCGGACGGTTTCCTCTGGCTCACCGACCGCAAGAAGGAAATGATCGTCACCTCCACGGGCAAGAACGTCTCGCCCGCCCTCGTGGAGAACGCGCTCAAGGAACACCCGTTGATCGGTCAGGCCTTCGTGCACGGGGACGGCCGCTCCTACCTGGTGGCGCTGCTCGTCCTGGACGCGGAGGTGGCCCCCGCCTGGGCCGCCGCCCGCGGCATCGAGGGCGACCTCGTCGGCCACCCGGCCGTGCGGGAGGAGGTCGGCCGCGCCGTCGAAGCGGCCAACGCCCGCCTGAACCGCACCGAGCAGATCAAGCGGCACCGCCTCCTCGCCGGGGAGTGGGGCCCCGCGAGCGGCGAGCTGACCCCGTCCCTGAAGCTGCGCCGCCGCGTCGTCCGCGAGAAGTACCAGCAGGTGATCGACGCCTTGTACACCCCCTGACCAGCATGTGAGAAGTCCCGCTATGTGACGTGCGCCACCGCGTGCGCGGCAATCCGTGAGGGAAGGTGTCCCGTCGGTTCGCGCGCGTCAGGGGTGTCGCGGGCCGGAGCACCATCCGGACCCCGGAGTCCTCTCCGGGCACCAGAGAGTAGATCCCCCACGTGAGCAAGGAAGCCGTAGACACGGCCGCCGCGGACGTGTCCCGCACAGACGCGTCCCAGGCCCCCGCGGACGCGGGCGACGCCGGTTACAGCAAGGACCTCAAGGCCCGTCACGTCAACATGATCGCCATCGGCGGCGCGATCGGCACAGGGCTCTTTCTCGGGGCGGGCGGCCGCCTCCACTCGGCGGGCCCCGCGCTCGCCCTCGCGTACCTCGTGTGCGGTGTCTTCGCGTTCTTCGTGGTGCGCGCCCTCGGCGAGATGGTGCTCTACCGTCCCTCGTCGGGCTCGTTCGTGAGTTACGCGCGTGAGTTCCTCGGCGAGAAGGGCGCGTACTTCGCCGGTTGGATGTACTTCCTCAACTGGTCGACCACATGCATCGCCGACATCACGGCGATCGCCCTGTACACGCACTACTGGAGCTTCTTCACCGACATACCGCAGTGGGTGCTCGCGCTGATCGCGCTCGCGGTGGTGCTCTGCGTGAACCTCATCTCCGTGAAGTACTTCGGCGAGATGGAGTTCTGGTTCTCGATCATCAAGGTCGCCGCGCTGACCGCCTTCATGATCATCGGCATCTTCCTGCTGGCCAGCCAGCACGAGGTCGGTGGCGGGAAGCCCGGTCTGAGCATGATCACCGACCACGGCGGCTTCCTGCCGAACGGCATGATGCCGGTCGTGATCGTGATGCAGGGCGTCGTCTTCGCGTACGCCTCGCTGGAGCTGGTCGGCGTCGCGGCCGGCGAGACCAAGGACCCGCAGAAGATCGTCCCGCGCGCGGTGAACTCGATCATGTGGCGCGTCGGCGTCTTCTACGTCGGCTCCGTGGTGCTGCTCGCGCTGCTGCTCCCCGGCACGCTGTACTCGGCCGACCAGAGCCCGTTCGTGACGGTGCTGTCCAAGATCGGCGTACCGGCCGCCGGCGACGTGATGAACTTCGTGGTCCTCACCGCCGCCATGAGCTCGCTGAACTCCGGCCTGTACTCCACCGGCCGCATCCTGCGCTCGATGGCGATGTCGGGCTCCGCGCCCAGGTTCACGGCG
Source organism: Streptomyces sp. NPDC031466 (assembly GCF_055581265.1). Classification (NCBI taxonomy): domain Bacteria; kingdom Bacillati; phylum Actinomycetota; class Actinomycetes; order Kitasatosporales; family Streptomycetaceae; genus Streptomyces; species Streptomyces sp. NPDC031466. The sequence goes on from NZ_JBVIJT010000003.1 coordinate 447,227, forward strand.
AAGATGAACCGCAACCAGGTGCCGTACGGCGGCATCCTGCTCACCGCCTCCATCGGCGTGCTCGGCGTCGGCCTGAACCGGATCGTCCCGGACCAGGCCTTCGAGATCGTCCTGAACGTCGCCTCGCTCGGCATCATCGGCACCTGGATCATGATCATGGTCTGTCACCTGGCCTTCGTGCGCCGCGCGAAGGAAGGCGTGATCACCCGGCCGACGTTCCGGCTGCCCGGCAGCGGCATCACCGAGTACGTGACGATCGCGTTCCTGCTCGCCGTCCTCTGCCTGATGTGGAAGGACGCCGAGGTGGGCCGCAAGACTCTGTTCCTCATCCCGATCGTGGGCGCCGCCCTGGTCGTCGGCTGGTTCGGCGTCAGGCGCCGGGTGGAGCGTGAGGCGCAGAGCCTCACGGCGCCCCAGCAGGACTCGGAGCGGTAGCAGCGGCTTTCCGCCCTCTCACGGTGGCGTCACCCCGGAGCACTGAGGTCTCCCGGGTGGCGCCACCGCGCTGTGTGCGGCCGGACGGCGGAGCCACCCGATCGGGTGCCGCGCGGGCCTTTTCCCGGCGGCTCGGCGGCCCCCGTCGCAGACTCGGGGCATGGACGCGATGATCCCGGTCAAGGACGCGATGATCCCGGTCAAGGACGGCGAGGTCTGGGCCCGCGACTCGGGCGGGCCCGGGGGCCCGGCCGATGGTGGCCCGCCCCTGGTGCTCGTCCACCCGGGAGTCGGTGACTCCCGCATCTGGGACCCCGTCCTGCCGCGCCTCACGGAGCGCCATCGGGTGATCCGCTACGACGCGCGCGGCTACGGCAGGTCCCCGGCGCCCAGTGCCCCGTTCTCCCCGGTGGCGGACCTGACCGCGGTCCTCGACCACTTCGGCGTGGCCCGCGCGGTCCTCGCCGGGTCCAGCATGGGCGGTGCCGCGGCCCTCAGCCTCGCCGTCGGCGACCCGGCACGGGTGGCGGGCCTAGCCCTGGTGGTCCCGGGTGTCACGGGCGCCGAGGACCTCCTGACGCGCGACTTCACGGCCGAGGTCGGCCGGCTGGCCCGGGCGGGCGACCTCGACGGCATCGTGGCGCTGACGATGCGCACCTCCGGCGCCGCCGGCACGGGCGCCGACGCGCAGGCCGAGGCGTACGTCAGGTCGGTGGTCCCGGCGTGGCTCGCCGGCCACCCGTACCACGTCCCCGACCCGCCCGTCCTCGACCGCCTCGGCGAGATCGACGTGCCGTGCGTCCTCGTCATCGGGGAGCACGACCGGCCCGAGGTGGTCCGCACCAACGAGGAGATGGCCGAACGCATCCCGGGCTGCCACCTCGTACGCCTCGCCCACAGCGACCACTTCCCGACCCTGCGCGAGCCGTCGGCGGTCGCGGACGCCATCCTGGAGGCGTGCGCGGCGGCGCGCTGAGGCCCCGCCGCCCGACCCGGCACCGCGCCGCCGGTCACCCGGACCGGCAGGCGCGGCTCACCGCGTCACCGTCAGTGGCCGTGGCCACGCCCGTGGTCGGGTCCGTGGTCGTGCACGCCGTTCGTGGCGGCGATCTGCTTCCACGACTTCGGCCGGACGGGCGTGGCCGAGGAGCGGGCGAGCCCGGCCTCCCGCGCGGCCGGGGCGTCCGGCCGCGACGGCTGGTAGAGCCAGGTGTCGAACAGCTCCGCGAGCGGCTTGCCCGAGACCTTCTCCGCGTACTTCACGAAGTCGCCGACCTTGGCGTTGCCGTACTTGTACTGCTGCGGCCAGCCCTTGAGGACGGCGAAGAACGACTCGTCGCCGATCTCGTTCCGCAGCGCCTGCAGGGCGAGCGCCCCCCGGTCGTAGACCGCGCCGTGGAACTGGTTGTCCGGACCCGGATCGCCCGGCTTGACCGTCCAGAACGGATCGTCGGCGGGCCGCAGCGCGTACGCGTAGTCCGCGAGCTCCTGCGCCGTGCCCTCGCCCTCCTTCTCCGACCACAGCCACTGGCTGTAGCGCGCGAAGCCCTCGTTGACCCAGATGTCCTTCCAGTGGTGCACGGAGACGCTGTCGCCGTACCACTGGTGGGCGAGCTCATGGACGACGATGGACGCGTTGGAGCCGTTCGCGAACGCCGCGGGGCTGTAGAACGGCCGCGTCTGGGTCTCCAGGGCGTAGCTGCTCTTCACGTTCGGCACATAGCCGCCGAGCGCGTTGAAGGGGTACGCGCCGAAGACCGTCTCCAGCCACTCCGCGACCTCGGTCGTGCGCTCGATGCTGGCCCGCGCCGCGCCCGCGTTGTCGCCGAGGTCCTTGCTGTAGGCGTTGAGGACCGGCAGGCCGCTCTCGGTCTTGTCGGTCGTGATGTCGAACTTGCCGACCGCGAGCGTGGCGAGATAGCTCGCCTGCGGCTTGTTGGAGCGCCAGTTGAAGCGGGTCCAGCCGAGCTTCGAACTCTGCGACTGCAGAACGCCGTTGGATATCGCCTGGCTGCCGTCGGGCACGGACACCGACACGTCGTACGTCGCCTTGTCCAGCGGGTGGTCGTTGGAGGGGAACCACCACACGGCGGACGCCGGTTCCTGCGCCGCGACGCCACCGTCCGGTGTGCGGTGCCAGGCCGTGTACCCGTTGATCTTCAACTCGGAGGGCTTGCCCGCGTACCGCACGACCACGGTGATCTGCGTGCCCTTGGCGAGACCCGCGGGCGGGGTGATCTCCAGCTCCTGGTCGCCGGTCTTCTCGAACTTCGCCTTCTTGCCGTTGACCCGCACCTCGGAGACCTTGAGACCGAGGTCGAGGTTGAAGCGCGAGAGGTTCTGGGTGGTGCGGGCGTTGATCGTGGCCGTGCCCTCCAGGAGGTCGGTCCCGGGCTGGTACTTCAGCCTCAGGTCGTAGTGGGAGACGTCGTATCCGCCGTTGCCGCTCGCCGGGTAATAGGGATCGCCGATGCCCGGCGCCCCGGGGGAGAAGTCGGCGGCCGATGCCGGGATCGCCAGCAGGAGAGAGGCCGCGAGCGCGCCCGGGGCGATGAGTCTGCGGTGCACGTCAAGCTCCAAGTCGTAGGGGCTCAAGATCGGTTCGTCTTGTCCGACGACCCTATTCAGCCCGCCCCGCACAGGTCATGTCCATGGCCCCCTCTGTCACACGATCGCCATTCGGCCGACATGTGCCGCTATGCCCCACGAACCTGACGCGGCGCGTACGGCCCTCTGTCGCACCGGAGTTCACCGGTGTACCTTCCGCGCCATGCCGATACGCGCGCGACGCACCCGTCTCCTGTGGAGAGTGCTGCTGACGGCGGCCCTCGCCGCCCTGATGGCCACACTGATGTCCCCGGTCGCGGCGCAGTCGGCCGCCGACGCCCCGCGCGCACCCGGCGAGGCGCCCCGCCGCGCGGGCGAGAGCCGGCCCGTGTACTCGTACGAGAACGCGATACGCGAGTCCGTGTGGGTCGACACCGGGATCGACGGCGACGCGAACGGCCGGACCGACCGCGTCGCCGTCGACATCGTCCGCCCCCGCGAACTCGACCGCACCGGCCGCCGCATACCGGTGATCATGGACGCCAGTCCGTACTACGCCTGCTGCGGCCGCGGCAACGAGAGCCAGAAGAAGACGTACGACGAGCACGGCGACCCCGTCCGCTTCCCGCTCTACTACGACAACTACTTCGTGCCCCGCGGCTACGGCTATGTCGCCGTCGACCTCACCGGCACGAACCGCTCCGACGGCTGTGTCGACATCGGCGGCCGCTCCGACGTCCAGTCGGCCAAGGCGGTCGTCGACTGGCTGAACGGCCGCGCCCGCGGCTACACGAACCGCACCGGCGACGAACGTGCCCGCGCCACGTGGACCAACGGCAGAACGGGCATGATCGGCAAGAGCTACGACGGCACCATCGCGAACGCCGTCGCCGCCACCGGTGTCAAGGGCCTGAAGACGATCGTGCCCATCGGCGCCATCTCCTCCTGGTACGACTACTACTTCGCCAAGGGGGCCCCGCTCTACGGCAGCGGCCCCGACGGCCTCGCGAGGGCCGTGGAGAGCCCCGAGGCCCGCGCCCGCTGCGGCGCCGCCCATCAGCGGCTGATCGACGGAGCGCCCCGCAGCGGCGACTGGACCCGCCTGTGGGACGAGCGGGACCACGTCCCCGACGCGGGCAAGGTAGCGGCCAGCGTCTTCGCCGTGCACGGCATGCAGGACCTGAACGTGCGCACCAAGCACTTCGGCCAGTGGTGGGACGCGCTCGCCGAGAACGGCGTGGACCGCAAGGTCTGGCTCAGCCAGGCCGGCCACGTCGACCCCTTCGACTTCCGCAGAACCCACTGGGTGTGCACCCTGCACCGCTGGTTCGACCACGAACTGCTCGGCCGTGACAACGGCGTCGACCGCGAACCGATGGCCGACATCGAGCGCGCCCCCGACCACTGGACCACCGACCGCGTGTGGCCCCCGCGCGGCACCGACACCGCCACGCTGCGCCCCGCGAAGGGCACCGCACCCGGCGTCGGCACGCTCGGCCCGCGCCCCGGCAGGGGCACGGAGACCTTCACCGACGACCCGGGGCTGAGCGAGACCGACTGGGCCGAGCGGATCCACACCGCCACGCCCGCGAAGGCCGGGTTCGTCAGCCGGCCGCTGGGCCGCGACCTGCGCCTGTCCGGCTCATCGAGGGTGACGGTCACCGCGACCCCGACGACCCGCACCGCCCACCTCTCCGCGGTCCTGGTCGACCTCGGCCCCGCCACCATCCGGGACTACGCCGACGAGGACGAGGGCATCACCACGCTCCCCGCACGCACCTGCTGGGGCGCGAGCACCACCGGCGACAGTTCCTGCTTCAAGGACACCAGGGCGAAGACCACCGACGTCGACTACACGATCTTCAGCCGCGGCTGGGCCGACCTCGGCAACTGGGCGGACGCCCGGCACGGCCGCCCGCTCACCCCGGGCAAGCCCCACACCATCACCCTCGACCTCGCCGCGAGCGACCACGTCGTCCCCAAGGGCCACCGCCTCGCGTTGATCGTGGCGGGCACCGACAAGGGCCTCATCGAACGCCCCGCCGACACCCCGACGCTCGCCCTCGACCTGGCCCGCACCTTCGCCGAGCTGCCGCTGGTGGGCGGCGCGAAGGCGTTCACCACCTCCGCGTCCACCACCCCCCGCGCACCCCGTCTCGACGGCGTGGCCCCGCCGCGTCCGCTCAACCCGCTCCCGGGAGGCAGCACTTCATGACACCGCGCATCCGCACCCTGGCGTTGTCCTGCGCCACCGTCGCCCTCGCCGCACCGCTTCTGACGGCACCCGCCCAGGCGACCCCGAAGCCGCCACGCACCGGGTTCGAGGAGAGCGAGGGCGCCCGCTGGACCACCCAGCCCGAGGAGCAACGGCTCCTGGCCGCCGTGGACAAGGCGAGCAAACGGGTCCGCGTCTCCCGCATAGGCACCACCGGGCAAGGCCGCCCCCTGCAGCTGGTCCGCGTCGGCGAGCGCCCCACGAAGAGCGTCGTCCTGCTGATCTGCAGCCAGCACGGCGACGAACCCGCGGGCCGCGAGGCCTGCCTGTCGACCATCCGCGACCTCGCCCACGCGAAGGACGCGAAGACCCGGCGCTTCCTGGCACGCACCACGCTCCTGTTCGTGCCCACGGCCAACCCGGACGGCCGCGCCGCCGACACCCGCGGCAACGCCGACGGCGTCGACATCAACCGCGACCACATCGCCCTGAAGACCGCCGAGGGCCGCGCCCTGGCCGCCGTCATCCGCGACCACCGGCCCGACGTCATCTACGACCTGCACGAGTACGGCGCCACCCCCAAGTACTACGACAAGGACCTCTTCGACCTCTGGCCGCGCAACCTCAACACCGACGAGGCGGTACACGAAGAGGCCCAGACCCTGTCGAAGGCGTACGTACGACCGGCCGCCGAGGCCGCAGGACACACCATCGGCACCTACGGCATCTGGACGGACCCCGTCACCGGGGACCCCATCAAGCAGACGGCCGGAGACGGGCAAGAACGCATCCTGCGCAACATCTCCGGCATCAAGCACGCGGCGGGCCTGCTCATCGAGAGCCGGGTCGACCCCCTCACGGAGGCGGAGAAGAACGACGAGGCGCTGAACAACCGCCGCCGGGTGACGTCCCAAACCGCCGCGCTCGAAGGCCTCTTCGCCTTCTCCGACGAGCGGCGCGGCCGCCTGGAGCGCGCCACCGACGCCGCCCGCGCCGAGGGGCTGCGCGACCGCGGCCCGGTCTACCTCGGCGGCGCCGACAACGACCCCGCCGAACCGTCCGAGGTCATCCAGGACCCGCCCTGCGGCTACCGCCTGGACGCCGGGCAGTACGCCGACATCAAGGACGAACTGGCCCTGCACGGCGTGACGGTGGAGCGCGGCAAGTCCGGCGCCCGTGTCCCGCTGCGGCAGTCGGCGCGGGCCCTCGTGCCGCTCCTGCTCGACGAGCGTGCGCCGTATCACATGGTCACAGCTCGGCCCGACATGGACTGTTGAGCGCCTGAGACGCCGGTCACATGTGGTAGGGGGTATCGGAGAACAAAGTTTTGACTCAACCGACCCCCTTGAAAGGTGTCACCTGTGACGCAGGATCAGCGACAAGCGGACGACGGGGGAGGGTCGCGGGAGATCATGGCGCCCGCCCCCGGCGGCCGGTCCCCGAGCACGGACCGGGTGGTGTTCGGCGTGACCGCCGTGCTCACCCTCGCGTTCGTGGTCTGGGGCGCGGTGGCGACGGACTCGCTCAAGAACGTCACCACGGACATGCTCGACGGCCTGATGCACAACGGCGGCTGGTTCTTCATGCTGACCGCCACCGGGTTCGTGGTCTTCGCGCTCTGGCTGGCCGTCAGCCGGTACGGGAAGATCACCCTCGGCAAGGAGGGCGAGGAACCGGAGTTCCGCACCGTCTCCTGGGTCGCCATGATGTTCAGCGCCGGCATGGGCATCGGCCTGATGTTCTACGGGGTGAGCGAGCCCCTGGCGCACTTCACCGCACCGCCGCCGGGCACTGATCCGGCCGACTCGGCCGCGGCGATGGAGACCTCCATGGCCACGACCCTCTTCCACTGGACGCTCCACCCCTGGGCCATCTACGCGGTCGTGGGCCTCGCCATCGCCTACAGCACGTTCCGGCGCAACCGGCGCCAGACCATCAGCGCCGTCTTCGAACCGCTCATCGGCAAGAAGCACGCCCACGGCACCTGGGGCCGGATCATCGACATCCTGGCCATCTTCGCCACCCTCTTCGGCTCGGCCGCCTCCCTCGGCCTCGGCGCCCTGCAGATCGGCAGCGGCATCGAGGTGCTGGACTGGATGGACGACGCGGGCACCGGACTGCTCGTCGTGATCATCGGCGTGCTGACCCTGGCCTTCGTGGCGTCCGCCGTCTCCGGTGTGGAGAAGGGCGTCCAATGGCTGTCCAACATCAACATGGTGCTCGCGCTGCTGCTCGTGGTGTTCGTCTTCATCGCGGGCCCGACCGTCATCATGCTCGACATGCTGCCGACGTCGCTCGGTGCCTACCTCGACGACCTGCCCCAGCTGATCGGCCGCACCGAGGCCTCCAGCGGCAAGGGCGTCGCGGACTGGCTGAGCGGCTGGACGGTCTTCTACTGGGCCTGGTGGATCTCCTGGACGCCCTTCGTCGGCATGTTCATCGCCCGCATCAGCCGCGGCCGTACGATCCGTCAGTTCGTCGGCGGCGTCATCCTCGTGCCGAGCACGGTCAGCCTCATCTGGTTCGCGGTCTTCGGCGGCAGCGCCATGACCGTCGCGGACCGGGGCGGCCTCAAGGGCGAGACGACACCGGAGGCGCAGCTCTTCGGGCTGCTCCACGAGTATCCGATCGCGACCGTCACCAGCCTGCTCGTGATGCTCCTCGTGGGCATCTTCTTCGTGTCGGGCGCCGACGCCGCGTCGATCGTCATGGGCACGCTCTCCCAGCGGGGAGCGCTCGAACCCGGGCGGTTCGTCGTGATCTTCTGGGGCATCGTGACCGGTGCCGTGGCGGCGATCATGCTGCTCATCGGCGACGGCTCGGACGACGCGCTCACCGGCCTGCGCAACCTCACGATCCTGGTCGCCGCGCCCTTCACACTCGTGATGATCGGCATGTGCGTCTCCCTCATGAAGGACCTGCGCCACGACCCGCTGATCGTGCGCGGGGAGCACGGCACGGAAGCCGTCGAGAAGGCCGTGATCGCGGGCCACGAGCAGTACGACGGCGAGTTCGAGATCCGCATCGGCCCCGCCCAGAACGACGGCGAGGACCTGGCGGGCGACGACGACCCGGCCCGCACCCGCTGACCCGGCCCCGGGAGCGGCACACCCCGGACGTGCCGCCCCCGGGCTCACCCCGCGTCCAGCGCCCCCGGCGCGACTACGCCCTCGACCACGCGTACGCAGCGACCCGCGTCCCGGGCGGCCGGGGGCACGGCGTCGCCGCCCCGACCGAGCGAAGTGGGGCGTGCCGTGCTCACCTCACCCCTCTGGTGGGGATACTCACGGCATGTCTGCCCGGTACGCGACTTTCGCCCTGGCACCGGCCGCCCGCGCCGGTGGAGTTCTCGCCAACGGTGACTACCAGGTCCACCGTGACTTCGTGGACTTCATCGTGGACGGCCGGCCCCTGCTCTTCCGCCTCTGCGACCTCGACGCGGTCTCGCCGCTGGCCGCCGACATCCCGCCCGCCATCTTCACGGCCCACGTCCGCAGGCTCCTCCTGGAGGCCGAGGCACCGCTGCGCGACGGGCGGTACGTCATCTACGGCTGCCCCGCGTGCGAGAGCCTGGAGTGCGGCGCGGTCACCGCGGTCATCGAGAAGGCCCCCGACGGCGGCGACGACTTCGTCTGGCGCGACTTCGCCTGGCAGACGGCGGAACCCGCCGACCTGGCACGCAACGGCTACCACGGCATGGGGCCCTTCCGCTTCCACGGCGACCAATACCGCGAGGCGCTCGGCCAGTTGCTCGCCGCCGATGCGCCGCAGGCCCGCCGCAGGGTCCTGCTGATCGGCCCCCGCGTCGCGCTCCTCGCCGAGCTCGCGGCGGCGCTGCGCGCGATCGGCGTCGGGCGCGGAGATCGCCGCCGACACGGCGGGCGTCGCACCCGGTGAGCTGCGCACCTACGGAGCCGTCGCCTTCGGCCGCGCGGTGCCCGACGAGACCCGGCGGGCGGTGCGCGCGGCCTTCGAGGGGGCCGGGGCCGAGGTCGCCTACGTGGACGGCCTCGCGCCGATAGTGCCCCTCCTGGTGGCCCAGATCGAGCACGCCCTGGACCGCAGCCCGCGAGAGCAGCGCCGGCTCACCGGCCTCGCCGCGTGCCGGGACACGGCGCGGCTCCAGGTCACCTCGACGTGCCGGGTCCAGCTGATCGCGTACCGCGTGGACCGCCTGGCCCGCGCGCACGTCCACGAGGTCCTCGACGAGGTCCTCCAGGCGGGGGAGCACCGGGTGCCCCTGGCCGCGAAGGCCACGAAGGGCGATTCCTACGTGGTGGCGCGCACCTCCACCGGCGTCCTGGTCGCCCCCACCGCCGCCCGCTGAACCGACCGGCACCCTGCGGGGCCGCACCGGCCCGGCCGTAGGATGACCCCCTGATGACCGCAACCCTCGTCGCCAAAGACCTCACCGCCGCCCACGGCGACCGCACCCTCTTCGCCGCCCTGGACCTGGTCGTCGCCCCCGGCGACGTCATCGGCCTCGTCGGTGCCAACGGTGCCGGCAAGTCCACCCTCCTGCGGCTGCTCGCGGGCCTGGACACCCCCGAAGGAGGCGAGCTGCGGCTTTCGCCCCCGTCCGCCTCCGTGGGCCACCTGCCCCAGGAGCCGGACCGCCGCCCCGGCGAGACGATCCGCGCGTTCCTGGCCCGCCGCACCGGCGTCGCCGAGGCCCAGCGCGTCCTGGACGAGGCCACCCAGGCCCTGGTCGACGGCGCCCCGGGCGCCGACGACGCCTACGCGGACAGCCTGGAGCGCTGGCTGGCCCTCGGCGGCGCCGACCTGGACGAGCGCGCCGAGGAGGTCACGCAGGACCTGGGCCTGAGCGTCGGCCTGGACCAGGAGATGACCTCCCTCTCCGGAGGCCAGGCGGCCCGCGCCGGCCTCGCCTCCCTCCTCCTGTCCCGCTACGACGTCTTCCTCCTGGACGAGCCCACCAACGACCTCGACCTGGCGGGGCTGGAACGCCTGGAGAGCTTCGTCAGGGGCCTGCGCGCCGGCACGGTCGTGGTCAGCCACGACCGTGAGTTCCTCAGCCGCACGGTCACCAAGGTCCTCGAACTCGACCTGGTCCAGCAGCAGATCAACCTCTACGGCGGCGGCTACGACGCGTACCTGGAGGAGCGCGAGGTGGCCCGCAAGCACGCCCGCGACGACTACGACGAGTACGCGGACAAGAAGGCGGCGCTCCACGGCCGCGCCCAGATGCAGCGCTCCTGGGCCGACAAGGGCGTCAAGAACGCCCGCCGCAAGGCAGCCAAGGCGGGCGGCGGCGACAATGACAAGATCGGCCGCAACTTCCGCGCCGACGCCAGCGAGAAGCAGGCCGCCAAGGCCCGCCAGACGCAGCGCATGATCGAGCGCCTGGACGTCGTCGAGGAGCCCCGCAAGGAGTGGGAGCTGCGCATGGAGATCGCGGGGGCTCCCCGCTCGGGCGCGGTCGTGGCGAGCCTGCGCGAGGCGCGGGTGCGCCGGGGCGACTTCACCCTCGGCCCCGTCACGCTCCAGATCGACTGGGCGGACCGCGTCGCGATCACCGGCGCGAACGGCTCGGGCAAGTCGACGCTGCTCGGCGCCCTCCTGGGGCGCGTCCCGGTGGACGCGGGCCACGCGGCCCTCGGCTCGGGCGTCCTCGTCGGCGAGGTGGACCAGGCCCGCGCCCTCTTCCACGGCGAGGAGTCCCTGCTCGACGCGTTCTGCGCGGCGGTACCGGACACCGAACCCGCCGAAGTCCGCACGCTCCTGGCCAAGTTCGGCCTGAAGGCGGAGCACGTGCTGCGCCCCGCGGCGACGCTCTCACCCGGCGAACGCACCCGCGCGGCCCTCGCGCTCCTCCAGGGCAGGGGCGTCAACCTCCTGGTCCTGGACGAGCCGACGAACCACCTCGACCTGCCCGCGATCGAGCAGCTGGAGGCGGCCCTGGAGTCCTACGAGGGCACGCTGCTGCTGGTCACGCACGACCGCAGGATGCTGGACGCGGTGAGCGTGACGCGCCGCCTGGAGGTGGCGGCGGGCGAAGTGACCGAGCTGTCGCTCTGACCTCCGCCCCGCCCCCTCGTCAGCCCCGCTTCGGATCGACCAGACCGGCCCGCCGCAGCGCCTCGGCCATCGCGTCGTTGGCGGGCGGCGGGCCCTGCCGCTGCGGCTTCTGCCCGCGCCGGCCCTGGCCGCCCTGCCCCTGGCCGCCCTGACCCTGGCGTCGCTGCTGAGGCGGGCGCCCGCCGCGCTTCGGCCGCTCCGCGCCGGCCTCGCCCGAGGGGGCCGCCTCGTCGTCGAGGCGGAGCGTCAGCGAGATCCGCTTGCGCGGGATGTCGACGTCCATGACCTTCACCCTGACGATGTCGCCCGGCTTGACCACGTCCCGCGGGTCCTTGACGAAGTTCTCGGACATCGCCGAGACGTGCACCAGACCGTCCTGGTGCACCCCGACGTCCACGAAGGCACCGAACGCGGCCACGTTCGTCACGACGCCTTCGAGGATCATCCCCGGGGCCAGGTCGGAGATCTTCTCCACGCCGTCCTTGAAGGTCGCCGTCTTGAAGGCGGGACGCGGGTCGCGCCCGGGCTTCTCCAGCTCCTTCAGGATGTCGGTGACCGTGGGCAGACCGAAGACCTCGTCCACGAAGTCGTCCGGCCGCAGCGAACGCAGCGTCGCCGTGTCGCCGATCAGCGAGGAGACCTGACCGCCCGCCGACTTCACCATCTTGCGCACCACCGGATACGCCTCCGGGTGCACGCTGGAGGCGTCCAGCGGGTCATCGCCGCCACGGATGCGCAGGAAGCCCGCGCACTGCTCGTACGCCTTCGGGCCGAGGCGGGGCACGTCCTTGAGGGCCTTGCGGCTCTTGAAGGGGCCGTTCGCGTCGCGGTGCGCCACGATGTTCTCCGCGAGGCCCGCGCCGATGCCGGAGACCCGGGCGAGCAGCGGGGCGGAGGCGGTGTTGACGTCCACGCCGACACCGTTCACACAGTCCTCCACGACGGCGTCCAGCGAACGCGACAGCTTCACCTCCGACAGGTCGTGCTGGTACTGGCCGACGCCGATCGACTTCGGGTCGATCTTCACCAGCTCCGCGAGCGGGTCCTGGAGCCGCCGCGCGATGGAGACCGCGCCGCGGATCGACACGTCGAGGTCCGGCAGCTCCTGCGAGGCGAACGCCGACGCGGAGTACACCGAGGCGCCGGCCTCGGAGACCATCACCTTGGTGAGGTTCAACTCCGGGTGCTTCTCGATGAGTTCGGCGGCGAGCTTGTCGGTCTCGCGCGAGGCCGTGCCGTTGCCGACGGCGATCAGGTCGACCGCGTGCTTCCTGGCGAGCCCGGCGAGCGTCGCCAGCGACTGGTCCCACTTGTTCGCCGGGACGTGCGGGTGGATCGTGTCGGTCGCGACCACCTTGCCGGTGGCGTCCACGACGGCGACCTTCACGCCCGTACGGAAACCGGGGTCGAGGCCCAGCGTCGCGCGCGTGCCCGCGGGCGCCGCGAGCAGCAGGTCGCGCAGGTTGGCCGCGAAGACCCGCACCGCCTCGTCCTCGGCGGCCGTACGCAGTCGCAGCCGCAGGTCGATGCCGAGGTGGACGAGGATGCGGGTCCGCCAGGACCAGCGCACGGTGTCCTGGAGCCACTTGTCGCCGGGGCGGCCCCGATCGGCGATGCCGAAGCGCCGGGCGACCATCCCCTCGTACGAGGAAGGGCCCTCCACGGGCTCCTCGGGCTCCAGGACGAGATCGAGGACCTCCTCCTTCTCGCCGCGCAGCATGGCGAGCACGCGGTGCGAGGGCAGCTCCTTGAAGGGCTCCGCGAAGTCGAAGTAGTCGGCGAACTTGGCGCCCGCCTCCTCCTTGCCCTCCCGTACCTTCGCGACGAGACGGCCGCGCACCCACATGCGCTCGCGCAGCTCGCCGATGAGGTCGGCGTCCTCCGAGAACCGCTCGGCGAGGATCGCGCGCGCTCCGTCGAGAGCGGCCTGCGGATCGGCCACGCCCTTGCCGGCGTCCACGAACGCGGCGGCGGCCGTCTTCGGCTCCACCGCCGGGTCCGCGAGCAGCCCGTCGGCCAGTGGCTCCAGGCCCGCCTCCCGGGCGATCTGCGCCTTGGTGCGCCGCTTCGGCTTGAACGGCAGGTAGATGTCCTCCAGGCGCGCCTTGGTGTCGGCCTCGCGGATGCGGGCCTCCAGGTCGGCGGTGAGCTTGCCCTGCTCACGGACCGAGTCGAGGATCGCGGCGCGCCGCTCCTCCAGTTCGCGCAGATAGCGCAGCCGCTCCTCGAGCGCGCGCAGCTGCGCGTCGTCGAGCATCTCGGTCGCTTCCTTGCGGTAGCGCGCGATGAAGGGCACCGTCGAACCGCCGTCGAGCAGGTCGACGGCGGCCTTCACCTGCCGCTCCCGTACGCCGAGCTCCTCGGCGATCCTGCCTTCGATGGACGAGGGAGTGGACGTCTTCAAAGCTGCCACGTTCCGGTACCGCCTTCTCGCTGGGGTTGCCGGGCAATTGTGGCAGGTGGCACCGACGACGGGGGCCGGACCCGGCGGGCCCGACCCTTGCGACCGGCAAACGCCGGTGGCCGTCAGCCCTTGCCGACCAGATCCGCCGGGAACGCGCCGGCCTCCAGTGCCGTGCCGATGAACGCGGTGCCCAGCTCCGTCAGTCGCTCGACGCCCGCCACGCCCAGGTGCTCATAGGGCGCCCGGTCCAGGCGGTCCGTCTCGGCCTCGACCTCCCGGCGCAGCGCCACGCCCGCCTCGGTCAACTCGCCCTCGCCGTCCAGCAGTCCGCGCCCGCGCAGCCGCTCCACGGCCGCGTCCCACTCCTGCCGGTTCCAGCCGCGGGTGGCCAGGACCCACTTGGGGGCGGTGCCCTTGCCGGTGGCGGTGTGGGTCACCATCGCCTCCAGGCCGTCGAGTCCGGCGCCGAGCAGCACGGTCAGGTGCCCGTCGCCGCGGTGCTCGCGCAGCAGCGTCGCCGCGTGCCAGTACGCGAGGTGCGGCTCCTCGGGCACCGGCAGGTCGGCGTGCGCGGAGTACAGGGGCCGCGCGGGGCGGGAGCAGGCCTCGGTGGCGCGCAGCGCCAGGCGGGCGGCTTCCGCCATCTCCGGCGAGGCGACCGCGTCGTCGCCGAGCAGCCTGCGCAGGGTCGCGTCGACACCGCGCAGCCGGGCCGCGAGGACGTCCCCGGGGGACGCGGTCTCCCAGATCCTCGGCACGTGCGCCGCGACCAGCTCGTACTTGTAGTTGTAGAAGGTGGCGGCGACCGTGCCCGCGCCGACGGCCCCGAGCGCCGCCGCGCGCACCGCGAAGTTCACGGCGGCGGAATGGGTGATCCCGAGCCCCGCCAGCTCCCGCGTGACGTCCGGCGAGAAGTAGTGCGACGAGTGCGTGGCGTTCAGCACGGTGTGGCAGCGGCGCCCGGCGCGCGGGTGGAGCGCGGGGGCCGGGGACGAGGGCGTCGTAGAGGTCATGGCAACAGGTTACCTACTGGTCGGTATGTGAGGGGGAAACCGTCCGCCCCACGACCTGTGACCCGGCCCGGTACCTCCAGGGGGCGCCGGCCTCACCCGCTCTGGGCGCTCCACGTGAAGCGGGGCTGCCTGCGCTCCAGGAACGCGGCGACGCCCTCGGCCGTCTCGCCGCCGAGGCGTGCCTGCTCCGTCCAGTGGGCGTCCCGGTCCGTGCGTCCCGCGGTGAACTCCTTGGCCGCCGCCTGCGTCAGCTGGGAGCGCGCGGCGAGGACGCGGGCGAACTCGGCGACTCGCGCGTCCAGGCCGCCGGCGGGCAGCACCTCGTCGACGAGACCGGTCCGCAGGGCCCGCTCGGCGCCGATCAACTCACCGGAGAAGAGCAGGTACTTGGCGGTGGCGGGCCCCACCAGCGAGACCAGGCGCCGGGTGGACGAGGAGGGGTAGACGATGCCGAGCTTCGCGGGCGTGACCCCGAACGAGGCGCCCTCCTCGGCGAACCGCAGGTCGCACGCGCCCGCCAGCTGGCAGCCACCGCCCACACAGAAGCCCCGCACCGCGGCGAGCGTCGGCTTGGGGAAGGCCGCGAGCGCCTCCTCGGCCCGCACCGCCAGCTCCTGCGCCCCCTCGGCCGACCCGCGCAACGAGGAGATGTCCGCGCCCGCGCAGAAGGTGGCGCCCTCACCGGTCAGCACGAGCACCCGCACGGCCGGGTCGGCGGTGAGCCCCGCCAGCAGCGGCGGCACCTGGCGCCACATGTCCGCTGTCATGGCGTTGCGCTTGGCCTGGTGGGCGATGACGACGGTGGCGACGCCGTCGGCGACGGTGTGCCTCAGCTGCGGCTCCATGCGCCGGATGCTATCCGCATCCCTCGAACGTAAGATCAAGAAGGGGGTCGCCGAGCGAGAGGGAGACCCTGATGTTCCGAGGTAGGGGCACCACATCCGCGAGGCCCGGCAGCGCGAGCGCCGAGGCCCAGGGCGCCCGGCTCAGCCGTGGCTTCGGCTGGCTCGCGCTGCTGGGGGTCATCCTGGCCGTCGCCGGGATCGTCGGCCTCGTCTACACCGGCGTCGCCACCCTGACCTCCATGCTCTTGTTCGGCTGGCTCCTGCTGGTCGGCGGCATCGTCGGCGTGCTGCACGCCGTCCAGTCGCGGGGCAGCAGCTTCTTCTGGCTGGGCGTCGTGGTCGCCGCGCTGAACCTCGCCGCCGGCGTCGTGATCATCCGCAGGCCCGACGTGGCGGCGGAGGCGCTGACCATGTTCGCGGCGCTCCTCTTCCTGACCGGCGGGGTGTTCCGCCTGGTCGGCAGCCTGGTGGTGCGCGGCCCCCAGTTCGCCCTGACCCTCCTGCAAGGGGCCTTCGGCCTGCTCATCGGCATTCTGGTGCTCGCCGAGTGGCCGAGCAGCAGCCAGTACGTCATCGGCTGCTTCTTCTCCCTGGCACTGCTCTTCGACGGTTTGGGACTGATCGCCACCGGCATCGGCGGCCGCCGCATCGTGAGTCTCGTACAACCTGAAGAAACCGGGAAGCGCGAACAAGGAGGACAGGATCAGTCGTACAACTGACGCTGTCATACGCCTTCGATCAAATCCCGTCATTAACCGCTGACTTCTGGTCAGTAGCGCGGTCCGGGGCAGTACGTTCCCAACACTCGACATGTGGTGACAATCGAGCGCGAGGGCGGCGACCGGACGATGGAGAACGACGGGAGGGGCCCCGGCCCACTCCCCGGCGGGGACGGGCAGGTGCCGTACGAAGGGGTGTGGCGCTTCACCGCCCCCGCCGTCGACGCCTCCGTCCCCCAGGCGCGGCACGCGGTGCGCGACCTGCTGGCCCGGCAGGGCGTACCGGCCTCGGACGACCTCATCCAGGGCCTGCTGCTCATCGTCTCGGAGCTGGTCACGAACGCGGTGCGGCACGCGGCCCTGCTCTCGCCGATGCTCGCGGTCGAGGTCGCGGTCGGCGCCGAATGGGTGCGGGTCTCCGTCGAGGACGACCATCCCTACCGGCCGACGGCACTGGTGGCCGACCACGGGCAGACGGGCGGCCGTGGGCTGCTCATCGTCCGCGAGATCACCGAGGAGGCGGGGGGCGCCTGCGACGTCGAGCACACCGCGAGCGGGGGCAAGGTCATCTGGGCGGCGCTGCCGCTGAAGCCCGGCCACGGCTGCTGACGCGGCCCGTCCGCCCCGCCGACGGACGCGGACGGGCCGGGCGGCTACCAGCCGGTGGCGGACCCGGTCAGCTCCTTGATCGCGGGCCGCGCCGCGTCCAGCACCGTCATGAACCACGCGGAGAACGGCGCCTCCTCGTGCCGGGCCGTCAGCTCCTCGGCCGTCACGAACGCGGTCCGGCCGACCTCGGAGGGGTCCGGGCGCAGCGGTGACTGCACCATCCCCACGAAGAGGTGGTTGAACTCCTGCTCCACCAGGCCCGACGCCGGGTCCGGGTGGTTGTAGCGCACGGTGCCCGCCTCGGCGAGCAGCGACGGCGAGACGCCCAGCTCCTCGTACGTGCGCCGGGCGGCCGCGGCGAACGGCGCCTCGCCCGGGTAGGGATGACCGCAGCAGGTGTTCGACCAGACGTCGGGGGAGTGGTACTTGCCGGACGCGCGCTGCTGGATCAGCAGTCGGCCCTGTTCGTCGAAGAGGAAAACGGAGAACGCCCGGTGCAGCTGCCCGGGCGCCTGGTGCGCGGAGAGTTTCTCCGCTGTGCCGATCGTCCTGCCGTCCTCGTCGACGAGTTCGAGCAAGATCGCTTCTCCGGTGCCGTTCCCGTTCGACGAGGTGTTCGCCGCGGTGGCAGGTGTGGTCGGCATACCCATCCTTCGCTTCGGTTCGAGCCTCAAGTCTGCCGTACGCGGCGGACACTCCAGGCACTCCAGGCCCCGCATGTCCCGGCGCGCGGGTGCGCGCCGGGACATGCGGGCGGACGCCCTCGTCGAAAGTGCCGGGCAGGCTCAGACGCCGAAAGCGGCCGGATATTCGATCGTGCCCACCGGCGGCGGCGCCGAATCACCGCCGTTGTCGAGGGCGAGCGCCATCATCGCCTCGTCGGGAACCTCGAAAGCGGGCCGGATCCCATGCCGGGAGGCCGGCTCGAAACCGAATCTCGGGTAGTACGCGGGATGCCCGAGCACGAGCACGAGCCGCTCGCCCCGCGCGCGTGCCGCGTCGAGTACCGCCCGCACGACGGCCGAACCGGCGCCCGTGCGCTGGTGGCGCGGCTCGACGGCGACGGGCGCGAGGGCCAGGGCGGGCGCCCCGCCCACCCGGCAGCGGGTGAGCAGCGCGTACGCCGCGACCGAGCCGTCCGGCGCCTCGGCGACGTAGGACAGGTCCGGGAGCCACGCCCGGGGGTCCTCGCGCAGCGCGTCGACCAGGTCGGCCTCCGCCTCCGTCGCGAAGGCGGCGGCGTTCACGGCGTGCACGGCGAGGCGGTCCGCGGCGGTCTCCGGCCGGGTCGGCCAGGATTCCACCGGGCGCAGGACGTAGCCCGTGTAGCCGAACTCCGCCCCGTGTGCACGCCGCATCGCGATCTCCTCGCGGGTGGCGGCGAGCGCCTCGGCCATGCCGGGCACGCCCGGATCCGCCGCGTCCGCGCGGGCGGCCAGCGGTCCGTAGTACTCGTCCCAGTCGGACTCGGGCTGCAGGTACCGGCCGAGCACGCGGTACCCGGCGGCGGTGGCGGCCCGCAGGTTCTCCTCGCCCGTGCGCAGCGAGTAGTGCTGGTCCCAGAAGGCGCGCGCCGCGGTGGACGGCTCGGCGGCCGTCCACTCGCACTCGGTGACGACCAGCGCCCCGCCGGGGGCGAGCAGCCGGCGCCAGGCGCGCAGGGCGGTGTCGAAGCCGATGCCGTAGACCGAGCTCTCGGCCCAGACCAGGTCGAAGGAGCCGTCCGGGCAGGGGAGTTCGGCCATGTCGGCCTTGACGGCGGTGATCGATCCGGCAAGCCCCCGGGCCCGCGCACAGGAGCGCAGCTCGTCGAGGAAGGGCTCGTGCAGATCTACGGCGGTCACCTCGGCGCCCGCCTCGGCGGCCAGCAGGAGTGCGGCCCGGCCGGGCCCGCAGCCCAGGTCGAGGACGCGCGGCCGCTCGGGCAGGGCGCCCGCCGGCGCGAGCAGCCGGCGGGTGGTGTCGTCGGAGCCGGGGCCCTGCCGGGGAAGACCGTGGTGCAGGGCGAAGAAGGCGGCGGTGAGGGAAGAGGGGTCGGTCAACGTGGGAAACCCATTGGGTGAGGGGCCCGCGGCGTCGTGAGGAACGTCAGGCGCGGGCCCGGATGGTGGGGATGCACGTGTCGCCGCGCTCGGCAGCGTCGGCCGCGACAGTCATCGACCCACCTCCCAGGTGACTCAAGATCTCCGGCGACTATAACACCGGGGAACACGGGGGCCCGTGCGGTCAGTGGCAGAGCTTCAGCTCGTGCTCGGCGTGGCCGCTCGGCTCCAGC
Source organism: Streptomyces sp. NPDC031466 (assembly GCF_055581265.1). NCBI lineage: Bacteria > Bacillati > Actinomycetota > Actinomycetes > Kitasatosporales > Streptomycetaceae > Streptomyces > Streptomyces sp. NPDC031466. Next base: position 466,328 of record NZ_JBVIJT010000003.1, read on the forward strand.
TGGAACGTGCAGTGCTCCACGTCGAAGTGGTCGCCCAGGCAGCCCTGCAACTCGTGCAGCATCTTCTCGTGGCCGATCGAGTCCAGGGTGTCGGAGCCGACGACGACATGTGCGCTGAGCACGGGCATGCCCGAGGTGATCGTCCAGGCGTGCAGGTCGTGGACGTCCTCGACGCCGGGCAGGTCGAGGATGTGGGCCCGCACCTCGGCCATGTCGACGCCCGGGGGCGCCGACTCCAGCAGAACGTTCAAGGTCTCCTTCAGGAGCTTGACCGTACGCGGGACGATCATGACGCCGATGACGAGCGAGGCGATCGGGTCCGCCGCCTGCCAGCCGGTGAGCATGATCACGGTCGCCGAGACGATGACCGTGACCGAGCCGAGGGTGTCCGCCACCACCTCCAGGAAGGCGCCGCGCACATTGAGGCTGTCCTTCTGGCCGCGCATCAGCAGCGCCAGCGAGACCATGTTCGCGACCAGGCCGAAGGCGCCGAAGAAGACGGTCAGGGTGCCCTGCGTCTGGGCCGGGGTGATGAACCGCTCGACCGCCTCGTACAGCACATAGCCGCCCACGCCGAGCAGCAGCAGGCAGTTGGCGAGCGCGGCGAGTATCTCGGCGCGGGCGTAACCGAAGGTGCGGTTCTGCGTGGGCGCTCTGTTCGCGAAGTGGATGGCGAGCAGGGCCATGCCGAGGCCCAGGGCGTCGGTCGCCATATGCGTCGCGTCCGCGATGAGCGCGAGCGAATCCGCCATGAGGCCACCCACGATCTGGGCGAACATCACCGTGACGGTGATGGCGAGCGCCGCCCGCAGCCGGCCCTTGTGGGCATGGGCCGCCGTGCCCGTCGTCGGTGCGCCGTGCGTATGTCCGTGATCGTGCCCAGCCCCCATGGAGCCCGCCTCCCGCATCGGTCCTCGGTCTGCTGTCCGGTCGTCGCGCGACACAGTCAACTACGGGTGGGGGGTATCTGGCAACGCGGCACTGAACACCGTTGTCATCTGCCCTGACCTGCGAAAATGGCAACGATTGCCGTCAAGCGAAGGGGTGCAGGTCAGGGCTCCGCGACGATCAGGAGCGGCGCGCTTCGGGGTGGTGCAGACACCATCCCGCCCACGCCGACTCGACCATCTCGCGCACCCCGAGCCGGGCCGTCCAGCCCAGCTCCCGCGCGGCCAGCCGCGCGTCGGCCACGGCTCGCGGCGCGTCACCGGCCCGCGCCGGCTCGACGAGCGGCGGTCGCCGGTCGTCGCTCACCTCGCCGATGAGGTCGATCAGTTCACGGACGGAAACACCCTCGCCCCGGCCGATGTTCACCGTGAGATCGCCCTTGGCCCCCTCCGTGAGCCGCCGGGCCGCCGCCAGGTGGGCCTCGGCGAGATCGGAGACGTGGACGTAGTCGCGTACGCAGGTGCCGTCGGGAGTGGGATGGGTGTCGCCGAAGACGCGGGGCGCCTCGTCGCGGGTGAGGCGGTCGAAGACCATCGGGATCACGTTGAAGACACCGGTGTCCGCGAGCTCGGGGGTGGCGGCGCCCGCCACGTTGAAGTACCGCAGGCACACCGTCGCGATGCCGTGCGCCCGCCCGGCCGCGCGCACCAGCCACTCCCCGGCGAGCTTCGTCTCGCCGTAGGGGCTGACCGGGGCGCACGGGGTGTCCTCGCCGATCAGCTCCACCTCCGGCGGATTGCCGTACACCGCCGCCGACGAGGAGAACACGAACCGCCGCACCCCCGCCTCGGCCACCGCGTCGAGCAGCGTCACCAGGCCGCCCACGTTCTCCCGGTAGTAGCGCAGCGGCTGCTCCACCGACTCACCGACCTGCTTGCGGGCCGCGAGGTGGACCACGCCCGTCACGCCGTGCTCGGCGAGGACGCGGCGCAGCAGATCGCCGTCCAGCGAGGAGCCCTTGATGAGGGGCAGACCCGCGGGGAGCCGCTGCGGCACCCCCGAGGAGATGTCGTCCAGTACGACGACGTCCTCGCCGGCGCCGGTCATGACCCGCGCCACGTGTGCCCCGATATATCCGGCTCCGCCGGTGATCAGCCATGTCATGGGCGCCCACCCTAAGGGGCCGGGTCACCCGTCCCTAAGCGAGCCCTATGCGGGCAAGCCGGGCACCGGACGGGCGCGGTTTGGAGGGGCGGGCCCCCATCCACCATGATGATCGTGCGGGCCCAGGCCCTGGCAGGCCGCCCTGATCGGGGCGTGAACGGGTGGTGAACGCCCGCTTCCCATCATCCGATAGCCTCTGCCGACGTGCCGCCCGGCCGCCCAGGCCAGGGGCGCCCCCCTTACGCACGTGCCCGGCGCCAGCCGTGCCGGGAATCAAGGAGTGAGTTCGTCTGTCGACCGCCATCGTCACCGGTCAGCCGGTCCCCGGGTCGCCGCTCGAAGGCGATCTGCGGTCCCTGGGCTTCGACGTGCGGGTCGCCCGCGACGCTGCGGACGCCGAGACGCTGCTCGCCGCCGTCCCGGGTGAGAAGCGGGTCGCCGTCGTCGACGCCCGCTTCGTGGGACACGTCCACGCGCTGCGCCTCGGTCTCACCGACCCCCGCTTCGCCGCCGCGGCGGTGCCCGGCGCCGTCACCGCCGGGCCACAGGCCCGCAAGGCCCTGACGCACGCGCTGCGCGCGAGCGCCGCCACCGGCGGCGTTCCGGACTCGGACGTGCTCCCGGACTCCCTCGCCGCCGCCATGGAGGCAGAGGCGACGGACGTGCACCGGCCCGAACTCGGCACCCTCGTCGCCACCGTGCCCCCCGACCCCCAGACCCGCAACGAGGCGCGGCAGGCCGTCGCCGCCGTCGACGACGAGGCCGTACGCCTGCGCACCGCGGTCAAGTCGCGGGACGGCTTCTTCACGACGTACGCCATCAGCCCGTACTCCCGCTACATCGCCCGCTGGTGCGCACGCCGCGGCCTGACCCCGAATCAGGTCACCACCGCCTCGCTGCTCACCGCCCTGATCGCGGCGGGCTGCGCGGCGACCGGGACGCGCGGCGGCTTCGTCGCCGCCGGCCTGCTGCTGATCCTCTCCTTCGTCCTGGACTGCACGGACGGGCAGCTCGCCCGCTACTCCCTGCGGTACTCGACGCTCGGCGCCTGGCTCGACGCCACGTTCGACCGTGCCAAGGAGTACGCCTACTACGCAGGCCTCGCGCTCGGCGCCGCCCGCGGCGGAGACGACGTATGGGCGCTGGCGCTCGGCGCGATGGTGCTCCAGACCTGCCGGCACGTCGTGGACTTCTCCTTCAACGAGGCGAACCACGACGCGACGGCCAACACCAGCCCCACCGCGGCCCTCTCCGACAAGCTCGACAGCGTTGGGTGGACGGTCTGGGTGCGTCGGATGATCGTGCTGCCCATCGGTGAGCGCTGGGCGATGATCGCCGTGCTCACCGCGGTCACCACCCCGCGCATCACCCTCGTCGTGCTGCTCATCGGCTGCGCGCTCGCCGCCTGCTACACCACCGCCGGCCGCGTCCTGCGCTCGCTGACCCGCAAGGCCACCCGCACCGACCGCGCCGCCACGGCGCTGGCCGACCTCGCCGACAACGGGCCCCAGGCCTCGGCGTTCGCCGCGCTCAAGCTCCCCGCCTGGCTGCGGCCCGCCCCCGCGCTCGCCTTCCTCGGGGGAGCGGCGCTCGTGGGCCCGGCCGCCTTCACGACGTACGGCAGCCCGTGGGTGGTCGTCGGCGCGGTGCTCTACGTCGCCCTGTCCGGTCTGGCGCTCGCGCGACCCCTCAAGGCCGCCCTCGACTGGCTCGTCCCGCCGTTCTTCCGCGCCGCCGAATACGCCACGATCCTTGTCCTGGCGGCCAAAGCCGATGTGAACGGGGCGCTTCCGGCGGCTTTCGGACTGGTGGCCGCGGTCGCCTACCATCACTACGACACGGTGTACCGCATCAAGGGCGGCACCGGCGCGCCACCGGCCTGGCTGGTGCGCGCGATCGGCGGCCAGGAGGGCAGGACCCTCGTGGTCGCGCTGGCGGCGGCTGTGCTGCCCGCCGCAGATTTCCCCGTCGCGCTCACGGCACTCGCCGTGGCCGTGGCACTCGTGGTGCTCGTCGAGAGCATCCGCTTCTGGGTCGCCGCAGAGAAACAGGGCGCACCCGCCGTACACGATGAAGGAGAACCCGCATGATCGGCCTCGTGCTGGCGGCCGGCGCCGGACGGCGTCTTCGCCCTTACACGGACACCCTGCCCAAGGCCCTGGTGCCCGTCGACGGCGACACCACGATCCTCGACCTGACGCTCGGCAACTTCGCCGAGATCGGCCTGACCGAGGTCGCGATCATCGTCGGCTACAAGAAGGAGGCCGTCTACGAGCGCAAGGCGGCCCTGGAGGCGAAGTACGGCCTCAAGCTCACCCTGATCGACAACGACAAGGCCGAGGAGTGGAACAACGCCTACTCCCTGTGGTGCGGCCGTGACGCCATCAAGCACGACGTGATCCTCGCCAACGGCGACACCGTGCACCCCGTCTCCGTCGAGAAGACGCTGCTCGCCGCCCGCGGCAACGGCCAGAAGATCATCCTCGCCCTCGACACGGTGAAGCAGCTCGCCGACGAGGAGATGAAGGTCATCGTCGACGACGCCAAGGGCGTCCAGCGCATCACCAAGCTGATGGACCCCTCCGAGGCCACCGGCGAGTACATCGGCGTCACCCTCATCGAGGGCTCCGCCGCCGACGAGCTGGCCGACGCCCTGAAGACCACCTTCGAGCGCGACCCCGACCTCTACTACGAGGACGGCTACCAGGAGCTGGTCAACCGCGGCTTCAAGGTGGACGTGGCCCCGATCGGTGACGTCAAGTGGGTCGAGATCGACAACCACGACGACCTCACCAAGGGCCGGGAGATCGCGTGCCAGTACTGACGAGGCTCATCCCCTCGCCGGTCGTCGTCGACATCCGGCCGGGGGCGCTCAACGACCTGGCCGGTGTCCTCGCCGACCAGCGGATCTGCTCGTCGACCGGCAAGCTCGCCATCGCCATCAGCGGTGGCTCCGGTGCGGTCCTGCGCGACCGCCTCATGCCGTCGCTGCCCGGCGCGGAGTGGTTCGAGGTGGGCGGCGGCACCCTCGATGACGCCATCAAGCTCGCCGACGCCATGAAGAAGGGCCGCTACGACGCGGTCGTGGGCCTCGGCGGCGGCAAGATCATCGACTGCGCCAAGTTCGCCGCGGCGCGCGTCGGCCTGCCGCTGGTCGCCGTCGCGACGAACCTGTCGCACGACGGCCTGTGCTCGCCCGTCGCGACCCTCGACAACGACGCCGGTCGCGGCTCGTACGGCGTGCCGAACCCCATCGCGGTCGTCATCGACCTCGATGTGATCCGGGAGGCGCCCGTCCGCTTCGTCCGCTCCGGCATCGGCGACGCCCTCTCCAACATCTCCGCGATCGCGGACTGGGAGCTGGCCGCCCGTGAGCGCGGCGAGGACATAGACGGCCTGGCGGCCGCCATGGCCCGCCAAGCAGGCGAGGCCGTCCTGCGCCACCCCGGCGGGGTCGGCGACGACGCCTTCCTCCAGGTCCTCGCCGAAGGCCTGGTTCTCACCGGCATCGCGATGTCCGTCTCGGGCGACTCCCGCCCGGCGTCCGGCGCCTGCCACGAGATCAACCACGCCTTCGACCTCCTCTACCCCAAGCGTGCCGCCAGCCACGGCGAGCAGTGCGGCCTCGGCGCGGCCTTCGCGATGCACCTGCGCGGTGCCCGCGAGGAGTCGGCGTACATGGCCTCGGTGCTGCGCCGCCACGGCCTGCCCGTGCTGCCGGAGGAGATCGGCTTCACCGTGGCGGAGTTCGTGAAGGTCGTGGAGTTCGCTCCGCAGACCCGCCCGGGCCGCTACACCATCCTGGAACACCTCGACCTGTCCACCGACCAGATCAGGGACGCATACGCCGACTATGCAAAAACCATCGGTAGCTGAGCTCCGCCCGGTCGTCCACCCCCCGGGGGTGAAGGACCGGCGCAGCGGCGAACACTGGGCCGGCCGGCTCTACATGCGCGAGGTGTCCCTGCGCATCGACCGGCACCTGGTGAACACGCGGGTCACGCCCAACCAGCTGACCTACGTGATGACCGTCGCCGGCGCCCTCGCCGCCCCGGCCCTGCTGGTGCCGGGGATCACGGGCGCCGTGCTCGGCGTGCTCGCGGTCCAGCTCTACCTGCTGCTCGACTGCGTCGACGGCGAGATCGCCCGCTGGAAGAAGCAGTACTCGATGGCCGGCGTCTACCTCGACCGGGTCGCCGCCTACCTGTGCGACGCCGCGGTCCTGGTCGGCTTCGGGCTGCGCGCCGCCGACCTGTGGGGCTCGGGGCGCATCGATTGGCTGTGGGCCTTCCTCGGCACCCTGGCCGCCCTCGGCGCGATCCTGATCAAGGCCGAGACCGACCTCGTCGGCGTCGCCCGCCACCAGACGGGCAAGGAGCCGGTCAAGGAGTCGGCGTCCGAGCCGCGCTCCTCCGGCATGGCGCTGGCCCGTAAGGCGGCCGCCGCGCTGAAGTTCCACCGGCTGATCCTCGGCGTCGAGGCGTCCTTGCTGATCCTGGTCCTCGCGATCGTGGACCAGGCACGGGGCGACCTGTTCTTCTCGCGCGTGGGCGTCGCGGTCCTCGCGGGCATCGCGATGCTCCAGACCCTGCTCCACCTCGTGTCCATCCTCGTATCGAGCAGGTTGAAGTGAACACCCCGGCACATGAGCTGAAGGTCGGCGCCGTCATCATCACGATGGGCAACCGGCCGCAGGAGCTGCGCGCCCTCCTCGACTCGGTCGCCAAGCAGGACGGCGACCCGGTCGAGGTGGTCGTGGTCGGCAACGGCGCCCCCGTGCCGGACGTGCCCGACGGCGTCCGCACGGTCGAACTCCCCGAGAACCTCGGCATCCCCGGCGGCCGCAACGTCGGCATCGAGGCCTTCGGGCCCGGCGGCACCGACGTCGACATCCTGCTCTTCCTGGACGACGACGGCCTGCTCGCCCACACGGACACGGCGCGGTTGTGCCGCGAGGCCTTCGCCGCCGACCCGCAGCTCGGCATCATCAGCTTCCGCATCGCCGACCCGGACACCGGCGAGACCCAGCGGCGCCACGTACCGCGGCTGCGGGCCTCCGACCCGATGCGCTCCTCGCGCGTGACGACCTTCCTCGGCGGCGCCAACGCCGTCCGTACGAAGGTCATCGCCGAGGTCGGCCCGCTCCCCGGCGAGTTCTTCTACGCCCACGAGGAGACCGACCTCGCCTGGCGCGCCCTGAACGCCGGCTGGATGATCGACTACCGGTCCGACATGGTGCTCCTGCACCCCACGACCGCGCCCTCCCGGCACGCGGTCTACCACCGGATGGTCGCCCGCAACCGCGTCTGGCTGGCCCGCCGCAACCTCCCCGCGCCGCTGGTCCCCGTCTACCTCGGCGTCTGGCTGCTGCTCACCCTCGCCCGGCGGCCCTCGGGACCCGCGCTGAAGGCCTGGTTCGGAGGCTTCAAGGAGGGCTGGAGCACACCGTGCGGACCGCGCGCTCCCATGAAGTGGCGTACGGTGTGGCGGCTGACGCGACTGGGCCGACCTCCTGTCATCTGACAAGCTCGGATCTGAGAGCATCTGGGCCATACCCCGGTCCCTGGCCCAGGCCTACGCCCGACCGGCTGCGCATCTGAAGACGAAAGTTTCCACTCGTGAGTGAGACAACGCATGACGGCGGAGTCGCGGTGACAGCGTCCCCGTCGACACCGCCGCCCGATGACGGGCTCTCCCGGGCCGATCTCGCCGCCAAGTACGGTCTGACCGTCAGCGGCGCCCGGCCCGGACTTTTCGAGTACGTCCGCCAGCTCTGGGGACGGCGTCACTTCATCCTCGCCTTCTCCCAGGCAAAGCTCACCGCCCAGTACAGCCAGGCCAAGCTCGGCCAGCTGTGGCAGGTGGCGACGCCGCTCCTCAACGCGCTCGTCTACTTCCTGATCTTCGGCCTGATCCTGGGCGCCGACCGGGGCATGCCCCGTGAGGTCTACGTGCCCTTCCTGGTCACCGGCGTCTTCGTCTTCACCTTCACGCAGTCCTCGGTGATGGCGGGCGTCCGGGCGATCGCGGGCAACCTCGGCCTGGTGCGCGCGCTGCACTTCCCGCGCGCCTCGCTGCCGATCTCCTTCTCGCTCCAGCAGCTCCAGCAACTGCTGTTCTCGATGATCGTGCTGTTCATCATCATGATCGGCTTCGGCAGCTACCCGAAGCTCTCCTGGCTCTTGATCGTGCCGGTCCTGGTGCTGCAGTTCCTCTTCAACACCGGCCTCGCGATGATCATGGCGAGGCTGGGCAGCAAGACCCCCGACCTCGCACAGCTGATGCCCTTCGTGATGCGTACGTGGATGTACGCGTCCGGCGTGATGTTCTCCATCCCCGTCATGCTCAAGGAGCATCCGGCCTGGATCGCGGACGTGCTCCAGTGGAATCCGGCCGCCATCTACATGGACCTGATGCGGTTCGCGCTCATCGACGGCTACGGCTCACAGAACCTGCCGCCGCACGTCTGGGCCGTCGCGCTGGGCTGGGCCGTCCTGCTCGCCGCCGGCGGGTTCGTGTACTTCTGGAAGGCTGAGGAGCGGTACGGCCGTGGCTGATGACAAGAGCGCCGAGGTCAGCCTCGGCAAGAACGCCGGCAAGGGGCACATCCCCACCGTCATCGCCGACGAGCTGCACATCGTCTACCGCGTCAACGGCGCGAGGACGGGCAAGGGCAGTGCCACCTCCGCGCTGAGCCGCATCCTCAGGCGCGGCGAGGAGCGTGGCGTACGCAAGGTGCACGCGGTGCGCGGCGTCAGCTTCACCGCCTACCGCGGCGAGGCCATCGGCCTGATCGGTTCGAACGGCTCGGGCAAGTCCACCCTGTTGCGCGCCATCGCGGGCCTGCTGCCCGCCGAGAAGGGCAAGGTCTACACCGACGGCCAGCCCTCGCTGCTCGGCGTCAACGCGGCGCTGATGAACGACCTGACGGGTGAGCGCAACGTCATCCTCGGCGGCCTCGCGATGGGCATGTCCCGCGAGCAGATCAGGGAGCGCTACCAGGACATCGTCGACTTCTCCGGGATCAACGAGAAGGGCGACTTCATCACCCTGCCGATGCGCACCTACTCCTCCGGCATGGCGGCCCGTCTGCGGTTCTCCATCGCGGCCGCCAAGGACCACGACGTCCTGATGATCGACGAGGCCCTGGCGACCGGCGACCGCAAGTTCCAAAAGCGCTCCGAGGCCCGCATCCGCGAGCTGCGCAAGGAGGCCGGCACGGTCTTCCTCGTCAGCCACAACAACAAGTCCATCCGCGACACCTGCGACCGTGTGCTGTGGCTGGAGCGCGGCGAGCTGCGCATGGACGGACCGACCGACGAGGTCATCAAGGAGTACGAGAAGTTCACGGGCAAGTAGCCCGTTCGCGCCATCGCGGACCACCCGTCCGGCGGCAGGGCCCCGCAGGGATCTTCCCCGCGGGGCCCTGCCGTGTCCGAGGCCCCGCGAGCCCCTCGCGGCACGTCAACTCGCCGTCGCGCACGGAAGGTTGACGTCAATCGGTGTGGTGTTGTGACGTGCCGAACACCCCGACGGTACGTGTGGGGTTGTACAACGTAAGCTGTACCGGTGCTGATTCGCCGCAAGTGGGGCGATATCGCGCGGTTCCCTGGCCGGGGGCGCGGTCCATCTCGGACAGGGCCGGGCGGCGTGTCCGAAATGGGATGTATTGGGTCGGCAGTGTAGAACGGGAGATGTGACGGCAATGGCTACGGACGATCTCCGGTTCCGCGATGCATCCGCCGTCCTGGACAAGGCCGCGGCCGAGAACTTCCCCGTGGCCCCCTTCTTCCTGCCCCGGGCCTGGCGCCAGGACATCATGGCCGTCTACGGCGTCGTACGGCTCATCGACGACATCGGCGACAGCGACCTGGCGCCCGAGGCGGCGCACGCCCGCCACCTGGGCCTCGACCCGGCGGACGCCGACCCGCTGCGCCTGCTCGACGCGGTCGAAGCCGACCTGCACGCGCTCTTCGGCGGCGGCGAGGCCGGCCACCCGCTGGTGGGGGCGCTGCGGCCCGCCGCCGAACGCGGGGCCGTGACGGTCGACCCCTTCCTCGGCCTGATCGCGGCCAACCGCCAGGACCAGCACGTCACGCGCTACGAGACGTACGACGACCTCGTGGCGTACTGCGCACTCTCCGCGAACCCCGTCGGCCGCCTCGTCCTCGCCATCACCGGCACCGCCACCCCCGAGCGCCTGCGCCTGTCGGACGCCGTCTGCACCGGCCTGCAGATCGTCGAACACCTCCAGGACGTCGCCGAGGACCTGCGGCGCGACCGCATCTACCTGCCCATCGAGGACATGTTGCGCTTCCACGTCAGCGAGGCCGACCTGGCCGCACCCACAGCAGGCGCATCGGCGCGCGCGCTGGTCGCATTCGAAGCAGAACGCGCCCGCCACCTCCTGAATGAAGGCACCCCCCTGGTGGGTAGCGTCCACGGCAGGCTGAAGCTGCTGCTGGCCGGGTTCGTGGCCGGGGGGAGGGCGGCGGTCCGGGCGATCGCGGACGCCGGGTACGACGTGCTTCCCGGACCGCCCAAGCCCACCGGGCCCCGCCTGCTGCGCGAGGCCGGGGCGGTTCTGCGAGGAGAGGGGTGAGCCGGGCCGTGGAGTCAGATCCGCAGCTGTCCGCGCCGGTACTCGCCGCGTACAGCTACTGCGAGACCGTCACCGGACAGCAGGCGCGCAACTTCGCCTACGGCATCAGGCTGCTGCCGACCCCCAAGCGGCGCGCCATGTCCGCCCTCTACGCCCTCTCGCGGCGCGTGGACGACATCGGCGACGGCGCGCTGGCGCCGGACGTCAAGGCGGACCGGCTGGACGAGACCCGGCAGCTCGTCGAGCGCATCCGGGCGGGTCGCGTGCAGGAGGACGACACCGACCCGGTGGCCGTCGCCCTCGCCCACGCCGCGGCGCACTTCCCCATCCCGATGGAGGGCCTGGACGAACTCATCGACGGCGTCCAGATGGACGTACGCGGTGAGACGTACGAGACCTGGGAGGACCTGAAGGCCTACTGCCGCTGTGTCGCCGGGGCGATCGGCCGGCTCTCCCTCGGCGTGTTCGGCACCGAACAGGGGGCGCTCGATGCCGAGCGCGCGCCGGAGTATGCCGACACGCTCGGTCTCGCACTCCAACTGACCAATATCCTCAGGGACGTTCGCGAGGACGCGGAGGGCGGACGGACCTACCTGCCCGCCGAGGACCTCGCGAAGTTCGGGTGCGCCGCGGGCTTCTCGGGCGCCGTGCCGCCCGCCGGCTCCGACTTCGCAGGCCTCGTCCACTTCGAGGTGCGCCGCGCCCGCGCCCTGTTCGCCGAGGGCTACCGGCTGCTCCCCATGCTGGACCGGCGCAGCGGCGCCTGCGTCGCGGCCATGGCCGGCATCTACCGCCGCCTGCTGGACCGCATCGAGCGCGAGCCCGAGGCCGTCCTGCGCGGCCGCGTCTCGCTGCCGGGCCACGAGAAGGCGTACGTCGCCGTGCGCGGCCTGTCCGGCCTCGACGCGCGCAACGTCTCACGCCGGAGTGTCAGGAGGCGCGTGTGAAGCGCGTGCGCGGTGGCCCCGGGGCGCCCGGGGCGGCCAGAGCCGATCAGTGGGCAACCCTGCGCTCCAAGGTCGCGTCCCAGACTGCGACAGCCGAAACGGAGAGCGTGTGAACAGCAAGGACATGCGGCCCGAGCGGCCGACCGCGGACAGCGCAGGCCGCCCCGGTGGGGCGGCCGCCGTAGTGATCGGCGGCGGCCTCGCCGGCATCACCGCCGCGCTCTCGCTGGCCGACGCCGGGCTGCGCGTGACCCTGCTCGAAGGACGCCCGCGCCTCGGCGGCCTCGCGTTCTCCTTCCGGCGCGGCGAGCTGACCGTCGACAACGGCCAGCACGTCTATCTGCGCTGCTGCACGGCCTACCGGTGGTTCCTCGACCGCGTCGGGGGTGCGCACCTGGCCCCCGTGCAGGAACGTCTCGACGTGCCCGTGCTCGACGCCGACCGCAACCGGCTCGGGCGGCTGCGCCGCGCCGAGCTGCCCGTGCCGCTCCATCTGGCGGCCAGCCTCGCCACGTATCCGCATCTCTCGCTCGCCGAGCGGGCCAAGGTGGGGCGCGCGGCGCTCGCCCTCAAGGGGCTCGACCCGGCCGACCCCGCCCTGGACGGCCAGGACTTCGGCAGCTGGCTGGCCGCCCACGGCCAGTCGCCGCGCGCCATCGAGGCCCTGTGGGACCTCGTGGGCGTCGCCACGCTCAACGCCGTCGCGGGCGACGCCTCGCTCGGTCTCGCCGCGATGGTGTTCAAGACGGGCCTGCTCTCCGACCCGGGCGCCGCCGACATCGGCTGGTCCCGGGTGCCCCTCGGCGACCTGCACGACAAGCTCGCCCGCAAGGCGCTCGACGCCGCCGGGGTGCGCACCGAACTGAGGACCCGCGTCACCGCCGTCTCCCGTACGGGCAACGGCGGTTGGCGCGTGGAGCTGCCCGGTGAGGCCGTCGAGGCGGACACCGTCGTGCTCGCGGTGCCGCAGCACGAGGCGCACGACCTGCTGCCCGACGGCGCCCTCGACCAGCCCGACCGGCTCCTCGACATCGACAACGCGCCGATCCTCAACGTCCACGTCGTGTACGACAGGAAGGTGCTGAAGCAGCCCTTCTTCGCCGCGCTCGGCACCCCCGTCCAGTGGGTCTTCGACCGGACCGAGGCGTCCGGCCTCACCGAAGGGCAGTACCTCGCGCTGTCGCAGTCCGCCGCGCAGGACGAGATCGACGCGCCCGTCGCCGCGCTGCGCGAACGCTATCTGCCCGAACTGGAGCGGCTGCTGCCCGCCGCGCACGGCGCCGAGGTGCGGGACTTCTTCGTCACCCGCGAGCGCACGGCGACCTTCGCCCCCACCCCCGGCGTCGGCAGGCTCAGGCCCGGGGCCCGCACCAAGGCCCGCGGCCTCTACCTCGCGGGCGCGTGGACGGCCACCGGCTGGCCCGCGACCATGGAGAGCGCCGTGCGCAGCGGCATCGGCGCGGCGAGCGCCGCCCTCTCCACCCTCGACCGCCCCCGTGATCACCTCTTCGCATACGAGGAGGCGACGGCGTGAAGCTCGACCTTCTGGGGTCAGGTCCCCAGAGAAACAGCACCGGAACAAGAGGAGAAACTGTGCCGACTGTGCCCTCGGCCGAAACGGCTGCCGACACGGTGGACGTGACCTCACTGCTCGAGCGCGGAAGGGCGCTGGCCACCCCGGTGCTGCGGGCCGCCGTGGACCGCCTCGCGCCGCCCATGGACACCGTCGCCGCCTACCACTTCGGATGGATCGACGCCGCGGGCAACCCGTCCGACGGCGACGGCGGCAAGGCGGTGCGCCCCGCGCTCGCCCTGCTCTCCGCCGAGGCCGCGGGCGCCGCCCCCGAGGTCGGCGTCCCCGGCGCGGTCGCCGTCGAACTCGTGCACAACTTCTCGTTGCTGCACGACGACCTGATGGACGGCGACGAGCAGCGCCGCCACCGCGACACCGTGTGGAAGGTGCACGGCCCCGCGCAGGCCATCCTCGTCGGCGACGCGCTCTTCGCGCTCGCCAACGAGATCCTCCTGGAACTGGGCACCGTCGAGGCGGGCCGCGCCACGCGCCGCCTCACCACCGCCACCCGCGCCCTCATCGACGGTCAGGCGCAGGACATCTCCTACGAGCACCGCGAGCGGGTCACCGTCGAGGAGTGCCTGGAGATGGAGGGCAACAAGACCGGCGCCCTGCTCGCCTGCGCCGCCTCCATCGGCGCCGTCCTCGGCGGCGCCGACGACCACGCAGCCGACGTCCTGGAGAAGTACGGCTACCACCTCGGCCTCGCCTTCCAGGCCGTCGACGACCTGCTCGGCATCTGGGGCGACCCGGAGGCCACCGGGAAGCAGACGTGGAGCGATCTGCGCCAGCGCAAGAAGTCCCTGCCCGTCGTCGCCGCGCTCGCCGCGGGCGGCCCCGCCTCCGAGCGCCTCGGCGAACTGCTCGCCGCCGACGCCAAGAGCAACGACTTCGAGAGCTTCTCCGAGGAGGAGTTCGCCGCGCGCGCCGCCCTGATCGAGGAGGCCGGCGGGCGCGCCTGGACCGCCGAGGAGGCCCGGCGCCAGCACACCATCGCCATCGAGGCGCTGGACACCGTCCAGATGCCCGACCGGGTACGGGCGCAGTTCGTCGCGCTCGCCGACTTCGTCGTCGTACGAAAGAGATGATCACCATCGCCCGTATATGACTCGCAGTCGCCGGCCGGCGCTTCGCGTCGGCCGACGGCGGACCCACAGCAGAGGAAACGACTGCACGAAGGGGAAGCCATGACAGCGACGACCGACGGAAGCACCGGAGCGGTGACGCCCCGCGTGGCCTCGGCCGGCCCACCCGTCCACGCGAGTGACGCGACAGCGGGAGCACGGGAGGCCGCCGCGCGCGCCATACAGCGCTCGATCGACTTCCTGCTCTCCCGGCAGGACGCCGCGGGCTGGTGGAAGGGCGACCTGGAAACCAATGTGACCATGGACGCCGAGGACCTGCTCCTGCGGCAGTTCCTCGGCATCAGGGACGAGCACACCACGCGCGCCGCGGCGCTCTTCATCCGCGGCGAGCAGCGCGACGACGGCACCTGGGCCACGTTCTTCGGCGGTCCCGGCGAACTGTCCGCCACCATCGAGGCCTACGTCGCGCTGCGGCTGGCCGGTGACCGGCCCGACGAACCGCACATGGCGCGGGCCTCCGCCTGGATCCGCGAGCGCGGCGGCATCGCGGCGAGCCGCGTCTTCACCCGCATCTGGCTCGCGCTGTTCGGCTGGTGGAAGTGGGACGACCTGCCCGAACTCCCGCCGGAACTCATCTACTTCCCCAAGTGGCTCCCGCTCAACATCTACGACTTCGGCTGCTGGGCCCGGCAGACCATAGTGCCTCTCACCGTCGTCTCCGCGAAGCGGCCCGTGCGCCCGGCCCCCTTCGCGCTCGACGAGCTGCACACCGACCCGAGCGACCCGAATCCGGCCAAACCCCTTGCTCCGGCGAGAAGTTGGGACGGCGTCTTCCAGCGCCTGGACAAGGCGCTGCACGTCTACCACAAGGTCGCGCCACGCCGGCTGCGCAGGGCCGCGATGAACAGCGCGGCACGCTGGATCATCGAGCGCCAGGAGAACGACGGCTGCTGGGGCGGGATCCAGCCGCCCGCCGTCTACTCGGTCATCGCCCTGCACCTGCTCGGCTACGACCTCGACCACCCGGTCCTGAAGGCCGGACTCGACTCGCTCGACCGGTTCGCGGTGTGGCGCGAGGACGGCGCGCGGATGATCGAGGCCTGTCAGTCGCCCGTGTGGGACACCTGCCTCGCCGCCATCGCGCTCGCCGACGCCGGACTGCCCGCCGACCACCCCCAGTTGATCAAGGCCGCCGACTGGATGCTGGGCGAGCAGGTCGTACGGCCCGGCGACTGGTCGGTGCGCAGACCCGAACTCACCCCCGGCGGCTGGGCGTTCGAGTTCCACAACGACAACTACCCCGACATCGACGACACCGCCGAGGTCGCGCTCGCGCTGCGCCGGATCGCGCACCCCGACAAGGAGCGCGTGGAGAACGCCATCGAGCGCGGGGTGCGCTGGACCCTCGGCATGCAGTCGAAGAACGGAGCCTGGGCCGCCTTCGACGTCGACAACACCAGCCCCTTCCCCAACCGGCTGCCGTTCTGCGACTTCGGTGAGGTCATCGACCCGCCGTCCGCCGACGTCACCGGGCACGTCGTGGAGATGCTCGCCGTCGAGGGCATGTCCCACGACCCGCGCACCCGGCGCGCCCTCGCCTGGCTGCTGGCCGAACAGGAGCCCGACGGCGCCTGGTTCGGCCGCTGGGGCGTCAACTACGTGTACGGCACGGGGTCGGTGGTGCCCGCGCTGATCACGGCCGGCCTGCCCGCCTCGCACGGCGCGATCCGCCGTGCCGTGCGCTGGCTGGAGTCGGTGCAGAACGACGACGGCGGCTGGGGCGAGGACCTGCGCTCCTACCGCGACCGCGGCTTTGCCGGACACGGCACCTCGAGCGCCTCGCAGACCGCCTGGGCGTTGCTCGCCCTGCTCTCGGCGGGCGGGCGCGAGACCCCGTCCGTGCGGCGGGGAATCGACTGGCTCGTCCGGACGCAGACCGAGGACGGATCGTGGGACGAGCCGTACTTCACCGGCACCGGCTTCCCCTGGGACTTCTCCATCAACTACCACCTCTACCGCCAGGTGTTCCCCCTCACCGCGCTCGGCAGGTACGTCAACGGCGAGCCGTTCGCGGGTGGCCCCGATCGCCCCGCCAAGGCCGGTTGATGACCGAGGCCCCGGCCGCCAGGCCGGGCTCCGCACCGCTGCTGATCGCCTGCGCGCTCGGCATCGAGCGCCTCGCCCTGCGCACGGGCGACCGCGACGGCGCCCCGGCGGCCATGACCGTCCTGCGCACCGGCATGGGTCCGGTCAACGCCGAGCGCGCCGTCGGCCGGGCGCTCGGCACCGCACCCCTGCGCGGCGCGTCCGTCCTGGCCACCGGCTTCTGCGCGGGTCTGGCCCCTGGCATGCACCCCGGTGACCTCGTCGTCGCCGAGGAGACCAGGGACGAGCGCGGCAGCACCACGTGCACGGACACCGGACTGCTGGTCGAGGAGCTGGTGCGGACGCTGCCCGGCCGCACCGTCCACACCGGCCCGCTCACCGGCTCCGACCACGTCGTGCGGGGCTCCGAGCGCGGCGCCCTGCTGGCCACCGGCGCGATCGCCGTGGACATGGAGTCCGCCGCGACGCTGCGCCGCGCCGTCCGCGCCGGCCGGCGGCCCGTTGCCGCCGTCCGGGTGGTCGTGGACGCCCCGCAGTACGAACTGGTCCGCATCGGCACGGTGCGCGGTGGAATATCAGCGTTCCGCGTTCTCCGTGCCGTGCTCCCCGCTTTCTTCGAATGGCACCGTTCTTCTTTGCTCCCCCGGAGGTGAGCCAGATGGCCATGCCGCTGCGCCAGTCCATCAAGGTCGCTACGTATCTCTTTGAACAGAAGCTCCGCAAGCGTGAGAAGTTCCCGTTGATCGTCGAGTTGGAACCGCTCTACGCCTGCAATCTCGCCTGCGAGGGCTGCGGAAAGATCCAGCACCCGGCCGGCGTGCTCAAACAGCGCATGCCGGTGGCGCAGGCCGTGGGCGCCGTGCTCGAATCCGGTGCGCCGATGGTGTCCATCGCCGGCGGCGAGCCGCTGATGCACCCACAGATCGATGAGATCGTAAGGCAGTTGGTGGCGAGGAAGAAGTACGTCTTCCTCTGCACCAACGCCATGCTGCTGCGCAAGAAGTTGGACAAGTTCCAGCCCTCGCCGTACTTCGCGTTCGCCGTGCACATCGACGGCATGCGGGAGCGGCACGACGAGTCCGTCGCGAAGGAGGGCGTGTTCGACGAGGCGGTGGCGGCCATCAAGGAGGCCAAGAAGCGCGGCTTCCGGGTCACCACCAATTCGACGTTCTTCAACACGGACACCCCGCAGACCATCATCGAGGTCCTCAACTTCCTCAATGACGACCTCAAGGTCGACGAAATGATGCTGTCGCCCGCCTACGCCTATGAGAAGGCCCCCGACCAGGAGCACTTCCTCGGGGTCGAGCAGACCCGCGAGCTGTTCAAGAAGGCCTTCGCCGGCGGCAACCGGCGGCGCTGGCGGCTGAACCACTCCCCGCTCTTCCTGGACTTCCTGGAGGGCAAGGCGGACTTCCCCTGCACCGCCTGGGCGATCCCCAACTACTCGCTCTTCGGCTGGCAGCGCCCCTGCTACCTGATGAGCGACGGCTACGTCCCCACGTACCGCCAGCTCATCGAGGAGACCGACTGGAGCAAGTACGGCCGGGGCAAGGACGCGCGCTGCGCCAACTGCATGGCCCACTGCGGTTACGAACCCACCGCCGTCCTCGCCACCATGGGCTCCCTCAAGGAGTCCCTGCGCGCCGCCCGCGAGACAGTCGCCGGAAGCCGCGGCTGACGGACAACCACCTAGGGGGCCCGAGCATGACCCTTCTCGAAACCATCCGGGGGCCGCGCGAGCTGAAGGCGCTGACTGCGTCCGAACTCGGTGAACTGTCCGAGGAGATCCGCCGGTTCCTGGTGCGCGCCGTCGCCAGGACAGGCGGTCACCTCGGGCCCAACCTGGGCGTGGTGGAACTCTCCGTCGCCCTCCACCGGGTCTTCGACTCGCCCGTCGACCGCATCGTGTGGGACACCGGCCACCAGAGCTACGTCCACAAGCTGCTCACCGGGCGGCAGGACTTCTCCAAACTGCGCTCCAAGGGCGGCCTCTCCGGCTACCCCTCCCGCGAGGAGTCCGAGCACGACATCGTCGAGAACAGCCACGCCTCGACCGCGCTCGGCTGGGCCGACGGGCTCGCCAAGGCGCGCCAGGCGCGCGGCGAGCGGGGCCATGTCGTCGCCGTCATCGGCGACGGCGCGCTCACCGGGGGCATGGCCTGGGAGGCGCTGAACAACATCGCCGCCGCCAAGGACCGGCCCCTGATCATCGTCGTCAACGACAACGAACGCTCCTACGCACCGACCATCGGAGGCCTCGCCGACCACCTCGCGACCCTGCGCACCACGGACGGCTACGAACGGTTCCTCGCCTGGGGCAAGGACGTGCTCCAGCGCACCCCCGTCGTCGGACAGCCGCTCTACGAGTCCCTGCACGGCGCCAAGAAGGGCTTCAAGGACGCCTTCGCGCCGCAGGGCATGTTCGAGGACCTTGGGCTCAAGTACGTCGGGCCGATCGACGGACACGACACGGGGGCCGTCGAGTCGGCGCTCCGCCGCGCGAAGCGCTTCCACGGCCCCGTCCTCGTCCACTGCCTCACCGAGAAGGGGCGCGGCTGCGCACCCGCGCTGGCCGACGACGCCGAGCGCTTCCACACGGTCGGCGTCATGGACCCGCTCACCTGTGAGCCCCTGACGCCCACCGGCGGGCCCTCGTGGACCTCGGTGTTCGGGGACGAGATCGTCCGCATCGGCTCCGAGCGCGAGGACGTCGTCGCCGTCACCGCCGCCATGCTGGGGCCGGTCGGCCTGACCGCGTTCGCCGCCGCCTACCCCGACCGGGTCTGGGACGTCGGCATCGCCGAACAGCACGCCGTCGTCTCGGCCGCCGGACTCGCCACCGGCGGCCTCCACCCCGTCGTCGCCGTCTACGCCACCTTCCTCAACCGCGCCTTCGACCAGCTCCTCATGGACGTCGCCCTGCACCGCTGCGGAGTGACGTTCGTCCTCGACCGCGCCGGGGTCACCGGCGTGGACGGCGCCTCGCACAACGGCATGTGGGACCTGTCCATCCTCCAGGTCGTGCCCGGTCTGCGGATCGCCGCGCCACGCGACGCCGATCAGCTGCGGGCGCAGCTGCGGGAGGCCGTCGCGGTCGACGACGCGCCGACGCTCATCCGCTTCCCCAAGGAGTCGGTGGGCCCCGCGATCCCCGCCCTGGACCGGATCGGCGGCATGGACGTGCTCCACCGGGAAGCGGACCCCGATGTCCTGTTCGTCGCAGTCGGGGTGATGGCACCCGTGTGCCTGCGGGCCGCGGAACTGCTCCGGGCGCGCGGCCTGCGCTGCACCGTCGTGGACCCGCGCTGGGTGAAACCGGTCGACGCCGCACTGCCCGGGCTCGCCGCGCGGCACCGCGTCGTCGCCGTCGTCGAGGACAACAGCCGCGCCGCCGGTGTCGGCTCCGCCGTCGCGCTCGCACTCGGGGACGCCGAAGTGGACGTACCAGTACGGAGGTTCGGCATTCCCGAGCAGTTCCTGGAACACGCCAAACGCGGCGAGGTCCTCGCGGACATCGGTCTGACGCCCGTCGAGATCGCGGGACGGATCAGCGCCACGCTCGCGGCCAAGGAGGGCGCGGGCGAACAGGGTTCGGGCAAGGAGCACAGCGTATGACCAAGGACCTCGGCCCCGGCGCGGGGCCCGGTGGGGCCAAGGAGTTCGACCTCGGCCGGCTCCTCGCCGAGCGGGGCGCCGAGCGGTACGAACTGCACGCCCGGCACCTCAACCACCAACTCCCGCGCATGCTGCGCACCATCGGCTTCGACAAGGTCTACGAGCGTGCCGAGGGCGCGTACTTCTGGGACGCGGAGGGCGACGACTACCTCGACATGCTGGCGGGCTTCGGCGTGATGGGCCTCGGCCGGCACCACCCCGTCGTCCGCAAGGCCCTGCACGACGTCCTGGACGCCTCCCTCGCCGACCTCACCCGCTTCGACTGCCAGCCGCTGCCCGGCCTGCTCGCCGAGCGCCTGCTGGCGTACAGCCCGCACCTGGACCGGGTGTTCTTCGGCAACAGCGGCACGGAGGCCGTGGAGACCGCGCTGAAGTTCGCCCGGTACGCGACGGGCAGACCCAGGATCCTCTACTGCGCGCACGCCTTCCACGGGCTGACCACCGGGTCGCTCTCCGTCAACGGCGAGAGCGGCTTCCGGGACGGCTTCGCGCCGCTGCTGCCCGACACGGCCGTGCCGCTCGGCGATCTGGACGCCCTGGCCGCGGAGTTGCGGAAGGGGGACGTCGCCGGGCTCATCGTGGAGCCGATCCAGGGCAAGGGCGTGCACGAGACGCCGCCCGGCTATCTGCGAGCCGCCCAGGAGCTGCTGCACCGGCACAAGGCGCTGCTGATCGCCGACGAGGTGCAGACCGGGCTCGGCCGGACCGGCGACTTCTACGCCTACCAGTACGAGCCGGGTGTCGAGCCGGACCTGGTCTGCGTCGCCAAGGCGCTGTCCGGCGGCTATGTGCCGGTCGGCGCCACCCTCGGCAAGGACTGGATCTTCAAGAAGGTCTACTCGTCGATGGACCGGGTCCTCGTCCACTCCGCGAGCTTCGGCTCCAACGCGCAGGCCATGGCGGCGGGCCTCGCCGTCCTCGCCGTCATGGACGACGAGAAGATCGTCGAGAACGCCCGGGCGACGGGGGAACTGCTCAAGTCCCGGCTCGCCGCGCTCGTGGACCGCTACGAGCTGCTGAGCGAGGTGCGCGGCCGCGGCCTGATGGTCGGCATCGAGTTCGGGCGGCCCAAGTCGCTGAAGCTGCGCGGGCGTTGGTCGATGCTCCAGGCGGCCCGCAAGGGCCTCTTCGCGCAGATGGTCGTCGTACCGCTGCTGCAGAAGCACCGCATCCTCACCCAGGTCTCCGGCGACCACCTGGAGGTCATCAAGCTGATCCCGCCGCTGACGGTGGGGGAGCGCGAGGTGGAGCGCTTCGTCACGGCCTTCACCGCCGTCATGGACGAGGCGCACAGCGGGGGCGGACTGATGTGGGACTTCGGCAGGACGCTGGTGAAGCAGGCGGTCACCAACCGCTGAGCCCCGGGCGGGGGCTTTTTGCCCCTGAGGCAAGAAAGTTGCCTCAGGGGCAAAGCTCTGGCTGAATCGGCGTATGAGCCCCGCCGAGGCCGTCGAGCCGCCGTCCGAGCCGCCCCAGGCGGCGACCGCCGACACCCTGCCCGCCGTCGCGCCCCAGCTGCGCGAGCTGCGCCGCCGGGCCTCCCTCACGCTGGAGGCCGCGGCCCGCACCGCGGGGCTCTCGCCCGCTCACCTGTCCCGCCTGGAGACGGGACAGCGCCAGCCCTCGCTGCCGATGCTGCTCGCACTCGCACGCGTCTACGGTACGACGGTCTCCGAGCTGCTCGGCGAGACGGTCACCGACCGGGACGCCGTCGTCCGCGCCGCGGACATGGAGCCCACCGCGGCGGGCGGCTGGACGTACTGGCCGGCGGGCGCCCCGGGCCGCGGCATGCAGGCCCTGCGCGTGCACGTGCCGTACGGGGCGCAGGGCGACATCGTGCGCGTCCACCCCGGGGAGGAGTGGCTGTACGTTCTCGAGGGACGGCTGCGGCTGCGCCTCGGCGACACCGCGCACACCCTCGCGCCGGGCGACAGCGCGCACTTCGACTCGCTGACCCCGCACCGGATCGCCGCCGCCGACAGAAGCGGCACCGATCTCCTCTTCGTCCACACCTTGCTGCAGAGCCCCGCCACGGCGCTGTGCCTCGGCGGCCCCACCCAGGGAGAACCGACATGACCGAACCCGAGCCGCAGGGACCCGCCCGACCGGAGCGGCCCGCCGAGAACACGATGGAGGAGAAGTTCCCGCGGGCGCTCTGGATCCGGCTGATCATCTACGTGGCGGTCGGCCACATCTTCGCGGCCTTCGTCTATCTGCTGTTCGAGCTGGGCGCCCAGAACCAGTAGCGCGGGCCGCCTCAGTCGAGGAGGCGCTCGCGCAGCCGCTCGCGGGTCCCGGCGCTCACCCCGAGGCCCTCGGAGAGGTAGGCATCGGTGCCGCCCCAGGTCTGCTCGATCGTCTCGAAGGCCGCCGCCAGATACTCGGCGCGGGCGTCGAAGAGCGGGTTGAGCAGCTCCATGACCTCGGGCGACATCGCGTTCGGGGAGTCGCTGGTGCGGCGCACCTTGTAGCGGCGGTGGGCCGCGTTCGACTCCAGGTAGTCCGCCTCGATGGCGTCGCGCTCGACGCCGACGGCCAGCAGCGTGACCGCTATCGACAGACCGGCGCGGTCCTTGCCCGCCGCGCAGTGCATCAGCGCGGGCACGCTGTCCTCGGCGAGCGCGTGCAGCACCCGGCTGTGCTCGGCCGTGCGACCCTTGATGATCGCGCGGTAGGAGGCCGACATCCGCTCGGCACCCTTGCCGTCGGACAGGATCGAGCGCAGCTGGTCGAGGTCGCCGTCGCGGACCATCTTCCAGAACTCGGCACCGTCGGCCGGGTCGGTCAGCGGCAGGTTCACGTTGCGCACGCCGGGCAGGGCGATGTCCGGGCCCTCGAGGCGCTGGTCGGCCGCGTTGCGGAAGTCGAAGATCGTGTGCAGGCCCAGCGAGCCGAGGAACGCGGCGTCCGCCTCGGTGGCGTGCGCCAGGTGGCCGCTGCGGAAGAGCACCCCGGGGCGGACGCGGCGGCCGTCCGCGGTGGGCAGCCCGCCGACATCGCGGAAGTTGCGCACTCCGGCGAGCTGGGGCTCCGACAGCTCGGGCTCTGACAGCTCTGGCGGCGGGACCTGCTGCGTCACGGGCTCTCCTCGGGGCTCGGCTGCCGGCGCGGCTCGCCGGTGGATGCGCCTTCGACGATACGACACCGCCTCCTGGCCGATCACCCCCTGCGCGGGCGTTGCCCGAGGGGCCGCCGGCCGACGAAGATGCGCGTCGGCGGGCGTACTTGTGCGGGTCGGGATGCGCCGCTGCGGGGTCCGATGAACGCTGGTGTGGTCCGGCTGCGAGGGATGCGACGGATGCGGCGGGGCGGCGGGTGCTACGAGTGCGACGGGGGCGGCGGTCAGGACCGTCGAGGGGGAGTGGTGCTTATTCCGCCTTTGAATGAATCTTGACCGGTGGCTTATCTCACCCTCCGTCAACCCCTCCCTACGGTGGCGTAGGACACTTAGGGAGGTGAAAGATATGACTCCGTGAGCGCAGAGTCGACAACCTTCATCAATCACCCCATCAACAACGGCGTATTCAGCTCCTACGCAGCGGTCGGCGACAGCTTCACCGAAGGCGTGGGTGACCCGGGCCCCGACGGTACGTTCGTCGGGTGGGCGGACCGCCTCGCCGTCCTGCTGGCGGACCGGGTACCCGAGCACACCTTCCGTTATGCCAACCTCGCCGTGCGCGGCAAGCTGCTCGACCAGATCGTCGCGGACCAGGTGCCGCGGGCCAAGGAGCTGGCCCCCGACCTCGTGACCTTCTGCGCGGGCGGCAACGACATCATCCGCCCCGGCACCGACCCCGACGAGCTGGCGGAGCGCTTCGAGCGGGCCGTCGCGGACCTGACGCCCGCGGTCGGCACGGTCATGGTGACCACCGGGTTCGACACGCGTGGCGTCGCGGTCCTCAAGCACCTGCGCGGCAAGATCGCCACGTACAACATGCATGTCCGGGCGATCGCGGACCGCTACGGCTGCCCCGTGCTCGACCTGTGGTCCCTCAAGACCGTCCAGGACCGTCGCGCGTGGGACGGCGACCGGCTGCACCTCTCGGCCGAGGGGCACACGCGCGTGGCCCTGCGCGCCGGCCAGGTCCTCGGCCTTGAGGTGCCCGCGGACCCCGACCAGGCGTGGCCGCCGCTGCCGCCGCGCGGCACGCTGGATCTGCGGCGCGACGACGTCCACTGGGCGCGGGAGTACCTGGTGCCGTGGATCGGCCGACGCATCCGGGGCGAGAGTTCGGGGGACCGTGTGCTGGCCAAGCGTCCGGACCTGCTGCCGCTGTAGCGTTGCGGCGCCGGGGGCTGCCGCCCCCGCTCGCCGTTCCGGCGCCGGGGGCTGCCGCCCCCGCTCGCCGTTCCGGCGCGCTCAGCCGCTCCAGCGCGCCCTGCCGTCCAGGCCCGGCGCTCTGCTGTCCAGGCGCCCGGTGCTTCATGCGGCGGGCACGGGCGCCGGGTTACGCGGCGGTCAGCCGCCGCCTGGCGCTCTGCTGCCCGGCGCTCCGCTGTCGGCGTCTGTGCTCTGGCTCGATGCTCTGCTGCCGGCGCCTGATGCTCTGCCGCCCCGGCCCGGCACTCTGCTGCCCAGGCCCCGGCGCCGCGCGCGGCGGACGCCGGAGTCCGGGCTACGCGGCAGTCAACTCCTCGCGGTCCAGGCCCAGTTCGCGGGCGAGCGCCTCGTCCGCCCAGTCGCGGGCCCGGGCGCGGGAGAGGGCCCCCTCATACGCCGTCATCTGCACGGCGAGCCCGTCGAGGAGGGCGGTGAGCCGCAGCGCCGCTCCCATGGGGTCCGCGCACCGGAACTCACCCCGGGCGGCGCCCTCCGCGATGACCTCGGCCAGCGCCGCCTTCCACTGCCGGTCCAGCTCCCCGGTCACCGCGCGTAGCGTCGGCTCGCGCAGGGCCGCCGACCAGCCCTCGATCCACAGCCGCCAGCCCTTGGCCTGCCCGGTCGGCGCATACCACCGTACGGCCGCGCGCAGCCGGCGGACCGCCGACGTGCGGCGGCCCAGGAGCTTGCGGAGCCGGGTCAGATCGCGCCGGGCGGCGTGCTCGAAGGCCGCGGCGACGAGCTTCTCCTTGGACGAGAAGTGGTAGAGCACCAGCGCGTTGCTCACCCCGAGGGCCGCCGCGACATCGGCGATCCGCACGGCGGCGACGCCCCGCGCCTCGATCTGCTCGACGGTGGCGGCCAGCATCTCCGCCCGCCGCTCCGACACCTTCAACCGCACGCCTTTCACGCCGTGCACCCTACCCACGCCCCGCGTACGCCCCCCGAACGAGCCGGCCGACACCGAGCGGCGCGCGCGGCGCCCGCTCGCAACCTCACCGGGCCGCCGTATCCGGCAGGTCCCGCAGGTCCCGCAGGTCACAGGAGTCCTTGAAGCCCTGACTGGTCAGGCCGAGGGCGGAGTTGAAGCGGGAGCGGTAGTTCTCCACGGCGATCATCGCGGTCAGCTCGACGAAGGCGGGCTCACCGAGGCGGGTGCGCAGTCGCTCGGCGAGTTCGTCCCCGACGGTCGGCGGGTTCGCGGTCATCGCCTCCGCGTACGCCATGACGTCGCGCTCCAGCGGGGTGTACCCCTCACTGTCCCGCCAGGCCGGGATGTCCCGCAGCTTCCGGGGGTCCATGCCCCGCCGGTGCGATTCCCAGTAGCCGAAGTCCATGCACCACGCGCAGCCGATCGAGGCGGCCGACGCCAGCACGGCAAGCTCCTTGAGGTCGGCGTCCAGCTTGTTCCACTTGGCCACGCCCTGCTCGAAGCGGAGGTAGGACCACAGCGCGCGCGGGTGGTGGGCCAGGGCCCTGCCGGGGTCGAGGACCTTGCCGTAGGTGCGCTCGGAGTACCACTCCATGAGGCGGAAGAAGAAGGTGCGGCGCGGGGTGAGCGAAATGCGGGCCATGGGGCCACCTCCGATGTCGTCCTCCGGCGGTGCTCGCCGGACGTCGTCCTCCGGTGCCGGTCACCGGAGCACTGACACGACGGAGCACGGCCCCCGGAACGTGACATCGCGGCCGCCGGGTGCCCGACATCGGGCCCCGCGGGAATGTGGCATCACGGGCGGTGGACATAATGGGAGGCCTGTCCACCCCTTTCAGGAGGTTCCGTGTCCCGGTCCCTGATTCCCGGGCTCCGCACCCTGCGGACCCCCGCCTTCGGCGCGGATCCGGCGGGCGCGCGGCTGGCGCGGATCCGCAGGTCGCCGAACTTCTCCGTGGCCGACGGCTCCTTCCGCAACCCCGTGGGGGCGCGCATCAGGCCGTCGGGTTCCAGGAAGGAATTCGCGAAGGTCTACTTCCGCAAGGAGGAGCGCGCGCGCCGGGGCCCCGCCGGGACGGTCCCCGTGCACGCCACGACCCTCGCGGACCTCGCGAAGCCGCCGGCCGACGGACTGCGCATCACCTGGATGGGGCATTCCAGTGTCCTCGCCGAGCTCGACGGGCGGCGCGTGCTCTTCGACCCGGTGTGGGGCCAGCGGTGCTCGCCGTTCTCCTTCGCCGGGCCCAAGCGGCTGCACCCCGTGCCGGTGCCGCTCGCGGCCCTCGGGCCGGTCGACGCCGTGGTCATCTCGCACGACCACTACGACCATCTGGACATGCCCACCATCAAGGCGCTGGCCGGTACCGGCACCGTGTTCGTGGTGCCGCTCGGCGTCGGCGCCCACCTGGAACACTGGGGCGTACCCGCCGACCGGCTCCGCGAGCTGGACTGGCAGGAGTCGACGCAGGTCGCGGGCCTGACCCTGACGGCGACGCCCGCGCGGCACTTCTGCGGCAGGGGCCTGCGCAACCAGCAGCACACGCTGTGGGCGTCCTGGGTGGTCGCCGGGCCCGAGCACCGTGTCTTCCACAGCGGGGACACGGGTTACTTCCCGGGCTTCCGCGAGATCGGCGCCGAGCACGGACCGTTCGACGTCACGATGATCCAGATCGGCGCCTACTCCGATTTCTGGCCGGACATCCACATGACCCCGGAAGAGGGGATGCGGGCCCACCTGGACCTCCAGGGCGGCCAGGCGCGCGGCGTGATGCTGCCGATCCACTGGGGGACGTTCAACCTGGCGCTGCACGCGTGGGGGGAGCCGGGGGAGTGGACGAAGGACGCAGCCGAGGAGGCCGGCCAGGCGGTGGCGTTCCCGCGGCCGGGCGAGCCGTTCGAGCCGACGGGGAAGCTGCCGGTGGAGGCGTGGTGGCGGGCGGTGTCCGGCCCGGTCGCCCGTCCGTGGCGCCGTTCCCTAGGTGCTGAGGGTGTGGCCGCGACGAGCCGGGGTGATCTCGACCTCGCGGATGAGCGGTGACGTCGGTCGGGAACGAGCTTCGCGAGATGGTCCGCCAGGGGAGTCGATCTCACCCTCTACGACGGCTCGATGGCCGGACCATCCGGGCCATGACCTCTCCTCTACGGACAAGACCGAGCTGAGTCTGCCTGATCTCGGCATCGAACTGCCGGTATCCAGGGGCGCTGTGAGCGGCTGGTCCAACGGCACTCCGTACGGAGACCCCACCGCTCCGCTCGACCGTGTCGTCTTCCACTGGTGCAACCTGCCCCGATGGCACGGCAGCGCACACCTGGCAGCCCGTGCCGCGACGGAGTACCGCTACTGGCGCCCGCCGGGCGCAGCGTGCACGAGGTGGACGGATGGAAGATCACGCCGCCGAACATCCGCCCCGACCACAAGACCGTCTTCTCCGACGTGGGCCAGGCCGACGTCTACGTCATGACGCACGTGATGGAGATCCGTCGGCTGAGCGGAACCACGTTCACGGCCGCCGAGGTCACCCCTGTCCTCGGTGCCCTGCACCTCGGGTTGTCCTTCGCGCTCGGCCGGTGGGTCGCCCCCGCCCTGCGCGTCGGTCTGAACGACCAGCGGAGACCCGGAAAAGGTTGTAGCCGGCCTCCCGCGAGCTCAGCTCTCGATGCTCCCGGTCCGTGAAAGGCAGCGCTTCGACCGCCTTGATGCGGTACGGCTCCATGGGGCTCAAGCGGTACTCCTCACAATTCAGCTTCTTCCAGGGGAATCTCTAAATGCAGGAGAGACAAGCTTGCATGCGTGAGAGAGATGACTGAAAAGCTACATTTGAGGTCCCCGCAGAGGCTTCATCATTCCCTGTCCTCGCGGAGTGCATGGTACAGACAGTCGAGAGTCGGGGCGCCGGAGGGATCATCTTGCCCGTATAACGCCACAGGTCCCGACGTACCTTTTACAGAACCAGGCTATCCGTCTATCGGGGCCGCGAGAAAAGCGCGCAGAATCCCCGCGTACCATTCTGGCGTTGTCAAGGGCCAGCTGTCTTACTGGGAGAGGGACGGGAACGGTGGAAAGGATGCTTCATGGATGTATTGGCCGAAAGTCGCTCACCCCGCCGGATGTCCGGTGCGGCAGCCACGCTATCGATGCTGCAGCGAGCCGGGGTGAAATTGTTGTTCGGGATACCGGGTGGGGCAAATCTTCCGCTTTACCAGACACTCAGTGAATTCCCCGGACTGCGGCACATACTGACCCGGCACGAACAGGGAGCAGGACACGCGGCATCCGGCCAAGCTCAGGCCACCGGCACCCTCGGCGTGTGCCTGGCCACGTCCGGGCCCGGTGCGACCAATCTGGTGACTGCGCTGATGGACGCCCACATGGACTCGGTCCCCGTGCTCGCTATTACCGGCCAGGTCGATAGCTCACAACTGGGCACGGCGGCCTTCCAGGAGGCCGACATCTGCTCCATCGTGGCACCTGTCACCAAGTACGCCGTCGAGGTCACCAGGGCCACCGATGTCGCCGATGCCGTCGGTGAAGCCATCCGGTGCGCCCTCAGCGGCCGCCCCGGCCCGGTCCTGGTGTCCATCACCAAGGACGCGCTGGCGGGCACGGGCCAGTTCGTTCCGGCTTCCTGGCCCGATCCGTATCCCGCCGAGCCGCCCCAGCCGGCCCCGGCGCTGATCGAGCGGGCCGCCGAACTCCTGCTGGCCGCCGAACGTCCGGTTCTGTACGTCGGTGGCGGCGTGATCAAGGCCGATGCCGCAGCGCCCCTGCGCGAGCTCGCCGAGACGCTGGACCTGCCCGTCGTCACGACGCTGATGGCACGCGGCGCCTTCCCGGACACCCACCGCCAACACCTGGGCATGCCGGGCATGCACGGAACGGTGGCGGCGGTCGCCGCTCTCCAAGCGGCCGACCTCATCATCGCCGCAGGTGCGCGCTTCGACGACCGCGTCACCGGAAAGCTCGATTCCTTCGCCCCGCACGCGGCCGTCGTCCACATCGACATCGACAGCGGCGAACTGAACCGCAAACGGCGCGCCGACGTGGCTCTGCACGCCGGCTGTCACGCGGCCTTGACCGCCCTCACCGACCAGGTACACCGGTCGATGCGCGCCCAGAGAACCCGCCGAGGACTGGAGGACTGGTGGGAGCGGCTGGACAGTTGGCGCTCACGCTATCCACAGGGCTACCAGAACCAGAATGACGGACTCATGCCTCAGTACGTCATCGAGCGCCTGGGAGTCCTGACCGCGGGCCCTGGCACCGTCTACACCACCGGTGTCGGCCAGCATCAGATGTGGGCCTCGCAGTTCATCCGGCACAACTACCCGCGTGCCTTTGTCAATTCGGGGGGAGCCGGCACCATGGGGTACGCCTTGCCGGCGGCGCTGGGTGTCCAGGCGGCTCTTCCCGACGCCGAGGTGTGGGCCATCGACGGGGACGGGTCCTTCGCGATGACCTGCCAGGAATTGGCCACCTGTGTCCACGCCGATCTGCCGGTGAAGGTCGCCGTGCTCAACAACGCCTCACTGGGAATGGTGCGCCAGTGGCAGGACCTTTTTCACGAGCAGGACTTCGTGGAGACGGACCTCGATTCGCCGGCCATGCCGACCAGTCCGGACATCACCGCACTGGCGCGGGCCTACGGTTGCGCTGTTCATCGCTGCGACCGCCCCGAAGAGGTGGATCGTGCCGTGCTGGCTGCCTCCGCGATCCGTGATCGTCCAGCGGTCGTCGAATTCGTGGTGTCGAAGAGCGCGATGGTGTGGCCCATGGTCCCCCCTGGCGTCCCCAACGACAGGATCGAGATCGCACGCGGTCTGCGCCCTCACTTCTGAACGCGACACTGACCACCGGTTTTCGGGGACACCGAGCCCCCGGCCCACGGCACTCATGGAATGGAACGGAACCATGGCCGAAGCACACGACCCGCGCCCCAGCGAGGACGCGCTCCGCGCGGCCTTCCCGCCCGACCAGGCTCCGGCTGCCCACCAGGTACCCCTGGCCCGCGGACTACTCCGTGACGTACTGCCCGACCTGGGCAAGGATGTCACGTACGTCACGGTGCGTAAGATCGTCCTGCCACCCGGCGGCACCACGGAGTGGCACTACCACCCCGGGCGCCTGCTCATCGTCGTCGACCAGGGAGTACTCACCCGTACCTACGCCGACCTCGACGTGGAGACCATCACCGCCGGCAGCTGCGTCGTCGAGGCGCGCGGCCCTGAGCACGCCCACATCGGCACCAACCTCGGTGACACTCCGCTCGTCATGCACGCGGTCTACTTCCAGCCCGGACCGGAAAGTCCCCTGGCCGTACAGGTACCGCCACCGGTCGAGCCGCAGCGGCGCGCACCATGACCCCCACCAGGGAGACGGCCCTGCCTGCCGCTGAGGGGAGGGCAGGGCCGATTGGGTCAGCCGACGGAGAGGCGGCCGCGGCCCTGCACGTAGTGGACGCCGCTGCCGAAGCACCGCCGCACGTCATTGGTCGGCACCGCGACGCCCGTAAACGGGTGGCCCTTCATCAGGCCCGAGACGATGGTGCCTGAAAGGAAGGAGTCCACCGGCGTGTACCCGCGCGAGCCGTGGCCGGCGGGCTTCAGCGTGGAGCTACCCACGACCCGCCCACTGCGGCCGGGAGCGGAATACCAGGTGATGGTGCCGCTGCCGTGGATCCGGGTGGCCCGGGCGCAGCTCGCCCGGCCGGTACCGCGCAGGGTCAGTTTGCCGGACCGGATACGGCTCTGACGCCCGTTCGGCGAGGAGCAGTTGTTCAACTGCGCGCTGCCGTGGGCCGAGATGGAGCGGGGAGTGCTGGAGACCGCGGGTGAGAAGGAAATGCGTTCGCCCGGGCCCGTTTTGAGCGTGCAGGAGAGGGTGTTGTGCGGCCGCGTGCCGGTTGCGGCGGCGTGCGCCCGCGATTCGGCTTCGCTCCCGGTGCTGGAGGTGAGCAGCGTGAGGAGGGTCGCCGCGGCGACCGTGGCGGTGCGGAAGAGAGAAGTCCTGCGCATGGGGGCGTTCTCCTTGCTGATGTTTCGTGCCGGACGGAGTTCTCGTGCCGTAGGTGCATCCACGCCGGGCGGTGCAGGGTGGTCGTGCGGTGCTCCGGCGATGTGGATACGCACGGCAAGGTAGCTCGTTCCGTACGGGTACTGGTATTTCATCACTCGTATGGATCAAGAAGTGTTTGACCATTTCATGTCCGTGTCGCCAGGGTTGCCCTGGTTGAGAGAAAGGACCTGACATGCGATGGCCTCACGCCCGGCGGTTCCCCGCAGGTCCTGCGAGCGGGGCATCGCCGCCGGCTCGAATGCGGTGGGGCGTGCGTCATCCCTGGTGGGTGCTTTCGGCAGCGCTGGCGATCGGCCTGACGCTGGCGCTTGCCGCGATCGTGGCCCCCGTACGGCTCTCCAACGGTGGTTACATCGCGGAGGGAACCGAGGCCGCGCGTGCCGAGACTCAGCTCCATCAGCGCTTCGGTGCGGGCATTCCCGACCTGGTGCTCCATGTGACGGCGGACGCGCCCGTCGATGACCCCGCGGTCGCCCGCGCGGGGCGCGCTTTCACGCGGGAGGTCGGGCGGCGTCCCGGAGTGGGCGAGGCCCTCTCGTATTGGACGGTGGGGGACAACCGGCTCCGCAGCAAGGACGGGCGGGCCGCCCTGGTCACGGTCGACCTGCGCGGGAACGAGGACGAGGCCGCGCGGCTGGCCGCCACCCTGGTCCCGCAACTGACCACGGAGTACAGCGGACAGGCCGGGCACGGAAGTCTTCGGGTGTCGGCGACCGGGCCCGCCTGGGTGATGGCCCAGGCCACCCAGCTCAGTCGCCAGGAGCTGTGGCAGTCCGAACTCATCGGTGTACCGGCGGCGATGCTGATCCTGCTCTTCGCGTTCGGGTCACTGACCGCCGCGCTCCTGCCCGCCGTGGTCGGTGGCCTCGCGGTGGCCGGCACCTTCGCCGTGCTGCGGATCCTCATGAACGTCATGCCGCTGTCGGCGTTCGCAGCCAACATCACCACCGCCCTCGGTCTCGGCCTGGCCGTCGACTACGGCCTCTTCCTCGTCACCCGCTATCGCGAGGAACTGGCGGCCGGAGCGCCACCTTCCGAGGCGGTCGAGACCACCATGCGCACGGTCGGGCGCACCGTGCTGTACTCGGCGGCCACGGTCGTCGTCTGCCTCGGCGCACTCCTCCTGTTCCCGTTGGGCTTCCTGCGGTCCCTCGCCCTCGCGGGCATCAGCGTGGTGGTGCTCGCCGCGGCGACCACCCATCTGGTGCTGCCCGCTCTGCTCGTCGTCATCGGGACCCGTATCGACCGTGGAGACCTTTTCGCCCCCCTGCGCGGGATCACCGCGCGACGGACGCCCCTGTGGTTGCGAGTGGCGCGCCAGGCCACCACCCGGCCGGTGCTGGCGGGGGGCAGCGCCGTGCTCGTTCTGCTCACGCTCGCCGCTCCTTTCGCCCACGTACGCTTCGGTGTCGCCGACCAACGTGTCCTGCCTGCAGAGGCCGAGTCCCACGCCACCGCCACCCGGATCGAGCAGGAGTTCGCCCTGCCCTGGACGCGAACCCTGACCGTACTGCTGCCCGACACGGACGTGATCGACCAGGGAGAGGAGTTGGACCGCTACGCCCGCGAGGTTTCCGCCCTGCCGGGCGTGGGTGAGACCGGCACGGCCCTGGGCACCTACAAGGACGGCCGCCTCGACTCCGGCCCTTCGACGGACTCGCTCATGTACATCGCCCAAGGCGCCACCTGGCTCTCCGTGGCCGCCGACGGGCCGCCGCAGCGGGACGAGGATCTGGTACGAGAACTGCGCGCCCTGCCGTCCCCGGGCCGCCACGACGTCTCGGGCCGCCCCGCGCGCGTGCTCGACACCAAAGCCGCCGTGCTGCGGACCCTGCCGTGGGCGGCGGGCATCGTCGTCGGCAGCACCCTGCTGCTGCTGTTCCTGTTCACCGGCTCCGTACTGATCCCCGTCAAGGCCGTCGTCATGGGCGCGTTGAGCCTGAGCGCCAGTTTCGGCGCCATGGTGTACGTGTTCCAGGACGGGCATCTGCGGCACCTGTTGGGCGACTTCACGGTGACCGGAGAGCTGGAGACCTCCATGCCGGTCCTGGTGTTCGGAGCAGCCTTCGCGCTCTCGGTCGACTACGAGCTCTTCCTCATCTCCCGCATCCAGGAGGAGTACCGGGCCACAGGTGACCACCGCGCGGCGGTGTACGGCGGTCTCGCCCGCACCGGACGCATGATCACCATCGCGGCCGCCATCTTCGCGGCGGCGCTGTTCCCGCTGGTGACCTCGGACATCACCCTCCTCAAGCTCATCGGCTGCGGTCTCGCACTGGCCGTCCTGCTCGACGCCACGGTCGTACGCGGCGTGCTCGTCCCCGCGTTCATGAGGCTGACCGGGCACGCCAACTGGTGGGCGCCCCGCCCGCTCGCCGCCGTCCACCGCCGACTCGGCCTGGACCGCTGGTGCGGCGAGTCGCTGCCCCGCACCACGGGGAACGTGCCGGGCGCCCGCGCCGAACAGACCTCGGATCCGGTCTGCTGATTCCGCCTCGGCGCGTCACACCCGTACCCGACGCCTGTCGCCCCGCACGGGGACGCCCCGGTCCGGGCGGTTCCGGACCGGGGCGAAGAGGGAGTCACACCCTGGAGGGCGCGGCCACCTCGTCGGCCGGGGCCGGACCGTTGTCCAGGGGCGCACCCTTTCCGGACGGCCCTTCGCTCTCGGCCGGTGTCTGCGGGCTGCTCGACAGGCCCAGGCGCAGCAGCACCAGATGTGAGATGTCGGTGACGGTCCCGCCGCTTCGCAGCAGCTCCAGCGGCGGGATCTCGATGTCGAACCGGTTGCGCAGGGACACCAGCATCTCGGCGAGCATCAACGAATCGAGCCCGTACTCGTCGAGTCGGCGGTCGTGGTCGAGTTCCTGCTCGTTCATGTGCAGCACGCCGGCCAGCAGATGCGCGAGAGTCCCGGCGACGGCACGGGCGGCGTCCGCCGGCGACATGGCCGCCAGTGCCGCCACGATCTCCTCGCGCGTGTGGTCGGCCTCGTCCATGCGCTCGGGGAGCAGCGTGGAACAGCGCGGCGTGGCCAGGGTCGGCAGGAGGCCGCGCAACCGTGCCCAGTTGTAGCGCCCCACGCCCGCCACCTCCGCACGCTGTACGGCCGGTGACTCCAGGGCGGTGAACGCCTCACGCAACGGCACGGGCTCCATGCCCATCGAGGCGAGCGTCTCGGTCAGCTCGTTGCGGGCGACGTATCCGGTCTCCCCGATGGCACCCCAGGCGACTGCCTGGCCGGCGGCCCCCGACCGCCGCCGGCGCCGCGCCAGTGCCTCCAGCCAGAGGTTGGCCGCCACGTAGTTGGTCTGGCGGATGTTGCCCAGGAAGGTGGTACCGGAGGAGTACAGCAGGAACAGGTCCAGCTCGCGGTCGCCCAGCAGACGGTCGAGCACCATCGCGCCGGCCATTTTCGGGGCCAGGGCGGCGGCGAACCGTTCGTCGGAGAGTGCGACCAGCAGGTCGTCCTCCAACTGCATCGCACAGTGGACGACCCCGCGGAGCGGGTGCCCGCCCGCGTCGATACGGGCGAGGACCTCTCGCATGGCGGACGCGTCGGTGACGTCGGCGGCGTAGGCGATGGCCCGCACGCCCCGTTCGGTGAGGCCGGCCAGCACCTCTTCGGCCTCCGGGGACGCGTCGCCGCGTCGGCTCACCAGAGCCAGGTGGCGTGCGCCCCGGTCCGCCAGCCACGCGGCGGTCGCGGCGCCGAATCCGCCCAGACCCCCCGTCACCAGATAGGTGGCCTGCGAGTCCAGGGCGGGCGCCTGCGTCCGCCGCTCCACGCGCACCGGTTCGTCCAGGGGGTCCAGCGTGACGACGACTTTGCCGACATGGCGGGAATGCTGCATGAGCTGGAACGCCTCGGCCACCCGGGCCGCGGGATACACGCTGTGCGGCAACGGACGGTACGAACCGTTGCTCACGCGCTCGGCGACATCGGCGAAGAGTGCCGCTCCTCGGTCGGGGTCGAAGGCCAGGGTGGTGAGATCCACCCCGAAGAAGCTGATGTTGTTGCGGAAGGGCCGCAGCAGCAGCGGCTTGTTCTCGTAGATGTCCCGCTTGCCCAGCTCGATGAACCTGCCGCCCGGGCGCAGCAGTTCCAGACTGCGGGTGATCGCTTCTCCGGCCAGGGAGTTGACCACGACATCGACGCCGCGCCCCTCGGTGACCTCCATGACCTGGACGGCGAAGTCCAGGTTGCGGGAGTCCAGGACGTGGTCGACTCCGAGGGTGTGCAGGAGTTCCCGCTTGGCGGGTGTGCCCGCGGTGGCGATCACCCGGGCACCGCACAGGCGGGCGTACTGGAGCACGCCGAGCCCGATGCCGCCGGCGCCGCCGTGGACCAGGACCGTCTCCCCGGCCCGCAGGCGCGCCAGGTGGTCGAGGCTGTAATGCACGGTGGAGAAGACGACGGGCAGGGTGGCGGCTTCCGCGAAGCCCATGGCGTCGGGGATGTGGCCGAGCGCCTGGGCGGCGGTCAGGGTGTGGGAGGCCAGGGACGCCGGCGCCAGGCCGTAGACCCGGTCGCCCGGCCGGAAACCGGTCACGTCGGGTCCGACGGCTGTCACGACCCCGGCGCATTCCAAGCCGAGGCCGACCTCGGTGTAGGTTCCTTCGATCGCCTCGGCCGGCAGGAGACCGACCGCCTGCATCATGTCGCGGTAGTTCAGGGCGGCGGCTCGTACGGCGACGGCGACCTGCCCGGGCCCCGGGCGGAGAGGCGTGTTCGCGACCCACGCAAGCCGGTAGGACAGGCCGGGGGAGCACACCTCCAGCGTGAAGGGCTCCGCCGCCACAGCCGTCACCTCGGTGTGGTCGGCGGGCAGCGCCCGTTCCCGTGGAACGAATCGCCCACCGCAGGCGGTGACCACCACCTCGGGCTCGGTGTCGTCCGTCAGTAGTTCGTGGGCCACCCGGTAGGCGTCGGTCGCGGCGGTACCCGAACGGTCCAGTGAGACGGTACGCAGCGACAGCCGGGGCTCCTCGTTGGCGAGGGACCGGGCGATTCCCCACACCGCCGCGTCGAGGGTCGCCACTGCCCGCTCCGGCAGGGGAAGTGCGCCGCTGGGCCGCGTCACCACGGTGAGCGAGGTCTGTGCGCCGCCGGTGGCGGCCGCGGCGGCCCGGGCGATGGAACGCATGAGCGCCGCGCGCCGGGTGGTGAGTGCCACGGCCTCGGCCGGGTCGTCACCGGATGCTTCGCCGAGAAGCACGCACACCTGGGTGCCTTCCTCCCCGAGGAGGCGGGCCCAGCCGGCGGCATCCTCGTCCGCCACCCGCACCGAGGCAGGGGCTCCGTCCGCGTCCGGGGGCAGGTGTTCGGCGATGGCTTCGGCCAGGGGGAGTTCCTCGGCCGTCTCGGCGGCGACGATCCTGTGACGTGCTGTCGCGGGCGCCGGCAGGGCAGGCGCCGCCACGGCATCCCGGGGGGCCGCGGTCAGCAGTACGGAGAAGTCGTCGCGGCAGACCGTGGCGTCGTCGCCGGTGCGCACGACGTCGGTGAAGCCGCACCTGGTGAGCAGCTCCGGCCAGCGGTCCCCGGGCAGCAGGGGGGAGCTGGGTCGCAGTGCGTGGTCGCTACGGGTCCAGAACGTCTCCAGGGACCCGAAGAAGGGGGTCAGTACGTGTGTGTCGTGGCTCTCGACGGCGAGCAGGAGGCCGCCGGGGGCGAGAAGGGTGGCCACGCGCCGCACCGCGGCTTCGAGGTCGGTGGCAGTGTGCAGCGCGTTGGCGGCGATCACGAGGTCGAAGCCCGCCTCGGGCAGCCCCTGGCCGCCCGGGTCCTCGTTCAGGTCGAAGGTGCGGTAGGTGAGGAAGTCATAGGCGGCGAAGCGCCGTTGGGCGCGGGCGAGGAACGCGGCGGAGACGTCGCTGTAGACGTAGTGGGTGCGCTCGGCGGGCAGGAGGGGCAGCAGGGCCGCCGCCGTGCCGCCGGTACCGGCCCCCACCTCCAGGACCCGCAGGGGCCGGTCCTGCGGCCATGTCCGTACCGTCTCGCGAAGGAGTGCCTGCGCGAGGCGGTTGTGGAAGCGGGACGTGAGGGCGGTGTCGTAGAGCTGTTCGACATCCGTGAGACTGCCGCCGCCCGCCGTGAGTTCCGCGCGGGCGTCGTCGTCGCGGCCCAGGACGTCCCGGGTCCGGCTGATGGCCAGCCGGTTCTCGGTGGAGTACCGGGGGAGGTCCAGGACCAGCGCGCGCAGGAGTTCCTCGCCCTCGAACGTCGGGCGGGTCAGCCGCAGACCATTGCTGTCCTCCTCCCGCACCAGGCCGTGGCGGACCAGTTCGGGGAGCACCGCCTCGACGAACGGCACGCACCGCGGGTCCATTCCGGCGGTGACGAGGTCCTCGATGACGAAGGGCGCGCCGCGGTCGGGCAGGAGAGCGGCGAGGGCCTCGGCGTACCGGTGTGCGGCAGCGCTCTTGAGGAGGGTTTCGAAGCGCTCGTAGTCGGCGTCGTGCCAGTCGGCGCGGCAGGCGGCGATGTGGTCGGCGGCGCCCGCGGCGATCTGGTGGGGCGTGACCGTCGGTCCGTCGCCGGCCCATGGCAGCGGGTCGGACGCAGCCCGCATCGTGGTGTGATACACCGTCAGGGCGCTCCGGTGGGCGCCCGTCAGGCGCCGGAGGCGGCAGCGGAGCAGCTCGACAGTGACGCGTCCGTCCTCGTCGGTCACGACGATGTCCCAGCACTCCTCGGCCTCCAAGGAGGACCGCCGGCGCACGTGGATCCACCCCGAGGAGGCGGGTGCGCGCCACACCCGGGCGGACCCGATCGCGGCGGGAAGGTAGACCGTGCCGTCCTCCACGGCTGAGCCGATCAGCGGCGCACCCGCCTGCAGGGCGCCGTCCAGCAGGGCCGGGTGGGCCTGGTACTCCTCGCTGGGCGCCTCGTGCCGGTAGGCCGCCACCACCTCCCCGTCCCCCACGCGTAGTTCGCGCAGCACCTGGAAGGCGGGACCGTACTGCAGACCGGCGCGCCCGACCGCGTCGTAGTGCTCCCTGGCGTTCACCACGCGCCCGCAGCGCCCCTTGGCGGCGTCGAGGTCCACGTCGGCGGGTGCGTGCCCGAGCAGGGCCCGCACCCTCGCCCGTACGTGCGCACGCGGCAGTGCGGTCCGTGCCTCGGTGCTGGTGATGCTGACCAGCCCGTCGTCCGGTGTGACGGCCAGCTGGACCCGGACACTGCCGGCGTCCGCCCACGGTACGACCAAGGGGCGGGCGATCTCCAGGCAGTCGACCTCCGCCGGACCGTCCAGGATGAGGCGTCCCGCGGCCATCGCCATCTCCACGTAGGCCGTCGCCGGCACCACCACCGAACCCGCCAGCCGGTGGTCGGCCAGCCACGGCGCCAACGCCGGCTCGACCGCCCCTTCCCAGGTCGGCACGGGCGAGGGCAGCCGCTCACCGAGCAGTGGATGGTCCAGTTGTCCGGAGCCGCTGGTGCGCAACCAGGTCTGCGGGGTCCCGTTCCAGTGGTGCTCGCGCTGCCAGGGGTACGCGGGGAGGTCCACCACCCGCCCCCGGCGCGGGAAGTGCGCGCTCCAGTCGAGCTCGGCGCCCTGCGCCATGAGCGCGGTCACCGCCTCGTGCAGCGCCCCGGGGCCGTCGGCGCCGCGTCGCAGGGTCGCTGTCACCGCGACCGTGTCACGGGTGCGGGAGCGGGCGACGCGGTGCAGGTAGGAGCGGAGCACCGGATGCGGGCCGATCTCCAGGAAGATGTCGGTGCCGTCTTCCAAGGCCTTCTCCGCAGCGGCGGCGAACAGTACTGGCTCGCGCACGTTGCGCCACCAGTAGGCACCGTCCAGGCATTCGCCCTCGATCCGCTCACC
Organism: Streptomyces sp. NPDC031466; assembly: GCF_055581265.1. Lineage (NCBI taxonomy): Bacteria > Bacillati > Actinomycetota > Actinomycetes > Kitasatosporales > Streptomycetaceae > Streptomyces > Streptomyces sp. NPDC031466. Next base: position 505,528 of record NZ_JBVIJT010000003.1, read on the forward strand.
GGTCACGGAGGAGAACATCGTCACCCCGGACGCCCCGGGCCGCAGTCCGTCCAGCTCCTGGCTCAGGGGCCCGTTGATCGGGTCCATCGCCGCGCTGTGGAAGGCGTAGTCCAGGTCCAGCTCCGTGCAGGCGATTCCCTTGTGCGTCAACTCGGCCAGGAGCGCCCGCACAACGGCTGCCGGGCCCGCCACGGTCACATCCCGCGCACTGTTGACCGCTGCCACTTCCACTCCGGGCCAGGCGGCCAGTTCCTTGACCGCCTCGTCCACGGGGAGCGCCACGGCCGCCATCCGGCCCGTCCCGGCGGTGGCCGCCTGGGTTCGGCTCCGGCCGACGATGACCTGTGCGGCCTGCTCCAGGTCCAACGCACCCGCGACATGGGCGGCGGCGACCTCGCCGACACTGTGGCCGAGCACGCTGTGCGGCGTGATGCCCTGTGCCCCCAGCATCCGCACCAGACCGACCTGCACGGCGAACAGGAGCGGCTGTGCCACTTCCGTCAGCGCGAGACGCGACCGATCCGCCGGCGCTGCCAGCTCCTCGGCCGGCGACCAGCCGAGCAGAGGAGCCACGGCAGCGTCCACCTGCGTGACGGCGGCGCGAAAGACCGCGCTGTGCTCCAGCAGGTCGGCGGCCATGCCCTGCCACTGCGAGCCGTTGCCGGAAAAGACGAACGTGACGCGCCCCCGGGACACGGCCCGGAAGGCGGTGGTGGCGGAGCGGGCCTCCTGCCCGTCACGGGAGGAGGGGACGAACGGTGACTGCCCCGGCCCACGGGTACCCGGCGCCCCCTGCGTCACCGCGCCACCGGAACTCGGCGCCGGCTCCTCGGCCGCGGGCGCCTCGACGGACGCCGGCGTGCCTGCGACCGCCCGCAGCTGCTGCGCGGCGGCCTGCGGTCCGGCCAGCACCACCGCACGGTGCGGATGCCTTCCCCGGCGCAGGCAGGAGGTGTGGGCGATGTCGTAGAACTCCCGCGTGGTGGCCCCGGCGAGCCGGTCCGCCATTCGCGCCGCTGCCTCGGCCAGCGCCTTGGGGGTACGCGCCGAGACCAGCACGGGAAGCGCTCGCTCGCCGCCCGTGCCCGCGCGGCTGCCGGGTTCCTGGCGCGGGGCGGGTGGCGCGGTGGGCGGGGAGGTGAGGACGACGTGGGCGTTGGAGCCGCCGAAGCCGAAGGAGTTCACCCCGACGACGGGACGCCCGGCCGTGTCCAGCGACAACGTGCTGTCGGCGGTCGCCAGGTTCAGCCCCGCGAAATCGATGTCCGGATTGGGCGGGGAAGCGTGCAACGAGGGCGGGATCACCCGGTGCCGCAGTACGAGCAGCGCCTTGAGCAGCCCGGCCATTCCGGAAGCCGGCTCCAGATGCCCGATGTTGGTCTTGACGGAACCGATCGGCAGTACCCCGGCGGTGCGACGGCGGCCCAGGGCCCGGCCGATGGCCCGGCACTCCAGCGGGTCACCGACCAGGGTTCCCGTACCGTGTGCTTCGAGGTAGACCAGTTCGTCCGGCGAGACGTCGGCCTGCTCGTACACCGAACGCAGCAGGTCCTCCTGCGCCTCGGCGCTCGGCAGTGCCAGTCCCATCGTCCTGCCGTCGCTGTTGGATGCGCTGGCGAGGATGACCCCGTGGATCCGGTCACCGTCCGCCATGGCGTCCGTCAGTTTCTTCAGGACGACCAGACCGCCTCCCTCGGCGCGTACGAACCCGTCGGCAGCCGAGGAGAACGAAGCGCATCTGCCACTGGGTGACAGCATGGCCGCCTGGGAGAACCCCACGTAGTGGTACGGGCTGAGCAGCACGTTCACTCCCGCGGAGAGCACCACGCGGCTGCTGCCGTCGAGCAGGGTGCGACAGGCGCGGTCCAGCGCCACCAGGGACGAGGAGCAGGCGGTGTCCACCGCCATGCTCGGCCCGCGCAGGTCGAAGAAGTGGGACAGGCGATTGGCGGTGATCGAAGAAGCGGCACCCGACATGGTGTAGGCGTTGACCGTCTGCGGCAGCATCATCTGCAGTCCGCCGTACGAGGTGTCCGACACCCCGACGTACACGGCCGTGTCGGTGCCCGACAGGCGCTCCGAAGGGATCCCGGCGTCGTCCAGCGCCTCGACGGCGAGTTCCAGCAGCAACCGGTGCTGAGGATCCATCCGGGACGCTTCCTTCGGCGAGATGCCGAAGTAGGCGGCGTCGAAGGCGGTGATGTCGTCGAGGAAGCCGCCCGCGGCGGTGTAACTCTTGCCGGGGCGCGGCATCGAGGTGTCGACGAACCGGGATGCCTCGAACCGGTCGTCGGGCACCTCGCCGACGAGGTCACGGCCCTGCCGAAGCGCGGCCCAGAACTGGTCCAGGTCACCGATGCCGCCGGGAAGGCGGCATGCCGCCCCCACTACCGCGATGGCCCGATCCGTTGATTTCGCCTCGTCCCACATGCACAGCCAGCTTTCTTCGGAGTTGGATGGCCCGTCGATCAACAAGCAGGAGACGTCATCTAACGGGTAGTGACTGCGCGATGACAAACCGTCATTAGGCCGTAGGGGAATCTCTTGTGCTCCCCATGGCGGGGTGTGGCACGGGAGCTCCACGACATCAAGGGCCGGGTCAAGGGGCATACGGGCACGGGCGATCCGGTGATCCGTGAGGGCGCGTTCGCCCGCGGCGCGCCGCGCGGGCCGTCCCCGCCGCACCGCGGGTGCGCGGCGGGGACGTCTCGACGGAGGGCGGGTGCCCCCAGGGCTCCCCGGAGCGGTCGGCGATACGGAAGCGGCACCCGTCGCCTGATCCCCGGCAACCCGCAGCCCTTCCGCTCGCGGTGCGTTCTCCACGAACGCGCATACGGCGTGAATCGGACGCCCGTACGAGGCGTCATACCAGAGCGGGACGCACCCCCGCGGACTTTGTCAACTGCCCACCGCACACGATGCCGCGCCGACTACCGTGAGTGGCCGTCGGGCGACGCAGCGATCACGAGAGCAGGCATGCCATCGCGACCTGCCGGCCGGCACGGCGCTGCCGAAAACATGCCGCACCCACAGGAGTCGGGCCACCCGCCGAAGCCCTCTCGCAACGTACCGAGGACGCAGATGTCGCACCTACGCGCACCGGCCGCCCGCGCAGACCGCCGTGAGGGCGGACGGCACGGCAGGCCCGGCAGCCGGGCCGCCCTGGCCCTGCCCGAGACGCACATACGACCCCAGCTCCTGCGGATCGCCGTGCTGCCCGCCGTCGCCGTCGCTCTGAGCGCCTGCGCGGCCGTGCTGTTCACCCTGAGGTCCACCGGCGCCCGGCCCGGACCCGCGCTGTTCGCCGTCCTCACCGCCGCGGTCCTCGTCGGTCTCACCGGCATCGTGATCGCCGCCGTGGCCGCCGACCGCGCCGCCAGGTCCGTGCACGACCGGCTCGGCGCCCTGCGGCGCACCGCCGTGCGCGGCCAGTCCGAGCTGCGCGGCGTCGTGGAACAGCTGCGCCGCGGCGATCAGCCGCCCGCGCGCGGCACACCGCCCGGACCCAGACCCGGCGGGGACGAGTTCGACCAGCTCGCCGACGAACTGACCCGGGCCCAGGGCGTCGCCGTCGACGCCGTCGTACAGGCCGCGCAGCTCTCCGGGCACGCGGGCAGCGAACAGAAGGTCGAGGTCTTCGTCAACCTCGCCCGGCGCCTGCAGTCACTGGTACACCGCGAGATCTCGCTGCTCGACGAGCTGGAGAACGAGGTGGAGGACCCCGAACTGCTCAAGGGCCTCTTCCACGTGGACCACCTGGCGACCCGCATCCGCAGGCACGCGGAGAACCTCGCCGTGCTCGGCGGCGCCGTGTCGCGCCGCCAGTGGAGCAACCCCGTCTCGATGACGGAGGTGATGCGCTCCGCCATCGCCGAGGTCGAGCAGTACTCCCGCGTCAAACTGGTGCCGCCCATCGACGGCACCCTGCGCGGGCACGCCGTCGCCGACGTCATCCACCTGCTCGCGGAACTCGTCGAGAACGCCACCGTGTTCTCCGCCCCGCACACCCAAGTCCTGCTGCGCGCCCACCTCGTGACCGCCGGGCTCGCCGTCGAGGTCGAGGACCGGGGCCTCGGTATGCCCCTCGCCGAGCAGGACAAGATGAACCGCCTGCTCGCCGACCCCGACCAGGTGAATGTCGCGAGCCTGCTCCAGGACGGGCGGATCGGCCTCTTCGTCGTCTCCGCCCTCGCCCGCAGGCACGGCGTCGCGGTCCGCCTCCAGAGCAACATCTACGGCGGTGTGCAGGCCGTGCTGATCCTGCCGCAGGTCCTGTTGGGCGCCGAGCCGCAGGCGGAGCCCGCCGCCGGCGTGCGCCGCCGTCCGGCAGCCGAGGCGGCGGCGCGGGGCGCCTCGGGCGACGGGCGGAACGTATCGCCCGCACCAGAAGATGTGCCGACCGCGCCGATGGGGTCGGCCGTGTCGTCGACTGCGTCGGTCGTACCGGGCGTACCAGGCGCGTCAGGTGTGTCAGGTGTGTCAGGTGTGTCAGGCGTACAAGACGTGCCGTCTGTACAAGCTGTATCGCCGGTACAGGACGTGCCGCCCGCCGGAGACGTGCGGCCAGGCCAGGGCGGGGGCGCAGGGGGCGCCGCTCACGCGAGGGGCACCGGGCCCGCGCCCCTGCCCGTGCGCGGCGCCCGCCAGGACCGGCCGACGCCCGCCGACGCCGTCCCCGGCATCCGGCCCGAGGACCGGCAGGCCGCCGCCGAGCACGCCGCGGCACCGCTCACGCCGCTGGGCGGCGCGGCGGCGGACCGCGTCGACCGGCCCCAGCTCCCCAAACGCCGGGCGCAGGAACACCTCGCCCCCCAACTGCGGGACGCCCCGGCGCCGCGCCCCGACAGCGAGCACCTCGTCGGCCACGACCCCGGACTCATGGCCGCGTTCCAGCGCGGCATCGGCCTGGCCCAGGCACAGGACGCGCGCGACCCCACCCCACGAGGCGGCGGCCTCCCCGGGGACGGGCGCGAGCAAGGCGGCCGGCCGACACCATGACGCCCCGCCACCGCCCACCGTCCCCGCACCCGCTGACCCTCGTACGTCGTACCCCAAGGAGTCGATCCACCATGGCGAGCGATGCGCCGACCGGCCATGTATCCGATCTCGACTGGCTGATGAGCGGCCTCGTGCAGCGCGTGCCGCACACCCGCAGTGCCGTCCTGCTCTCCTCCGACGGGCTCGTGAAGTCGGTGCACGGCCTCGACCCGGACAGCGCCGACCACATGGCGGCCCTCGCCTCGGGCCTCTACTCGCTGGGACGCAGCGCCGGCATCCGCTTCGGCGACGGCGGGGACGTCCGGCAGGTCGTCGTGGAGCTGGACTCCACCCTCCTGTTCGTCTCCACCGCGGGCTCCGGCACCTGTCTCGCCGTCCTCGCGGGCCGCGAGGCGGACGCGGCCATCCTCGGCTACGAGATGGCGATGCTGGTCAAGAGCGTGCGCCCGTACCTGATCACCGCGCCCCGGCAGCCCGCCGGGGAACCCGCGTCGATGAGGCGCTGAGCGTGGCGGCCCCGCACGACGGGCCCTGGCTCGACGACGCCGCCGGACGGCTCGTCCGTCCCTACACCGTCAGCAACGGACGGACCAGACCGACCACCCAACTCGACCTGCTCTCCCAGGTGATGGCCACCGGGGCGACCCCCCTCGGCTACCTCGGGCCCGAGCACTCCGCGGCCCTCGGCCTGTGCGGCGCCCCGACGTCCGTCGCCGAGATCGCGGCGCAGCTGAAGCTGCCCGCCGTCGTGGCCAAAGTGATCCTCTGCGATCTCCTCGACTCCGGGGCCCTCACCACGAAGGCCCCGGACTTCTACCACAACCCGACCGACCGGTCCCTGTTGGAGGCAGTGCTCGATGGATTACGACGACAGCTCTGACCCCTTCCTCACCTCCGACCCCTTTCCCACCGCGCTGAAAATCCTGGTGGCCGGCGGTTTCGGGGTGGGCAAGACGACCTTCGTGGGCGCGGTCAGCGAGATCGCTCCGCTGAGCACGGAGGAACTGCTCACCACGGTCAGCGAGGCCACCGACGACCTGTCGGGCGTGGAGAACAAGACCACGACGACCGTCGCCATGGACTTCGGACGCATCACGCTCGACCCCGAACACGTGCTGTACCTGTTCGGCACGCCCGGCCAGGAGCGGTTCTGGTTCATGTGGGACGAGCTGTCCGAGGGCGCCCTCGGCGCGGTGGTGCTCGTCGACACCCGCCGCCTGGAGGACTGCTTCGCGGCCGTGGACTTCTTCGAGCAGCGCGGCATGGGCTTCATCGTCGCGATCAACGAATTCGACGGCGCCCACCGCTACGAGCCCGAGGAGGTGCGGTCCGCCCTCGACCTCGACCCGCGGGTGCCCGTGGTCCGCTGCGACGCGCGGATCTCCAGCTCGGGCATCCAGACGCTCCTCATCCTCGTCAAACATCTCCTGAACCACGCGCCGGAGCCCAGTTACGGAGCCCACACGTGAGGTACGACCCGGCCGGTCACCTGCTGCTCACCCCCGTCGACAAGGAGGCCCCCGCGCGGGTGCGGCGGCTGCGCGGACTGGGTATCGGGGACCGCGTCGAGCCGGCCTTCGACCACTTCGCGAGCCGTCTCGCGGAGCTGACCGGCGCACCGTACGCGATGGTCAACTTCATCGACGAGAACCGCCAGTTCTTCGCCGGCCTGCACCCTCCGGGCAGCTCCGTGGGCCGCTACATGGCCCGCGACCACGGGTACTGCCCGCACGTGGTGGTGCGCCGCAAGGCCCTCGTCCTGGAGGACGTCCGCGACTTCCCGCGGTTCGCGGGCAACCCCGTGGTGGACGAGACCGGCATCCGCTCCTACCTGGGCGCCCCCCTCGTCGACCGTACGGGCATCGTGCTCGGCACGGTCTGTGTGGTCGACGTCGAGCCGCGCCGCTGGGGGCGGCCGGGCCTCGACACGATCAAGGCGATGGCGGCGGAACTGGTGGAGCAGATCCACCGGCGGGAGGACGGCCTCATCTGACCCCCGTTCACAGCTCCAGCTCCGTCCCGTCGGGGAACCGGACCCGTACGCCGTCCTCGTCCACGGCACAAGTGATGGCCTCGCGCAGTGCCCGCGCGTCGATCGTGTCCCGTGCCAGGGCGACCAGCGTGACATGGACGCTGTGCCCGCCCGGGTGGTCCGGGGAGGTGAGGAAGGGCGTCGCGGAGTGCGGCCCGTAGGCGTTGGCCGCGACCTCGCGGGCGACGCCCGTCTCGTCCTGCCAGCCGTGCAGGGCCACCAGGGCGCTGGTGAGGCCCGTCGCCGTGCGGGTGAGGGCCCAGCTGGGGCCGCGTTCGACGTGCGGCCGTGCCGCGTCCGCGACCGCGTAGCCGCCCTCGCGCACCGTCGCGCCCGCCGGGGCCCGCAGCCGGTGCGCGCGGATCTCCCAGGGGCCGTGCAGGGCGCTCGTCGTCACGACGGGGAACGTGCCGTCGTGGCCCGGGAGCCGGGCGTCGTGGTGGGAGGCGGCGAGCCGTCCCCCGCAGCGCAGGGGGTGGATGCGCAGGCGCCGCGAGGGCGTGCCGTCCGGGGCGAGCAGGGCGAGGTGACCGTCGACGCGGCGCTCCCACGCGCGCGGGGCGGTCTCGGGGGCGTTCGCCGTGGAGTAGCCGAACTTGGCGTAGTGCGGGTCGTCCTGGGCGGGGCCGGCAAGGGGGTTGTGGTCGCTGCCGTGGTTGATCAGCCGCACGATGCCGTCGTGCCGGGTGCCGTGCAGGAGCCAGCCCGGCCGGGGGAGCGCCGTGTACTGGTCGCACTCCTCGACGGGGAGCGGCAGTTCGCGCTCCGTCCACACCGGGTGGTCGGCGGGCAGCAGCAGACCGAGGAAGGCCTTGCTCGACCAGTACGGTGACGCCGGGCCCGAGTAGGGCTGGGTGGCGGGCGGGAACGTGCCGTACCAGCCGAGCGGCAGCAGCCCCCGCTCGTCGGGGACGCCGCGTTCCACGAAGTGCCGCACCGCGCCGGAGGCGAGCCGCCGGGTCAGGCCGGGCGCCAGGGGCGTGCAGCGCGCGAGCGCGCCCATCCAGACGGGCACGGCGGCCGCGAAGCGGTAGGTCAGGGAGCGCCCCTGGTGGACGGGGGCGCCGTCGGCGCCGAAGAAGTGCGGGTGGACGGTGAGGAACCGGGCCAGGCGCTCGCGGTAGAGCGCGCCGCGGCCACCGTCCTCCTCACCGGCCACCCGGGCCCACAGCAGCGGATACAGGTGCATGGCCCAGCCGATGTAGTGGTCGAAGTTGCGCCCGTCACCGTCGCTGTACCAGCCGTCGCCGCGGTACCAGTCCTCGATGCGGTCCAGCCCGCCCTCGATGTCCGACCGGCTGTGGGGCGCGCCGACCGAGGCGAGGAACTGTTCGGTCACCACCTGGAAGAGACGCCAGTTGTTTTCCCAGGTCCTGGCCCCGATGAACCCCGAGAACCAGTCGACGACCCGCTCCTGGACCCGGGTGTCGAGCGTGTCCCAGATCCAGGGGCGGGTCTCGTGCAGCCCGATCGCGATGGAGGCGGCCTCCACCATCTGCTGGGAGCAGTCGGTGAGTTGCGGCCACGCCTCGGCACCGGCAGGGTCGGTGCCCGTTGTCAGACCCCGCGCGTAGCGTTCCGTCAGGCGGGGGTCCACCTCGCCGCCCGCCCCGGCGATCCGGAAGGAGGCCAGCAGGAATGAGCGCGCGTAGCCTTCCAGACCGTCCGACACCACCCCCGAGCAGCTCTGGCGCCCCGGCAGGCGGTACTGCGCGAAGCCCGGCGTCGCGTAGGGCACCAGCGCCTCCAACTGCCGGTCGGCGAGCGCCTCCCAGTGCGCCCTCGTCCAGCCGGTCAGCGGGGACAGGGCGCGGTCGGCGGGCGGCAGCCGGCTGTGCGGCGCGGGCATTCAGACGACCTCCGCGGTGTGTGTACGGCCTCGGGAGCCGCCGACCCGGACGGTGACGACAGGGCGCCGCCCCGGGACGAGTGTCACGGTGTCGTCCGCGCGGAGCACCTTCCGTACGGGAAAGGGGAGTTCCACGCTGAAGATCGTCTCTGTGCGGCCGGGATCGGCGACGGCCACCGACGCGCCCTGCGCACCGCGCCGGACGAGGACCGTGCCCGGCCCGGACGAGGCGAGCCCGGCGGCGCGACCCGGCCGCCAGAAGTGCGCGGCGAGCAGGCCGGCGCGGCGTGCCTCGACGGCCTGGGCGGTGGTGTCGTTGGCGACGATCCGCACCGAACGGGCCCGCGCCCAGGCCTCGGTCGCGGCGGGGCTCGCGCCCGGCAGCAGGACGTAGGCGTACGACGCGTCGGAGGGGGAGGTGCCATGGTCGAGCCAGAGCGTGAGATAGCGCCGCCTGAGCGGCGTCGTGCCGCCCGCCGTGTCCGCCCCCGTGTTGATGTCGCGCCATCTGCCGGTGCGTTCTTCGCGCAGCGCGCGCAGGCCGAGGGCGTCGGCCCGGCCGGGGAAGTCTGGGAAGACGTAGCCGCCGGTGCCTTCCAGGTGCGCCCACCGCGCGTCGTCCAGCCGCGCGGACCAGCCCTGGTGGCCGGGCTGCGGGCGGCCGTCCACGGTCAGGGTCCCGGTGGCCCCGGGGGCGGGGAGTTCGCGGCTTTGTACGTGGAGGCGGCGGTTCTCGACGACCGTCTCGATCGTGCGGCCGTCGCGCGCGCTGATGCCCGCGCCGAGCGCGAGGACGACGTTGTCCAGGCAGAACCACGCCTTGCGGGCGCGCAGGGTGCTGCCGTCGGCGAGCAGCTCCATGGCAGCGGCGCCGTAGCGGCCGTCCAGGGCCGCGCCGCCCGCCACGGCGTTCTTCGGACGGTAGGTGCCGGTGCCCGCTCCGGAGCCGATGTCGGCGCGGGCGCGGGTGTCCACGGTCGTGCCCGGCAGGCGGTACGGGTCCACGGTCGCCCAGAAGCCGTCACCGAACTGCCCGGGATCGTCGCCGTGGTACAGGTAGGTCATGCCGTCACCGGTGTACCAGCCGTGCAGGTTCTCGCCGTTGCCCGCCTCGTACGCAGCGATCCGCCGGGAGGAGAGCGACAGCGTCAGGGCCCAGCCGGGCCGCCGGTGCACCACCCGGTCCATGTCGGCGAACACATGGTGGCCGGTGCGCCGTTCGGCGGCGGGGATCGACGGGTCGTCGAGGACGGCCTTGGCGCGTGCCAGCGCGGGGATGCCGACCAGGCCCCCGTAGGGGGTGGTGGTGTTGCGGCGGATCCACCCCTTGGCCAGCGAGCGCCAGCGCCGCGCACAGGTGTCGGGGGCGCCCGTGCCCAGGTGGAGGATGTGGGAGACGGCCGCCGCGCCGTCGTGGTGGTCCCGCGCCCTCTCCCGCGACACCGCACGGCCGCGCAGGGCGTCCGTCATCAGCCCGTCGAAGATCACCGGGGCGAACGTCCGGTCCACCGCGTCGTACAGCACGGACGTACTCGGGTCCTCGACCGCCCACGCGGAGCCCGCGAGCAGCGCGATCAGCCGGCCGGCGGCGCCGAGCAGGACACTGCCGTACGTGCCGGTGTACGCGACGGAGCCGTGCTGGACGAACGAGCCGTCCGCATAGAAGCCGTCGCCCGAAGTGACGTACCTGAAGAGGCTGTTCCGGCCGCCGTCCCGGACATCGGACAGGCCGTCACGCGCGAGCGCCACCGTGGCCGGGTCCCGGGCGAGCAGGCCGCGCAGGGCCACGATCACGGCCTTGTCGGCGCGGTTGGCGCCGGTCTCCGGGAGCGAGGGCGCGTTGGCGCGGCGGTCGGGGTCCGGGCAGAACCGCGCGACCGTCGCCGTGTAGGCGGCCACGTCCTGCACCGGCATCCGCTCGCGCAGCAGGACGCAGGTGTCCATCAGGGCGCCTGGTGCCCCGATCTCCCAGAACCACCAGTTGCCGGACTCCGGGCGACCCGGGTGGTAGGCGGTGGCGTGCAGGAAACGCAGTGCGTCGAGGAGCGTCTCGGCGACGTCCGCGCTCGTACCGCCTCCGGACGCGGTGCCGGGCGGGTCGCTGAGGGACGTGCCGGGGGTGGCCCAGGCCGTGGCGAGGGTGCGCAGACGGGTGTAGCTCTGGCCGAAGTTGCCGGGCTCCGACGCGGGGGAGAGATCCGGCCACAGCGCGGTCCTGCCCGCCGAGCGGTCCAACTGCCGCCACCAGGTGGCCGCTTGGGCGTCCAGAGTCGTGAGCGCCGCGGCGAAGTCGGGATCACCGGCGTCGAACGCGCCGCCGGTGAGCTGGACCGCGGCGCGTTCGAGGAGGGTGTCATAGGCGCTTTCGCGGTCGGCGGCCCACGCCGCGGCGCCCCCGGCCGACGGTATGACGCCGGATGCCGCCCCGGCCGCGAGCAGGGTGCGACGGCTGGGCCCGGTGGGGCCGGAGAGGGGCAGGGGCATGCGAACTCCCGGAGGCCGGAGGTGTCGGGGCGGAGGGGCGTCAAGGGCGCAGGGGGCACAGGGGGTGACGGCGATTGCGCGACAGCATGTAAGCGGTTGCTACAGGACGCAAGAGGCTCGGCTCTTTCTGTTTTCCTTTCTGTCCAGATGTCTTGGGCACGCGGGGGCGTTGGGAGTAAGGAGCGGTCCGGGTCAGCCTGTAAGCGATTACTGCGGTGCCGCCCCAAGGTGAGGAATGAGTCCGTCGCGGCGCGGTTGACAGGCGTCCGCCCTGTACGCCGAGCCGACCGCCTGTTTCGAGCGTGGTCAGACCCGCTGACCCCCAGGTCTGAAGGAAACCTGCGGCGCCGCTTAAGAAATCCTCGATGGACCCGAGCGCCCCGGTACGGAAGATTCCTGTGCCGTCGGGGGAAACATCGACGTAGGACAGGAGCCGTGGCGTTGAAGGCGCTGGTCAAGGAGAAAGCGGAGCCGGGTCTCCGGCTGATGGACGTGCCGGAGCCGGTCATCGGCCACGGCGACGTCCTCATCAAGGTGCTCCGCACCGGGATCTGCGGCACCGATCTGCACATCCGGGCCTGGGACGGCTGGGCGCGGCAGACGATCACCGCACCCCTGGTCGTCGGGCACGAGTTCGTCGGCGAGGTCGTGGAGACCGGCCGCGATGTCGCCGACGTCGAGGTCGGCGACCTCGTCAGCGGCGAGGGCCACCTGGTCTGCGGCAAGTGCCGCAACTGCCTGGCCGGGCGGCGTCACCTGTGCCGCGCCACCGTCGGTCTCGGCGTCGGCCGGGACGGCGCCTTCGCGGAGTACGTCGCGCTGCCCGCCGGCAACGTCTGGGTGCACCGCGTGCCCGTCGACCTCGACGTGGCCGCGATCTTCGACCCCTTCGGCAACGCCGTGCACACCGCCCTGTCCTTCCCGCTGGTCGGCGAGGACGTGCTGATCACCGGGGCCGGGCCGATCGGCCTCATGGCGGCCGCCGTCGCCCGCCACGCCGGCGCCCGCAACGTCGTGATCACCGACGTCAGCGAGGAGCGCCTGGAACTGGCCCGCAAGGTCGGCGTCAGCCTCGCCCTGAACGTGGCGGAGTCCACGATCACCGACGGCCAGCGCGCGCTCGGGCTGCGCGAGGGCTTCGACGTCGGCCTGGAGATGTCCGGCAACCCGCGCGCGATGCGCGACATGGTCGCCAACATGACCCACGGCGGCAAGATCGCGATGCTCGGCCTGCCGTCGGAGGAGTTCGCCGTCGACTGGGCGCGGATCGTCACCTCGATGATCACCATCAAGGGCATCTACGGCCGCGAGATGTTCGAGACCTGGTACGCGATGTCCGTGCTGCTCGAAGGCGGCCTCGACCTGGCCCCCGTCATCACGGGCCGCTACGGCCACCGCGACTTCGAGGCCGCCTTCGACGACGCGGCGAGCGGCCGCGGCGGCAAGGTCATCCTCGACTGGACCTCCTGACCCTCCCCGGCCCACCCCGAAGGAATACACGCATGTTCGACTCCGTACGCGAAGACCTCCAGGCCACGCTCGACGAGATCCAGGCCGCCGGGCTGCACAAGCCCGAGCGGGTCATCAGCACCCCGCAGTCCGCGACGGTCGCCGTCAGCTCGGGGGGCGAGGTCCTCAACTTCTGCGCCAACAACTACCTCGGCCTCGCCGACCACCCCGAGGTCGTGGCCGCCGCCCACGCGGCCCTCGAACGCTGGGGCTACGGCATGGCCTCCGTCCGTTTCATCTGCGGCACGCAGGAGGTCCACAAGGAGCTGGAGGCGCGGCTGTCGGCCTTCCTCGGCCAGGAGGACACGATCCTGTACTCCTCCTGCTTCGACGCCAACGGCGGTGTCTTCGAGACCCTGCTCGGCCCGGAGGACGCCGTCATCTCCGACGCGCTCAACCACGCCTCGATCATCGACGGCATCCGCCTGTCCAAGGCGCGCCGCTTCCGGTACGCGAACCGTGACCTCGCCGACCTGGAGCAGCAGCTCAAGGAGGCGTCCGGGGCGCGCCGCCGGCTGATCGTCACCGACGGCGTCTTCTCCATGGACGGCTACGTCGCGCCGCTCGCGGAGATCTGCGACCTCGCCGACCGGTACGACGCGATGGTCATGGTGGACGACTCGCACGCCGTCGGCTTCGTCGGCCCCGGCGGCCGCGGCACCCCCGAGCTGCACGGCGTCATGGACCGCGTCGACATCATCACCGGCACGTTGGGCAAGGCCCTCGGCGGCGCCTCCGGCGGTTACGTCGCCGCCCGTGCCGAGATCGTCGCGCTGTTGCGCCAGCGCTCGCGCCCGTACCTCTTCTCCAACACGCTGGCGCCGGTGATCGCGGCGGCCTCCCTGAAGGTCCTTGACCTGCTGGAGACGGCGGGCGACCTGCGCGAACGCCTCGCCGCCAACACCGCCCTGTTCCGCTCGCGGATGACCGAGGAGGGCTTCGACATCCTGCCCGGCGACCACGCCATCGCCCCGGTCATGATCGGTGACGCGGCCGTCGCGGGACGCATGGCCGAGCTGCTCCTGGAGCGCGGCGTGTACGTGATCGGCTTCTCGTACCCCGTGGTCCCGCAGGGCGCGGCCCGCATCCGCGTCCAGCTCTCGGCGGCGCACTCCACGCAGGACGTGAACCGGGCGGTGGACGCGTTCGTGGCGGCGCGCGCGGAGCTGGGGGAGCGGGGCGGGGCCTGACGGATCCCACGCGCGGCGAGGGGCGCCACCCTGTGCGGGCGGCGCCCCTCGCCGCGGGCAGCCGACAGGGGCCGCCCCCGGCTCAGCCGACCAGCGCCTCGTTGATCTGGCGTGTCGTCTGCGCGGCGACCCGCGCGTCGACCGCGGCGTACGAGGTGTAGGCGTTCAGCCCGGTGGCCAGCGCCCAGCCGCGGCCCCGGGTCCAGGTGGCGTCGTCCACGCCGAGCGCGGCCCGGAACGCGGCCCGGCTCTCGGCGGACAGCAGGGTGAAGGCGATGGTCAGGTCGCACGCCGGGTCGCCGACGCCCAGTTCGCCGAAGTCGATGACCGCGCTGAGGCGGCCCCCGACGGTCAGCAGATTGCCGGTGTGGAAGTCGCCGTGGAACCAGACCGCGGGGCGGTCCCAGCCGGGCGCGCCCAGGGCGGCGTCCCACAGCGCGGTCATCGCCTCCGCGTCGAACACCCCGGCGACCTCGGCGATCGCTGCCCGCGTGTCGCGGTCCCGGGCGGACAAGGAATCGGGTGCGTGGTCGAAGGCCTGTCCGGCCGGAAAGTCCCCCGGCGCGATCGCCTGCAACGCGGTGAGGAACTCCGCCAGCTCCACCGCGGCCCCGACCGAGTCGCCCAGTTCTTCGGCGGTCGCCACCTCTCCGTCCAGCCAGCGGGACACCGCCCACGGCCAGGGATAACCGAACCCCGGCTCGCCCACCGCCACCGGCTCGGGCACGGCCAGCGGCAGGTGCGGGGCGAGCCGCGGCAGCCACTCGTACTCCTTTCCCGCCTGCTCGACGGCCCCGTCATGGCGGGGCAGACGGACGGACAGCCCCTCGCCGAGCCGGTAGATCACATGGTCGGAGCCGGCCGGGTCGACCAGGTCGAGCGGCAACGCGGCCCACTGCGGGAACCGGGCGTCGACCAGCCGTCTGGCCAGTGCCACGTCGATCGGCGGGCGGGCGGTCACCATGCAAAGGTCCTTGCGGCCAAGAGGAGTGGCTCCTTGAGATCGGCCCGGTCGGACCTGGGCCGGTCCCGGTCAGCCCGGTCGGTCCGCTCCGCGCGGCGGGCGGTGGTCCGTCGCCCATCACAGTGCGTCGAGGCCTCGCCTGTCGAACGGTTTTCCGAAGATCCCGGACCATCGGGGCGCGTACGGCGGGACAGCGCGCGCTCCGGTGCGGTGTCCTGTGGGCGTCCGGCGAGGCCGGTGGTGCGGTGGAGGCTCCCGATTTGGGAGAATCGCCGCATGATCGAAGCACGGCGGCTGCACATCCTGCGTGCGGTGGCCGACCACCGCACGGTCACGGCCGCCGCGGCCGCCCTGTACCTCACCCCGTCCGCCGTCTCCCAGCAGCTCACCGCCCTGGAGCAGGAGACGGGGCACCGCCTGGTCGACCGCTCGGCGCGCGGCGTACGGCTGACCGCCGCCGGCGAGATCCTGCTGGCGCACACCAACGCGGTGCTGGCCCAGCTGGAGCGGGCCGAGGCCGAGCTGGCCGCGTACAGCTCCGGCGAGGCGGGTACCGTCACCGTCGCCTCCTTCGCCACCGGCATCGGCCTGGTCGTCGCCCCCGCCCTGGCCCGCCTCGCCGTCTCCGCGCCCGGAATCAGGGTCCGGGTCCAGGACGCGGAGGGCGACGCGAGCCTGCCGATGGTCCTGGACCGGCAGGTCGATGTCGCGGTGGCCGTCGAGTACCGGGGCGCGCCGGGCGCGGACGACCCCCGGCTGACCCGGGTCCCGCTCTACGCGGAGCCCTTCGACGCGGTGCTCCCGCTCGGCCACCGGCTGGCCGGCGCCGAACGGGTACCGCTGGCCGAACTGGCCAAGGACGCCTGGATAGGCCCCTTCGCGGGCAACCCGTGCCACGACGTGGTCGTCCTCGCCTGCGAGCAGGCCGGTTTCCAGCCGACGCCGGAGCACTGGTCGGACGACTTCCGCGCGGTGGTGGCGCTCGCCTCGGCCGGCGCCGGCGTGGCCCTCGTACCGCGTTCGGCGCTGCGGGGCATGGACGTCTCGGGTGTCGTGGTGTGCCCGGTGGAGGGCGCGGCGCCCACCCGCAGGGTGTTCGCGGCGGTGCGGTGCGGGGCGGAGGGACATCCGCTCATCCGCCCGATCCTGACGGCGCTCGGGGAGGCGGCGGGCTGAGAGCGGACGGAGGCCGTCCGGAGGGCGAGATGACCCTTGTCCGGGTCCCACATGCGGGATAACGTGCCGAATATGGAACACGAAGGAGTCGACGCGCGCCTGGCCGCCCGACTGTCCGAGCTGCGCGCCGAACGCGGCTGGTCCCTGGGCGAGCTGGCGGAACTGAGCGGCATCAGCCGCTCCACCCTCTCCCGGGCCGAGCGCGCGGAGATCAGCCCCACCGCGGCCCTCCTGAACCGCCTCTGCGCCGTCTACGAACGGACCATGTCCCAGCTCCTGAGCGAGGTGGAGGCGGAGCCCGCACAACTGGTGCGCGCCGTCGACCAGGCCGTCTGGGCCGACGACGACGCGGGGTTCATGCGCTGGCAGGTCTCGCCGCCGTACATCGGGATGCGCGGCGAACTGGTCGAGGGCCGATTGCAGCCGGGCGCCGACATCGCGTACGACCGGCCGCCCGTGCCCGGCCTAGAGCAGCACATCTGGGTCCTCGAAGGGTCCCTGGAAGTGACGGTCCAGGGGGAACCGCACACCCTGCGCACCGGTGACTGCCTGCGCTACCGCTTGTGGGGCGCGTCGCGCTTCCGCTGCCTGGGGGAGCAGGCGGTGCGGTACGCCCTCGTGGTGGTGAAGTCATGACCGTCGCCACGTCCCTGGCGCGCCTCGACGCCGCCCGGCTCCTGGAGTGCGCGGACGATCTGGGCCGCCTCCTGGCCGACACCGTGCGGGGCGGTGCCTCGCTCGGTTTCCTCGCGGACCTGGACCGCGCGAGCGCGGCCGCGTGGTGGCGCGGGCTGGCTCCCGCGATCGAGGAGGGGCGCCTCGCCGTCTGGGCCGCGCACGACGCCGAGCGGGTCGTCGGGACGGTCTCCGTCGCGTTCACCGACAAGCCCAACGGCCGTCACCGCGCCGAGATCGCCAAACTGATGGTTCACCCGTCCGCGCGCGGTCAAGGACTCGCCCGCGCCCTGCTGACCGCCGCCGAGGACGCGGCGGCGCGGGAGGGGGTGACCCTCATGGTCCTGGACACCGAGACCGGCAGCCCCGCCGAGACCCTCTACGCGAAGGCCGGTTGGACACCGGCCGGGACCATCCCCGACTACGCGACGGACCCGGCCGGCACCCTCCGGGCGACGACCCTGTTCTACAAGCGCCTCGGCGAGAACCCGGCCACCTGAACGAACGGCCCCGCATGAGGCCCGGCCATGCCGGGGCGGGCCCGGCGAGTGTCAGTGGCGTTGGTTACGGTTCCGGCATGTCGAAGTCCAGATCCCGGGCCCGCGTCACCTCCGACGACGTGCGCCGCATCGCCCTCGCCCTGCCGGAGACGGTGGAGAAGATCGCCTGGAGCATGCCCACGTTCCGTGTCTCCGGAAAGATGTTCCTGACGGTCCCGGACGACGAGACGTCCATCGCGGTGCGGTGCCCGAAAATCGAGCGGGACGAGCTGGTCCTCGCCGAGCCGGACAAGTTCTGGGTCGCCGCGCACGAGGCGTCCTCGGCGTGGGTGCGGGTCCGCCTGGCGGCGCTGGACGCCCAGGAGCTGACCGACATCCTGGCGGACTCCTGGCGCCAGGCCGCGCCGCCCCGACTCCTGGAGGAACACCCCGAGTTGGGGGTCCTCACCCCCGAGGACATACCCAGGGCATAGGGGCATCACCCCGCAGCAGCCGAGGGGCGCGGGCCCTACGACGTACGTACGCGGGCACGCTCGCCCAGGAAGCCGCCGATCCGCTCGCGCAGCGACCCCGCGTCCAGGCCGTGGGCGGCCAGATGCTCCTCGATCTGCCCGTAGCGGCGCAGCTCACGGCGGCCCACGCCCAGACCGAGCACGCGGTGCGGCACATCGGCGAGCGCGTCGTTCGCGGGGCCGGTCGAGGTCCCGGCCAGGTACGGCTCGACGATCACCACGTCGGCCGCCTCCGCGCCCTCCACGGCCCTGCGCAGCGCCCGCTCGTCGAAGGGCCGCACGGTCGTGGCGTACAGCACGGTCACGTCGAGCCCTCCCGTCGCCGCGAGGACCTGGTCGAGCAGCGGCCCGACGGCGATCACCACGCCCGCGCGCCCCTCGCGCACGGTGAGGAAACGTTCGCCGTCCACGGGCAGCGCCCGGGAGTTGGACTGCACCGACAGGCGTACGTACACCTTGTCGTCGCCCGCCGCGACGGCGTGCCGCAGAAGTGTCTCGGCCTCGTCGGGGTGACCCGGCACGTGCACGGTCCAGTCGGCGAGGGTGTCGAGCAGCGCCACGTCGCCGGGCGACATGTGCGTGAAACCGCCGGCGGGCCAGTCGAAGGACGCACCGGCGCTCACCAGGACGCCCCCGAGGCCCTGGTGCCCGAAGTCGAGTTTGAGCTGCTCGAAGGGCCGCTCCACGAGGAAGGCGGCGAAGGTGTGTACGACTGGCCGCATCCCGGCGAGCGCGAGCCCGGCGCCCGCGCCCACGAGCAGCTGCTCCCTGATGCCGACGTTGATCACCCGGTCGGGGTGGTCGCGCATCGTCTCCGCGAAGGCGTCCTTGCCGATCTCGGCGAGGACGACGGCGACGCGGGGATCCTCGTCGAGCAGCCGGGAGACGACAGGGGCGAATCGGTCACGCATGGTGTCCATGGCGGAACGGTCCTTTCCAAATGTACGGGGACGGGGCGAGGGGGGAGGGGGGTGGGGCTCACGATTGCCGGGGGTCGTGCGGGGGCTCGCCCGCGTACTCCTTGGGCTCGACCCGGGCGACGACCACGCGCGGCCGCCCCGGGTGCGGTGCCGTGAAGGCCGCGTACAGGGCGTCGTGGTCGCGCCCGTCGACCGTCTCGGCGGACCACCCCGCGGCCTCGAAGCGGGCCTGGAGCCCGCCGGGCCGTGCGTGGCTGGCGGAGGCGTTGTCGATCACGAGGACGTGCAGTTGTTCGAGCCGTGCCGGGCCGGCGAAGGCGATGGCCTCGTGGTTGCTGCCCTCGTCCATCTCGGCGTCACCGACGAGCGTCCACACGGCGGGGCCGGTGCGCCCCTGGGCCCTGAGCCCGAGCGCCGTCCCCACGGCGACGGGCAGCCCGTGCCCCAGCGAGCCGCTGCCGATCTCGGCGCCGGGCACCAGCAGGCGGTCCGGGTGGTGCCCGAGCGGGGAGTCGTAGGAGCCGAAACCCTCCAGCCACGCGACGGGCAGGAAGCCCTTGGCGGCGAGGACGGCGTAGTAGGCCATGGGCCCATGCCCCTTCGACAGCAGGAACCGGTCCCGTCCGGGGTCGTCCGCCCGCTCCGGTGTGACGCGGAGCACACGGTCGTAGAGCACCCAGAGGGCGTCGAGCGTCGATGTCGCGGCGGGCCCGTGCTTCTCGTCCCCCGTCATCAGCGCCATGAGGTGGGGCAGGTCGGCGTATCCGTATGCGCGTGCCGGGGGCGTGGTCGTGTTCGTCAGCATGCGAGGAAGCGTGCAACCTCGACCGCGCTTGAGGTCAAGGCCGCCGTCCCCTCGTAAGGGGTGAGCGATCACCAGTCGGAGTGCGGTATTGTTTTCCTGCGCGTTCGGCCAGGGGGAAACCCCAGGTCACACGGGCAACGGGACGTGGCGCAGTTTGGTAGCGCACTTGACTGGGGGTCAAGGGGTCGCAGGTTCAAATCCTGTCGTCCCGACGGAAACGTCGCAGGTAGGGGCCATCTTCGGATGGCCCCTGCTTCGTGTTCGGGAGCGAATCTGGGAGCGGGGAGCCGCTCCTCGTGCTCCCAGGGAGCGGGAGCCTGGGGGCGACGTCAATTGGCGGTCGACCGCAGGTCACCCGAAACGGTCGCTGCTCCCACTCGACCCCTTGACGGTTCTGCCGACCCCTTGTCCGGGTGGACTCCATGTCTTGGTGCACACGGCATCCAGAGGTTGAAGGGGGTGGCGGGATGCGGTGCAGGTCGCAGGGGGTGTCTGCTGCGGATGACTGGTCCCGTGAGTCCCCTTGCCCAGACGCGGGTGGACGTTCACGTCTGTAGGGCGCCGTACGGAGCTGTTCCAAGCGTGTAGTGGAACATCACCGCTGCTCGGATCGCCGACGCCCGGCCGCCAGACGCCCCCGCTTGGCCTACGTGCCCGAGCCGGCGTCGCGGAGGTAGCGACCGCCTGAAGAGAGCACGGCCCGGCGCGAGATGCGGCGGGCAAGGCAAGGCCCCTCATGGTGAAAGAAGCCTGCCGCGATGATGCCCTCGGCTTGCGCGGTCGGGAACTCGCGCCAGGTGGGGCCTGAGCGACGAGGCGCGGAGTCAGTACCGGCCGCTTTGACGATCTCCCACACTGTCGAGGCGGCGATCCGATATCCGAGTGGGGCCGGTTCCCCTTGGATTCGCCGGTACCCCCACGTCGGATTCTCCTCCGTCAGCCGCAGGACGAGTTGCCTGATCGCTGCCAGGGTGGGTGGGCGACCGGTGCCCCGGTGTGCGGTGTAGTCCTATTTCGCCGGATGAACCCGCGATGAACCCGCGATGGCAGGCAAGCAGGGTGCCGGGGGTGAGACCCTCAACTTCCTCTGCGGCCAGGGTCTCTACGCGACGAGGGCAAGGTCACCCGCTCTGTGAGCGCCCCGGGCAGGCGTCAAGTCCTCCTACCGCCGGCTTCAACGAACTACCGTTATCCGGTGGCGCACCCCGTGGTGTTGAGGTTGAAGTCGGACGGGGTGCTGTGGGCTCCGGGCAGGGTGCCGGTGAAGGAGACCCGGCGGGTCTGGCCGGGGGCCAGGGCGCCGTCCGAGCCGGGGCTCTGCAGGGCGACGTCGGTGCCGTTCTGGATGGCATCGGCGCCCTCCGACTGCTTGATCTGCTGGTCGTCGGCGTAGCGGAAGCGCACGGACCAGGCGGCGAGCGGCGTCCGCCCGGTGTTCTTGATCTTCATGGTGCCGATGAACTCGCCGCCGGCCTTCGGCTCCGCCGCGTAGCTCACCCGGCAGGAGTCGGCCGGCACCTCCCCGCGGGGGAAGAAGACGTTGTCGGGCAGCTCGGTGCGCCTGATGTCGGTGTTGGCCGCGATGAGGTCGCCCAGGTTGTGGCGGAAGTCGATGCCGTACTTCTTGGAGGTCGCCTCCAGGGTGCCGGCCTGGTTGCCGTAGAAGAACCGGTCGCCGTCGCGCAGCCGCCGGAACTCCCGCGCCCACATGGACTGCTGCAGCTCACCGAACTCCGAGCCCTTCAGGTGCGGTTCCGACTGCATGCCCACGTAGGCGTCCACCCGGTCGACCGAGCCGTAGATCGCCTTGAGCCGGGCGGCGAGCGTGGTCCGCTTGGTGTAGCTGATGGTGGAGTGGTCGCGCGGGTCGTTGCGGTGGCCGGCCTTGCTGCCGAAGAGGTTGGTGATTTTGGTGAAGTCGGTGCTGTCCGGGTCGTTGATCTCGTTGCCGGGGGTGAGTTCCGGGTCCTTCGGGAAGGCGTCGGTGGCCTCGCCGGTGATGTCGGTGAACGACCGGGCGGGCGGGAGGCCGTAGGCCCGGCGCATGGAGTTGTACGAGGGCATGCCGTGGTCGCGGCTGCGGGCCAGGTCGGTCGCGCCCAGGTCGAAGACGCACTTCGGGTCGGCGCTCTCCGGCCCGCGCAGCACGCTGCGCAGCAGGTGGTCGATCGTCTCGTCGTTGCGGTACTGCGCCCGCTCCCCGATGGTCTGCAGCGTCGGGCCAAGTCCCAGGCCCTTGACCAGCGATGGGTTGTCGCGGGTGTGCACCATGTCGACCTCGACGACCACCTTGCCGTCGTTGGTGAGGAAGGCGGGCAGGCCCGCGGCCCGGAACGCGTCCAGCTGGGCCGGCGTGTAGCGGTCGGCGGGCTGGGTGACGGAGAAGCCGCCGTGGATCATGCTGTGCGCCCGGTAGCCGGTGGCGGCGAACTCGTTGGACAGCGTGGTGTTCACCTTCGGGTCATAGCCCCGGTAGCGCGGCAGATTGATCCCCATGGCGGGCAGGAACTCGCGGTAGGTGATGTACTGGATCTCACTGATCACCACCCGCCGGGCGATCTGGAACCGCTCCTCTTCACTGAGTGACGCGGGCAGCGCGTCCACGATCCTGTTGTGCTCCCTGGCGAACAGCGTCTGGACCGCGGTCACCGCGATGTTGTTGTTCACCCGCACATCCCCGGCGACCGCCGCGCCGGCCGGATCGGCGTGCAGCTGGCCGTCGATGTCCGTGGCAGGAGCCTTCGAGGCGTCGCCTCGCGCGTCCCGGCGGGGCAGGTAGCCGTCAGGCAGCAGCAGCTTCGCCCCGTTGTTGGCCACATTGCCGTCCGCCGGACCCTGCCGGAGCCAGTCAAGGCGGGCGTTCTTGGTGCCGTACACGCCGGAGGCGTCGAGGTAGGAGCTCTGCATGTTGACCTGCTGGCGCGCGTTGATCACGCCGGTGCCGTCGGCCGGCCTGGATCGTACGAACGGCAGATAGTGCTTGCCGGATATCAGCTCCAGCGGATCCCTTCCGTCGCCCTTCATGTCCTCCCGCTCGCCCTGCGGGTCACTGGCCTGCTCGCCAAGGCGCAGCGCGAAGGTGTGGTCGAGGAACTGCGCCCAGGCCCAGCCCCACTGGCTGACCTGGCGCTCGGAAAAGATGTTCACCGCGGGAACGTCGTTGCCTCCCAGATCCTCCTCGTCGCCGAAGAGCCGGTTGCTGGTGTAGCGAGGGTCGGGCCCGGCTACGGGGGCGCTGTGCCCGTCGGCGTAATTCGGGGCAGTCAAGCGCGCATACGGGCTGTCGGCCCGGCCCCAGTCCGGGTGCGCCCGATTGTTGCCGCTGCCGTCCAGCGACTGCATCTGCGGGCGTACGCCGTTCTTGGCGTCCGCCGCGCCGGGTGGCACGGTCAGCGCTGCCAGCAGCCCGGCCACCACCCACCACGCGCGTCTCATCTGTTGTCCCCCTCCGTAAATGGCGGTCGAATGCCTCGCCAAGAATGCCCGGAGCGCTGTCCAAGTGACAGAACCGACTGTTTGGACGGGGGCCTGGAGGGACCGCGTCAACGGGCGTCGGGGATAAGGAGGTTGATGACCGTGAGGTGCTCGCCGCAGCTGGGGCACTCGTGGAAGGCGCCCAGGCCGGCGCCGGGCTCGGCCGCGTACTGGTCCTCCGCCGACTCCGGTGCCTCGGCGGCCCGCAGCCGCTGCGCCCGCCACCACCGGGCCCGGCAGCCAGGAGCGCAGAACCTGCGGGTGGGGTTCCGGCTGGTCCAGGCGAACGCTGCGTCGCATTCGGCGCAGCGTCGGGTAGCGGTGGCCATGGGGCCTCCTGTATCTGCTCGCGGGGCTGACAGCTCTGCGACCAGTAGACAGGGGAATGGGTAACTCCGTTGTAACAGGGGCCACATGGCAGGAAGGGGTGCTCCGCCGCTCGTTCGTCTGATCCTGTTACCTCGCCGAGACCCCCCTAGGTGGAGGATGAGCGAGTGATCAAGGGGGCGATGAGTTGCGCACATCTGCAGGGCGAGCGGCGCGCGGGAGCGAGCAGGCGGCACAGTCGCCGGTCGAGGGCCGGGCGCGGCTCACACCGGACGCCCGGATGGCGCCCCGGCGCACCGCGCTGACGCTGGCCCCCGGTCTTCCGCTGGCGCAGTGGCGCCATATCGGCCGGCAGATATTCGTGGTAGCGGATTCGTCGGCATGGTGGCTGGGCGACTGGCTGATATACGGCAGGAAAGAGTATCCCGACCGCTACCGCAAGGCGGTGGCCGACACCGGCCTCGACTACCAGACCCTGCGCAACTATGCCTGGATCGCCGGCAAGTTCGAGCCTGCCCGGCGGCATGCGCAGCTCAGCTTCCAGCACCATGCCGAGGTGGCCGGATTTCCTGCGGAGGAGCGGGAGGTCTGGCTGACCCGGGCCGAGCAGGGCGGCTGGTCGCGGAATGAGTTGCGCCGCCGGACCCGGACTTGGCGTAATGCCGCCAGAGGGTCACTTGCCCCGCAGGTGCAGCTCGATTTGCC
Source organism: Streptomyces sp. NPDC031466 (assembly GCF_055581265.1). Lineage (NCBI taxonomy): Bacteria > Bacillati > Actinomycetota > Actinomycetes > Kitasatosporales > Streptomycetaceae > Streptomyces > Streptomyces sp. NPDC031466. The sequence continues at coordinate 529,648 of NZ_JBVIJT010000003.1, forward strand.
GTCCGATCACCGGGTCCGTTGGGAAAGGGCTGCCGCGGCGGCAGGACTAGACCTACTGGAGTGGATTGTCCGTATGCTGGACAAGGCGGCCGGCGATCCCAGGGAATCTGCGGCCCTGCTCGATGTCTCTCTCGAAACCTGAAACTCCGCTTTCACCGTAGTGCGTTCGCCCCGTTGTCTCGCCGGCGAGACAACGGAATCGCACATTCTCTCCCCTGCCTCGTGCCAATTGACCGCTGACTGTGCGGATACGGGTTGCCGGCCGCGCGGATTCCGTCGGCGGTCGGCGGGAGCCGGCCACGCACACCCGTCGGACCTGCGTCTATTCCCTTGCGTGCGGAGCCTGGGCCAACGTTCTCGGCTCCGCCTGAGGCTTCTGGCCGGCCCCCTCTGAAGGGGGCATACGGTGTCCGGCTTCCTGGCATCAGAGCCGATGGACGGTGTTAGAGTCCGAAGCGGCTAACAGGGTCGTTATCGGCCCGTGCGGTGGCATTGCGGGGGGAGAAATCCAATGCGCTCACCGTGGGGAAGATCCACAGTGGAAGCGAAGCCGGGATCACTTGGTCCACACTCCTTTGGGGTACGCCTAACGCCATGCACCGCTGAGTGCGAGCTGGTTCGCAGGAGTTACCTCGAGAGGAGCTTGTGATGCAGTCTGGCCAGCCTCAGTTCGAACAAGAGATGGTATTCGAAGCCGAGATCAGCTCATTGTCCGTCGCCACTTCGCCGCGTAGTGCGGGTGATGATCAGGACCATATCCAGGCCTTGGCGGAAGTGCGGGTTCCACTTCCTCCGGTGCTGGTGCACCGGCCGACCATGCGGGTGATCGACGGGGTGCACCGTCTACGGGCGGCGCAGCTTCGCGGTGATGAAAAGATCCCCGTAACGTACTTCGACGGAAGCGAATCCGACGCCTTCGTGCTCGCGGTGGAGTCGAACGTCGCGCATGGCCTGCCGCTGTCGATGGCGGACCGGAAGCAGGCGGCGGGCCGGATCATCACGACGCACCCACAGTGGTCGGACCGGATGATCGCGACGACCACGGGCCTGTCGCCCGGCATCGTGTCCGAGATCCGCCGACGGGCGGCCGGGGGCAACCTCATCGAGGGCAGCAGAATCGGCCAGGACGGGCGGGTCCGGCCGGTCAACATCGCTGCCGGGCGCGTGCTGGCCGGCAAGCTCATCCAGGAGAATCCCGGCCTTTCGTTGCGGCAGATCGCGCGTGAGGCCCGGATATCGCCGGAGACCGCCAGGGACGTCAGGAAACGGCTGCACCGCGGCGAGGACCCGCTGCCGAAGCCGCGCGTGCGGGCGCGTCCACGGCCCGAGGCCGTGATCCCGGCAACGCCCGCCGAGCGGGCGAGGACCGAGCCGCCCGCGGTGACGAGCGATGGCGGGGCAATCAGCAGGTCGCGGATCGCGGAGCGGTTGGCGGCCGTGGACCGGCTGAGATCCGATCCCGCCCTGCGGTTCAGCGACACCGGACGCAGGTTGCTGCGGCTGTTCAATTTCCTCACCCTCGCCGACGCGGAGTGGCAGGCGATTGTCGACAGCGTGCCCCCGCACTGCAAGGGGACGGTGGCCAGCCTCGCTCGCGAGTGCGGGGGCGTCTGGGAGGAGATCGCCGCGCGCATGGATTATGAGGTTACGGCGTAAGAATAGTTGATCGCGGCTGCCCGACCGAGCCGTCCAAGTGGCGAATTCAGCTGGTTGGACGGCTCGGTCCAGTCGCGATTTTCTGTCACCGCCGCATCATAATCTCCCTTGCCCAGGAGTTCGCCGCGTCCGGTTGGACGTCGTTGTCGAATCCAGGTGCACGTGTGATGCTGAAGCCGGAAACTCACCTTCATTGAATTGCAAGGCGGCCTTTCTGGGGGAGTCCATGATAACGCAGCAGATTGCGTCGGCGGATTTACTGAGGCAGGACCTGCACGACTCCCTCGCCGACCCGGTCCTTGACACGATGAACTTCCTCAACGAGATCACCTTCCGCTATCCGGATGCGATCTCCTTTGCCCCCGGCCGCCCGTACGACGGCTTCTTCGACACCGAGCAGGTCTTCACCTACATCCGCGGCTACCTCGACCACCTTGCCGCGCAGGGGAGTTCGCCGCAGGAGATCAGGACCGCCCTCTGTCAGTACGGCCCGACCGCGGGCACCATCCGCGAGATCATCGCCGATTCGCTGCGGGCCGACGAGGGCATCGACGTCCCGGCCGAGTCGCTGGTGGTCACCGTCGGCGCGCAGGAGGCGATGCTCCTGGTGCTGCGGGCGCTGATGGCCGGCCCCGATGACGTGCTGCTGGTCTCCAGCCCCTGTTACGTGGGGATCACCGGCGCGGCCAGGCTGCTGGACATCGCCGTCTGTCCGGTCGAGGAACGAGAGGACGGGCTGCACCCCGACGACGTCGAGGTGGCGATCGAGGAGCAGTTGGCCCGCGGCCGCCGCCCGCGCGCCCTCTACGTGCTGCCCGACCACGCCAACCCGGCGGGCACCACCATGAGCGAGCCGGCCCGCCGGGCTCTCCTTCGCTTGGCCGGGCGGAACGGCCTCCTGATCGTGGAGGACAGCCCGTATCGGATGGTGAGCCCCGGCCCGCGGCTGCCGACGCTGAAGTCCCTCGACACCGGTCGCTCAGTGGTGCACCTGGGCTCCTTCTCCAAGACGGTCTTCCCCGGGGCTCGCGTCGGCTTCGTCGTCGCCGACCAGCGGGTCGACGACGGCGCCGGCGGTACGTCCTTGCTCGCAGCCGAACTCGCCAAGATCAAGAGCATGGTGACGGTGAACACCCCGTCGCTCAGCCAGGCCGCCGTGGCGGGCGCGCTGCTCGCCGCCGACGGCCGGCTCTCGGAGCTGAACGCCAAAGCCGCCGACTACTACGGCGACGCCATGGAAGCCATGCTCCGGCATCTCGGCGAGGCCCTGCCCACCGACCGCCGTGCGGCGCTCGGGGTGCGGTGGAACGAGCCGGCCGGCGGGTTCTTCCTCAGTATGCGGGTCTCCTTTGCGGCGGACGAGGCCGCTCTGACCCGCTCCGCGCGCGAATTCGGAGTCATCTGGACGCCGATGCGGAACTTCTATCCTCACGGCGGCGGCCAGAACGGCATCCGCCTGTCCATCAGCTATCTGACGCCCGCGGAAATGAAAGAAGGCACCGCGCGGCTCGCCCGCTTCATAGCGGCGGAGAACTCCGGAAAGGAAGGGGGAGGTACGTGACCAGCTACTCAGGACTGCTGCACAGTAAGCCGCGCAGATGGGGGTGGACATTCCGGTGACCGCCATCCTTGAAAGCCCGCATTCCCTCCGGGAGTCCGCATCGGTCGTGCCTCAGCCCGGCCTGACCGCGAGGCGGGAGTTCCTGCACCCGCGGATCGTCGGCGTCGGTACGGCGGTGTCGCCCACCTCGTACAGCCAGCAGGAGGTACTCGACGCCTGCGCGATAACCGACCCCCGGGTCCGTTCCGTCTTCCTCAACAGCGCCATCGAGCGCCGCCACCTCACACTCCCCGCCATGGACGCCACCGGGGCCCGGAGGGCGGAGCCGCAGGGCGACCTGCTCGCCAAGCACAAGCAACTGGCCATCGAGATGGGCGCGGACGCGCTGCGCGCCTGCCTGAAGCGGGCCGGCGCCGACCTGGCCGACCTGCGCCACCTGTGCTGCGTGACCTCCACCGGCTTCCTCACCCCCGGGCTCAGCGCGCTGCTCATCCGGGAGCTGGGCATCGACCGGCACTGCAGCCGTTCCGACATCGTCGGCATGGGCTGCAACGCCGGGCTCAACGCCCTGAGCCTCGTCACCGGCTGGGCCGCGGCCCACCCCGGCGAACTCGCCGTCGTGCTGTGCACGGAGGCCTGCTCGGCGGCGTATGCGATGGACTCGACGATGCGCACGGCCGTCGTGAACAGTCTGTTCGGCGACGGGGCCGGCGCGGTCGCGCTGCTCGCGGGCGAACGGACCGGCGAACAGGAGGGCGCAGCAGAAGCCGAGGAGGGTCCGCGGCTGCTGAAGTTCGCCAGCTGCATCATCCCCGAGGCCATCGAGGCCATGCGCTATGACTGGGACCGGGACCTTGCCCGGTTCAGCTTCTTCCTCGACCCGCAGATCCCGTACGTGGTCGGCGCCCACACCGAGATCGTCGTGGACCGGCTGCTGGCCGGAACGGGCCTGCGGCGCAGCGACATCACCCACTGGCTGGTGCACTCGGGCGGCAAGAAGGTGATTGACGCGGTCGGCGTAAACCTAGGCCTGACCAGGCACGACGTGCGGCACACCGCCAGCGTGCTGCGCGATTACGGAAACGTGTCCAGCGGCTCCTTCCTCTTCTCCTACGAACGGCTGCTGGACGAAGGCGTCACCAAACCAGGGGAGTACGGCGTGCTGATGACCATGGGGCCAGGCTCCACCCTCGAGACGGCACTGGTCCAGTGGTGAGGCGGGAGAGCGCCGTGAAAGAGGCATTGACGCTGACCATGGACGGCACCGAGCCGATGTCGGCCGTCGCCGTCTCGGCCGTGCAGGAGGTCTGCGACCGGGCCGAGGCACAGGGCGGCTCCGGCATCCTCACCATCCACGTCTCCGGCGCCCCCAGCGGCGACTGGACCAGCGGACTCGACGTGATGCTGGTCAGCAAGTGGGAGCGGGCACTGCGCCGCCTTGAACGGCTCCCCGTCGCCACGGTTGCGGTCGCCGGCGGCGACTGCGGAGGGACGGCGCTCGACTTGTTCCTGGCCGCGGACGTCCGCGCGGCGACGAATGGCACCCGGCTGCTGGTCCCCCGGGACGCCACCGCCACCTGGCCCGGCATGGCGGGCTACCGGCTCGTCGCGCTGGTCGGCACGGCGAGGATCCGCCGCGCCGTGCTCTTCGGCCTGCCGATCGAGGCTCCCGAGGCGCTGCGTCTTGGCATCGTCGACGAGATCGTCGTCGAGCCCGCCGCCGCTGCGGCGGCCGTCGCCGGACTTGCCTGCGGGCTGGTCGGCAAGGAGCTGGCGATCCGGCGGCAGTTGCTCTTCGACGCCGCGACGACGAGCTTCGAGGACGCGCTCGGCCTGCATCTGGCCGCCTGCGACCGGGCGCTGCGCGGCACGGTCCGACAGGAGGCGTCGTGACGGCACCCGGCCGGCCGGACAGGGACGTCTGGCCGAGCCTGCGGGAGGCGGCGGCCCGCGTGGAGGACCTGATCGCGGCGCTCCCGGACCCCGGTGCGCGCACGCACCCGCAGCGCGCGGAGCTCGCCGCCGCCAAGGACGCGGCCCGCGCGCTGCGGGTGTACTACCTCGACACACACGCCGACGCCGTATTCGAGCGGCTCCCCGACGGGCTGCGCATCGACGAGCTGGTGGCAGCCGCCGCGGACGCCTGCCCCGGCCTGGTGCCGACGGAGAAACAGCTCGCCGCCGACCGCGCCCGCCGCCAGGCGGACAAGGAGGGCTGGGAGATAGACCAGGGCATCTTCCTGCGGGCGGTGCTGCGCTCCCCGCTGGCGGGGCCGCGGGTGCTGGACGCGATGCTGCGGCCGACGCCGCGCGCCCTGCGGCTGCTGCCGGAGTTCCGCCGCACCGGGGTGCTGCGCACCCGCTCGGTCCTGCTGGAACGGCGGGACGGCGCCGCGCACCTGACGATGTGCAGGGACGACTGCCTGAACGCCGAGGACGGTGAGCAGGTCGACGACATGGAGACCGCCGTGGACCTCGCGCTCCTTGACGAGGAGGTGCGCGTCGGCGTGGTGCGGGGCGGGGAGATGAGCCATCCCCGCTACCGCGGCAAGCGGGTGTTCAGCGCCGGCATCAACCTCAAGAGCCTGCATGCCGGCGGCATCTCGCTGACCGGCTTCCTGCTCCGCCGCGAACTCGGCTACCTCCGCAAGCTGGTCACCGGCCTGCTCACCGACCACGCCGGGGCCTGGCATTCCCGTACGGTCGAAAAACCCTGGATCGCGGCCGTCGACACCTTCGCCATCGGCGGCGGCATGCAGCTGCTGCTCGCCTGCGACCAGGTGCTCGCCGCGTCGGACGCCTATCTCACTCTGCCGGCCGCCCGCGAGGGCATCGTGCCGGGAGCCGCCAACTTCCGCCTCGGCCGGCACACCGGTCCGCGGATCTCCCGCCAGATCATCCTGTCGGGGCGGCGGATCTGGGCGACCGAACCGGACGCCCGGCTGCTGATCGATGAGGTCGTGGAGCCCGGCGAGCTCGACGCCGCCGTGGCTCGCGGCGTGGCGCAGATGCAGAGCCCGGCGGTCGTCACGAACCGCAGAATGCTGAACGCCGTCGAGGAGCCGCCGGAGGAATTCCGCCGGTACATGGCCGAATTCGCGCTGCAGCAGGTGCTGCGCCTGTACGGCGAGGACGTCATCGACAAGGTCGGCGGGTTCGCGGGGCGCGCCGGATGAACGACGCCGGCCCCCGGGTGCGGTGCGTCACGCGCCACCACGTCGCCTACCTCACGCTCGACCGCCCGAACGCGCTCAACGCGATGGACCTGCGGATGCACGAGGAGCTCGGCACGGTCTGGGACTACGTCGAGGCCGACGCCCAGGTACGCGTCGCCGTACTCACCGGGGCCGGTGACCGAGCCTTCAGCGTCGGACAGGACCTCAAGGAGCGTGCCCGGCTGGGCGCCCAGGGCGCGCCGCCGACCACCTTCGGCGGCCGCGGCCAGAGCGGCTGGCCGCGGCTCACCGACCGCTTCACGCTGTCCAAGCCGGTGCTCGCGTGGGTCCAGGGTCACGCCCTCGGTGGCGGATTCGAACTCGCTCTGGCCTGCGACCTGATCATCGCCTCCGAGCGGGCCGTGTTCGGCCTGCCCGAGGCGCGGCTCGGCCTGATCCCCGGAGCCGGCGGCGCGTTCCGGCTTGTCCGGCAGCTGCCGCAGAAGGTCGCGCTCGGACATCTGCTGACCGGCCGCAACCCGGACGCCGCCGCGGCGCTGCGGTACGGCCTGGTCAACGAGGTCGTAGCGCCCGACCGATTGGCCGAATGCGTCGCCCAGCGGACGCGGGACCTGGTGCGCAGCGCCCCCGCTCTCGGTCCGGGCGATCAAGCAGGCCGCCCTGGCGTCGGTCGACATGCCGCTCCCGGACGCGTTCACCGCCACGTACAGCTGGGAGGAGCGCCGCAGACACAGCGGCGATGCGGTGGAAGGGGTCAAGGTTCCTGTCAACGGGATCAGGCTGACCTACGACGACTACGGATCCGGAGAGCCGGTGGTGATGGTCACCGGAACCGCCGCGCCCGGGTGGATCTGGCGCACCCACCAGGTACCCGCTCTGAAGGCGGCCGGCTACCGCGTCGTCACCGTCGACGACCGAGGCATCCCGCCGACCGAAGCCGGACCGCGGTCATACACCGTCGACGACATGGCGGCTGATGTCTCCGGACTCATCGAGCACCTGGGCGCGGGCCCGCGCCGGGTCGTCGGCTTCTCGCTGGGCGGCATCATCGTGGCCGAACTGCTGCTGGGCCACCCCGAGCTCGTCCGGCGGTGCTGATCGCCTCCTGCGGCCGGGCGGACGCGCTGATCGCAGCCATGGCGGCCGCCGACCTGGCACGGGCCGACAGCGGCGGCGCCGTGCCGCCGGCGTACGCGGCGTATGCGCAGGCCATCCAGAATCTGTCGCCGGAAACCCTCAACGACGAGGAGCGGCTGCAGGACTGGCTGACCGTCTCCGAGCTGTCCGGGGCCGCCCCGGGCTCTGTCCGCGACCAGCCGGGCCTGCAGCTGATCGGCAACCGGCTGCCTGCCTACCGCCGGATCGGCGTGCCCTGCCACGTCATCGGCTTCGCCGACGACGACCTCGTCGCCCGCCCGCACCTGGTCCGCGAGGTCGCGGATGCGATCCCCGGCGCCGGATACACCGAAATCCCCGGCTGCGGTCACTTCGGCTGTCTGGAAAGGCCCGACGCGGTGAACGAGGCGATCACCGCATTCTTCACGCCCAGCCGACGCACCCGGCGATAGCCTTATCGGCTAAATGTGACCTGGGGGTGGGCGATGAGAGTGCTGGTGGTCGAGGACCATGCCGTGCTGGCGGAATCGGTGGCGCGGGTATTACGGCGCGAGGGCATGGCCGTCGATGTCGTACACGACGGCGAACGCGCCCTGGAGAGCACCGCCGTCGTCGACTACGACGTCGTCGTGCTCGACCGGGACCTCCCCGGAATTCACGGCGACGAAGTCTGCGGCACGCTCGCCGAACAGCCGCAGCAGCCCCGCGTGTTGATGCTCACTGCCTCCGGCACGATGGCCGAGCGCGTGGAAGGGCTGAATCTGGGCGCGGACGACTATCTGCCCAAGCCCTTCGCCTACCCGGAGCTCATTGCCAGGATCCGCGCCATCTCCCGGCGCCCGCAGCAGGCGCTCGCGCCCGTCCTCGCCCACGGCGACCTGCGGCTCGACCCGGCCAAGCGGCTCGCCACCCGCAACGGCGAGCGGCTGCCGCTGAACCCCAAAGAGCTGGCGGTGCTCGAATACCTGATGGCAGCCGAGGGCCGGGTGGTGCCGACCGAGGAGCTGCTGGAGCGGGTATGGGACGACGCGACGGACCCGTTCACCAACACCGTCAAGACGACGATCAACCGGCTGCGCGCCAAGCTGGGTTCCCCGCCCGTGATCGAGACGGTGCCCCGCGGCGGGTACCGGATCTGAGGTGCCATGCGCTCGTTCCCGCTGACCGCGAAATACCTCACCCGCGCCCGGGCCGCCGCCCTGCTGCGGCCCCGGCGGGTACGGATGCGCCTCACCCTGCTGTACGGCGGTCTGTTCGTCCTGTCCGGTGCGGTGCTGCTCACCATCACCTATGTGCTGGTGGCCGGCTCCACCGGCGGGCCGGTCCTGGTCAAGGGCGTACAGGAGTCGACGGAGTCGGGAGGGCCACCGCGGCGGAGCCGGTTTGTCGGCGACGGCCGGCCGGCCCCGACCAACCAGCTCACGAGAGGCCTTGAACAGCAGGCCGCCCGCACCCACGAGGAAATGATGAGCCGGCTGCTGTTCGAGTCGGCGATCGCGCTGGCGATCACGGCGGTGATCGCGATCTGTCTCGGCTGGGTCGTTGCCGGCCGGGTGCTGCGGCCACTGCGCTCCATGACCACCGCCATCCAGCAGATCACGGCACACAATGTGCACGAGCGGCTGGCCGTCGAGGGCCCGCGCGACGAGTTGAAGGACCTCGCCGACACGGTGGACGGCCTGCTCGGCCGACTGGAGACGGCCCTGGACTCCCATAGACGCTTCGTCGCCAACGCCGCGCACGAACTGCGCACCCCGCTCACGCTGGAGCACGCGCTGCTCGAGGAGTCCCTCATCGACGGCGACCCGACGGTCGAGTCGTTCCGCACCAACTTCGAGCGGCTGCTGGCGATCAGCAAGCAGCAGGGCCGACTGCTGGAGTCGCTGCTGTTCCTGGCGACCAGCGAGCGCGGCCTCGAGCAGCCGGAGCCGCTGGAGCTGGCGCACCTCGCCGACGAAATCGTACGTACGTTCCGCCCGGCCGCCGAACGGCGCGGCCTGCGGCTCGTCGCCGATGTCGAGCCCGCCGCCCTGCACGGCGACCCAGTGCTGGTGGAACGGCTGCTGGCCAACCTCCTCGACAACGCGATCGACTACAACCGCCCCGACGGGCAGGTGGAGATCACCATCGGCACCCGCTCCGGCCGGGCCTTCGTCCGGGTCGCCAACACCGGTCCGCAGGTCCCCGCGGACCAGGTCGACCGGCTCTTCAACCCCTTCCAGCGGATGCGCCGCAACGCCGACGACGGTCACCACGGCCTCGGCCTGTCCATCGTCCGCTCCATCGCCACCGCACACGACGCCGAACTCACGGCGCGGGACCGCCCGGACGGCGGCCTGGTCGTGCAGGTGGCCTTTCCCGCACAGCGCAAGCTCACCGGCGCTGCGACGAGAGCGGTGACAAGAAAGGCCGGCAAGTCCAAATAGCGTCCAAGTGCTGAGAATAAGCGGTTGGACAGGGGTGTCAAATTACGCTGCTTGTCGTCCACCAGGGGCCTGATTAGTATTGGCCACGCCAGGTGAACTCATTGACGGGGAGTGGTCATGGCGAATCCCTTTGACGACGAGAACGGCTCCTTTCTTGTGCTGGTGAACGACGAAAACCAGCATTCTCTCTGGCCCGCATTCGCGGAGGTACCGAACGGCTGGAAGGTCGTTTTCGGCGAAGGAATGCGAGCGGCCTGCATGTCGTACATCGAGGAGAACTGGACGGACATGCGTCCCAGGAGCCTCGCCGAGTCGATGGACGCGGCCGACGGCGAGAACGTCGCGGCCGAATCCGTCAACTGACCGAAGACCGACCGGACGGCGAGACAACGGGACAGGGGTGGTAGCTGTGGCCATGATGGGTGGCCCAGGACCGGTGATCGTGCGAGGGGACGGACCGGATCCGTCCATCGGGAAACAAGACGTCAGGCCCGGCACCGCCAAGCGAATATTCCCGTACGCCAAGCGACATCGCCGCATAATAGTGGGCCTGTTGGCGACGACGACGCTGAACGCCGGCATCGCGGTTGCCATTCCGCTGATGTTCAAATACCTCATCGACAACGGAATTCTCAGGAACGACACATCGGCCGTCGTATGGATAGCCGTGGCCGTCGCCGGATTGTCCCTCGTGGCCGGCCTGCTGGGATTCGTGGAGGCCTGGGTGTCCGCCCGGGTCAGCGAGGGGCTCATCTACGACCTGCGGACCGAGGTCTTCGACCACGTACAGCGGCAGCCGCTGGCCTTCTTCACCCGGGCCCAGACCGGAGCGCTGGTCAGCCGGCTCAACACCGACGTGATGGGAGCACAAGCGGCGCTCACGTCGCTGCTCTCCACCGTCGTATCCGCGGCGCTCACCCTCACCTTCATCCTGATCACGATGATCTATCTGTCGTGGGTCATCACGCTGATCGCCCTGCTGCTGGCCCCGTTCTTCGTGGTGCCCGGCCGGGTCATCGGCCGCCGGATGCAGCGGCTCATGCGGCGGCACATGCAGATCAACGCCGAAATGGGCTCGATGATGCATGAGCGGTTCAACGTCACCGGCGCCCTCCTCGCCAAGCTCTACGGCCGCCCCGGCCGGGAGTCGGCCGAGTTCTCCGGACTGGCGGGCAGAAGCCGCGACGTGGGAGTGCAGACCTCCGTCCACATGAAGCTGCTCTTCCTCTCCACCATGCTGGTCAGCTCGCTGGCCACGGCCGCGGTGTACGGGGTCGGCGGCCATCTGGTCATCGACCGCACCATTCAGATGGGCACCCTGGTGGCCCTGGCCACCCTGCTCACCCGGCTGATGCAGCCGATCGGCCAGCTCTCCAACGCCCAGGCGGACGTGATGAATACGCTGGTCAGCTTTGACCGGCTGTTCGAGGTCCTGGACCTGAAGCCGCTGATCGCGGAGAAGCCGGACGCGGTGGCGCTGCCGGCGGCGAGCGGTGCCGGAGACGGTGCCGGCGGCAAGCAGTCGCCCGCGATGTCGGTCGAGTTCGACAATGTGTCGTTCCGCTACCCCAAGGCGGCCGACGTCTCGCTCGCCTCCCTCGAATCGATCGCGCTGCCGATGCCGGAGCGCGCCGGCGACGCCTGGACCCTGCGGGACCTCAGCTTCACCGCACCGGCCGGCAAGCTCACCGCGCTGGTCGGCCGCTCGGGAGCAGGCAAGACCACCATCACGCACCTGGTGCCGCGCCTGTACGACCCGGGCGCGGGAACGGTGCGCATCGGCGGCCACGACCTGCGCGACCTGACCCTGGAGTCGGTGCTTGACACCGTCGGCATGGTCACCCAGGACGCGCATCTCTTCCACACCACGATCCGCCAGAACCTCACGTACGCCCGCCCGGACGCCACCGAGCAGGACCTGACCGACGCCTGCAAGGCCGCGCAGATCTGGGAGCTGATCGAATCGCTTCCGGACGGCTTCGACACCGTGGTCGGCGACCGCGGCTACCGGCTCTCCGGCGGCGAGAAGCAGCGCATCGCCATGGCGAGGCTGCTGCTCAAGGCCCCGCCCGTCGTCGTCCTCGACGAGGCCACCGCGCACCTCGACTCGGAGTCCGAGGCAGCGGTGCAACAGGCCCTCAAGACCGCGCTGAAGGGGCGCACCTCGCTGGTCATCGCCCACCGACTGGCAACGATCCGCGACGCCGACCAGATCCTGGTGATCGACGAGGGCCGGGTCCAGGAGTCGGGCACCCACGAGGAACTGCTCGAACAGGGCGGGCTGTACGCCGAGTTGTACCGGACGCAGTTCGCTGACCAGTCGAAGAACGGATCGCCGGCGCCGCGACCGGAGCCGGTGCACGCGGGCGGGCCCGGGCCGGGACCCGGTGGTCCAGGACCCGGTGGTCCTGGGCCTGGTGGCCGTGGTCCGGTGCGGATCGGGATGGGGCCACAGCCCGGGATGGGACCGGGACCAGGAATGGGCCCCGGCCCAGGCATCGGGCCGGGCCCCGGCGGGCCCGGCGGCGGCCCCTTCTTCCACCAGGGCCCCCCGCAACCGCCGCCGGAGCACCGCTAGCTCCGTACGCCCAGCGACCGACGACCCAGTGGAGACCTCCGGCATGTCTGACTCCCGTCGCTCGAATGTCACCAACCCCGTTCCGGAGCTGATCCGGGCCCAGGCGCTTCGGTCGCCGGAGGCACGCGCGGTGTGGTGCGGCTCCGAGACCCTCTCGTACGGGGAGCTGGACGCCCGGTCGAGTCGGCTGGCGCGCTATCTGCTGAGGCTCGGCGTGGTTCGGGAGGCGCGGGTGGGTCTGCGGTTGCCGCGTGGCGTTGACATGGTGGTGTCGATGCTGGCGGTGTGGAAGGCCGGGGGTGCGTACGTGCCGCTGGATCCGGAGTATCCGGCCGACCGGCTGGAGTTCATGGCGGCGGACTGCGAGTCGTCGCTGGTGATCGACGCGGAGTGGCTGGCCGGCGCGCGGGCGGCGATTGCCGCGGAACCCGCGCGATCGCTCCAGGCAGTGCTCGACCCGGATCAGTTGGCGTACGTGATCTACACCTCCGGCTCCACCGGTCGCCCGAAGGGCGTGGCCGTCCCGCATCGGGGTGTGGCGAATCTGGTCGAGGCGATGGGTCCGGTGCTGGGTGCGGGTCCTGGCGAGGTGACGTTGCAGTTCGCGTCGTTCAGCTTCGATGCTTCGGTGCTGGATGTGGCCGTCACGTTGGCGTCGGGTGGCACGTTGGCGATCGCCACCGGTGAGGAGCGCACGGATCCGCGGGCGCTGGCGGAGATGATCGATGCGGCCGGGGTGACGGTGGCGAGCGTGGTGCCGTCACTGCTGTCCGTGCTCGACCCGCAGGCTGTGCCCGGCGTACGCAACTGGGTGCTGGGCGCCGAGCGGCTGAGCGCGGGACTGGCCGCCAAGTGGCGTGCCCAGGCGGGACTGTGGAACACGTACGGCCCCACCGAGTCCACGGTGATAGCCACCGCCGTGGAGCTGCCCGCGGGTATCACCCCCGACGACCGGCCGCCGGCCATCGGCGGCCCGCTGCCCAACACTCGCGTCTTCGTGCTGGACGACTCTCTGCGCCCGGTGCTGCCGGGTGTGGTGGGTGAGGTCTATCTCGCCGGTCCGGGCCTGGCCCGCGGCTACCTGGGCCGCCGGGAGCTGACCGCGGAGCGCTTCGTCGCCAGCCCCTTCTTCGGCGGCGGGCGGATGTACCGCACCGGCGACCTCGCGAAGTGGAGCGGCGACGGGTTGGTCCACTTCCAGGGCCGCGCCGACGAGCAGGTCAAGATCCGCGGCTTCCGCATCGAACTGGGCGAGATCGAATCCGTCCTCACCGCGCATCCGGCCGTCGCGCAGGCGGTGGTGGCCGTACGGGATGACCGTCTCGCCGCGTACGTGGTCACCGACGGCGAACTCGCCTCGGCCGCCGTGCGCGAGTTCGCCGCGGCGCGTCTCCCGGAGCACATGGTCCCGGCCTCGGTGACCCTGCTGGACGGGCTGCCGCTCACCCCCAACGGCAAGGTGGACAAGGCGGCGCTGCCGGCCCCGGCCGCACGCGAGCGGGGCCGGGCCCCCGCAACGCCCGCTGAACTGCTGCTGTGCGATCTCTTCGCCGAGGTGCTGGGCGTAGGGGAGGCCGGCGCCGACGATGACTTCTTCGCGCTGGGCGGGGATTCCATCCTGTCGATGATGGTCGTATCCGGCGCTCGCCGGGCCGGTCTCGCGGTCACGACCCGGCAGGTTTTCGAGGAGCGGACCGCCGCCCGGATCGCCGCGGTCTCGGTACCCCTGGACGCTGCCGCAGCCGTCGACACAGCTGCCGGTACGGGCGAGGTGCCGCTCACTCCCGTCATGCTCGAACTCCTGGAGCGGGTGCGGCCGGCAGACCTGCCGGAGATCTTCCAGTCGGCTCTGGTCGCGACCCCGCCGGGAGTGGACACGGCAACTCTGACAGCGGCGCTGCAGTCGCTCGTGGATCACCACGACCTCCTGCGCGCACGGTTGGTGCCGGGTGCGCGGGCGCGCCTTGTGGTGCCGGAGGCGGTGCCGGGGCGGCTGTGGGTGCGCCGGGTCGATGCCGCTGTGGCGGATGCGGATGCGGAGGCGCGGGCAGCGGTGGGCCGGCTGGATCCGCTGTCCGGCGTGATGGTGCAGGCGGTGTGGTTCGACGCTGGGGTGGACGCGCCAGGGCGGCTGTTGCTGGTGGTTCATCACCTGGTGGTCGACGGGGTGTCGTGGCGGGTGCTGCTGCCGGATCTGGCGGAGGCGTGTGCGGCGCTGGGCGCGGGTCGGGAGCCGGTGCTGGCGCCGGTGGCGACGTCGTTCCGGCATTGGGCGCGGGAGCTGGAGGTGCAGGCCGGGAGTGCGGGGCGGTTGGCGGAGTTTGCTGCCTGGACCGGGATGCAGGCGGGTTCCGACCCGCTGTTGACGACGCTGCCCCTGGACCCGGCCGTGGACTTGGGCGCCAGCGTGCGGCGGGTGTCGGTGCGGGTGCCGGTGTCGGTGACGTCGGCGCTGCTGACCGGGGTGCCGGGGGCCTTCGGCGCCGGGGTCGACGAGGTGCTGCTCGCGGGGCTGGCGGCGGCGACAGGGGAGTGGGCCGACCGGGGACGGATTTCGTTCCTGGTGGACGTGGAGAGCCACGGGCGGGAGCCGTTCGGTGGCGACGGCCTTGATCTGTCGCGGACGGTCGGTTGGTTCACGGGTGTGCATCCGGTCCGGCTGGATGCCGGTGGGCCGGTGGGGGTCGGGGAAGTCGTCAAGCGGGTGAAGGAGCAGGTGCGGGGTGTGCCCGGGGACGGGCTGGGTTACGGCATGCTCCGGTATCTGAATGCGGATACGGCGGCGGGGTTGGCCGGGTTGCCGGCCGCGCAGGTCGGGTTCAACTACCTGGGCCGCTTCAGCAGCCGCTCGGACGACTGGCAGCTGCTCGGCGACGGTCTGGGAGAGGGCATCGCGAGCCGGGCGCCGGCCATGCACGCCCTTGAGGCCGAAGGCATCGTCCATGATCTCGCCGAAGGGCCGGAGCTCACGCTGACGTTGGCGTGGCCGGAGCGGCTGTTGGGCGTGGAGTCGGCGCAGTCTCTTGTTGATGCCTGGGCGGCTGCCTTGGCGGATCTGGCCGCGTACGTGGCCTCGGGTGGTGGCGGTCATACGCCGTCGGACTTCCCGTTGGTGGCGTTGGGGCAGTCGCAGGTCGAGGAGTTGGAGGCGGCGCTTCCCGGGCTGGTGGAGGTGTTGCCCGTATCGCCGCTGCAGGAGGGTCTGCTGTTCCACGCCCTGTTTGATCAGCAGGCCACGGATGTGTATGTGGAGCAGCTGGTCCTGGACCTGGCGGGCCGGTTGGACGCGGGTGTGTTGCGGGCGTCGTGGCAGACGGTGCTCGACCGGCACGGGAGCCTGCGGGCGGGCTTCCGTCAGGTGGCGGGGGTCGAGCAGCCGGTGCAGGTGATCGTCGAGGGTGTGGAGCTGCCCTGGCGCGAGGAGGATCTGACCGAACAGCCGGAGTCGGCGGAGGCGTTGGTCCTTGCCGAGCGGGTGCGGGGCTTTGATGTGGCGCGGCCGCCGCTGATCCGCGTACTGCTGATCCGGCTGGGCGCGGACCGCTGTCGCATGGTGATCACGCTGCACCACATTCTGCTGGACGGCTGGTCCCTGCCGATCCTGCTGCGAGAGGTCTGGGCCGCCTACGCGGCCGGCGGCCACGGCACCAGCCTGCCCGCCCTCACGCCGTACCGGGAGTATCTGGGCTGGCTGGCGCGCCAGGACAAGGACGCCGCGCGCGCCGCCTGGACGCAGGCCCTGTCCGGGCTCGACGAGCCGACCCTCGTGGCCTCCGCCGCCGCGGACGGCACGCCGAGTCCGACCGGCCAGACGACCTTTGCACCGGCCGCCGAACTGGCCGAGGCGCTACGCGAGTTGGCCCGCCGGTACGGCGTCACGCTGAACACCGTCGTGCAGGCCGCCTGGGCGCTGGTGGCCGGTGCCTTGACGGGACGTCGGGACGTGGTGTTCGGGGCGACGGTCGCGGGCCGGCCGGCCGAGCTGTCCGGCATGGCGGACATGCTGGGGCTGTTCATCAACACTGTTCCGGTGCGGGTGCGGTTCGATCCGGCGCGGACGGTCGCCGAACTCCTCACCGACTTGCAGGCGGAGCAGTCCGCGCTGCTGGACCACCACCATCTTGGCCTTACGGAGATCCAGCGCCTTGCGGGCCCGGGCGCGGCCTTCGACACGCTGCTGGCGTTCGAGAACTACCGGGCCGGCGAGAGCGGTCCACCGCAGCCGCTGCGGCTCACGGCCTCCGGGGTCCGCGAGTCGACCCACTTCGCGCTGACGCTGGGTGTCGACCCGATCGACGGGCTGCGGCTGCGGCTCGATCACCGGCTGGACAGCTTCGACGCGACGGCGGCCCTGGCGATCTCGGAGCGGCTGATACGGGTGCTGACCCGGATGGCGGCGGAGCCGGAGGCTCGTATCGGCACGTTGGACGCCCTCGACGAGGCGGAGCGGTCCCTGGTCGTCGACAAGTGGAACGACACGCCGCGGCCGGTGCCGGAGGACACCTGGCTGGAGCTGTTCGAGGACTGGGCGCTGCTCACGCCGAACGCGGTGGCGGTGCGCTGCGGCGCGGAGGCCCTCTCGTACGGGGAGCTGGATGACCGGTCGAACCGGCTGGCCCGCTACCTGTGTGGGCTTGGGGTGGTTCGGGAGGCGCGGGTGGGTCTGCGGTTGCCGCGGGGTGTCGACATGGTGGTGTTGATGCTGGCGGTGTGGAAGGCCGGCGGTGCCTACGTGCCGCTGGATCCCGAATACCCGGCCGATCGCCTGCAGTTCATGACGGTCGACAGTGGCGTCTCGGTGGTGATCGATGCGGACCGGCTGGCCCACGCCAGGCCGGCGATCGCCGCCGAGCCGGACACCCCTCTCGACGTCGCGGTCGAACCGGATCAGCTCGCGTACGTGATCTACACCTCCGGCTCGACCGGTCGTCCGAAGGGCGTGGCGGTCGCGCACCGGGGTGTGGTGAACCTGGCCGAGGCGATGAGGCCGGTGCTGGGTGCGGGTCCTGGCGAGGTGACGTTGCAGTTCGCGTCGTTCAGCTTCGATGCCTCGGTGCTGGACGTGGCCGCAACGCTGTCGTCCGGCGGAACCTTGGCGATCGCTGCCGGCGAGGAGCGCACGGATCCGCGGGCGCTGGCGGAGATGATCGATGCGGCCGGGGTGACGGTGGCCAGCGTGGTGCCGTCGCTGCTGTCCGTGCTCGACCCGCAGGCTGTGCCCGGCGTACGGAACTGGGTGCTGGGTGCCGAGCGGCTGACCGCCGGCCTGGCCGCCAAGTGGCGGCCCCAGGCGGGTCTCTGGAACACCTACGGCCCCACCGAGTCCACGGTGATAGCCACCGCCGTGGAGCTGCCCGCGGGTATCACCCCCGACGACCGGCCGCCGGCCATCGGCGGCCCGCTGCCCAATACCCGCGTCTTCGTGCTGGACGACTTTCTGCGCCCGGTGCTGCCGGGTGTGGTGGGTGAGGTCTATCTGGCCGGTCCGGGCCTGGCCCGCGGCTACCTGGGCCGCCGGGAGCTGACCGCGGAGCGCTTCGTCGCCAGCCCCTTCTTCGGCGGCGGGCGGATGTACCGCACCGGCGACCTGGCGAAGTGGAGCGACGACGGGCTGCTGCACTTCGAGGGCCGGGCGGATACGCAGGTGAAGATCCGCGGCTTCCGCGTGGAGCCGGGCGAGATCGAGTCGGTCATCGCGGCGCATCCGGCCGTCGCGCAGGCGGCGGTGGTGGTGCGTGCGGACCGTATCGCCGCCTATGTGACGCCCGGTGCGCAGGGCCCGGCCGACGCGACCGCGATACGGGACTTCACCGCCCGCCGGCTGCCCGCGTACATGATCCCGGTCGCGGTGACGGTGCTGGACGTGCTGCCGCTCACCCCGAACGGCAAGGTGGACAAGGCCGCTCTGCCGGCCGTCGACGCGCCGACCGGACCGGGCCGGGCGCCGGCGACGTCCGGCGAGGCGCTGCTGTGTGGGCTCTTCGCCGAGGTGCTTGGCGTGCGGGAGGCCGGTGCCGACGACGACTTCTTCGCGCTGGGCGGGGACTCGATTCTGTCGATGCTGCTGGTCTCGGCCGCTCGGCGGGCCGGCCTTGCGATCTCCTCCCGGCAAGTGTTCGAGCTGCGGACTCCGGCTGGGCTTGCACGGGTTGCGGGTGCGCTGGACAGCGGTGGTTCGGTGCCCGGCGGCGAGTCCGGCGTGGGTGCGGTGCCGCTGACGCCGGTGATGCATGAGCTGATCGAACGCGTCGGACTCGACCGGCTCCATGAGGTCGTGCAGTCCAGCTGGGTACGGACGCCGGCCGGTCTGGACTTCGAGGTGCTCGCGCGAGCGGTGCGGGCGCTGGCCGCACGGCATGACGCGCTGCGGGCACGGTTGGTGCCGGGCGCGGAGGCGCGGCTTGTGGTGCCGGAGGCGGTGCCGGGGTGGTCGTGGGTGCGTCGGGTTGATGCGGATGTCGCGGATGCGGAAGTGGAGGCGCGGACGGCGGTGGGCCGGCTGGATCCGCTGTCCGGTGTGATGGTGCAGGCAGTGTGGTTCGACGCCGGTCCGGCGACCGAGGGGCGACTGCTGCTTGTCCTCAACCACCTGGTGGTGGACACGGTGTCGTGGCGGGTGCTGCTGCCGGATCTGGTGGCGGCGTATGCGGCGCTGGCAGCCGGGGAAGAGCCGGGCCTGGAGCCGGTGGCGACGTCGTTCCGGCACTGGGCGCTGGAGTTGGAGGCGCAGGCCGGGAGTGCGGAGCGGCTGGCGGAGCTGGAGGCATGGGGTGCGATGCATTCGGTATCCGACCCGTTGCTGACGACGCTGCCGCTGGATCCGGCGCGGGATGTCGAGTCGTCGGTGCGGCGGGTGTCGGCGCGGGTGCCGGCGTCCGTGACTTCGGCGTTGCTGACCGGAGTGCCGACGGCGTTCGGTGCCAGGGTCGATGAGGTGCTGTTGGCAGGTCTGACGGCGGCGCTGGAGGAGTGGCGGCCCGAGGGTGACTCCGGGGTGCTCGTCGAGGTCGAGCGGCATGGGCGGGAGCCGTTCGGTGGCGATGGAGCGGACTTGTCGCGGACGGTCGGTTGGTTCACGGGTGTGCATCCGGTCCGGGTGCATGCCGGTGGGCCGGTGGGGGTCGGGGAAGTCGTCAAGCGGGTGAAGGAGCAGGTGCGGGGTGTGCCCGGGGACGGGCTGGGTTACGGCATGCTCCGGTATCTGAATGCGGATACGGCGGCGGGGTTGGCCGGGTTGCCGGCCGCGCAGGTCGGGTTCAACTACCTGGGCCGTTTCAACAGGCCTGCGGGAGACGGCTGGCAGCTGCTCAGTGACGATGTCGGGGGTGGCCTCGGCGGCGACTTCCCGGTGCGGCATGCGCTGGAGTTCCTGGGTGCGGTCCGTGATCTGGCGGATGGGCCGGAGCTCACGCTGACGTTGGCGTGGCCGGAGCGGCTGTTGGGCGTGGAGTCGGCGCAGTCTCTTGTTGATGCCTGGGCGGCGGCCTTGGCGGATCTGGCCGCGTACGTGGCCTCGGGTGGTGGCGGTCATACGCCGTCGGACTTCCCGTTGGTGGCGTTGGGGCAGTCGCAGGTCGAGGAGTTGGAGGCGGCGCTTCCCGGGCTGGTGGAGGTGTTGCCCGTATCGCCGCTGCAGGAGGGTCTGCTGTTCCACGCCCTGTTTGATCAGCAGGCCACGGATGTGTATGTGGAGCAGCTGGTCCTGGACCTGGCGGGCCGGTTGGATGCGGGTGTGTTGCGGGCGTCGTGGCAGACGGTGCTCGACCGGCACGGGAGCTTGCGGGCGGGCTTCCGTCAGGTGGCGGGGGTCGAGCAGCCGGTGCAGGTGATCGTCGAGGGTGTGGAGCTGCCCTGGCGCGAGGAGGATCTGACCGAACAGCCGGAGTCGGCGGAGGCGTTGGTCCTTGCCGAGCGGGTGCGGGGCTTTGATGTGGCGCGGCCGCCGCTGATCCGCGTACTGCTGATCCGGCTGGGCGCGGACCGCTGTCGCATGGTGATCACGCTGCACCACATTCTGCTGGACGGCTGGTCCCTGCCGATCCTGCTGCGAGAGGTCTGGGCCGCCTACGCGGCCGGCGGCCACGGCACCAGCCTGCCCGCCCTCACGCCGTACCGGGAGTATCTGGGCTGGCTGGCGCGCCAGGACAAGGACGCCGCGCGGGCGGCCTGGGCGCAGGCCCTGTCCGAGGCCGAGGAACCCACCCTGGTCGCCCCCACCGCCGTGGACGCCGGGGCAGCGCTGCCGCAGTCGGTGGCATGCGCGCCGGGTGCGGAGCTGAGCGAAGCGGTGCGCGACCTGGCCCGGGAGCTCGGCGTGACGGTGAACATCGTTCTGCAGGCTGCGTGGGCCATCGTGGTGGGTCAGCTGGCCCGTCGACGCGACGTGGTCTTTGGGACGACGGTCGCAGGGCGGCCGGCGGAACTGCCGGGCATGGAGACCATGCTGGGCCTCTTCATCAACACCGTGCCCGTGCGGGTGCGGCTTGAAGCGATGCAGTCGGTGGCCCAGTTGCTGACCGAACTGCAGGCGGAACAGTCGGGGTTGCTCGACCACCAGCACCTCGGTCTGACGGAGATACAGCGGCTGGCGGGGGCCGGCGCGAGCTTCGACACGCTGCTGGCGTTCGAGAACTTTCCGGGTGATCCGGATGTGCCGTCATCGCTGGAGTCCGTGGTCGTCACGGGTGCCGGGATGCGGGAGTCGACGAACTTCGCGCTGGCGCTGGGCGTGGACCCGTCCGATCTGAATCTGCGGCTCGACTACCGCCCGGACCTGTTCGACGAGGACACCGCCCGGGCGTTGACCGGCCGGCTGGTGCGGGTGCTTGAGCAGGTGGCGGCGGATCCGCAGATGCGGCTGGGTGAGATCGACGTACTCGATGCCGATGAGCGGGCGCGGGTGGTGGAGCAGTGGAATGCCACGGCGTGGCCGGTCGGGTCACCGACCGTGCCGCAGGGCTTTCAAGAGTGGGCGGTTCGGTCGCCGGAGGCGGGTGCGGTGCGCTGCGGGGCGGAGGCCGTCTCGTACGCGGAACTGGAGGCGCGGTCGAATCGGCTGGCTCGCCACCTGCGCGGGCTGGGTGTCCGGTCCGAGTCGCGGGTGGGGCTTCGGCTGCCACGGGGTGTCGACATGGTGGTGTCGATGCTGGCGGTGTGGAAGGCCGGGGGTGCGTACGTGCCGCTGGATCCGGAGTATCCGGCCGATCGCCTGGAGTTCATGGCGGTCGACAGTGGCGCGTCCGTGGTGATCGATGCCGGCCGGCTGGCTGAG
The DNA here is from genome assembly GCF_055581265.1 of Streptomyces sp. NPDC031466. NCBI lineage: Bacteria > Bacillati > Actinomycetota > Actinomycetes > Kitasatosporales > Streptomycetaceae > Streptomyces > Streptomyces sp. NPDC031466. The sequence continues at coordinate 551,432 of NZ_JBVIJT010000003.1, forward strand.
GCAGAGAGCACGATTGCCGCCGAGCCTGACACATCGCTTGAGATCCCGGTGAATCCGGACCAGTTGGCGTATGTGATCTATACGTCGGGCTCGACGGGGCGCCCGAAGGGTGTGGCCGTCACGCATCGGGGTGTGGCGAATCTGGTCGAGGCGATGGCGCCGGTGCTCGGTGTCGGACCTGGCGAGGTGACGTTGCAGTTCGCGTCGTTCAGCTTCGATGCTTCGGTGCTTGACGTCGCCGCCACTCTTGCGTCGGGTGGCGCCTTGGCGATCGCTGTTGGCGAGGAGCGCACCGACCCGCAGGCGCTGGTGAAAATGATCCGTACGGCCGGGGTGACGGTGGCGAGCGTGGTGCCGTCGCTGCTGTCGGTGCTCGACCCGCAAGCAGTCCCAGGGGTACGGAACTGGGTGCTGGGTGCGGAACGGCTGACCGCCGACCTCGCCGCTCGCTGGCGGGCGCAGGCGGGGCTGTGGAACACCTATGGGCCGACCGAGGCCACCGTCATGACCACCGCCGTGGAGCTGCCCGCCGGCCTCACGTCCGATGGTGAAGCGCCGGCGATCGGCAGTCCGCTGCGCAACACCCAGGTGTACGTCCTGGACGATTTCCTGCGCCCGGTGCCGGTCGGTGTCACGGGTGAGGTGTATCTGGCCGGTCCGGGCCTGGCCCGCGGCTACCTGGGCCGCCGGGGCCTGACCGCGGAGCGGTTCGTGGCCTGCCCCTACGCAGCGGGCGTCCGCATGTACCGCACCGGCGACCTGGCGAAGTGGAGCGACGACGGGCTGCTGCACTTCCAGGGCCGCGCCGACGAACAGGTCAAGATCCGCGGCTTCCGCATCGAACTCGGCGAGATCGAATCCGTCCTCACCACCCACCCGGATGTCACTCAAGCCACCGTCATCGCCCGCGACGACCGCCTCGCCGCCTACATCGTTCCCGCCACCGGCAGCCGCCTCGACACCGTCGCCCTGTTGGACGCTGCCGCCGCCCGGCTGCCGGAGCACATGGTTCCGTCCGCCGTCGTCGTACTGGACGAGCTGCCGCTGACCCCCAACGGCAAGGTGGATCGCGCAGCCCTGCCCGCGCCCGGGAGCGCGGCCCGGGGCGGCCGGGCACCGGCGACGCCGGTTGAGGTGCTGCTGTGCGAGCTCTTTGCCGAAGTGCTGGCGCTGGAACAGGTGGGTGTCGAGGACTCGTTCTTCGAGCTGGGCGGTGACTCGATCATGTCGATGCTGCTGGTGTCGCGTGCTCGGCGGGCAGGCCTTGCGATCTCGTCCCGGCAGGTGTTCGAGCGGCGGAACCCGGCAGGCCTGGCGCGGGTTGCGGGAGCCGTGGAGAGCGGTGATGTGGTGCCGGGCGGCGAGTCCGGCGTGGGTGCGGTGCCGCTGACGCCGGTGATGCATGAGCTGATCGGACGGGTCGGCCTCGACGCGGTGGGCGGAGCCGTGCAGTCGGCAGTGGTGAGCACCCCGGCCGGACTCGACTTCGCGGTCCTCGCGCGGACGGTGCAGGTGCTGGTGGGTCACCACGACGTACTGCGGGCGCGGTTGGTGCCGGGTCCGGAGCCGCGGCTCGAGGTGCCGGAGGAGGCGCCGGAGCGGACGTGGGTACGCCGCTTCGACGCGACCGGCCTGCCGGACGACGCTCTGCGGGAATTGACCGGTGCACAGGCTCGTGCGGCCGCTGGGCGGCTGGAGCCGGCCGCCGGCGTGATGCTCGAAGCGGTGTGGTTCGACGGCGGTGCGGTGGCCGAGGGGCGACTGCTGCTCGTCTTCAACCACCTGGTGATGGACACCGTGTCGTGGCGGGTCCTGCTGTCGGATCTGGCGGAGACGTGTGCGGCGTTGGGAGCCGGTCGAGAGCCGGACCTCGAGACGACGATGACGTCATTCCGGCATTGGGCACGGGAGTTGACGGCGCAGGCCGGGAGCGTCGAGCGGCTGGCGGAGCTCGAGGCCTGGACCGCGATGACCGCGGGTCCCGACCTGGGGCTGACGGCTGGGCCGCTGGATCCGGTACGGGATGTCGAGTCGTCGGTGCGGCGGGTGTCGGTGCGGGTGCCGGTGTCGGTGACGTCGGCGCTGTTGACCGGGGTGCCGGCGGCGTTCGGAGCCAAGGCCGATGAGGTGCTGCTGGCCGGGTTGGCGGCCGCGATAGGGGAGTGGGCCGATCAGGGGCGGGCGTCGTTCCTGATCGACATCGAGCGGCATGGACGGGAGCCGTTGGCAGACGGCGTGGACCTGTCGCGGACGGTCGGCTGGTTCACCGGAGTGCATCCGGTCAGGCTGGATCCCGGCGTGGTTGACGGCGGCGCGATACGGGCCGGTCAGGCCGCCGCCGGAACGGTCCTCAAGCGGATCAAGGAGCAGGTGCGCGCCGTGCCCGGGGACGGTCTTGGCTACGGCATGCTCCGGTACCTCAACTCAGAGACGGCGCTGCCGACCGCGCAGGTCGGCTTCAACTACCTGGGCCGATTCAGCAGGCCTGCGGACGACGACTGGCGGCTGCTCGACGACGATCTCGGCGGTGGCGTCTGCGGCGACTCCCCCGTGCTGCACGCGCTGGAGTTCATGGGAGCGGTTCACGACCCGGCCGAGGGCGGTCCGGAACTCACCCTGAGCCTCTCCTGGCCGGAGCGGCTGCTGGACACGGGCGCGGCACAGGCGCTGGTTGACGGCTGGGCGGAGATGCTGGCCGGGCTTGCGGCTCATGTGGCCTCGGGTGGTGGCGGTCGCACGCCGTCGGACTTCCCGTTGGTGGCGTTGGGGCAGTCGCAGGTCGAGGAGTTGGAGGCGGCGGTTCCCGGGCTGGTGGAGGTGTTGCCCGTATCGCCGCTGCAGGAGGGTCTGCTGTTCCACGCCCTGTTTGATCAGCAGGGCCCGGATGTGTATGTGGAGCAGCTGGTCCTGGACCTGGCGGGCCGGCTGGACGCGGGTGTGTTGCGGGCGTCGTGGCAGACGGTGCTCGACCGGCATGGCAGCTTGCGGGCGGGCTTCCGTCAGGTGGCCGGGATCGAGCAACCGCTGCAGGTGATCGTCGAGGGCGTGGAGCTCCCTTGGCGCGAGGAAGACCTCACGGACGAGCCGGGGCAGGCGGCCTGGGCGCGATCCGAGCAGATCGCGGCCGAGGAGCGCGCGCGGCGATTCGAGCTGGGGGCGCCACCCTTGCTGAAGGTGCTGCTGATCAGAGTGGGCCGGGACGGCCACCGGCTGGTGCTCACCATGCACCACCTGGTGCTGGACGGCTGGTCGCTGCCGATCCTGCTGCGGGAGATGTGGGCCGCCTACGCGGCAGGCGGCAGCGGCGCCGGACTGCCCGCGGTTACGCCGTACCGGGAGTATCTGGCCTGGCTGACGCGGCAGGACAAGGACGCGGCGCGGGCGGTCTGGGGCCAGGCGCTGGCCGGGACCGAGGAACCGACCCTGGTGGCCCCCGGCCACCCGGCCCGATCGCCCGGCGAGACCGCATACATCAGTGCCGAGCTGGCGCCGCCGCTCGCGCAAGAGCTGACGCGGCTGGCCCGCGAGGCCGACGTGACCCTGAACACCGTTCTGCAGGCCGCCTGGGCGCTGCTGGTCGGCGGCCTCACGGGCCGCCGGGACGTGGTCTTCGGAGCCACCGTGGCGGGGCGCCCGGCGGAGCTGCCGGGCATGGAGGACATGCTGGGGCTGTTCATCAACACGGTCCCGGTGCGGGTGCGTTACGAGGCCACGCGGACCGTCGCGGAGCTGCTCGCCGACCTGCAGGCGGAGCAGACCGCGCTCCTTGACCACCAGCATCTCGGCCTTACGGAGATCCAGCGGCTGGCCGGTCCGGGCGCGAGCTTCGACACGCTGCTGGCATTCGAGAACTTCCCCGGTGATCCGGAGGTGCCGGCCGCCCTCGACTCCGTCCGGCTGACGGGCGCGGGGATGCGGGAGTCGACCAACTTCGTACTGGCACTCGGGGTGGACGCGTCCGAGCTGAAGCTTCGGCTCGACTACCGCCACGACCTGTTCGATGAGCGGGAGGCCGAGCAGATCGTACGCCGGCTGGTGCGGGTCCTTGAGCAGGTGGCGGCGGATCCGCGGGTGCGGGTGAGCGAGATCGACTTGCTCGGTGCGGATGAGCGGGCGCGGGTGGTGGAGGAGTGGAACGCCACCGCGCGGCCGGTCGGGTCGCTGACCGTGCCGGAACGATTCCAGGAGTGGGCGGTTCGGGCTCCGGATGCGATCGCGGTGCGGTGTGGCGCCGAGACCCTCTCGTACGGGGAGCTGGAGGCGCGGTCGAGTCGGCTGGCCCGGTACTTGCGCGGGCTGGGTGTCCGGTCCGAGTCGCGGGTGGGTCTGCGGTTGCCGCGTGGTGTCGACATGGTGGTGTCGATGCTGGCGGTGTGGAAGGCCGGGGGTGCGTACGTGCCGCTGGATCCGGAGTATCCGGCCGACCGGCTGGAGTTCATGGCGGCGGACTGCGAGTCGTCGCTGGTGATCGACGCGGAGTGGCTGGCCGGCGCGCGGGCGGTGATTGCCGCGGAACCCGCGCGATCGCTCCAGGCAGTGCTCGACCCGGATCAGTTGGCGTACGTGATCTACACCTCCGGCTCCACCGGTCGCCCGAAGGGCGTGGCCGTCCCGCACCGGGGTGTGGCGAATCTGGTCGAGGCGATGGGTCCGGTGCTGGGTGCGGGTCCAGGCGAGGTGACGTTGCAGTTCGCGTCGTTCAGCTTCGATGCTTCGGTCCTGGACGTCGCCGTGACCCTGGCGTCGGGTGGCACGTTGGCGATCGCCACCGGTGAGGAGCGCACGGATCCGCGGGCGCTGGCGGAGATGATCGATGCGGCCGGGGTGACGGTGGCGAGCGTGGTGCCGTCGCTGCTGTCCGTGCTCGACCCGCAAGCAGTCCCAGGGGTACGGAACTGGGTGCTGGGTGCGGAACGGCTGACCGCCGGCCTGGCTGCCAAGTGGCGGGCGCGGGCCGGGTTGTGGAACACCTATGGGCCGACTGAGGCCACCGTGATGACCACGGCCGTGGAGCTGCCCGCCGGCCTCACGTCCGATGGTGAAGCGCCGGCGATCGGCAGTCCGCTGCGCAACACCCAGGCGTACGTCCTGGACGATTTCCTGCGCCCGGTGCCGATCGGTGCCACCGGCGAGGTCTATCTCGCCGGTCCGGGCCTGGCCCGCGGTTACCTGGGCCGCCGGGACCTGACCGCGGAGCGCTTTGTGGCCTGCCCCTACGCAGCGGGCGTCCGCATGTACCGCACCGGTGACCTGGCGAGGTGGAGCGACGACGGGCTGCTGCACTTCCAGGGCCGCGCCGACGAACAGGTCAAGATCCGCGGCTTCCGCATCGAACTCGGCGAGATCGAATCCGTCCTCACCACCCACCCGGATATCGCTCAGGCCACGGTCATCGCCCGCGACGACCGCCTCGCCGCTTACGTCGTATCCGCGACCGAGTCGGATCCCGCAGCCATCCGCGAGTTCGCCGTCACCCGCCTTCCCGATCACATGGTCCCGACCACCATCACTGTCCTGGACGAGCTGCCGCTCACCCCCAACGGCAAGATCGACAGAGCCGCCCTCCCCACCCCCGAAGCGACCACCGGCCACGGCCGCGCACCATCCACCCCCACCGAAGACCTCCTCTGCACCCTCTTCGCTCAGGTCCTGGGGATCGACCAGGTAGGAGCGGACGACTCGTTCTTCGAGCTCGGCGGCGATTCGATCATGTCGATGCAGCTGGCCTCGCAGGCGCGGCGGGCAGGCTGGGTGCTGTCTCCGCGGCAGGTGTTCGAGGAGCGCACCCCGGCCGGCCTGGCACGGGTCGTGGCCTCGGACCGTGCGGCGGAGCCGGCGGCCGGGGACGAGCCGGAGGTGACCGGCGTGGGGGAGGTCGCCTTCACCCCGGTGATGTGGTCGCTCGGTGAGTCCGTGGCGGGCGCCGGGGCCGCGCAGTGGATGGTCGTCGGCGCACCCGCCCAGCTGGATCTGGCGGCGCTGACCGCCGGGTTCGCCACCGTTCTTGATACGCACGACATGCTCCGCGCCCGGCTGGTGGCCGCCGAGTCGAAGCTCGTGGTGCCGGAGCCGGGCTCGACCGACGTGCCGGCGCTCGTGTCCCGCGTCGATGCCACCGGTGTCGAGGACTCCGCCGGGCTGAGCGAACTGGCCCGGGTCGAGGCGCAGTCCGCGGTCCGCCGGCTGGATCCTGCCGCCGGTGTGATGGCGCAGGTGGTGTGGTTCGACGCCGGACCGGAGCGGGTGGGCCGCCTGCTGGTCGTCGTCCATCACCTCGCGGTGGACGGGGTGTCATGGCGCATCCTGCTGCCGGATCTACGGGCCGCCTGCGAGGCAGCGGCCGCCGGCCGGGAGCCGTCCCTGGAGCCGGTGGGTACGTCCTTCCGCCGCTGGTCGCAGCTGCTGGGCGCCGAGGCCGTCAGCGAGCACCGGGCGGCGGAACTCCCCGTCTGGAAGGCGCTGCTCGCCGCCGACGAGCCGGTGCTGGGGCGGCGGCCGCTGGATCCCGTACGGGACACGGTGGCGGGCCTGCGCCGCGAGGAGTGGATTGTGCCCGCCGCCACGGCGACGACGCTCGTCTCCCGCACCGCCGCCGTCTTCCACTGCGGCGTGCACGAGGTGCTGCTCGCGACGCTGACCGGCGCGGTGGCGCGGTGGCGGCCGGAGTACGCCGCCGGGGTGCTCGTCGACATCGAGGGGCATGGCCGGGAGGCCGGCGACGGCGTGGATCTGTCGCGCACCGTCGGCTGGTTCACCAGCGTGCACCCGGTCCGGGTGGCGTCCGGCGGCGTGGACCTCGCCGACGCGCGGTCCGGTGGCCCGGCCGCGGGCGCCCTGCTGAAGGCCGTGAAGGAGCAGGCCCATGCCAAGGTCGGGGACGGCCTCGGCTACCAGCTCCTGCGCCACCTCAACCCCGAGACCGCGCCCGTGCTCGCCGAGCTGCCCGTACCGCAGATCGGCTTCAACTACCTCGGGCGCTTCACCGCCGGGCCCGACTCGGGCGAACCGGCCGCCTGGGAGCCGGCCGGCGCGACCGGTCCGGGCGGTGCCGCCGACCCGCAGGCTCCGGCCGCCCATGTGCTGGACGCGGGCGCGGTCGTCCGGGACACCGCGCACGGGCCCGAGCTGACCCTGTCCCTGACCTGGGCAGGCGGCCTGCTCGACGACACCGACGGCGCGGAGCTCGGCCGTCAGTGGCTGGCGCTGCTCACCGGACTCGCCGAACACACCAGCAGCGACCCGGCGGCCGGCGGCCACACCCCCGCCGACTTCCCCCTCCTGTCCTTGACCCAGCGCGGCGTCCAGGAGCTGGAGCGGGCGGTCCCGGACCTGGCCGACGTATGGCCGCTGTCCCCGCTGCAGGAAGGGCTGCTCTTCCACGCCGCCTTTGCCGGCGAAGGGCCCGACGTCTACGCAGGACAGCGCGCCCTGCTGCTCGACGGCCCGCTGGACGCGGCGCGGCTGCGCGGCGCGTGGCAGCCGTTGCTGGACCGGCACCCCCTCCTGCGGGCGAGTTTTCACCAGGGTGTCTCCGACGAGACAGCGGTGCAGGTCATCGCCGATGACGTCGCACTGCCGTGGCGCGCGGCCGATGTGTCCGGCCTGCCGGAGGCGCAGGCGCGCGCGAAGATCGGCCGGCTGTGCGCCGCGGAGATGGCGGAGCGGTTCGACCTGACCAGGGCGCCGCTGTTGCGTGTATTGCTGATCCGGCTCGGCGAGCGGCGGCATCGCATGGTGGTGACCACTCATCACGTCGTGGTCGACGGCTGGTCGCTGCCGGTCCTCTTCGGCGAACTGGCCGCGTTGTACGAGGCGGCGGTCGGCGAGCGGCGGGCGGCGCTGCCGCCGGCGACGTCCTACCGGGAGTACCTGGCCTGGCTCGGCCGACAGGACCGGTCGGCCGCGCGGGCCGCCTGGCGGGCGGAGCTGGCCGGCGCCGACGAGCCCTCCCGCGTCGCGCCCGAGCGGTCGGCCGCGGCGGCCGCCCGTCCGGTCCCGCTGGAGTTCGAGTGCTCCGCCGAACTGACCCGTGACCTCACCGGACTCGCCCGCACTCACGGCCTGACGATGAACACGATCGTGCAGGGCGCCTGGGCGCTGCTGCTGGCCCGGCTCATCGGGCGCGACGATGTGGTGTTCGGCAGCACGGTGGCCGGCCGGCCCGCCGAGGTGCCGGGAGCGGACGCCTCGGTCGGGCTGTTCATCAACACCCTCCCGGTACGAGCCCGGCTGGACCCCGCCCAGCCGGCTGTGGACCTGCTCGCGGACCTGCAGCGGCGCCAGGTCGCCCTGATGGGTCATCAGCACCTGGGCCTGGCGGAGATACAGAAACTCGCCGGTCCCGGGGCCGAGTTCGACACGCTGGTGGTCTACGAGAACTACCCGCGCACCGCGGCCGACGAGAGCCCGGTGGAAGGCCTCTCGCTGCGGCCGGACGGCAAGTCGCAGGACGCGAGTCACTACACCCTCGCGCTCATCATGGCGCCCGGCGATCGGCTGGCAGGAGAGGTGGTCTACCGTCCGGACCTCTGCACGCGCGACTGGGCGGCGGAGAACCGGACCGCTCTGCAGCGGGTGCTGGAGCAGCTGGCGTCCGACGCCACCGTGCCGGTGGGCCGGATCGGCATCCTCGGCGCGGCCGGGGAGGCGCGGGTGCTGCGGGAATGGAACGACACCGACACCGCCGCGCCGGTGACCGCCGCCCCGCTGCCCGAGCTGCTCGCCCGCCAGGTGCGGCGGACTCCGGACGCGGCGGCGCTGAGCTCCCTATCGCACGAGCCGGCCCAGTCGCACGGGGGCGAGCCGTCGCACGGGCACGAGCGGACCATGACCTATGGCGAGCTGCAGGACGAGGCCGGCCGGCTGGCCCGGCGGCTGATCGCCGCCGGCGTCGGGCCGGAGGTCCGGGTGGCGCTGCTTGCGGAGCGCACGGTGCCCGCCGTGGTGGCGCTGCTTGCGGTGTCGATGGCGGGCGGCGTCTTCGTACCGGTGGACCCGGCCTATCCGCGGCAACGGCTGGAATTCATGCTGCGGGACGCCGATCCGGCGCTGGTGCTCTGCTCCACCGCGGTGCGCGGCGTGCTGCCGGACGAGTTCGCGGCGCGGGCGCTGGTCCTCGACGAGCCGGCCGTGGCCGCGGCGGTGGCGAACCAGGCACCCGGGTCGATCACGGACGCGGAGCGGCGCGCACCGCTGCGGCCGGAGCATGCGGCCTACGTCATCTACACCTCGGGCTCCACCGGCCGTCCCAAGGGCGTGGTGGTCTCGCACGCCGGGCTTGCGAACCTGGCGCAGGCGCAGATCGAGCGGTTCGCCGTGCACCCGGACGCCCGGGTGCTGCAGTTCGCCTCGCTGAGCTTCGACGCGGCCGTATCCGAGCTGTGCATGGCGCTGCTGTCCGGCGCCACGCTGGTGGTGGCCGGCGCCGAACACCTGCCGCCGCAGCTGCCGGTGGCCGAGACGCTGGCACGGACCCGGACCACGCACGTAACCCTGCCGCCCAGCCTGCTGGCGGTGGCGGAGACCCTGCCGGACACGGTGCAGACCGTGACGGTGGCCGGCGAGGCCTGCCCGGCGGCGGTCGCGGACCGCTGGTCCTCCGGGCGGCGCCTGGTGAACGCCTACGGGCCGACGGAGGCGACGGTGTGCGCGGCCATGAGCCCGCCACTGACGCCGGGCGCCGACGGCACCGTGCCGATCGGGCGGCCGATGGCGAACACCCGGGCCTTTGTACTCGACGGCTTCCTGCAACCGGTGCCCGCCGGGATAACGGGCGAGCTCTACTTGGCCGGCCCGGGCCTGGCCCGCGGCTACGCCGGGCGGCCGGGGCTGACGGCGGAGCGGTTTGTGGCCTGCCCGTACGTCGAGAGCGGGCGGATGTACCGGTCGGGCGACCGGGCGCAGTGGACCGCCGAGGGCCAACTGCTCTTCCAGGGCCGGGCGGACGAGCAGCTGAAAATCCGCGGCTTCCGCATCGAACCGGGCGAGGTGGAGTCGGCCCTCGCCGCGCATCCGGGGGTCGCCCAGGCGCTGGTGGCGGCGGACGGCGAGCGGCTGGTCGGGTACGTCGTCCGTACCGCGGGCGGGGAGGTGGACGGCGACGCCGTCAGGGAGTCCGCGGCCGCTCGGTTGCCCGAGTACATGGTCCCGGCCGCCGTCGTGGTCCTTGACGAGCTGCCGCTCACGCCCAACGGCAAGGTCGACAAGGCGGCGCTGCCCGCGCCCGATGTCGTACGTGAGGCGAGCCGCGCGCCGTCGTCGCCGGTGGAGGAGGCGCTGTGCGACCTGTTCGCCGAGGTGCTCGGCGCGGGGGAGGTCGGGGTGGATGACGACTTCTTCCAGCTCGGCGGCGATTCGATCATGTCGATGCAGCTGGCGTCGCGGGTTCGGCGGGCGGGCTGGGTGGTGTCGCCGCGGCAGGTCTTCGAGGAGCGGACTCCGGCCGGTCTGGCGCGAGTTGTCGCCGCGGCGGACGGTGGGGTGTCGGCGGTGGACGTGTCAGGGGTGGGGGAGATCGCCTTCACCCCGGTGATGCGGTCGCTCGGGGAGGCCGTCAGGCGGCCGGGCTTCGCGCAGTGGATGGTCGTAGGTGCGCCCCCGACGCTGGATCTGGAGACGCTGACCGCCGGCGTGGCCGCCGTGCTGGACGCACACGACATGCTCCGGGCGCGGCTGGTGGCCGGCGAGTCCCGTCTGGTGGTGCCGGAGCCGGGCTCGACCGACGCCGCCGGGCTCGTATCGCGGGTGGCCGCGGTCGGCGCGGCGGATGCTGAACTCGGAGAGCTGGTACGGGCGCAGGCCCGGGCGGCCGTCGAACGGCTGGATCCGGGCGCCGGGGTGATGGCGCAGGTGGTGTGGCTCGACGCCGGCTGTGAGCGGGTGGGCCGGCTGGTGATCGTCGCGCATCACCTCGCGGTGGACGGGGTGTCATGGCGCATCCTGCTGCCGGATCTACGGGCCGCCTGCGAGGCAGCGGCCGCCGGCCGGGAGCCCGCGGTGGACGGGAGTGGCACGTCGTTCCGCCGCTGGTCGCAGCTGCTGGCCGCCGAGGCCGTCAGCGAGGAGCGGACGGCGGAGCTGCCCGGCTGGAAGGCGCTGCTGACCGCTGACCAGCCGCTCATGGGGCGGCGGCCGCTGGATCCCGTACGGGACACGGTGGCGGGCCTGCGCCGTGAGGAGTGGGTCGTGCCCGCTGTCGTGGCCGAGACGCTCGTCTCCCGGACCCCGGCCGTCTTCCACTGCGGCGTGCACGAGGTGCTGCTCGCGGCGCTGGCCGGGGCGGTTGCGCTGTGGCGGCCGGAGTACGCCACCGGCGTCCTCGTCGACATCGAGGGCCATGGCCGCGAGGCGCACGGCGACGGGGTGGATCTCTCGCGCACGGTCGGCTGGTTCACCGGTGTACATCCGGTACGGGTCGCCGCTGGTGACGCGGATCTCGGCGAGGCGCAGGCGGGCGGTCCGGCGGCGGGCGCTCTGCTGAAGGCGGTCAAGGAACAGCTCCAGCGGGTTCCGGGCGACGGCCTCGGCCACGGGCTGCTCCGCCACCTGAACGTGCGCACCGCACCGGAGCTGGCCGTGCTGCCCGCACCGCAGATCGGCTTCAACTACCTGGGCAGGTTCCCCGTCGGGTCCGGCACCGGTGAACCGGCCGCCTGGGAGCCGGCCGGCGAGACGGGCCCGGGCGGCGCCGCCGACCCGCAGGCCCCGGTCACCCATGCGCTGGCAGCGGGCGCGATCATCCAGGATGCCCCGTACGGACCCGAACTGACCCTGTCCCTGGCCTGGCCCGGCGCCCTCCTTGACCACGCGCAGGGTGCGGAACTCGGCCGCCACTGGCTGGCGCTCCTCACCGGACTCGCCACCCACACGGACGGCGACCCAGCCGCCGGCGGCCACACCCCCTCCGACTTCCCCCTGCTCGAGCTCGCCCAGGACGAGGTCGAGGAGTTCGAAGCACTGGCGGCAGAACGCGAAGGAGAAGACCCGCAGTGAAGACGCCCAAGGGAAACGCGCTCGCCGAGGTCTGGCCGCTCTCGCCGCTGCAGGAAGGCCTGCTCTTCCACACCTCCTTCGACGGCGAAGGCCCGGACATCTACGCCCTGCAGACGGTGATCTCGATAGCCGGGCCGCTCGACCCGGCCCGCTTCCGGGCCTCCTGGCAGGCGCTCCTCGACCGGCACGCGGCACTGCGGGCGAGCTTCCACGAGCGGAAGTCGGGCGCGCCGGTCCAGCTCATCGCCCGTACGGTGCAACTCCCCTGGCAGGAGACCGACCTGTCCGGCCTGGCGGAGGCCGAGCGGACGGCCAGGGCCGCGGAACTCACCGCACAGGAGCACGCGAAGCGGCTGGACCTGGCGGCCGCTCCGCTGCTCCGGCTGCTGCTGATCCGGCTCGCCGACCGTCAGCATCAGCTGGTGCTCACGACCCACCACATCCTGATGGACGGCTGGTCGATGCCGGTGCTGCTCAACGAGCTGGCCACGGTGTACGCGGCCGGCGGCGACACCCGGACACTGCCCCCGGTGACCGGCTACCGGGACTACCTGGCCTGGCTGAACCGCCAGGACAAGGCGGCGGCACGAGCCGCCTGGCAGGCCGAACTGACCGGCGCGGAGGAACCGACGCTGGTGACGGCCGCCGACCGGAAGCGGACCGCGGTACTGCCGCAGGAATGCCGCCTCGACCTTTCCCGGCCCGCCACTCGCGCCCTCTCGGAGCTGGCCCGAACCCACGGCCTGACCGTCAACACAGTGGTGCAGGGTGCCTGGGCACTGGTGCTCGCGCGGCTGGCCCGCCGCCCCGACGTCGTCTTCGGCGCCACTGTGGCGGGCCGGCCGGCGGAACTGCCCGGGGCGGAGTCAATGGTCGGACTGCTCATCAACACCCTTCCGGTACGGGTCCGCCTGCGCCCCGAACTCCCGTTCCTTGAACTGCTCACCGGACTGCAGCAGCGCCAGTCCGAGCTGATGGCACACCAGCACCTCGGCCTGGCGGAGATCCAGCGCGCGGCCGGACCGGGCGCGGGCTTCGACACGCTGGTCGTGTACGAGAGCTTCCCCAGGGCCCCGGAACCGCGGGAAGACCACACCGAGACCTACATCATCTCCGGCGGCGAGACCCGCCAGGCCACGAACTACCCCCTCACCGTAGGGGTGACCCCGCACGACCGGCTGCGGATCGAGCTGGCCTACCGGCCTGATCTGTTCGAGCGGACGGAGGCCGAGCGCATCGCCGCCCGGCTGGTGCGGGTCCTGGAGCAGGTGGCGGCGGATCCGCGGGTGCGGGTGAGCGAGATCGACTTGCTCGGTGCGGATGAGCGGGCGCGGGTGGTGGAGGAGTGGAATGCCACCGCGCGGCCGGTGGGGTCGGAGCCGGTGGTGGAGCGCTCACGGGCGTGGGCGGTTCGGACTCCGGATGCGGTCGCGGTGCGGTGCGGGGCGGAGGCCGTCTCGTACGGGGAGCTGGAGGCGCGGTCGAATCGGCTGGCCCGCTACTTGTGGGGGCTGGGTGTCCGGCCCGAGTCGCGGGTGGGTCTGCGACTGCCGCGTGGTGTCGACATGGTCGTGTCGATGCTGGCGGTCTGGAAGGCCGGGGGTGCGTACGTGCCGCTGGACCCGGACCATCCGGCCGACCGGCTGGAGTTCATGACCACCGACAGTGGCGCGTCCATGGTGATCGATGCAGCTGTGCTGGCCGAGGCTCGGGCAGCCATCGCCGCGGAGTCCGGCCTGCCGCTGGATGTGCCGCTGATCGCGGATCAGTTGGCGTATGTGATCTATACGTCGGGTTCGACGGGGCGCCCGAAGGGTGTGGCGGTCGCGCATAGGGGTGTGGCGAATCTGGTCGAGGCGATGGGGCCGGTGCTCGGTGCCGGGCCTGGCGAGGTGACGTTGCAGTTCGCGTCGTTCAGCTTCGACGCCTCGGTCCTGGACGTCGCCGTGACCCTGGCTGCGGGTGGCACGTTGGCGATCGCCACCGGCGAGGAGCGGACCGATCCGGTGGCGCTGGCCGCAATGATCCGGAAAAGCGGCGTGACGGTCGCGAGCGTGGTGCCGTCCCTGCTCGGCGTCCTGGACCCGCAGGCTGTGCCTGGCGTACGGAACTGGGTGCTGGGTGCGGAACGGCTGACCGTCGGCCTGGCTGCCAAGTGGCGGGCGCGGGCCGGGTTGTGGAACACCTATGGGCCGACTGAGGCCACCGTGATGACCACGGCCGTGGAGCTGCCCGCCGGCCTCACGTCCGATGGTGGAGCGCCGGCGATCGGCAGTCCGCTGCGCAACACCCAGGCGTACGTCCTGGACGATTTCCTGCGCCCGGTGCCGGTCGGTGTCACGGGTGAGGTGTATCTGGCCGGTCCGGGCCTGGCGCGCGGTTACCTGGGCCGCCGCGACCTGACCGCGGAGCGCTTTGTGGCCTGCCCGTACGCCGACGGCGTCCGCATGTACCGCACCGGTGACCTGGCGAGGTGGAGCGGCGACGGGCTGCTGCACTTCCAGGGCCGCGCCGACGAGCAGGTCAAGATCCGCGGCTTCCGCATCGAACTCGGCGAGATCGAATCCGTCCTCACCACCCACCCCGGCATCACCCAGGCCACCGTCATCGCCCGCGACGACCGCCTCGCCGCCTACACCGTGTCCGCGCCCGAGCTGGACCCTGTCGCCATCCGGGAGTTCGCCGCCACCCGCCTCCCCGACCACATGGTCCCGGCCACCATCACCGCCCTGGAGACCCTCCCCCTCACCCCCAACGGCAAGATCGACAAGGCGTCGCTGCCCGCCCCCGACATCGCGCACGCGCCGAGTCGCGCGCCGTCAACGCCTGTCGAGGAACTCCTGTGCACCTTGTTCGCCGAGGTCCTTGGCGCGGCCGAGGTCGGGGTCGACGACGACTTCTTCCAGCTCGGCGGCGATTCGATCATGTCGATGCAGCTGGCGTCGCGGGTACGCCGCGCCGGCTGGGTGGTATCGCCGCGGCAGGTCTTCGAGGAGCGAACCCCGGCCGGCCTGGCGGGAGTCGTCGCCGCGACTGGCAGTACGGCATACGCGGCGGACGCGTCCGGCGTGGGTGAGATCGCCTTCACTCCGGTGATGCGGTCGCTCGGCAACGCCGTCACAAGGGCCGGCTTCGCGCAGTGGATGGTCGTCGGCGCACCCCCGAGGCTGTGTCTGGCGGCGCTGACCGCCGGGTTCGCCGCCGTGCTTGCCGCCCACGACATGCTCCGCGCCCGGCTGGTGGCGGCCGAGTCGAAGCTCGTGGTGCCGGAGCCGGGCTCGATCGCCGTACCGGCGCTCGTATCGCGCGTGGACGCCGCAACCGTGCCGGTGGGGGCGGTGGACGCGCTCGTGGCCGCCGAGGCCGAGGCGGCCGTCGAACGGCTGGATCCTGCCGCCGGTGTGATGGCGCAGGTGGTGTGGCTCGACGCCGGACCGGAGCGGGTGGGCCGCCTGCTGGTCGTCGTCCATCACCTCGCGGTGGACGGGGTGTCATGGCGCATCCTGCTGCCGGATCTACGGGCCGCCTGCGAGGCAGCGGCCGCCGGCCGGGAGCCGTCCCTGGAGCCGGTGGGTACGTCCTTCCGCCGCTGGTCGCAGCTGCTGGCCGCCGAGGCCGTCAGCGAGCACCGGACGGCGGAACTCCCCGCCTGGAAGCAGCTCCTCGCCGACAAAGAGCCGCTCCTTGGACGGCGCCCCCTGGATCCCGCGCAGGACACCGAGCGGACCACGTTCCGGCGGCGCTGGCTGGTACCCGCCGCCGTGGCCGAGACGCTCGTCTCGCGCACCCCGGCCGTCTTCCACTGCGGAGTGCGCGAGGTGCTGCTCGCGGCGCTGGCGGGGTCGGTGGCGCAGTGGCGGCCGGAGTACGCAAACGGCGTGCTCGTCGACGTCGAGGGGCACGGCCGGGAGCAGTTGCACGACGGCGTCGATCTGTCGCGGACCGTGGGCTGGTTCGCCAGTACGCGCCCCGTACGGCTGCGCGTCGGCACCACCGGCGTGGACCGGGCGCGGACGGGCGGGCCGGCCGCGGGCGCGTTGCTCAAGGCGGTGAAGGAGCAGGCCAAGGCCGCGACCGGGGACGGGCTCGGCGTTGAGCTGCTGCGCCACCTGAACCCCGCGACCGCACCCGTACTCGCCGAACTGCCCGCCCCGCAGATCGGCTTCAACTACCTCGGCCGCTTCCCCTCCGGCGACTCCAGCGGACCCCCCGCCGCCTGGGAGCCGGCCGGCGAGTCGACGCTCGGCGGCGCGGCCCCCCCGGACATGCCGGCACGGCACGCACTGGAGGTCGGGGCCCTGGTCCATGACACCCCGGGCGGACCGGAGCTGTCGCTGTCGCTGGCCTGGCCCAGCGGGCTGCTGTCTGCGGCCGACGCCGACCGGCTGGGGCTCGGCTGGCTGGACCTGCTGGCGGGACTGGCCGCCCACACCACGGCCGACCCGGCCGCCGGCGGCCACACCCCCTCCGACTTTCCCCTGCTCGACCTCGCTCAGGACGAGGTCGACGATCTCGAGTCCGCATTCGCCGACGACCGCGCGTAAGTCACTCGACCCAGGCAACTGTGAGGAGAAAACCCGATGGTCCGAGCACGTGTCGAGGACGTCTGGCCGCTGTCGCCGCTGCAGGAAGGGCTGCTGTTCCACGCTTCGTTCGACGACCAGGGCACGGATGTGTACCAGGGCCAGCGCGGCGTCGACCTGATCGGGCCGCTGGACGCCGACGTACTGCGCGCATCCTGGGCAGCGCTCCTTGACCGGCACGCCGCGCTGCGGGCGAGCTTCCGGCGGCGGAGTTCCGGTGAACCAATGCAGGTCATCGCCCGCGAGGTGCCCCTGCCCTGGCAGCAGGCGGACGTCAGCGGGCTGGCGGAAGCCGAGGCGGCCGCCGATATCGAGCGGCGGTGCGCGGCGGAGCTGCGGGAGCGCTTCGACCCGGCCACGCCGCCGCTGCTGCGACTGCTCCTCATCCGCCTCACCGAGGACCGCCACCGGCTCGTGCTGACCAGCCACCACGTCCTCATGGACGGTTGGTCGCTCCCCGTACTCTTCGGCGAACTGGCGGCCATCTACGCGGCCGGCGGCGATGCGCGCGAACTGCCCAGGGCCACCTCGTACCGGGACTACCTCGCCTGGCTGCAGCGCCAGGACAAGCCGGCCGCACGGGCGGCCTGGCAGGCGGAACTCGCCGGTGCAGACACGCCGACGCTGGTCGCCCCGGCCGACCCGGGCAGGCGCCCCGGCGAGCCGGCGAACCTCATCACCGACCTCTCCGCCGAGCTGACCCAAGACCTCACCCGGCTGGCCCGCGGCCAGGGCGTGACCCTCAACACCGTGATCCAGGCGGCCTGGGCGCTGGTCCTGGGGCAGCTGGCCGGCCGCACGGATGTGGTGTTCGGTGCGACCGCCGCCGGCCGGCCCGCGGAGCTGCCCGGTGTGGAGTCCATGGTCGGCCTCTTCATGAACACCCTCCCCGTGCGGGTACGCCTCGAGGCCGCCCAACCGGTCACCCAACTCCTCGCCGACCTTCAGAAACGCCAGTCCGCGCTGATGGCCCACCAGCACCTCGGACTGCCCGAGGTGCAGCGGCTGGCCGGCTCGGGCGGCGTCTTCGACACGATCGTGGTGTACGAGAACTACCCCAGCCCGCCGAAGGAGGAGCCTGCTCCGGAACGCCTCGAAATCCGCCGCACACCGGCGGTGCGGGACGCCTCCCACTATCCGCTCGCGCTGATCGTGGTGCCCGAGGAGCGGATGCATCTCAAGCTGGACTACCAGGAGGAGCTGTTCGGGCGGGTAGACGTCGCCGCGATCGCAGGCCGGTTGGTGCGGGTGCTTGAACAGGTGGCCGCCAATCCGCGGGTGCGGGTGGGCGAGCTCGAGCTGCTGGCTGCTGGTGAGCGGGCGCGGGTGGTGGGGGAGTGGAACGCCACCGCGCGGCCGGTGGGGTCGGAGACGTTGGTGGAGCGCGTCCGGGCGTGGGCGGTTCGGGCTCCGGAGGCGTGTGCGGTGCGGTGTGGCTTCGAGGCCATCTCGTACGGGGAGCTGGAGGCGCGGTCGAGTCGGCTGGCCCGCTGTCTGCGGGGTGTTGGGGTCGGTCCGGAGTCGCGGGTGGGTCTGCGGTTGCCGCGTGGTGTCGACATGGTGGTGTCGATGCTGGCGGTGTGGAAGGCCGGGGGTGCGTACGTGCCGCTGGATCCGGAGTATCCGGCCGACCGCCTGGAGTTCATGGCGGTCGACAGTGGCGCATCCGTGGTGATCGATCCGGAGTGGCTGGACGAAGCGCGGGCGGAGATCACTTCGGAGGCCGATGCACCACCCGATCTGGATCAGTTGGCGTATGTGATCTATACCTCCGGTTCTACGGGGCGCCCGAAGGGTGTGGCCGTCGCGCACCGGGGTGTGGCGAATCTGGTCGAGGCGATGGCGCCGGTGCTCGGTGCCGGTCCTGGCGAAGTGACGTTGCAGTTCGCGTCGTTCAGCTTCGATGCCTCGGTGCTGGACGTGGCCGTGACCCTGGCGTCGGGTGGCACGTTGGCGATCGCCACCGGTGAGGAGCGCACGGATCCGCGGGCGCTGGCGGAGATGATCGATGCGGCCGGGGTGACGGTGGCGAGCGTGGTGCCGTCGCTGCTGTCGGTGCTCGACCCGCAAGCAGTCCCAGGGGTACGGAATTGGGTGCTGGGTGCGGAACGGCTGACCGCCGACCTTGCCGCTCGCTGGCGGGCGCAGGCGGGGCTGTGGAACACCTATGGGCCGACTGAGGCCACCGTGATGACCACGGCCGTGGAGCTGCCCGCCGGCCTCACGTCCGATGGTGAAGCGCCGGCGATCGGCAGTCCGCTGCGCAACACCCAGGCGTACGTCCTGGACGATTTCCTGCGCCCGGTGCCGGTCGGTGTCACGGGTGAGGTGTATCTGGCCGGTCCGGGCCTGGCGCGCGGTTACCTGGGCCGCCGGGGCCTGACCGCGGAGCGGTTCGTGGCCTGCCCCTACGCAGCGGGCGTCCGCATGTACCGCACCGGTGACCTGGCGAGGTGGAGCGACGACGGGCTGCTGCACTTCCAGGGCCGTGCCGACGAACAGGTGAAGATCCGCGGCTTCCGCATCGAACTCGGCGAGATCGAATCCGTCCTCACCACCCACCCGGATGTCACTCAAGCCACCGTCATCGCCCGCGACGACCGCCTCGCCGCCTATCTGGTCGCCGACAGCCCCGACCTGAGCACGTCCGCCATCCGCGAGTTCGCCGCCGCCCGGCTTCCGGAGTACATGGTCCCGGCCATCCTGACCGTCCTGGACGCCCTGCCGCTCACCCCCAATGGCAAGGTCGACAAGGCGGCGCTGCCGGCGCTCGAGTACGCGGCCGGCCAGGGACGGGCCGCGGCGACGCCCATGGAGGAGATCCTCTGCGGGCTGTTCGCCGATGTGCTGGGCGTGGAACGGGTGGGGCCGGACGACGGCTTCTTCGAGTTGGGCGGCGACTCGCTGCTGGGCATGCGGCTCGTCGCCCGTATCCGTGCGGTGCTGGACGCGGAGGTGAGTATCCGCCACCTCTTCGGCGCGCCATCGGCCGCTGGTCTCGCGCGGCAGCTGGCCGGCGCCGGCGAACACAAGCGGCTGGAACTGCTGCCGCAACCGCGCCCCGACCAGGTGCCGGTCTCGTACGCGCAGCGCCGCATGTGGTTCCTGAACCGGCTTGCCGAGGCCGGCTCGGAGGCAGCGGGGGCGTACAACCTGCCGCTGGCGCTGCGGATGGAGGGTGAGCTGGATGTGCAGGCGCTGGAGGCGGCGCTCGGCGATGTCGCCGACCGGCACGAGAGCCTGCGCACCTTGTTCCCCGATGCGGATGGCGAGCCGTGGCAGCAGGTGCTGGAGTGTGTGGCCGGACGGCCGACGCTGGACGTGCATCCGGCCGATGCGACGCGGCTGGAGGAGCTGCTCGCGGCGGCCTCAGGCCGTGGGTTTGACCTGAGCGCTGAACTTCCGTGGCGGGTGTCGTTGCTGCGGGTCGCGCCGGGGGAGTTCGTGCTGCTGTTGGTGGTGCATCACATTGCCTCGGACGGCTGGTCGATGGGGGTGCTGGCCCGGGACTTGCGGGCGGCGTACGAGGCGCGGTGCGAGGGTCGGGCGCCGGCCTGGGAGCCGCTGCCGGTGCAGTACGCGGACTACGCGCTGTGGCAGCGGGAGGCGCTCGGCGACCCGGACGATCCGGAGAGTGTGATCAGCGGCCAGCTGGCGTACTGGAAGGACGCACTCGCCGGCGCGCCGCAGGAGCTGGCGCTGCCGGCCGACCGCGCTCGCAGGGGAGAGCCCTCTTTCCAAGGCGGCAGCGTTCCGGTGTCGGTGGACGCGGACACCCACACGCGACTGGTTGCGGTGGCGGCCAGGGGCCGGGCGACGATGTTCATGCTGGTGCATGCCGCGCTGTCGGTGCTGCTGTCGCGGATGGGCGCCGGGGCGGACATTCCCGTGGGCACCGGGATCGCGGGGCGTGGGGACGCGCAGCTGGAGGGGCTTTCGGGGTTCTTCGTGAACACGCTGGTGCTGCGGGCGGATCTGGCCGGTGACCCGTCGTTCGCCGAGGTGCTGCGGCGAGTGCGGGAGACGGATCTCGCGGCGTACGGGCATCAGGATGTGCCCTTCGAGCGGCTGGTGGAGGAGCTGAACCCGGCGCGCTCGCTGTCGCGCAACCCGCTGTTCCAGGTGATGCTGGCGCTGCAGAACGTACCCGAAGCGAAATGGCAGCTCCCGGGCCTCCGGGTCACCCCGCTCCCGCCCGTGGCGGAGTTGCCGGCGCGGTTCGACCTCTCCGTGACGCTCGGCGAGCGGCGGGATGCGGACGGCTCTCCGGCGGGTCTCGGGGGCGGGATTCTGTACGCGGCGGATCTCTTCGACGAGTCGACCGTACGGGTTCTGGGCGACCGTTTCGTGCGAGTGCTTGAGCAGGTGGCCGCCAATCCGCAGGTGCGGCTGAGCGAGATCGACGTACTCGACGCGGACGAGCGGGCGCGGGTGGTGGAGCAGTGGAATTCCACTGCGTGGCCGGTGCGGTCGACCACGGTGGCGGAGGCCATCGCGGCGCAGGCCGCCCAGTCGCCGGATGCGGTCGCGGTGCGGTGTGGCGCCGAGGCGGTGTCGTACGGGGAGCTGGGGGCGCGGTCGAATCGGCTGGCCCGGTACCTGCGCGGGCTGGGTGTCCGGTCCGAGTCGCGGGTGGGTCTGCGGTTGCCGCGTGGTGTCGACATGGTGGTGTCGATGCTGGCGGTCTGGAAGGCCGGGGGTGCGTATGTGCCGCTGGATCCGGAGTATCCGGCCGATCGCCTGGAGTTCATGGCGGTCGACAGTGGCGCGTCCGTGGTGATCGACGTGGAGTGGTTGGCGGGGGCCGGGAGTGTGATCGCTGTCGAGCCTGATGCGCCGCTTGAGGTTCTGCTGGACCCGGATCAGTTGGCGTATGTGATCTATACGTCGGGCTCGACAGGGCGGCCGAAGGGTGTGGCTGTCGCGCATCGGGGTGTGGCGAATCTGGTCGAGGCGATGGGGCCGGTGTTGGGTGCGGGACCTGGCGAGGTGACGTTGCAGTTCGCGTCGTTCAGCTTCGATGCCTCGGTCCTGGACGTCGCCGTGACCCTGGCGTCGGGTGGCACGCTGGCGATCGCCACCGGCGAGGAGCGCACGGATCCGCGGGCGCTGGCGGAGATGATCGATGCGGCCGGGGTGACAGTAGCGAGCGTGGTGCCGTCACTGCTGTCGGTGCTCGACCCGCAAGCAGTCCCAGGGGTACGGAACTGGGTGCTGGGCGCCGAACGGCTGACCGCCGACCTCGCCGCTCGCTGGCGGGCGCAGGCGGGGCTGTGGAACACCTATGGGCCGACTGAGGCCACCGTGATGACCACGGCCGTGGAGCTGCCCGCCGGCCTCACGTCCGATGGTGAAGCGCCGGCGATCGGCAGTCCGCTGCGCAACACCCAGGCGTACGTCCTGGACGATTTCCTGCGCCCGGTGCCGGTCGGTGTCACGGGTGAGGTGTATCTGGCCGGTCCGGGCCTGGCGCGCGGTTACCTGGGCCGCCGGGGCCTGACCGCGGAGCGCTTCGTGGCCTGCCCCTACGCAGCGGGCGTCCGCATGTACCGCACCGGTGACCTGGCGAGGTGGAGCGGCGACGGGCTGCTGCACTTCCAGGGCCGCGCCGACGAGCAGGTGAAGATCCGCGGCTTCCGCATCGAACTCGGCGAGATCGAATCCGTCCTCACCACCCACCCGGATGTCACTCAGGCCACGGTCATCGTCCGCGACGACCGCCTCGCCGCGTACGTCGTATCCGCGACCGAGTCGGATCCCGCAGCCATCCGGGAGTTCGCCACCACGCGCCTCCCCGACTACATGGTCCCGAGCAGCTTGACGGTCCTGGACCAGCTGCCGCTCACCCCCAACGGCAAGATCGACAAAGCCGCCCTCCCCACCCCCGAAGCGACCACCGGCCACGGCCGCGCACCATCCACCCCCGCCGAGGAGATCCTCTGCACCCTCTTCACCGACGTCCTCGGCGTCGACGAGGTCCGTGTCGATGACGACTTCTTCCAGCTGGGCGGGGACTCACTGCTCGGCATGCGGCTCGTCGCCCGGATCCGCGCGGCGCTCGACACCGAGCTGAGCATCCGGGACGTCTTCAGCGCGCCCACGGTGGCCGGGATCGCCCGGCTGCTCGGTGACGCCGCGGCCGAGAACCGGGTGGCGCTGCGACCGCAGCCGCGACCCGACGACGTGCCGCTGTCGTTCGGCCAGCAGCGTATGTGGTTCCTGAGCCGGATGGACGGCGTGGACTCGGAGGCGGCCGGCGCGTACAACCTGCCGCTGGCGCTGCGGATGGAGGGTGAGCTGGACGTGCAGGCGCTGGAGGCGGCGCTCGGCGATGTCGCCGACCGGCACGAGAGCCTGCGCACGGTCTATCCGGACCGGGAGGGCAAGCCGCGCCAGGACGTGCTGGCCGGAAGCGGCGCTCATCCGCGGTTGACCGTCGTGGACACCGAGGAGTCCCGTCTCGACGAGACTCTGGCCGGGCTGAGCGGCCGTGGCTTCGATCTGGGTGTGGAGTTGCCGTGGCGGGTGTCGTTGCTGCGGGTGGCGCCGGGGGAGTTCGTGCTGCTGTTGGTGGTGCATCACATTGCCTCGGACGGCTGGTCGATGGGGGTGCTGGCCCGGGACTTGCGGGCGGCGTACGAGGCGCGGTGCGAGGGTCGGGCGCCGGCCTGGGAGCCGCTGCCGGTGCAGTACGCGGACTACGCGCTGTGGCAGCGGGAGGCGCTCGGCGACCCGGACGATCCGGAGAGTGTGATCAGCGGCCAGCTGGCGTACTGGAAGGACGCTCTCGCCGACGCCCCACCCGAGCTGGCGCTGCCGATGGACCGCGCCCGTACCGCGACCCCCTCCTTCCGCAGCGGCACGGTGGACGTCGACGTGACCGCGCCGACGCACGCCCGTCTGATCGAGGTGGCCGGGCGCGGCCGGGTGACGATGTTCATGCTGGTGCATGCCGCGCTGTCGGTGCTGCTGTCGCGGATGGGTGCGGGCTCGGACATCCCTCTCGGCACACCCGTCGCGGGGCGTGGGGACGCGCAGCTGGAGGGGCTTTCGGGGTTCTTCGTGAACACGCTGGTGCTGCGGGCGGATCTGGCCGGTGACCCGTCGTTCGCCGAGGTGCTGCGGCGAGTGCGGGAGACGGATCTCGCGGCGTACGGGCATCAGGATGTGCCCTTCGAGCGGCTGGTGGAGGAGCTGAACCCGGCGCGCTCGCTGTCGCGCAACCCGCTGTTCCAGGTGATGCTGGCGCTGCAGAACGTACCCGAAGCGAAATGGCAGCTCCCCGGCCTGCGCGTCACCCCTATGCCGCCGGCTGCCGCGCCCCCGGCGCGGTTCGACCTCTCCGTCTCGCTGGGTGAGCGGCGCGGTGCGGACGGCTCTCCGGCGGGACTCGGGGGCGGGATCCTGTACGCGGCGGACCTCTTCGACGAGCCGACCGTACGGGCCCTCGGCGACCGACTTGTGCGAGTCCTGGAGCAGGTGGCGGCCGATCCCGAGGTGCGGCTGAGCGAGATCGACGTACTCGACGCGGACGAACGGGCGCGCGTGCTCGAGGAATGGAACGCCGACACCCGGCCGATCGGCCCGCTGACCGTGCCCGAGCGCTTCCAGGAGTGGGCGGTCCGGACCCCGGATGTGGCCGCGGTGCGCTGCGGATCCGAGGAGCTGTCGTACGCGGAACTGGAGGCCCGGTCGAATCGGTTGGCCCGCTACCTCCGTCGGCAGGGCGTGCGCCGGGAGTCGCGGGTGGGGCTTCGGCTGCCGCGCGGCGTCGACATGGTGACCTCGATGCTGGCGGTCTGGAAGGCCGGCGGCGCCTACGTGCCGCTGGACCCGGAGTATCCCGCCGACCGGCTGGAATTCATGGTCATGTCCAGTGAGGCACAGGTCGTGCTGGACGACACCGTGCTGGCCGATGCGCGGGAGGCGATCGCCGCAGAGTCGGACTCCCCACTCGAAGTGGCGCTGGATCCCGACCAGTTGGCGTATGTGATCTACACCTCCGGCTCCACCGGCCGCCCCAAGGGGGTCGCCGTCCCCCACCGAGGCCCGGCCAACCTGGCCGAGGCGATGGGGCCGGTGCTCGGCGCCGGTCCTGGTGAGGTGACGCTGCAGTTCGCGTCGTTCAGCTTCGACGCCTCGGTCCTTGACGTCGCCGTGACCCTGGCGTTCGGCGGCACGCTGGCGATCGCCGCCAGTGAGGAGCGCACCGATTCGCAGGCGCTGGCCGCCATGGTCGAGCGGAGTGGCGTCACCGTCGCGAGCGTGGTGCCCTCCCTGCTCAGCGTCCTGGATCCGCAGACCGTTCCCGGCGTACGCAACTGGGTCCTTGGCGCCGAGCGGCTGACCGCCGACCTGGCCGCCAAGTGGCGTGCGGTCGCCGGGCTGTGGAACACGTACGGCCCGACCGAGTCCACTGTCATCGCTACCGCCGTGCCGCTCGACGAGGGCATCACACCGGACGACCAGCCCCCGGCGATCGGCAGTCCGCTGCCCAACACCCAGGTGTACGTCCTGGACGAATT
Source organism: Streptomyces sp. NPDC031466 (assembly GCF_055581265.1). Classification (NCBI taxonomy): domain Bacteria; kingdom Bacillati; phylum Actinomycetota; class Actinomycetes; order Kitasatosporales; family Streptomycetaceae; genus Streptomyces; species Streptomyces sp. NPDC031466. The sequence goes on from NZ_JBVIJT010000003.1 coordinate 576,531, forward strand.
CCTGCGCCCGGTGCCGATCGGTGCCACGGGTGAGGTGTATCTGGCCGGTCCGGGTCTGGCCCGCGGCTACCTGGGCCGCCGGGACCTGACCGCGGAGCGCTTCGTGGCCTGCCCGTACGCCGAAGGCGGGCGCATGTACCGCACCGGCGACCTGGCGAGGTGGAGCGGCGACGGGCTGCTGCACTTCCAGGGCCGCGCCGACGAACAGGTCAAGATCCGCGGCTTCCGCATCGAGCTGGGCGAGATCGAATCCGTCATCGCCGCCCACGAGCACATCGCCCAGGCAGCCGTCGTCGTCCGCGAGGACCGGCCCGGCGACCCCCGCCTGGTCGCCTACGTCGTCCCCGCCGAGGGCAGTGGACTGGAACCGGCCGCCGTGCGGGAGTTCGCCGCCGCCCGGCTGCCCGAGTACATGGTGCCGGCCACGGTGATGGCACTCGACGCGCTGCCGCTCACTCCCAACGGCAAGCTGCACAAGTCCGCGCTGCCCGCGCCGAGCTACGCCAACCTGGTCTCGGCGCAGGCGGCGCAGGGGGAACTCCAGGAGCGGTTGTGCGCCCTCTTCGCCGAGGTGCTCGGCCTGGACCGGGTCGGGCCCGACGACAACTTCTTCGACCTGGGCGGCAACTCGGCCCTGGCGATGCGTCTTGCGGGACGGGTCCGTACGGAGCTCGGCGCCGAGCTGAGCATCCGGCAGTTCTTCGGCGCCTCGACTCCGGTCGGCGTGGAGCGGTTGCTCGGCGCCAAGCTGCGGCCGCCGCTGCGTGCGGTCGACCAGCGGCCCGCCGAGCTCCCCGCCTCCGTATACCAGCAGCGGGTCTGGCAGGCGGAACGGGCGGCCGGCGCGGGTGCGACGAGCAACCTCGCCGCCGCGCTGCGGCTCGAGGGCGAGCTGGACGTGCCGGCCCTGCGGGCTGCGCTGGCCGATGTGGTGGCGCGGCATGAGCTGCTGCGTACGCGGTTCTGGGAGACCCCGGAGGGCACGCTGGTGCAGCAACCGGCCGAGGCCGGCGGCGACGATGCCGTACGCGACGGCCTCGCGGTGGTCCAGGCGAGCGAGGACGAGCTGCCGGGGCTGCTGGCGTCCCGCATCCGGCAGCGCTTCGACCTGACCCGGGAAGCTCCCTGGGCGCAGCATCTCTTCGCCCTCTCGGAGACCGCGCAAGCGCTGCTCATCGTCATCCATCCCATCGCGGCGGACGAGTCCTCGGTGAACCTGCTGATCCGCGACCTCGCCGCCGCCTACGGGGCGCGCCGCGAGGGGCGGGCGTCGGAACGGGCGCCACTGCCGCTACAGTTCGCCGACTACGCGCTCTGGGAGCGCGAGCTGCTCAAGGGCGAGGAGGAGGGGGAGAGCCTGGTCGCCGATCAGCTCGAGTACTGGAAGGCCGCTTGGGCCGACGCGCCACCGCGGACCGAGCTGCCGACGGACCGGGAGCGGGCCGCCGGGCCGGAGCGGCGCACCGCCTCCATCCCGATCCGGATCGCCGCGGACACCCACGCCCAGCTCCTTGAGGCGGCGGACGCCGCCGACGCGACCACCTTCACGGCGGTGCACGCCGCGCTCGCGCTGCTGCTCTCCCGGCTCGGCGCAGGCACGGACCTGACGCTGGGCACCGTACTGCCGCGACCGGACGGCGAGGAAAGCCTGGAGGGCGTGGTCGGACCGCTGTCCGGGCTGCTGTCGCTGCGCCTGGACACCCACGGCAACCCGGCCTTCCGCACCCTGGTCAAGCGGGCCAGGGAGGCGTACCAGGAAGCGCTGCAGAACCAGGACGTGCCCTTCGACCGGCTGGTCGAGCGGCTGGAGCCGAGGTCCAGCGGAACCCATCACCCGGTCTTCCAGGTCCTCCTGGACGTACGCGACGACATCGCCGAGAAATGGGAGGACGCGGGATTGCCGGGTCTTGCCACCACCAGGCTGCCGCTGCCGCCCCAGAACTCCCCGCTCGACCTGCGGCTCACCCTCACCGAGAGCTTCGAGGACTACGGGGACCCGGACGGCATCGTCGGCAGCCTGGACTACGCCGTCGACCTCTTCGACGAGCCGGAGGCCGCCGCCTTCGCCCGCCGACTGGTGCGGGTCCTTGAGCAGGTCGCGCAGGATCCGGAACTCCCGATCGGCCATATCGAGCTGCTGGACGAGGTTGAACGGGCCCTGACCGAGCGGCCGGTGGACGCGCCAGGCGACCAGGGCACGGACGTGCGGTGGCCGGACGGCACCCGTGCCCATCTACTGGACTTCTACCTCCGTCCGGCCCCGCCGGGCGCCCTGGGCGAGGTGTACGTCACCGGCCCGGCGCTCGCGCACCGCTACCCGGACGCGTCCGGCGAGACCGGCAGCCGTCTCGTCGCCAACCCCTTCGGCCGCCGCGGCGAACGGATGCTGCGCACCGGCCAGTGGGCCCGGCGCGAAGCCTCCGGCCTGTTGCGGCCGCACGCCGCGGGCGACCCGGACCGGCACCGGCGCGACGGCGTGGGCAGGCGCACCGTCAGGAACTCCGAGGACCTCGGGGTGCTGCTGCCGCTGCGTGCGGAGGGCGATCGCCGGCCGCTGTTCTGCATTCACCACGGCACCGGCCTGAGCTGGAGCTACGCCACCTTGCTGCCGCACCTGCCGGCCGACCTGCCGATGTACGGCATCCAGGCGCGCGGCCTCGCAGGACCGGAACCGCTGCCGCAGACCATGGAAGAGATGGTGGACGACTACGTCGACCAGATGCGGAGCGTGCAGCCGCACGGCCCGTACCGGCTGACCGGCTGGTCCTTCGGCGGTGTCGTCGCGCAGGCCATCGCCTGCCGGCTGGAGGAGCTGGGCGAGCAGGTCGATCTGCTCGCACTGCTCGACGCGTATCCGTACCGGGACGTCGGCTCCATCGGCGGCGACCAGGAGAACGGCATGGGCCCGGTGGACGGCAAGGGCACCTGGGACGAGGACAGTGGCACCGCTCCCGGCCGGGACGTGGAGGCGCGCGGAGCGCAGCTTGAGAACATGCGGGAGGTCATCATGAACATCGTCGGCCTGATCCGGGACCACACCCCGCGCCGCTTCAGCGGCGACCTGCTGGTGTTCGTGGCGACCGAGCGGCGCACCGAGAAGTTGCTGGCCACCGAGGCCATCGCGAGCTGGCGACCGTATGTCGCCGGGAACATCGAGACCCACGAGGTCACCTCCACCCACGAGGACATGCTCGAATCCGCGCACCGGTCCGGCATCGGCCGTGTGCTCACCGCGAAGATCCGTGCCGGAAGGGGCGATTGAGATGGCAGCGGAGAAGACCTTCGACATCATCCCGAACCATGTGCGGGAGGGTATGCAGCCGCCGCCCGGCCTGGCGCCGATGAGCGAGCACACGCCGCTGCTCGAGGACACCGGACCGGGGCTGATCAGCTGGGTCGCCACCGGTCGGGATGAGGTCCGGGAGATCCTCGGCGACGCCCAGTGCCGCTTCTCCACCCGGCCGCCGGCCGACAGCGAGGAGGAGTCGCGGGAGATCACCCAGATCGGCAATCCGCTGATGCACGACCCGCCGGAGCACACCCGGCTGCGCAAAATGCTGGCGCCGGAGTTCACGATGCGCCGGATGCGCCGGATCGAACCGCAGGTCGAGCGGATCGTCGAGGACCGCCTCGACGTCATGGAACGGGCCGGCAGCCCGGCCGACTTCATGCGGCACTTCGCCTGGCCCATCCCGGGCCTGGTCGGCTGCACACTCCTCGGCATCCCCCGCGACGACCAGGCGGAACTTGCCCGCCACCTCGACCTCAGCCGGCGCGACAACCGCGGCTGGCGGGCCCGCCGCGCCTCCGCCAAGGCCTTCGACGACTATGTGGCCCGCTACGTCGCCACCAAGCGCCGCGCCCCCGGCGACGACCTCGTCAGCGGGCTGATCAAGGAGCACGGCCCGGAGGTCACCGACAAGGAACTGGTGGGCCTGGCCGCCTCCGTCATGGCCGCCGGGATCGAGAACATGGTCGGCATGCTGGGCCTGGGCATCCTGTCGCTGCTCGACCACCCGGACCAACTCGCCGCGCTCCGCGACAAACCGGAGCTGATGGACCGGGCGGTGGAGGAACTGCTGCGCTACACCACCGTCGTCGCGGTGGCCTCACCGCGCACGGCGCTGACCGAGGTGCGCATCGGCGAGCACACCATCAAGGCCGGGCAGGTCGTCTCCTGCTCGCTCCTTGCGGTCAACCGCGCCCAGCCGGACGAGACCGGCCGCGACCATCTCGACATCCGCCGCGAGGGCAACAATCACCTGGCCTTCGGCCACGGCATCCACTACTGCGCGGGCGCGGCCCTGGCCCGCATGGAACTGCGGATCGCCTTCGCGGCCGTGCTGCGCCGCCTCCGCGAGCTGCGGCTCGCGGTGCCCCGCGAGGACCTGCGGTTCCGGCCGCCGTGGATGGCCACCTTCGGCATCGAGAACCTCCCGGTCACCTGGTAAACGGAAAGGCACCACATGCCGCAGCCACCGGAACTCCCCCCGCACCTGCGCCGCGACGGCCTCGACCCGACGCCCGAGCTGACCCGGATGAGCCACAGCACGCCCGTCGCCCGCGACCGGGGTGCCTTCGACTGGGTCGTCACGGGGCGCGCGGAGGTACGGGCGGTGCTCAGCGACACCGACCGGTTCAGTTCCGTGCCGCCCGTACAGCAGAAGGCCATCTCGCAGCCCAAGGAGGCCGGAAACCTGCTGCATCACGACCCCCCGGAGCACGGCCGGCTACGGAAGCTGCTGGCACCGGCCTTCACCACGCGGCGCATCAGCGCCATGGCGCCGGCCGTCGAAGCGGTGGTGGCCGAGCGGCTCGACGTGCTGGCCGGGAACGGGCCGCCGGCCGATCTGATGCGGCACTTCGGCTGGCCGGTGCCGGGCCTGGTCAGCTGCGCGCTGCTCGGCATCCCACGCGACGACCTCGCCCAGCTGGGTCGGATGCTCGACGTGCGCGCGCCCAGCCGGATGGACGCCCGCTCCGGCAGCCGTGCCCGGCGGCGGATAGCGGCACAGAAGGCGTACATCTCGTACCTCGGCGGCATCGTCGCGCGGCAGCGCCGGGAGCCCGGCGAGGACCTGCTCGGCACCATCGTCCGCGAACACGGGGCGGAGCTGACCGACGCCGAACTGGTCGGCGTCGTCAACTCGTTTCTCGCCGGCGCGCTGGAGAATTCGACGCAGATGCTGGGCCTGGGCGTGCTCACGCTGGTGCAGCACCCGGACCAGCTCGCGCTGCTGCGCGCGCGGCCCGAGCTGCTGGATCAGGCGGTGGAGGAACTGCTGCGTCACGTCGCGGTGGTGTCGACGGCGTCGCCGCGGACCGCGCTGGTGGACGTGACCCTTGGCGGGCAGCAGATCAAGGCGGGCGAGACCGTCTCCTGCTCTCTCCTCGCGGTCAACCGCACGCGCCTGCCCGGCGGTCCCGAGGACCGGCTGGACCTCACGCGTGCGGATGCCTCCGCCCACCTCGCGTTCGGGCACGGCGTCCACCACTGCATCGGGGCCGCGCTCGCGCGCGTGCAGCTGCGGGCCTCCATCGCCGGGCTGCTGGCGCGGTTCCCCGGGCTGCGGCTCGCCGTTCCGGAGGCCGAGCTGCGGTTCCGTCCCTTCGCCGTGCAGTACGGCGTGGAGGAGCTGCCGGTCGCCTGGTGACGGTGACGGCGGCCCGGGAGGGCCGCCGTCACCGTCGTCATACGGCGTCGGGGGAGCAGCTGTAGAGGGTTTCCCGGCCCTGCTGCTTCGGTTCTGCCTTGTCCTTCGAAGGCGTCGATCCGGCTTGATCCTTCGGCGCCTCGGGGCCTGGGCCGCCCTTCTGGTCCTGAGGCCCCTTCGGGCCCTTCTGGTCCTGAGGTTCCTTCGCGGCCTTCGGTTCTTGAGATCCCCGCGGAGCCTTCGCGCCATCAGGTCCCGCCGGCCGGCCCCCGTACGCCTTCGGCTCGACCTTGGTGCAGGTGGACCTGACCCAGTCGTTGATCTGCCCCACCGAGCTTCCGGCCTGCGACGCGCCCGACTTCTCGCCGCCGCTGCTCAGCAGCGCGAAGCGCAGCTTGCCGTCCGCGACCAGCTTGCGGTACTCGGCCAGGGTCGCCGAGTTGGCCCCGCCCGTGAACCCGCCGAGCGGCAGCACGGGCAGTGCCCTGGCGTAGATGTACGGGGCCGCCGCCTGCCAGTTGTCGGTGGAGAAGGTGTACTCGGCGCCGCGGTTGTGCTTCTGGACGTACGCCAGGAGTGCCTTCTGTTCCTTGCTCAGCCCGGCCGCGATGTCCCCGCCGCTCGGGCCGCCGGACGGTCCCGACGAGCGGCGCGGCTGCCCGGCAGCCACCGCCCCGCCCGAGGATACGACTGGCCCACCACTCTTCTTCCCCGCCTTGCCGCCCTTCGGCCGGTAAGGCGGCCCGGCGTACGCGTCGAAGGACGAACCTGCGTACTGGGAGTCCAGCACCGAAAGCGACCACGCCGTGGGCGCGGCGAACATCGCGACGCAGCCCGCCACCAGCCCGGCGACCCCGATCCGGCGGGACAGCCGGGCGTTCGGCGGCGCCGGCAGCACCGCGTACACGAGCGCCGCGCAGGCCGCGACGGTTGCCGCGAGGATCACGGGCGTGAGCCACGGCACGAAGCCGGGGTACTCCGCGGCCACATGCAGCGTCCAGGCCTCCTGTACGACGATGGCGGCCGGCAGCACCAGGGTCTGCGGCGGGCCGAGCGCCGTGCGGTGGAGGCGCCACATCGCCACGATGCCGGCGGCCGCCAGCGCGGCCAGCGCGGGCGCGAGCAACGTGACGTAGGCCGTGTGCGGGACCCCCATGGCGCTGAGCAGCACGGCCGAGGTGAGCAGCCACCCGCCCCACATCAGATAGCCGGCCCGCCGCTGGTCGGTGCGGGGGGCGCGGCGGTGCCGGGCCAGGCCGAGAACCAGGGACAGCAGCGCCAGCGGGTACAGCCAGCCGATCTGGGCGCCGAACCGCGGCCCGAGGAGCTTGCCCCAGCCGTCGGTGTCCGGCATGGCCTTGGTACCGCCCGCGCCGCCGCCCTGGCCCTGCGACGACGACCCGCCCTCGAAGGTCCCCTTGAACGAGCCGTCGATCAGGCCGTCGTGGAGCCGGTCGAGGCCGTTGTAGCCGAAGACCATGGCGAAGGCGCTGTTGTTGGTCGTGCCGTCCGCGTACGGGCGCGAGCTCTCCGGCGTGAAGGTCATCAGCGCGACCCACGACAGCGACACCGCGAACAGCACGCCGCCCGCCGCAAGGAGCTGCCCGAGCCGCTTGCGCAGCGGGTGCGGGGCGGCGATGAGATAGCCGAGGGCGAGCGCCGGCACGACGACCCAAGCCTGCATCATCTTGGCCTGGAAGCCCAGCCCGACCCACATGCCGCTGAGCAGCAGCGGGCCCAGGCGGCCGGTCATGACCGCCTTCTGGTACTGGTCCGCGGCCAGCACCAGGCACATGGTGAGTGACGCATCGAGTATCGCGTGGCCGAACATCGACGCCGCCACCGGCGTCATGGTCAGCAGCCCGGCCGCGGCAAGACCGGCCACCGGACCCTGCCAGCGGCGCACCACCCGGTACAGGACCAGCACCGACACCACGCCCTCCAGAACCTGGGGCAGTGTCAGTGACCAGGCGTGAAAGCCGAACAGCCGGGCGGCGAGCGCCTGCGGCCACAGAAAGCCGCCGACCTTGTCCAGGGTGATGGTGGCGGCCGGGTCGAAGGCGGTGAAGAAGAACGCGTGCCAGCTCTCCGACATGCTGCGGGCGGCCACCGAGTAGTACGGGGCGTAGGAACTGCCGGCGAGATTCCAGCCGTAGAGCACGGCGGCGAGCGCGGCCACCCCCAGCAGCGCCGGGCGGGCCCAGGACGGCTGGTCCGGGGGCGAGCGCCAGAACCAACGGCGGTGGGGCGGTGGGGCGGTGTCGGGGGAGGCCTTGGGGTAGGTGGCCGCAGCAGTCAGTGACATGCCCCCACCGTGTGAGGGCTTCGGTAACCGTGCGGTCACAAACGCTTGCGGAGTGGACAGTTGGACGGACGCGACTGTGTCCGCCGTGTGACCGCCGCCCACGTAGAAACGGCACCATGCTCATCACACGTAAGCGCGCCAAAGCGCACACCCTGATCGCCGCGTCCGCTCTTGTCGTCGCCGCTTTCGGTGCCGCCGGCTGCTCCGGTGACTCGAACGCCGCCGAATCGGGCGGCAAGTCCCCCGGAACCAAGGACAAGGGATTCACCCAGGCGATGGCCTACTCGAAGTGCATGCGGGAGAACGGCGTCCCCGACTATCCGGACCCGGAGCAGGACGCCGACGGCCGGGTCAAGGCGAACCCCGGCAATGGCGCGAACGACCCGAAGACCCTGCAGGCGATGGAGGCCTGCCGCGACAAGATGCCGCAGGGGCGCTCCGTGGAGAACGGCGGCAAGATGGACGCCTCCAAGGTGAACTCGTGGGCCGAGTGCATCCGTAAGAACGGCATCCCGAAGTTCCCGGACCCGGAGGTCGACGGCACCCGGATCAACGTGCCGCTCGGCAAACTCGGCATGATGCCCGACGACCCGAAGATGCAGAAGGCGTCGCAGGCGTGCCAGGACAAGTCCCCGGGCGGCGAGATGTACTTCACTGACGGGTCCGAGCAGTGACGACGCCCGATCACACCCGGGGACTGCGGGAGCCCGGCGGGCCGGACGGCGACTCGGCCGCCGTGCTGGAAGTGCGCGAGCCCGGTGTTCTGGCCACCGAGCAGCCAGCCGGGGCGGCGCTCGCCGCTTCCGCCCCGGAGCACGCGGAGCACGCGGAGCAGGCCCCCGTGCCAGCCACCGGCGGCGGGGGCGAGGGAGGCGCCGGCAGCGGCGAGGAGCCGCTCGGTCACCGCAAGCGGCGGCCGCTGCGCACCACCCTGATCGTGCTGGTGGCGATCGCCGTGGCCGCGGCCGCGGGGCTCGCCGCCAGCGGCTCGCTGGGCGGCAAGGAGGACGACAAGCCCGAGGCCTCCAAAGGCCCTTCGGCGACGGCGAAGGTGCAGCGCACCTCCCTGACCGACACCCAGACCGTGGACGGCAGCCTGAGTTACGGCGATTCCACCACCGTCCTTGCCCAGTCCTCCGGCGGCGGATCCAAGCCTGGAGCGGGCGGCGGCTCCGGGATCGTCACCTGGGTGCCCAAGGCAGGCGACACCATCAAACGCGGCGGGGACGTCTACCGCGTCAACCAGCAGAAGACGCCGCTGCTCTACGGGACCATCCCCTTCTACCGCACCATGAAGTCCGGCGACTCCGGCAGCGACGTCAAGATCCTCGAGCAGAACCTGAAGGCCCTCGGCTACGACGGCTTCGTCGCCGACTCCACGTACAACGACGACACCGCCGCCGCCGTCACGGAGTGGCAGGACGACCTGAACCGCGAGGAGACCGGCACCGTCAAGCCGGGCGACGCGGTGGTGGCCCCCGGGGCCAGGAAGGTCTCCGCCGTGAAGGCCGAGCTGGGCGCCGCACCCAGCGGCGAGGTGCTGACCTGGACCGGGACCGAGCGGGTCATCACCGTGGACCTCGACGCCCAGTACGAGGACCTCGTCAAGAACGGCACGAAGGCGCAGGTAGAACTCCCCGACGGGACGAGCGTCGAGGCGACGGTCACCGAGGTCGGCTCGCCCTCGAACACCGCCGACGAGGGGTCCGGCGACTCGGGCTCCGGTGGCTCCGGCTCCGACGACAGCGACAAGGCATCGACCCTCCCCGTCGAGCTGAAGGTGAAGGACCAGAAGGGCCTCGGCAGCTATCAGGCGGCGTCGGTCGACGTCACCCTGAAGTCGGAGAGCCGCAAGAACGTGCTCGCGGTCCCGGTCAGCGCCCTGGTGGCGAAGGACGGCGGAGGCTACGCGCTCGAGGTCGTGAAGCCCTCGGAGCCGAACGGCGTCAAGTACGTCACGGTCAAACTCGGCATGTTCGCCGACAGCATGGTGGAGGTCTCCGGCGCCGGCATCTCCGAGGGCACGGTCGTGGGGGTCCCGAAGTGAGCCCAGCGTCCCACCCGGTGGTCGACCTCGCCGGGGTTTCCAAGTCGTACGGCGAGCTCACCGCGCTGCACTCCGCCGACCTGGTGATCCACCGCGGCGAACTGCTCGCGGTGGTCGGCCCGTCCGGCTCCGGCAAGTCCACGATGCTCAACATCATGGGCACCCTGGACCGCCCGTCGGAGGGCAAGGTCCGCATCGGCGGCCACGACATCGACGAGCTGCGCGACCGCGACCTCTCCGCACTGCGGGCCGCCACCATCGGCTTCGTCTTCCAGCAGTTCCACCTGGCGCAGGGCATACCGGCGCTGGACAGCGTCGCGGACGGGCTGCTCTACAGCGGCCGGCCCCGCGCCGAGCGGCGCGAGCTGGCCGAGCGGGCACTGCGCCGGGTCGGCCTCGGCCTGCGGCTCTACCACGAGCCGCACCAGCTCTCCGGCGGCGAGAAGCAGCGCGTGGCCATCGCCCGCGCGGTGCTCGGCGACCCGCCGCTGCTGCTCGCCGACGAGCCGACCGGCGCGCTGGACTCCCGTTCCGGCGCGGTGGTGATGGAGCTCCTGCACGAGCTGCACGAGGCCGGCACGACCGTCGTGGTCATCACTCACGACCGTGACATCGCCGCATTGCTGCCGCGGGAGGTCCGGCTCAAGGACGGCCGGATCGAGCACGACTCGGCCGTCGGCACGGCGGCCGACGAGCTGATGGCCGGAGGGAGCGCCCGATGAGCCTCGTGTCCCCGCCCCGGGAGACCGAATCCGCCCCCTGGCGCAGCCTCCCGGCACCCCCGCGCCCCAAGGCCGCCCGGATGGGCCCGGCCGATGTGGTCCGGGTCGGTGGCTCGGGGCTGCGCGCGCGGCCGATGCGGGTGTTCCTGTCCGCGCTCGGCATCGCCATCGGCATCGCCGCCATGATCGGCGTGGTGGGCATCTCCTCGTCCTCCACCAACGACCTCAACCAGCGCCTCGCCGCCCTCGGCACCAACCTGCTGACGGTGGCCCCCGGCGAATCCTTCGGCGGCGGCACCGCGCACCTGCCCGAGCAGTCGCTCTCGATGATCGGCAACATCCCGGACGTCACCTCGGTCTCCGCGCTCGGCAAGACCAGCGCGAAGGTCTACCGCAACGACATGATGCCGGAGGAGGAATCCGGCGGCCTGCGCGTCACCGCGGCCCGCACCGACCTGCTGAAGTCCATCGGCGGAGAACTCACCGACGGCCGCTGGCTCAACGCGGCCAACAGTAAGTACCCGGCCGTCGTGCTCGGCGCCAACGCCGCGTACCAGCTGAACATCCACCACGCCGGACCGGAGGTAAGGGTCTGGCTCGGCGACCGCTGGTTCACCGTCGTGGGGATCCTGGCACCGAACGAGCTGCTGCCCGCCCTGGACAACAACGCCATGATCGGCTGGGGCGTGGCGAAGGCGGAGCTGGGCTTCGACGGCTACCCCACCACCGTCTACGTCCGCGCCGAGGAGGACGCCGTCAAGGACGTCCAGGCCAAGCTCGGCGCCACCGCCAACCCGGAGGTCCCGAGCGAGGTCGACGTCTCCCGCCCCTCCGACGTACTGGCGGCGAAGGAGGCCACGGACGACACCCTCAGCGGCCTGCTCCTGGGCCTCGGCGGAGTGGCGTTGCTCGTCGGCGGCGTCGGCGTGGCCAACACCATGGTCATCTCCGTCCTCGAGCGCCGCTCCGAGATCGGCCTGCGCCGCTCGCTCGGCGCGACCCGCGGCCAGATCCGCACCCAGTTCCTGGCCGAGGCGCTGCTGCTGTCCGTACTCGGCGGCATCGGCGGCGTACTGCTCGGCATCGGCGTCACCATCGGCTACGCGACGTACCAGGACATGACCACGGTGGTGCCGGCCTGGGCCATGGTCGGCGGCGTCGGCGCCACCCTCGTGATCGGCGGCCTGGCCGGCTTCTACCCGGCTGTACGAGCCGCCCGGCTGCCTCCCACCGAAGCGCTGGCCACCTCGTAGTCCCGCTGCCGTTCCGCCCCGAGCCGCGGTGCCCCTGCTGACGCCCCCGGGCAGCAGGGGCACCGCACTGTCTGCGGCGGCACGCGACCCTTCGGGCGGGTCGCGGAATTGGTGGTGGGCCTCATCTTCAGGGTCCGAGGGCGTCAGACGTCATACAGGATGATGGTGACTGTTCCGTCGTCGAATGCGCCGTAGGGGACAGGCGTGGGCCTTGGGGGCACACGGTCACGGGGTGACGATGGCGAAGTCGGTGTCGGGCTTGGTCACGTAGCCGAACACGGTCGCGGGGGCCGTCGGATCGTCGCCGGATACGGTGATCTCGCCGTCGTCCACAGCGGATTGGAAGGCGGTTCGCAGGGAGCCGCCGCGGGCCGCCGCTTTGATCAGCATCTTGTTGAGCGCGCTTCGGGTCAGGGCGATGGTGGCCTGGGGCTTGGCGACCAGGAGGTCCTTGCCGGGTACGTGGATGAAGGCGCCGTTGCGCAGCGTGGTGGTGGCCCCCTGCTGCTGGGGTTCCGTGATCAGCCGTCGCAGGGAGATCGGTTCGCGTTGTTCCCGGCCGGCCCTCGGGCCGTCGATGCTCTGGGCCAGGGTGTCGAAGATCTGGTCCAGGCTGAGGCTCTGGATCAGGTCGAGCCCGGCCTGGCTCGGGGTGCCGCCGGGGCCGGTGAGGACTTCCTTGGCGCCGGTGAGGAAGAAGTTGCGCCAGGTGCCGTTCTCGGCGCCGTAGCCGAGCTGGGTCATGGCCTTGGCCTGGAACTGCTTGACCCGCCCCCCCCACCTGCAGACCCGTGACGTCACCAGCTGCACGGTGAGGTGGCCCCGGGGGCGGAACAAGCCCCTCCGTGATCATCTGTGGCCAGTTCGGCCCTCATGCCACCACCTCCTGTGGCCGCTACATTCATCCCCGACCGGACCCACCCGACCAGGGGGAAGCAGGCAATGATGCGCTCCACAGGACCCGTCGGCCGCTTAGGCAGATCATTCATGGCGGTGACCGCCACGGCGGCCGCCGTAGCGGTCACCGCCATGAGCCTTGCCGCCTCACCGGCTGCCGCAGCGCCCACCGGCACGACCGCGCCCCGGCCCGGCGACAGCTGTACGGCCGCCGACCTCGGCACCCGGCACCCGTACATCAAGACCACCGAAGTGTCCCCGACGATCACCCACTTCAAGGGCTGGTACGTCACCGAGGGCACCACCGGCACCCAGACCGTCACCACCAGCACCCAGACGACCATCTCCGTCTCCGTCGGCCTCAACGGCAACGCCGAGGGCGGTTTCGCCGTCGAGACCCTCGGCAAGGTCGGCGCGAGCCTGGGGCTGAGCGTGAAGGTCGACTCCTCCTCCACCAGCACCGTGTCGAACGCCGTCACGTGGAACTTCAGCAAGCCCGGCTACTACGGCGTCTACAAGGGCACCAAGAAGGTCACCGGCACGTACGCGAGCCTCAACTGCAACCGCGTCCAACAGGGCGACGGCAGCTGGGCGTTGAAGTGGTTCGAGGGGTCCGGCGGCGGCAGTTTCACCACCTTCACCACCCTTGAGGAAGGCGCGGTCCGCTGTCAGGACAGCGTGCCCGCGGGCAGCATCATGGCCAAGGCACAAGGCCTCCTCGACTGCGGCTCGGCCGCTGCGAAGACCGAGCGCCCGGCGGGCCCCGTGGCGCCGACGGCGAAGCAGAAGCGGGACCGTCTCGTGCAGCGCCCGGCCCTCGCCGGCGGCACGCCCGCCGAACAGCCCAAGGCCGCCGGACGCGGCGCGGAGGCCGCTCTGGACTGCGTGGGCGGCGCCTTCAAGATCGCCGTACCCGGCAAGTCCCTGTCCTGGGGCGCACCGCTCCGGGCGGACGACGGTGTCCGGCTGCGGCCCTCGACGATCTTCAGCGGCCACCTGGACCACTGGCGCCTGTGCAACGTGACGGAGCGCGACGGGGTCCTCGAGGCGTCCCTGTGGAACTGGGGCAACGGCGGGTGCGCGAGCATCCCCGAGCAGAACGCGGCCATCGACCGGGCGGTCCTGATGACGGTCCCCTGCGCGGAGGACGACCTCCAGCGGTTCTACGTCTACCGCGACGTGCCGGGCAGCTCGAAGGTCGGTCTGCAGAACAAGTACACCGGCTCCATGATGGGCCACGACCGGTACGCCGACGGGGAGTTCCTGCGCCAGTACTCCAACGGCAGGCAGGACGGCACGGGTACCTACGACCTGATCGGAGTCTGACGGCCCACGCTCCCTGACACGGACCAGTCGCCCGGCCCGTGTCAGGGAGTGGTTCCGGTAAGTGCTCCCGCGATGGCCCTGCCCGTGGTGGGGGCCGTGAGGTAGCGGCTCACGGAGTGCATCTCGACGCCGTTGTGGACCTCATGGTCCTGGACCCGCGCGCCGAATCGGGGGGCGAGTTGCTTGACGAGGGCGACGATGTCGCCCTTGTCGGCGATGTTCGTCCAGTGTTCGATTCCGGGTGGCCAGACGCCTGTGCCCTGGTGGGGAGCAGGCGACAGGCGGTCGAAGATCAGGCCGCGCAGTCCGAGCGGCGAGCCGAGGGTGATCAGCGTGGAGACCCGCCACTCGGGGTGCGCCTTCCGCAACGCCTCGTCGCACAACAGCTCGTACGCCGCCACGCTGCCCAGCGAGTGCGCCACCAGCACCCGGGTGTCCGCCGCGATGGCGCGGGCCACCGCAGCCCGCACCCGCTCCCGCAGGTCGGGCTCGTGGAAGTACCGGCGGACCTGCTTCAACCCGAAGACGAGCAACGGCTCCGCGACCCGCGCGAAGTAGGGCGCATGCGTCAGCGCGTCGAGCGCGCGGCGTACCAGCGGTCGCGTCAGCGGGCGGGTGGCCGCGTATCCGACCACACCGCGGGACTTCGCGTCCGGGCCCCGCACCTGCGGGTACACCCGCGCCGCCGCCAGCCACCACTCCAGCAGCAGCTCCGCCTCGTAGTCGCACTCCACGTCCCTCTCGTCGTACGCCGGGACCGACGTCGCCCGGGTCCCGGGCCGGACGAACACGTCGCCGTAGAAGGCGCATGCGACGTCGTGGTCGCCGAGTACCGGTCCGGCCGGGCCGAGAGCGGCCGTCACGCCGTCGCGCAGGGCGGGCGCGACCGAGGCGTGGAGCGTTCGGGGGCCCTTGAACTGCTGGGCGATCCCGTGTACCACCACGATCCGCGCCATGGGACCTCCTCGGACGAGCACCGGAGCGGCCACCTTCCGGGGTGGTCGGCGGAACGACTATAGTCCCCCCGCCACTCGCGCATTGGGGGTGGCGGTGCGTCAGATGCCGGTGCTGACAAGGGAGTTGTCATGCGTGTCGCGGTGACCGGGGGACTGGGCCGGATCGGGCGGGCCGTGGGGGCGGAACTGGCCGCGCACGGACACGAGACCGTCCCGGTCGACATCGCGCCGATGCGGGCGCAGGAGCCCGGCTACCGGCGTGCGGATCTGCGCGAGCTCTGGCAGGCCGTCGACGCCCTGGACGGCGTGGACGCGGTGGTCCACCTCGCCGCCACGGGCGTGCCCGACTCGCACACCCTGCACTCCGAGCTGGCCGAGGGGGCGACCTTCACGGCGAACACGACCTCCACCTACAACGTGTTCCAGGCGGCAGCGGTGCACGGCGTCAAGCGTGTGGTCTGGGCGTCCAGCGAGACCGTGCTCGGCCCGCCCTTCCGGATCGGCGGCCCCATTCACCTGCCCCTGGACGAGGCCCACCCCCTCCGCCCGGAGACCAGCTACGCCCTGTCGAAGGCGACCGGCGAGAGCCTCGCGCACCACTTCGCCCACTGCCACGGGATGACCCTGGTGGCACTTCGCTTCTCGGTCGTCATGGACCGGACGGACTACGCGGCGCTGCCCGAGTACTGGGCCCGGCCCGAGCGCGGCCGGTGGAACCTGTGGAGCTACGTGGACCTCGACGACGTCGCGATGAGCTGCCGGCTCGCGCTGACGGCGGATGTCGAGGGCGCGACGGCCCTGATGATCGCGGCGCCCGACACTCTGTCGGACCGCCCCACCGCCGAACTGCTCGACGTTCTCGGTGAGGGGGCGAAGCTCACCACAAGACCGTTGGGGACCTTCGAGTCGCTGCAGTGTTCCGCGAAAGCGCGCGAGTTGCTCGGCCGGCGTCCCGCTCGCTCCTGGCGGGAGGTGTACGCCGGGTGAGTCCGGGCCGCGCGTCCTTTTCCGCTCAGTCCGGATCGCCGCCGCTCTCCGTCCCGGAAGGGGTACGGCCGTGAGGCAGATCGGTGAAGAGCTCCTTGAAGGCCGGCGCGAGCCGCATGAAGTCATAGGCCGGCTCGAAGCCCAGCAGTTCGCGGGTCGCGGAGATGTCCAGGCGCTTGAACCAGTTGTCGCTGACCGCGTGGAAGATTCCGAAGCGAATTCCCTCGACCCGGATGGCACGTTCCAGGAGATGATGCAGATCCTGCTCCGCGACGAACGTTCCGATCATCCATTCGGAATCCGGAGCCCTCGCGGCCTCGGGATTCTGGCAGGCGCCGATCCGCACCGCCATGACCGTCAGCCCGTGGCGCTCCGCCATATAGCGTCCCAACGCCTCGCCGAAGCACTTGGAGACCCCGTACAAGTTCCCCGGGTTCACCGGTGCGTCCGGCGCGACCTGGCGGCCGGGCGCGTAACCGGAGACGGCGTGCACCGAGGAGGCGAAGACGACCCGCGGACAACGGGCCGCCCTGCTGGCCGTGAACAGGTGATACGTGCCCACGATGTTCGCGGTGAGCAGGCTCTCCCACTCAGCGGCGGTGTTCGAATCCGCCGCGAGATGCAGCACGCAGTCGGCGCCCCGGCACAGTTCGGTCAGCCGGGAGAGGTCCGCGAGGTCGCAGTGGGCCGTGCGCCCGTACGCGGCGAGTCCCGAGAGGTCGGTCCCCGGCCGGTCCAGCAGGAGCAGTTCGAACCGGTCCGCGGCGAATTCCGCGAATCCGCCGCCGATGCGCCCAGCCGCTCCCGTGACGACCACCTTGAGCCGGCCCTCGGTGAACGGCAAGGGCGTCTTCACCGCAACCGCATCGCCCATCCGCGCCCCATTCGTCAGTGCCGACTCCGGGCCCCAGTCTCTTCCCGTAGGCGGTGAAATGCTATCGATTCACCTGCATGGGGCGTATCGTACGACCGGAGACAAGGTTCCGAGGGGGCGGAAGCGGTCGCATGATCTCGAACGAGCCAACGGGAGCCGACTGCGGGGAACCCCGCAGATTCGTGATCGCGGCCGGGACCGGCAGTTACGCGACCCAGGGGGTCGAAGACCTGCCACGCGTCGACGCCGACGTGGAACTCATGGCGAGTCTGTTCGCCTCCTTCGGCTACGAGCGGGTGCTCCGGGACCGCAGCCGGAATCCGACCGCCAAGGAACTGGTGTCCGGTCTGGAGGAGTGGCTGGCCTCGGCGGACCGCCGGCCGGACGACATCATCGTGCTCTACTACGCCGGTCACGGCGTGCGCGCCGGCGGCGGACGCCACTACCTGCTCTGCTCGGACAGCGTCGAGAACCGCCTGGTGTCCTCCGCCGTCAGAACGGACGACCTGGCCCTGCTCTTCGCCGACGACGTGGTCCGGGCCCGCGTGCTCCTCGTCCTCGACACGTGCTACGCCGGCGCCGGAACGACCGACATCGCCATGGTGGCGAACCAGTTGGCGGCCGGGCGCACGACGGAAGCGGGAAACCTGTGGCTGCTGGCCGGCGCCCGCGCCCGGGACGAGGCCGACGAAGGCGCCCTGACCGGGGCGCTGGCCCGCGCACTGGCCGAACCGAGGGCAGGTGCCCACCAGCAGTACATCGACCTGTCGGAGATCACCGAGCGGATCAACGACCACTTCCACGAACACCACCCGTACCAGCACGCGAGCTGCACCTCCGTGGACACGGCCGGGGTGCCGCCGTTCTTCCCCAACCGCAACTTCGTGCCGGGCCTGTTCGGCCAGGAGTTGGACGTCGAGACGCTCACCCGGATGCGGCGCGAGCGATCCACCCACTTCGACCTCCGCGCACGCGGCGTGGAGTACGTCGGCGAGGTGGGCTCGTACTTCACCGGCCGCGTCGCCGCCCTCACCGCGCTGGCCCGCTGGCTGTCCCGCCCTTCCCACGACCGCCGCGCGCGCATCGTCACCGGCGGGCCTGGTTCGGGCAAGTCCGCCCTGCTCGGACGGCTTCTGCACCTCTCGGACAAGTCGGCGCCCGACGCGCGGACGCCCCCCGGGACCGTGCCGCCGACCGGGTGCGTCACCACCCACCTCCACCTGCGCCGCCGCACCCTCGACGACGTGGTGGCCGAACTGGGCCGGGCCGCGGGCTGCGTGGCCGCCACGCCGGACGACCTGCTCGGCTTCCTGCTGGAGCGGTCCGCGCAGTTCACGGTGCTCCTCGACGCCTTGGACGAGGCGGGCACCGTGGGGGACCAGGCCGAGGCGACCCTGATCGCGCGGGCCCTGCTGCGGCCGATGTCCACCATGGCGCAGGTCCGGCTCATCGTCGGCACCCGGCGCGGACCGGTCGAGGCCCTGGGGACCGCCGTCGAGATCATCGACCTGGACCAGCCGGCGTACACGGGCATCGAGGACGTGGCCGACTACGTGACGGCCCTGCTGCGGGCCGAGGACGACCCCGACAGCCCCTCCCCCTACCGGGACGACACCGCCCTGGCCGCGGCGGTGGCGGGCGGCGTCGCAGCCCGGGCCGGGCAGTCCTTCCTCGTCGCCAACATGACGGCGCGCGCGTTGATCAACCGTCAGGTGCAGGTCGACACCGCCGAGGCCGACTGGCACCGCCGGCTCCCCAACGAGGTGAAGGACGTCTTCGCCGCCTACCTCTCCCGCTTCGGCGCCAACGAGTGGCGGGTACGGCGGCTGCTCACACCGCTCGCCTACGCCGAAGGACAGGGCCTGCCCTGGGACAACCTGTGGGCACCGCTCGCCTCGGTGCTGGCCGGCGTGCGCTGCTCCGACGAGGACATCAACTGGCTCCTGGGACATGCCGGCGCCTACATCGTCGAGGTGCGCGTGGGCGATCGATCGGTGTTCCGGCTGTACCACGAGACACTCGCGGAGTTCCTGCGGGACTCCCGCCGCGACACCGAGGCCCACCGCCGGATCACCACGACCCTGCTCGACCAGGTGCCCGAGTCGGGCGCGCACCGCGCCTGGACCAACGCCCACCCCTACGTCCGGAGCCATGTCGCCAGCCACGCGGCGATCGCCGGCACCCTGGACGAGCTGCTGAGCGACCCGGAGTTCCTGGTGCACGCCGATCCGGTGACGCTGGCACCGGCGCTGCGCCGGGTCGGCACCGAGGAGGCGCGCATGGTGCGCTCGGTCTACCGTGCCTCGCTCAGGTTGCACCGTCAGTGCGACCCCCTGACCCGCCGGCAGATCCTCGCCTTCGACGCCGCGAGCCACCAGGCCCGGGAACTGGCGGCGGAGCTGAGCGCGAGCCTGCCCTGGCAGGTCCGGTGGGCCACCGGTTCCCAGGTCAATCCGGCGCTGCAGTTGTCCTTCGGCGACCATTCCCACGGCGTCAAGAGCGCCGACTGCTTCGAACTCGACGGCCGGCCCCATGTCGTCACGGCCGGCACGGACGGCCTGCTGCGGCTGTGGAACCTGAGCGACGGCAACCTCCACGGCATGCTGCGCGGCCACATGGCGGAGGTGAACTGCGTGACCTACCTGCGGTTCGAGGACGAACCGCTCGGGATCAGCGCGAGCAGCGACGGCACGGTCCGGGTGTGGAACCTGCGGAGCGAGAGCGCGCGCACGCTGCTGAGCGGGCACGTGGGCCGGGTGGGTGTCGCGGCGGGCATCGTCGTCCGCGGCCGCCTGACGCTGGCGAGCGGCGGCGACGACCGCACCATCCGCCTCTGGGACCTCGCGAGCGGGCGGGAGCAGCAGCTCCTGGTCGGCCACACGGGGGCCGTGCGGGCCCTCGCGTGCGCGGAGATCGACGGCAGGCCGAGGGTCGCCAGCGGCGGCAGCGACGGCAGCGTACGCCTGTGGGACGTGCCCGGGACCGCGGACCTGGAGTCCGGCCGCACGGCGCGCCGCCAGGTGGGACGGGTGGAACTGAAGGGGCACTCCGGTGAGGTGAACACCGTGGCCTTCGCGGAGCTGGACGGGGTGCCCGTGCTGATCAGCGGCGGCGACGACCGCACCGTACGCGTGTGGGACGTGCGGAGCCTGGAGCAGAAGTGCTTGTTCTCCGGGGACATGGGCTGGGTCAGAGCGGTGGCGTGCATGACGCTCGACGGGCGGAGCGTGGTGGTGTGCGGCACGGACAGCGGCCACGCCCACATCTGGGACCTGCGCCGGGAGGTGGAGCTGAGCGTGCTGATCGGGCACACGCACTGGGTGCGGGCCGTGGCGGGTGTGGAGGTCGAGGGGCGCACCGCGGTGGTCACCGGTGCCAGCGACGGCACCATCTGCGTCTGGGACCCCCGGATGGAGACCCAGGCGGATGTGGTGGGCCACGCGGGCGGAGTCAACGCGGTCTGCACCGTGACCGCGGACGGTCACGCCCTTGCCGTCAGCGGGGGCGACGACCGGACCGTGCGCGCCTGGGACATCGAGTCCGGTCGCCGGCGCGCGGTCATCGAGGGGCACACCGGGTTCGTCCGGGCGGTGGCCTGCGCCCGGCTCGATGACTCACCCGTGATCGTCAGCGGGGCCAGTGACGGAACCGTCAGGGTGTGGGACCTGACGAGCCGGCGCCAGCGCGCCGTGCTGACCGGGCACACCGACTGGGTCAGCTCCGTGGCCTGTACGCAGATCAGGGGCAAGCCCGTGGCGGTCAGTGCCAGCGACGACTGCACGCTGCGGGTCTGGGACCTGCACACCCTTGCCGAACGCGACATCCTGACCGGCCACACCGGCGGGATCAACACGGTGGCGTGCACGTCCTTGGACGGCCGGCCGACCGCGTTGACCGGGTCGTTCGACGGTTCGATCCGGCTGTGGGACCTGGAGACGGGCCGGGCCTCCGCCGTGTTCACCGGTCACACGGGCTGGGTGCGGGCCCTGGACTGCGGCACGCTGGACGGGCGCCCGGTCGTGGTCAGCGTCGACGACGACGGCGGGGTGTTCGTGTGGGACCTGAAGGGCCGCAAACGGCCGGTGCGCCTCAGCGACGCGGGGGCCGGGACCAACGCCATCGCCTGTATGCGACTGCGGAACCGGACGGTCGTGGTGACGGTCGGGGACGACCGGGTCGTACGGTTCTGGGATCTGCACACCCGCCGGCGCCAGGAGGGCTTCGTGCTGACCGCGCCGGGCTGGTCCCTGGCGGCGGCACCCGACAACCGGCTGGTCATCGGGACGGGCCGGGAGGTCTGCGTCTTCGACTACCGCGGCGACGGCACGCCTGCCGGGGGTGTGGCCGTCACCCGCTTCAGCTCCTGAACCTGCCGCGCGAGCCAGCGGACCGGATCACCGCCGGTCACCGCGTTCCGTAACCCCGCGGCGCGTTCCCGGCGCTCGTCGGGCGACAGGGCGAGAGCGTCCCGCAGCGCCCTCGCGGTCGCGTCGACGTTGCGCGGGTCCTCCAGGAGCAGGGCGTGCCTCCCCAGCAGATCGCTGCTGCCCGCCGAGCGGGACAGGACCAGCGCCCCGTGACGCGTGTTGAGCTGCGGCCCTTCCTGCGAGACGAGGTTCATGCCGTCGCGTACGGGGTTGACCAACAGCACGTCGTACGACGTGAGCGCCGCGAGGCACCGGGCCAGGTCGTGGCCGACATGGACGTCGAGGCAGCCGGGGAACCGGTGGTTCAGGCGCTCGACCAGGTGGCGGACCCGGTCGGCATGGAGGCGGTACTCGGGGATGCGTTCCCTGGACGGGGTCAGACAGCACGTCATGACCACCCGGCCCCGGAACGCGGGCGTGTGTTCCAGGAGGTCCTGGAACGCCTCCAGTCCGCGCAGGACGTTCTTGGCGGGGTCGATGCGGTCGACTTTGACGATGCGTCGGATGGTCGTATCCGGCACCAACTCACTCTGCCAGGCGGCGACTTGCGCGTTCCGCGCGTTCGCCGCGAGGAGCGCCGAGTCCGCGGGCACGGGGTAGCAGCCGACCGTGCTGGTGCGGGCCGGGGCCGCGACCTCGCCGTCCTGTGCCCGACGGGGGCCGGTCACCATGCCGATGATGTCCGGCGCCGTGCTGCCGCGCTGTACGCGCCGGCCCCAGGCCTCGCAGCAGTCCAGGAAGTCGGCGGCCCAGCGCGGTGACTGGAAGCCGAGCAGATCGGCGGCGAGCATGCCGTCCAGGAGCGCCCCGGCGACGGAGTCCGGCAACCGGGCCAGTTCGTCGGGAGTGCAGAACGGCGTGTGGAGGAAGAGTCCGACGGGCTGACGGGGCCGCAGGGCGCGGATGAATCCGGGGGTGGTGGCCAGCTGATAGTCCTGAACGAGCACAGGAGTGTCGGGCCGCGTGTCCCGCACGATCTGCTCCGCGACACCTCGGTTCACCTGCTGGTAGGAGCGGGTGAAGGCAGCGGTCCGCGGCGGCCGGGCGGCCGTGTCGGCCACGTCCGGCCACAGCCCGTGCAGAGCCAGCCAGAGCATGCGAACACCCACGTCGTCGTAGTACTCGCGGTATCGGCGCTCGTCGACGGGGTGAGGGGTGTACGTATAGCCCAGGCGGCGGGCCAGCTGCGCGTGTGCGGCGGAACCGATGGCGCGCCGGTCGCCCTCCGCGTCCGAAGGAGCGACCCACAGGGTGGACCGGGGGAGCCCCCGGGCGGCGGCGTCGAGGATGGCGGTGACGCTCCCGGTCCGGCGTTCCGCCCGCAGTCGTGGCCCCGCGCCGGCGAAGGTGACCGGGCCGCGATCGGAGGCGATCGCGAGCGCACGCGTCATTGGGAACGCCCGACGGCGAGATCGACCGCCTCCGTGGCGAGGGGCCGCGGGGCGGTCAGCGGGTGCCCGCGCAAGGCGTTGGCCAGGGCGTGCAGCAGTCCGATGTGGACGGTCTCCACCACGCCGTAGTCCCGACTCGGCACGTGCAGCGCCACGTCCACCTGACGCAGGGCGCGGCCGCCGTCGGAGCCGAGCAGCCCGATGGTGGCGGCGCCGAGTTCCCGCGCCGTGTCCAGGCCCGCCAGTACGTTCTCCGAGTTCCCGCTGACGCTGACGGCGATCACGACGTCCTGCGGGTCGAGCAGGGTGTCGAGCTGGCCGGAGAACCCCAGGGTGCTGCCGCTGTCGTTGACCCAGGCGGTCAGCAGTGCGGAACTGTCGGAGAGGGCGACGGCGCGCAACCGCTCATGTCTGGTGCGGCCGATTCCCTTGGCCAGGTCACAGGCCATGTGGCTGGCGGTCGAGGCGCTTCCGCCGTTGCCCATGATGTAGACCCGGGCGCGGCGGCGCCGTGCCGTTTTGAGGAGGGTCACGGCCTGGTGGAGCGCGCCCGGGTCGATCGCGCCGAAGCCGCCGACGGTGTCCCGCATGAAGAGTTCGTAGACCTGTGCCACGGATTGCGTCTGCGGGGACGACCGAGGTTGGTTGTTTCGAGGTCGGCTGCTTCCGAGAACTGTCGGCTCATCCGACACGTTCGCCGGACCCTGTTCGCAAACGGCGGCCATGGGGTGCGCTCTGGTGTCGGAGGACCCAGGACATAGGCAGTGAGCTCCTAGCACGCGACGACATTGACGTGCGAACTTGCCTTGCGTGCTAAGGATGGTAGCTCAGAGGCCCCTTATCCGCAGGCGTGTTCGCGCCGCACGGGGGCCGGAACGGGTGCTTGTGCGGCGGACTGGCGGGTGAGCACAAAGGCGCCTCTGACGGCCACTTGACGGTCCGTCACGGCGTAGAGGGGGATCTCCTGCATGAGTTCCGCGTGCTCCGCGCCCGTCGCGACGAAGCGCTCCAGGAAGGCCGTGTCCGAGACGAGGAGGTCGCAGATCCCGGGCGCCTGCAGCACTCCGCTGGTCAGCCACACCGAGCCGCCCTCGCTCATACAGGTCAGTACGGTGCTGCGCAGGAACTGGCCCAGGATGGCGCCGAACAGCCGCATGATCTCGCGGCAGCAGGCGTCACCGCCCACGGCGGCCGCGGTGATGACCGGTCCGATGCCGCGGTGCTCCCGCCGGAAGCGGTCGACGTGTTCCTGGATATAGGGGCCCGGCTTCTTGCGCGTGGTCATGAAGTCGTACATGTGGTCGATGCCGCGCAGTCCGCCGATGGACAGCTCCACGGAGATCGGGATGCCCGGCCGAAGCCGCTGCAGGGAGCGGAGGTAGTCCTCCTCCAGGACGGTCACCGGCTGCCAGGCCACGTGGCCGGACTCCGCCGGGCGGGCGCGCCCCGTGCGGTCCACGGAGGCGCTGCCGACGCCGGTGCCGACCGACACCGCCAGCAGGGCGGGCCCCGGGTGGGGCGGGACGTCCGGGGTCAGCGGGACCCAGTCGGACTCGTCGAGGTCCGCCACCCCGGCCGTCGTGGCGACCATGTCGTTGATGGTGACGAGCGTCATCTCCAGGTCCGTGGCGAACGCCCGGCGCCGGAAGGTCGGCCACTGGGGGTGGTTGGTGATCCTGACGTCACCGTCGCGTCCCGGCCGGCCGGCGACACCGGCGACCAGGGACCGCGGCAGACAGCCGGCCATGTCGAAGCAGCCGTAGAAGAGGTGCTCCAGCGAGTCGTAGTCGGCGGAGCGGGCCTGGACGTGCTTGACCTCCCCGGTGGCCGGATCGAGAAAACGCATGTGCGTCTTGGTGCCACCGGCGTCGATCCCGGCGATGTCGGTGCGTGGAAGGCTGATGATCCGTTCCCGGGGAATGTGCGGCATGACGGCCCTCATCTGTCAGTAGCCGGAAGTGTCCGGTGATATGGGTGAGGCGGGTGCCGGAAAACTATCCCGACGCGGTGGCCGCCCGGTGCGGAACCGCCGTCGGTCGCGGCGGCGCTCCCGTCCGCACAGAAGAACGCCGGTCACCGGCAGGTACCCACACCAGGGACGCAGTTGAGGACCGCGGCCGCGGGTGCCTTCTCCCCCTCAATGGTAGGGGCCGGGTGTCTCCCGCAAAATCACTCGTAATAACGAACTTCCTTAAGCACACCGGATTTACCTAACCCTGTTTCCGATCTTCGTCCAGGCCGAGCGCCGCTACGGATTTCATTCCCCCGAGGACCGAGTCAGTCGTCGCAGAGGAACACCGTGCCCAGGCGGCCGCCCCTTCCGGAGCTGATGACTCCGCTGTCGATCTCGGGCGTGCCTCGCAGGTACGCCCCGCCGTAGCCGTGGCCGGCCAGGAAGACGCCCCAGGTGAGCACCGTCGGTTCGGTGGTGCCGGCGCCCGGGGCGGGGAAGTCCTCCGGCACGGGGCGGACCCGGCGTTGGAGGATGTACGGGCCGCTAGGGGAGGAGGTCCACGGGCTCCCCGGCGACCTCGACCTTCTCGTCGCGGACCGCGCGGGTCCACGGGAGCAGGACGTCGATCACCTCCAGTTCCGCGCGGTCGAAGAGGGGGCGGTTGCGCTGGTCGCTGAGGAGGGCCAGCGCGGCCTTGCTGCCGTACACCTCGTTCTCCAGCGGCGTGAAGAGGTGGACCAGCCCCTGATCGGCGGCCCGGGTGAGCGGATCGAGCAGGGCCACGTCCTCGGCGGTGCTCACTTCGTTGATGACGAACCAGCGGTGCACGAGGTCGATCCGGCGCCCGGCGACACGGATCCCGTCGGCGCGGTAGTCCACCTGCCCCAGATGGCAGGGCACGGCGTCGATGCCGTGGGCGGCGAGCAGCGAGGCCATCCGGCGCAGGTGCGGTTCGAGTGCGGCGTAGGCGTCGGGCCACTCCATGAGGGCGACGACGGGGGCGGCCTCGCCGAGGCCGGGAAAGGACTCCCGCCACAGGTCCACGAGGACCTCGATCCCGTCGGTGAAGTCCAGGCGGTGCTGGTCCGCGAAGGACGCGATGTACGGCTCTTGGAGCAGGGCCCGATTGAGCACCGCGATGTCCCAACCGCCCAAGGGGCTGCCGCCGTTGAGTTCAAGCAGCCGAAAGCCCTCCTCCTCGCGGTACAGGTCGGCGCGAGCGCTCCGGGGAAGCTCGCGGGCCCTGCCGTCGGCTCTCAGCGCGGCGCCGAGCTGTTCCGGCGCCCAGCCGAGGGCGGCGGTGAAGGCGCGCAGATCACCGTCGTACAGCCGGTCGGGCAGCGACAGGAGGAGGTCGTACAGTCCGCTGAGCCGCGTTCCCAGCTGCCGGCTCTCGGCGCGGCCGAAGAAGACCGGGCGCGACAGGAAGGCGCTCCCGTAGATGTCCCCGGAGAGGGCGCAGGCCGCCCCCGCGCGTTCCGGCGCGCACTCGCCGGGCACCCCCGCCAGGTACGCGCGCGTCAGCCGGGCCGGGTCTCGTCGGCTCGGGCGCAGGTCCGCACCCGGCATCAGCCGACCTCGATGGTGACGTTCGCCAGCACCTGCGCGGCGGCCGCGTTGACCTCGGCGGCGGTGTCGGCGTGCAGGATCACGTAGCCCACCCGCGAGTCGTTGTCGCCGGGAGCGCGCACCCGGCCGCCCGGCGGGACCGTCATCTTGCTCAGCGCCACCGCGTCCGACTCACCCAGGCCCGTGACCGAGCGCAGGGTGCCCCCGCGGGGCGGGGTCAGGAAGCGGATGCCCGCGGCGGTGTCGGCGGTGGGCGTCAGCGCGGGCTCCTGGCCGAGCGCGATCTGCACGTAGATCCTGGCCTCGTCGATCCCGCGGGCCTGCCGCATCAGGGCGACCACATGGTCACCGGGCAGGCGGGCGCCGAGTTCGATGATCCGGGTGGTGCCGTCCGGCAGCAGCTTCAGCTCGGTGTGGGCGACGCCGTTGGTGATGCCGACGGCCCGGGCGGCCGCCACGGCCGCCTGTTGCAGGACGGCCACCTCGGCCGCGTCCAGTTCCGCCGGGACGGTGTGCCCGTACTCGGCCCGCTTCGCGCCCTCGGTGGTGAACTTGTCGTAGGGGAACAGCGGTGTCACGGCGCCGCGGACCGCCACCGTCTCGATGCTGAACTCGGTGCCGCCGACGTACTCCTGGATGATCACGTGCGGGTCGAGCGGGATGCCGTGCGGCATCTGGAAGATGTGGGACTGGGCGACCACGAAGGCGTCCGCCAGCTCCTCGTCGCCGCTGACGACCGACACGCCCCAGGAGCCGGACTGCTCGGCGGGCTTCACGACGACGGGGTAGGTCAGCCCGGCCGACCGCACCAGGGTGTACGCCTCACCGAGGTCGCGTGCGGCGACGGTCCTGGGGGCCGGGATGCCGTGCTCGGTGAAGGCGCGGGCCATGATGCGCTTGTTGCGGCAGCTCAGTGAGCGCGTCGGGTCGTTCCCGGGCAGGCCGAGGTCGGCGGCGAGCCGCGCGACCAGCGGGGTCAGGAACTCCCAGCCGGCGACCACACCGTCGACGCCCTCGGCCCGGGCCAGCTCCTTGAGCTGCCGCAGGGCGCCCTCACCGTCGGAGAAGTCGGTGAGGACGAGCTTCCCGTACTCCGCGATCTTCGCCTTGAGCGTGGGGGAGTACCAGTCCTCGTGGACGTCCTCATGGGTGACGACGATGATCTCGGCGTTCAGGTCACGGGCGGCATCGAGGATGTACTCGCCGGTGTTCCCCATGGCTTCGAGCAGGAGCAGTTTGGGCATGGTGGGGTGGACCCTCCTTCAGGGCGATGTCAGGCGGAACAGGGGCCCGGCGCACTGGGCCGGCCGCTGTTCGATGAGGCGGGCGCGCAGGGTCCGCGCCGCGGTGCCGGTGAGGCCGAGACCTTCGGCCAGGCAGCGGAAAGTGACGTAGCGCGCCCGTGGGTTGCCGGACCGCAGGCGCCGCAGGCGGGCGTCGACGCCGTCCAGGGCCTCGTCCACCGAACGGCTGGACCAGCTCTCGTGCGCCGGGCGCAGGGAACGGTCGCGCTCGCGTTGCAGCTCGGAGAAACCGCAGATGTCCCGACTGACCTTCTCCGCGCCGTCCAGGGTGTCGACCCTGCCGCGATACAGCGCGTGGGCCAGCCGGTTGCGGTGCAGGACCCGGTCGACGGCGATGCGGTGGACCCGGGCACTCGCGTCGGTCAGGAACACCGGTCTGCCGGTGTCGCGCACCACGCAACCGCCGCGCAGGCCGTGCGCGGCCGCGGCCAGGAGTGCGCTGGCCTCCGAGGGATGCCAGTCGAAGACGTGCTCGACGCCGTGGGTGTCGGCTCCGGTGAGGGTCAGGTGGTCGGTGCCCATGTCGGGCAGCAGGTCGTCCTCGGGAATCTCGCCGTCCAGGCCCGGGCCCGCGAGACGGAGGACCGCCGGCACGCCCGCGACGGCGCACGCGGCGATCACCAGCGCGTCCGGCAGCGGGCTGAGCAGGGTCGGCTCGTCGCCGCGGGCGAACACATCCCCTCCGACGTCGACCACCGTGACCTCGTCCACGGCGTACTTCTCCGCCGCCTCGGCGATCTGGCGGGCCAGGAGCGGCACGCCACCGTACGGGCTCAACAGCCCTAGGGTGATGGGCAGTTCGGCGGCGAGGCGGGGAAGCGTGGAGCCCGCCGGTGGGATGGCGGACGAGTCCGCGGTGAGCTGGGAGACGTGGGCGGTGAGCGGCCGCAGATGCGTGAAGTCCCGCTCGGCACGCGGGCCGGGGATCGGGTCGACGACCAGCCGCTCCCACGAGTAGCTGAGCACCACGGCCGGTTCGTCACCGTGGAGCGCGTGGTGGACCAGGGTCGTGCCGATCACGTCGCCCCCACCGCCGGCGGCGACGAGAAGCCGAGTCATACGCTCTCCTGAGGCAGGGTCCTGCGCGGGTCGAGCCGGCCGACGGGAGCGTCGGCGGCGGGGTGCCGGAGGGGGCACGGAGCACCACGGAACCCGGCACGGCCACCCTGTTTCCATTCGGTGGCCGCACCGAAGAGCCGTGTGCCGGGAAAACCGGTCAGACGGAGTCCGTCTTCAGACCCGAGATGCTGAGCGGTTCACTGCCCATGTGCTTCTGTGCCCGCTTATTGCTCTTGTGCAGGCCCGCGTAGTATTCGCGATCGAGAGCGATGACATCGTCGGAGAAGAACATCCACGAGAGGACGTCGCGGTACTTGAAACCGGCCGGCGTGAGCTGAATGCGGTCGCTGGGAAGCCGGCGAAGCAGTCCTACGTCCTGCGCCGCTTCGAGGACCGGCTCGAAGAGATGGGCCTTCTCCCGGTAGCCGAAGCGGTCGAGTTCCCTCAGGTCCAGGTCGAAGGCGTCGAGGACGAGCCTTCTGCGTATGATCTCCTCGCCGTCGAGGACGAAGCCGGTGACGGGCGTGAGTTCGTGATTGCGCGCCTTGGAGATGTAGTCGCCAACCTCCGTGAGGCTCGGCTTCACGCTGCCGACCATGTAGTCGACCGCACTGGAATAACTGCGGGCGCCGGCTCCCAGTCCGAGCAGCGGAACGCCGTGGAAGGTCAGGACCTTCTGCTGGTAGCCGCCGCGCCCGAGCTTCTTGTACCGGACGTTCGACTCCTGGATGTAACCGGCCTCCTTGAAAACGGCGTTCGCGTAGTCGTACCGCTCATACAGGTCGGGGCTCATCATGTACTGATAGGCCCCGGTCTTCGAGAACCACGCGTCCGGCCTGACCGTGAGGAAGTACGTGCTGATGGTCTCCGGGGCGAGAGCCGCCAGTTCGTCGACGGAGTGCTTCCAGCTCTCGGGGGTCTGCCCGGCGAACCCCATGATCAGGTCGGTGCTCAGGTTCGGCAGGCGCTCCTCGCGGGTGATCTCGATGGCCTGGCGGATGACGTGCTCATTGGCCTGGCCCCGGCCCGCTTCGCGGATTTCCGAGGGCACCAGCGACTGGATGCCGATGTTGGCCCGGGTGCGGCCCATGGATATCAGGTCCCGCAAGGTGCCGGGTTCCTTGACGAGGGAGTCCGGGGTGGCCTCGATGGCCACTTCCTCCACCGTGCTGCGCCAGTTGGGGTAGACCTCGTCCAGGGTCGCGAAGATCTGTTCGAAGTGGCGTGGAGCCAACAGGCTCGGGGTGCCGCCACCTATGTAGATGGTGCGCAGCCGGCGGCTCTGGATGATCTCCGTGTGATCGCGGATCTGGGTGCACAGGGCTGCCGTGTACGCGTCGTACACGTCCATGTCCTCGGAGATCACGGTGTACAGGTTGCAGAACCCGCACTTGTACCGACAGAACGGCACGTGCAGATACAGGTTGAGCTCGGGCACGGAGTGCCGCTTGAGGTCCTCCGCCCAGATGTCCCGGATGTTCCACGATCCGTTCAGCGGGCGGTAGGTGGAGCGGGACGGATACGCGTAGTTGAAAGGCGGAATCACACCCTGCTTGATGTGCCTGGCGAGTTCGTCGCGAATGGCGCTCGACATGCCTGATCCTTACGAATGTAGGTACGGCCTTGAACTGCCTGTCGACGGAGATGAGTACCGCTGTTCCATGCGGCAGATCACAGGCGTGGGGCTCACCGGAGAATGCGGGTCGACATGATGGGAGCGCGCCAATGCCCCCGGCGGCGCAGCCGGTCTGAACCCTCGGCGTGCGCCGTGATGGGGTGCGTGGCGCTCGTTCCCGCAGACGTTTCCCGTGACTTTGCGATGCACTCAGCGCTTGGGCTCACAACAGTTCTGTCGGCCGGTGCGTAAATCAATGTGGCTGAGTTGGTGCGTGGTGCGAGTCAACAGGTGGCGGTGAGGTCGGCGCCAGTGGTGGAACCGACGACAAACGCACTGCGGGGCCCGGTGGGTTTCGTCCACTCCTCCAAACCTGTCCGCACCATGAGACGTCTGGTCCCGACGGCTGCCTCCGAGGTGCCGGACGTGCATAACTTTGTGCAACCCAAACGCCCTGCGAACAAGGCGAGTTGACGAGAGCCGCCGCGCGGCACCGGCCATGTCGGGCTGTCCCTCGGCGCGTTGAGGCGACCTTTTATCAGCATCTCCTGACCCCATTGACCGTCAACCACGCGGCACACAAAGCCTGTTGCGCAGCCGGCGAGTGAACTGGAGCAGCCCATGACCGCAGCGGACATCAAACGCATCGCCTACATCCGGTCGATCCCGATATCCCGGGCCGGCCCCTACATCCCCGACCTGGCCCGGGCCGTGGCCGCCACCGGCCGCGAGGCCCGCATCTTCTACACCGACGGTGACTGCGACGCCGCGGACTTCCCAGGGGGCACCTGGGAGAAACTGCCCGAGGACGCCACCCCCGACCTCATCGCGGACCGCATCCGGGCCTGGGGCGCCGAAGGCGTCGTCTCCCTGTCCTTCCCCGACGAAGCGGGCCTGCGCGACGCCGTGGTGAAGGAGAGGCTGGCCCGGCACGGCATACCCATGGTGTCCAACGGGATCGAGCCCTCCCGGTTGCTCGCCGACAAGTGGGAGACCAAGAGGATCCTCACCGACCACGGCCTGCAGACTCCGCCGGGCGTCTTCGTCGACGGCACGCTCCTCAAGCACGGCGCCGCGGCCGTCCCGGCCTACGCGGACATCATCCGCGTCAAGGCGGAGGAGATCGGCTACCCGCTCCTGTCCAAAGCGGTCTGGGGCAGCTCCGGAAACGGCCTGCGCTTCATCCGCGACCGGGCGGACCTGGAGAGCTGGCTCGCCGCCCCGGACGAGGGCAACGTCGTCCTGGAGAAGTGCGTCACCGGTGAGCTGTGCACCGTCGAACTCGTCGGCGCGGACGGTCAGTTCGCCGTCCAGCCACTGTGCTTCACCGGGTCGACCGGCGCCGAGCCCACCTTCGCCTTCTGGGAGCTGCGCTCGTCCGCGCCCCGCGCCCGGGACGACGCCGCCTTCGCACCGGTCGCGGAGAAGCTGAAGAAGCTCTGCGCCACCGTGGGGATCACCGGCGTCATCAACCTGGACGTCATCTATAGCCACGGCACCTACTACGTGCTGGAGATCAACCCTCGTGTCTCCGGCGCGACCGCCCTCGGCGTGGCCGCATCGGGCCACAACACCTACCTGAGCATGACGGACATCCTGCTCGGGCAGTGGCGGGCCCCGGCCGAACCGGTGCTGCCCCGGCAGCGCTGGTCCCTGGAGTTCCCGGTCAACGGCGTGACCGACACCTTCGTCGAGGAAGCCGAACAGGCCCTGGACATCGTCCAGATCACCCCCACGCTCGTGGTCGACGGCCGCGCATACGGCGGCCTGCTGATCGCCACCTGCGAGTACGGCGCTGAGACCGACTTCCTCGACCGGATCACGGCCCTGGACGCCGCCCACCGCGTCCTGTCACCGGACATGCTCACGCGGCTCAAGGAGCTGCTCACCGGCCCGGCCGCCCAGAGCACCCGCTGACCCACGGCGCGAGCACCGCACGCACCGCCCGCACCACCTCGTCGTATGAAAGGCCTCTCCGCCATGTCCCAGCCGTACGTCCATCTGCCGGCCGCCACGATCCTCGACTGTCTCGCCGAGCACGGCGAGACCGAGATCAAGCAGCTACGCGCGTCGTGGGAGGGGCTGCGGGTCGACCGCTACCCGAAGGACGGCGGCTCCTATCGCCGGCGCCGGTACAGCGCGTTCCACCTGACCGACGACGGCCTGGTGCGCGCCGCCCATGGGGCCTTCCGCCAGTCGCTCGAGGTGAACCCCCTGCACGGCGGCGTGGCCCGGGAGTTCGAGCCCATCGAGGAGGAGGTGGCCGGGTCGCCGCTCCTCGCCACCCTCGTCCGGACGCTTGCCGACCGCCTCCCCGGCGACTTCGACCCCGCCACCGGCTGCCTCGGCATCCACCAGATCCGCGTCCTCGCCACCCGCGACGCCGAAGGCCTGCCGGCACCGGAGGGCGTACACGAAGACGGACACCATTTCGTGGCCCAGGTGCTCATGCGGCGGGAGAACATCGAAGGCGGCGTCTCGCGACTGTACGACCGCAGCAGGGCGCCTTTGTACCGCACGCTGCTCACCGAGCCGTTCGAGACGGTCATCATCGACGACCGCCGCGTGTTCCACGGGGTGTCGGCCGTCGAGGTGGCCCACGGCTTCCCGACGGGCGTGCGGGACATGATGCTGGTCGACTTCTTCCCCCGCGCCGCCGAAGCCGCCGCTCCCGCCGCCGACCCCGCCGCTTCCGCCGCCGAGGCGACGGCATGAGCCGACCACCGCGTCCGGGCCCGCCCCCCGAGTGCCCGGAGTCCCGATGAGCACCAGCCGTCTCCTGGAGAAGTGGGGCCTTCCCGACCTGACGGGGAACGGCCGTTTCGTCACCGCGAACGTCATGGACAGCCTCGGCAACGGACTCCTCCTGGCGTTCACCGTCGTCTACTTCACCACCACGACCTCGTTGTCGCTCGGCTCCATCGGCGGCGCGCTCTCGCTCGGCCACCTGCTCGCCCTGCTCACCCCCGTCGTGGCCGGCTCCCTGATCGACCGCTTCGGCTCCCGCACCGTGGTGATCGCGGCCAACCTGGTCTCCGCGGCCGGCTTCTGCGCCTTCCTCGCCGCGGACAGCGTCTGGAAGATCGTCGCCGTCCAGTTCGTCGTGCAAGCCGGGTCGAGCACCTACTGGACGGCGAGCCGGGGCCTCGTCCTCCTCGCCGCCGGCCGCCGGGACCAGGCCCGCTGGTTCGGCTTCCTCGGCGCCCTGCGGAACATCGGCGGCGGCTTCGGCGTCGCCGTCGCCTCCGCCGCGGTCGCCGTGGACGACGGCTGGGTCCGGGCGCTGGTCCTGGTCGACGCACTGACCTTCGTGGTGGCTGCGGGGCTGATCGCCACCTGGCACCCGGCCGCCGCCGAGAACCCGAAGCCCACTGCCCGCACGGCCGGGAGCAACGGCTACGCGACGGTGCTGCGCGACGCGCACTACATGCGGCTCATCCTGGCGAACGTGTCCTTCGTACTGGCGGCGAGCGTGCTGCCGGTCCTTCTCACCCTCTACGTGACCGAGGCTCTGCACGCCGGCGCCTGGCTGGCGGGGGCCTGCATCCTCGGCAACATGGCCCTCATCGCCACGGTCCAGACCCTGGTCGCCCGCATGATCGAGCGCCACCGGCCGACCCGCGTCCTGGCCCTCGCGGGCGTGGTCAACGCCGCGGCGTTCGCCGTCTTCGGGGTGCTGCTCGCGCTCCCCGGCCGCGCCGTGACCGCGGGCCTGCTGGTGGCGATGACGGTCTTCACGGTCGCCGAGATGCTCAGCATGCCGTCGAGCAGCGAACTCAGCGCCACCCTGGCCCCCGAGCGCACCCGCGGCCGCTACCTCGGTGCCTTCCAACTGTCCTGGTCCCTCGGCAACGCCCTCGCCCCCGCGCTGCTCACCACGCTCCTCGGGTACGGGCCCGCCTGGCCCTGGGTGGTCCTGGGCGCCCTGAACCTCATCGCGGTGCCGCTGCTGCTCGGCCTGCGCGAGACCGCCCCGCACGACCGGGCCCAGCAGGAACCGGCGGGTACCACCGCTCCGCACGGCGGGACGTGCCCGTGACCGGCCGCGACCACGAAACGGATGCCATGAACGTCACCCTCGTACCGGACATCACCGAGGTCCCCCTCGCCGCATGGGAGGCCATAGCCGCACCGGCGGGGCTCTACCTGTCCCACCGGTGGCTCGCCGCCCAGCAGCAGGACCCCACCGCCCGGGTCCGGTACGCCCTGGTCCACGAGGGCGGCGCTCTGGTCGCCGCCGCACCGCTGTACTCGGTGGACACGGAGCCGAACGACCTCTACCGCGTGCGCGAACTCGTCCCCGGCCGCGCGCCGTCCAAGACGTTGCTCGTGGGCGCGCGTCGCGGTTATCTCAACGCGCCCCTCCTCCACCCCCGCCTCACCCCCGAGCGCCGCCGCGAGGCGTTGCACCACCTCCTGCGGGCCGCCGACTCCCTCGCCGCGCAGGAGGGGGCACAGCCGTGGTGGCTCTACGTCACCGACGCGGCGGCCGCCGAACTCGCCGACGCCTACGGGACCGTACCCGTGAGGCTCAACGAGGACGCCCGCATACCGCTGCCCGGCGACACGTTCGAGGACTACCTCGCCGGGCTGCCGAGCAGTCGGCGCACGGCCATCCGGCGCGAGCGCCGGGCCTTCGCCGAAGCCGGTTACGCATTGCGCGGGCTGCGGCTCTCCGAGTGCGCCGAGGAGGTCGGCGCGCTGGCCGCCCAGTCGCAGGGCCGGCACGGGCACCCGGCCGACCCCGCCTTCATGGCGCGGCTGTTCCGTGAGCAGGCCGACGGCATGGCGGACAGCGGCATCGTCCACGCCGCGTACGCCGACGGCCGCATGGTCGCCTTCAGCCTCGGCTACCGCTACGCGGACACCCTCTGGATGCGCGCCTCCGGCTGCGACTACGCACGGCTGCGGGGCGCGCACGAATACTTCAACCTCGTGTTCTACGTCCCCATCGAGGACGCCTGTGCCCACGGCGCGGGCGCCCTCCACCTCGGCATGGAGTCCCTGCGGGCCAAGACGCTGCGCGGGGCCGTCACTTCCCCGCTGTGGGCGGTGGAAGCGGCGGCCCCGAAGGCGCTCGTCAGATCCTGACCGATAGGACCCGCCGCACCGCGGCCGGCCCCGGTGAGGGGACAACTCAGCCGCTCACCGGCTTCCCCACCGGGAGCCAGCGCTCCTTCGCGTAGTCCTGCTGCTCGTAGGCGAGTTGGCCCATGATGTAGGTCTCCTTCACGACCCGGTCGTCGCCCAGGGTCATCACCGCGAAGAGCTTCTCGTGCCATTGGTCGAGCAGGCTGCGCGCGTTGCCCCTGACGTCGTTCGGCTCGACGTTCTCCAGACGACGCTTGATGACCGGGGTGGCCGCCAGGTCGAGCACCACGAAGTCCGCCTCGTTGCCGGGCCGGAACGAGCCGATGCCGGGGCCGCCGAGACCCTTGTTGCTCTCGTACGGCTTGTCGAGGTAGAGCGCCCGGGCCCCGCCGAGGGTGGCCAGGTAGAAGGCCCGCCAAGCGGTCAGCTTCGGGTACGGGTTCTTCCAGCCCTCCGGCCGGGGCTTGCACTCCGGCGGATTGAACTCGGCCGGGACGTGGTTGAGCGCCTCGATCGCCTGGGCCTTGTACGCCGCCCCGAGGGTCCGCAGGATCGAGTAGTCGGTCCCGCCCCCGCAGTCGGTTCCCATACCGACGCGGACACCCTTGTCGATCGCGTCGACCAGGTTGTGGACACCGCTGCCGAGGAAGAAGTTGGACGTCGGGCAGTGCGCGATCGTGGCACCCCCCTGTGCCAGCAGGGTCCGGTCCTCGTCATCGATGGACACGCAGTGGGCGTACAGGGCGCGCTCCCGGAGCAGCCCGAACTTCTCGTACGCCCTGGTGTAGGTCTCCACCCCGAACTTGCCGCGGATGATGACTTCTTCTTCCAGGTTCTCCGAGAGGTGCGTCTGCAGCCACAGCGGCTTGCCCCGCTGGTCGTACTCGTCCATCAGATCGGCGCACATGCGCAGCATCGAGTCGCTGCAGGTGATCGCGAAGCGTGGGGTGACCGCGTACAGGAGACGGCCCTTGCCGTGCCACTTCTCGATCAGGTCGACGTTCTGCCGGCGAGCCTCTTCCACGCTCTTGTCGAACTGGTTGTCCGGCAGAATCGCGTTCTGGGGCGGCTGGTCCTGCACGACCTTGCCGCTGATCATGCGCATGTTGCGCCTCAGGGCTTCCTGGAAGAAGCCCTCGGCCGACTGCCAGGGCGTGCTCGCCAGCGCGAGGCTGGTCGTGGTGCCCGCGCCGAGCAGCGTGTCGAGGAAGAAGTTGGCGACCTCCTTGGCGTGGTCCACGTCCTCGAACTTGGCCTCGGCCGGCCAGATGTACTTCTCCAGCCACTGCAGGACCTGGTCGCCGTACCCGGCGATCGCGTCCATCTGCACGTAGTGGATGTGGGTGTCGATGAAACCGGGTGTGATGAGGCTGTCCCGGTACTCCTTGAGCCGGCCGGACTCCCGCCAATGCCCGTGCTCGGCCTCCGACCAGGTGTCGGTGAACTCCACCTTGCCGTCCGCGGAGACCACCAGGATGCCGTCCGGGAAGAACCGCATGGTCGCGTCGGGCCCGGTCGTCTCCGGTTCGAGACAGTCCCCGGGGTCACCGGTGAAATCAAGGATCGCGGCACGGTAAGCCATGGACTTGCCCGCGTCCGCGCCAGGCCGCGGGGGTGCAGATCGGGTGTTCGCCATCTTGATCACTTGCTTTCCGGCTAGGTGGGGAGGGTGGCCGTGCAAGTAAACAGAGGTCGGCGATCCAGGCGTCAGGGACAGAACCGACAGTGATTGCGCCGCGAGGTCGGGCGGGTGTTGTTCGCTCCTCCAAATCCTGTCCGCAGTCCGAGATGATCACTCTCGGCGAGAGCCTCCCGACCTCTGCGCGGCTAGCCTCCACCCTCCGTCCCGATCGGTTCCGGTGACCGGCCGGGGCCGGTTTACGGCAGGCCGTGCACCTTCGGGCCGACGGCGTTCGACCAGGCATGGCCCGCCGTGGCGTCCCAGTTCGTGGACCACGTCATGGCGCCGCGCAGCCCCGGGTACGTCTTCGACGGCTTGAAGGAGCCGCAGCCGGTACCACGGGTCAGGCAGTCGAGGGCGTTGTTCACGACCGAAGGGGCCACGTACCCGCTGCCCGCGCCGCGCGTCGACGCCGGGACGCCGAGGCCGACCTGTGACGGATCGAGACCGCCCTCCAACTGGATGCAGGCGAGCGCGGTCAGGAAGTCCACGCTGCCCTGGCTGTAGACCTTGCCGTCACAGCCCAGCATCGAACCGCTGTTGTAGTACTGCATGTTGACGACCGTGAGGATGTCCTTCACGTTGAGCGCCGTCTGGAAGTACGCACCGGACGTGGACTGCATGTCGATGGTCTGCGGCGCCATCGTGAGGACCAGCTTCCCGCCCGCCTTCGCCGAGAGCAGGCGCAGCGCCTTGGTCATGTAGGTGGGGTTCAGCCCGTTCTCCAGGTCGATGTCGACGCCGTCGAAACCGTACTCCCGCATCAACGCGTAGGCGCTGTCGGCGAACGCCGTCGCGGAGGCGTCGCTGTTGACCGAGACGCTGCCCTTCTCGCCGCCGACCGAGAGGACCACGGACTTGCCGGCGGCGTGCTTCGCGGCGATGTCCGCCTTGAAGTCGGCGGTGGAGGCGTAGCCGACGGCCGGGTCCAGGGTGAAGGCGAGCCGGCCCGGGGTGCTGGTGGCGTCGGCGAAGGAGACGGCGATGATGTCGTACTGCGGCGACACGTCCCGCAGCTTCTGCACGGTCGCGCCGTTGTCGAAGTTCTGCCAGTAGCCGGTCAGCGCGTGCTTGGGCACGACACCGCCGTCACCGTCGCCGCTGCCCTTGGCGGTCCTGACGGACACCGCCGTGGACTTCGCGGACTCGCCCGCCGCGTTCGTGGCGCTGACCTGGAAGCTGTACGTGGTGTCCGGCGCGAGGCCGGTGACGGTCGTGGCGGCGCCGCCGGGGGAGGCGACCTTCGTGCCGTCGCGGTAGACGGTGTACCCGGTGGCCGTGGACACCGGGGACCAGGACAGGTCCACCGACGTGGACGTGGTCGTGCCCGCCGTGAGGCTGCCCGGCACCGCCGGTATCTCCACCGGATCGGTGCCACCGCCCCCGTCGGGCCCGAAGACGCTCACATCGTCCACGAGGTACGCGCTCTGCCCGTACCAGCCGTGCGTGTACACGGTGACCGACGTGCTGTTCGCGCCGGTGGTGAAGGTGGTGGTCAGTTGCTGCCAGGACGAGTTGCCCGGGGTCCAGGTCGACACGTCGGTGGTGCCGGTGCCCCGGACCCCGAGGTAGGCGTAACTGCCCTGCACCCAACTGCTCAGCTTGTAGGTCGAGTTCGGCTTCACCGGCACGACCTGGGAGCACTCGGCGGTGTCCTGGCCCGACGGGGTGGCCTTCAGTGCCTTCGTGCCGCCGTGCACGGGGGAGGTGACGGCGGCGCCGCTGTTCGCGGTGCAGGTCCAGTTGCTCAGGCCCGACTCGAAGCCGGCGTTCTTGGCGACGTTGACGTCCGCCGCCGCGGTGTTCGCCGACTGCGCGGGAGTGGCGAGCGCGGTGACGGTGAGCGCGGCGGCCGCACCCACGGCGACCGCCGCGCCGATTCTCCGGCGAACGCCGGATGTGCCCTGACGTACACGGTCCACGGGGTGCCTCCAGGGAGAGGTGAGGAAGTGACCGGACGGCAACCGCCGCCGCTGTGCGCCAAGTTGGTCCAGACCAATAGAGTTGTCAAGGCCCTGGGGAGGGTGGACCCCGCGCCGGGCCGGCGCCCCGAAGGCCGCCGTGTCATCGCCGTCTGCGACCGCGACCTGCCTCGCATTGCCGTCTGCGACCGCGACCTGCCTCGCATTGCCGTATGCGACCGCGGCCTGCCCCGCATTGGTGTCTGCGACCGCAGCCTGCCCCGCATTCGCCGCATCGGCCGGGCGTGCGGTCCGCGATCGCCTCTGACGTGGCGGCATGCTCACATTCGGCCGCTCCTCGCCGCCCCAAAGGACCGGGCTATGGGGCTCGGAATCGGCCAGCTTCAAAGCTTGGGCACAAGTTACACACATCCCCTCTCCATACCGGCTCCGATGGTCTAGATTGACCGTGCTTCAGCAGTTCCTCGGCGCGGGGACAGCCGCTATTCGCGACTTCGTGCCGTGCGTGGGGGTGATCGATTACGGGTGCCCGAGAGGGCCTCGGGTGCAGGGGGTATCCGAGGTTTCCACGGGTTTCCGCCTGTGTCGGGAGTTCGGCGAGTCGGGCGAGCCCGGCGTCGCCGAGACATGTTGTTCAAGCAACAAATGTGCCCTGTTCAAGTAATTCGGCGACGCGGTAATTCGTCCGCGACGCGGTGATTACGTCAGTAATGGCTGAGACGGCTGTGACTGTCGAGGCGGCCGGGACGTCAGATGCGGGAGGCGAGGCCTCCCGGGGGAGAAGCAGCGCGGTGCGGGAGGCGGGGGCCTCCCGGGGAGGAACGGCGCGGCGCGGGAGGCGGGGGTGCCTTCCGAGGGAGCAGCGGGGTCGGGCGAGCACGTCGAACCAATGGTGACCTTGGGGGGTCCTGTGCAACAGGGGGAATTAGTCAACCCGTTTCCGTCGGCACGCGGGCATGTGGCGGACGGGGCGATCAGTCGGTCCGTCGACGACTGGGAGCAGCGGTACCGCCGTGCGGTGATCACCAGCGACACCGTCGGCACCGCCTTCGTCGTGGCATCCATCGGCATCTTCTTCGGGGCCAGGGACGCGGCCAACTGGCACGAGAAATGGGGAATACTCGCATTCGGCACCGAACTTCTGGTGCTGGCGGCCCTCGCGCTGAGCCGGGCGTGGGCTCCGGTCGTACTCGGCCAGGGCGCCGAGGAATTCCGCCGGCTCGGCCGCTCGCTGTTCACGGCGGTCGTCGTACTCGCGCTCGGCGGAATCGCCCTCACCTCGCGCAACATCAAACTCTGGATCTTCGTCGCCGTACCCGCCATCGCGCTCGTCACCATGACGCAGCGATATCTGCTGCGTCTTCGGCTGCACAAACAGCGCAATGAAGGGCGGTGCCTGCGACCGGTGCTCGCCGCCGGGAGCGTCGCCACCGTGCTCGATCTGATCGCCCGGTCCCGCAGATTCCCGCACCTCGGCTGGCGCGTGGACGCGGTGTGCACGACGGACGGCCTCGGGACGCACGGCGACCAGCTGGACGGAGTGCCGGTCGTCGGCCGGCTGACGGACGTCGCGGGCCACGTCCGCCGCGACGGCTACCGGGTCGTCGCGGTCACCCCGGACCCGCACTGGTCACCGGACCGGCTGCAACGGCTGGCCTGGAACCTGGAGGGAAGCGACGCCGAAATGGTCGTCGCCCCCGTCCTGATGGAGGTGGCGGGACCCCGGCTGCACGTCGACGCGGTGCTCGGCATACCGCTGCTGCGGGTCAGCATGCCGACCTTCACCGGGGGCCGCCGCGTGGTCAAAGAGGTCGTCGACCGGCTGGGCGCGGTGCTCCTGCTGCTGCTGTTCGCGCCGCTGATGGTGCTCGTCGGGCTGCTGGTGCTGGCCGACAGCCGGGGCGGGGTGGTCTACCGCCAGCGCAGAGTGGGCAAGGACGGCCGGGAGTTCACCATCTTCAAGTTCCGCACCATGGTCGCCGGCGCCGACCGCGTCCGCGCCGAACTGGCCGACCGCAACGAAGGCGCCGGCCTGCTGTTCAAGCTCCGCAGCGACCCCAGGGTGACCCGGGTCGGCACGGTGCTGCGCCGGTACTCCCTCGACGAGCTCCCGCAGCTCTTCAACGTGCTCACGGGATCGATGTCGCTCGTCGGCCCCCGGCCGCCGCTACCGGAGGAGTCCGCCGCGTACGGCCCGGACATCCGGCGGCGGCTGCTCGTCAAGCCCGGGCTCACCGGCCTGTGGCAGATCAGCGGACGCAGCGACCTGCCGTGGGACGAGGCGGTCCGGCTCGACCTGCGCTACGTGGAGGACTGGTCGCTCGCCCTGGACGCAGTGATCTTGTGGAAGACGCTGCGCGCGGTGCTCCACGGACAGGGGGCGTACTGATGCGCGGGCAGCGCCGGGAGACCGGCGCACGGACGGCGGGCCGCGAGGGCCCGCCCGGGGGGAGGAACGCGTCATGAGGGTAAGCGTCTTAGGGCTCGGTTACGTGGGCTGCGTGTCGGCCGCGTGCCTGGCGGGCAAGGGCCACGAGGTCATCGGCGTCGACATCAACCAGGTGAAGGTCGACCTGGTCAACCAGGGCAAGGCCCCCGTGGTCGAGGAGCGGATCGGCGAACTCACCGCCGAAGCCGTGCGGAGCGGGGCGTTGCGCGCCACCACCGACGTCCGCGAAGCGATCATGGGCAGCGACGTGTCGCTGGTCTGCGTGGGCACACCGTCGGCACCCAACGGCAGCCTGTGCACCACCTACTTGGAGCGGGTCACCGAGCAGATCGGCGCCGCGCTGGCCGAGCGCGGCGGGCGGCACACCGTGGTGTTCCGCAGCACCATGCTCCCCGGCACCTGCCTGAACCTGCTGGTGCCGATCCTGGAGAAGTACGTCGGCGGCACGGCCGGGGTCGACTTCGGGGTCGCGGTCAACCCCGAGTTCCTGCGCGAGGGCACGAGCGTGCGGGACTTCTTCGACCCGCCCAAGACCGTCGTGGGCGAGCTGGACCCGGCGAGCGGTGACGCGGTGCTCGCGCTGTACGAGGGCCTGCCCGGCGAGGTGTTCCGGGTACCGGTCGCGACGGCCGAGGCGATCAAGTACGCGGACAACGCCTTCCACGGCCTCAAGATCGGCTTCGCGAACGAGCTGGGCGCGGTCTGCCAGGCGCTCGGCGTGGACTCTCACCAGGTGATGGACGTGTTCCTGGCCGACCGCAAACTGAACATCAGCCCCGCCTATCTGCGGCCCGGCTTCGCCTTCGGCGGCTCCTGCCTGCCCAAGGACCTGCGCAGCCTGGTCCACGCCGCACAACGGGCCGACGTCTCGGTGCCCATCCTCTCCCACGTGCTGCCCTCCAACTCCGCCCATCTGCAACGCGCCGTGGAGCTGGTCGAACGCACCGGCCGGCGCAAGGCGGGCCTGTTCGGACTGTCCTTCAAGCCCGGCACCGACGACCTGCGCGAAAGCCCGCTCGTGGAGCTGGCGGAGAGGCTGCTCGGCAAGGGCTACGACCTGAAGATCTACGACGCCAACGTCAGCCTGTCCCGGTTGCTCGGCGCGAACCGCGAGTACATCGAGACCCGGCTGCCGCACCTCGCGCAGCTGCTCGCGGACTCCGTCGAGGAGGTGCTGGAGCACGCCGACGTACTTCTGGTCGGCACCAGGGACCCGGCCGTCGTCTCGGCGCTGCCGCACGGCGAACAGCCGGCCATCGTCGATCTCATCCGCCTTCCGGACGCCGAGGCGCGCCGGACCGAACCGGGGTACATGGGCCTTGCTTGGTGACACGACGTCCGGTGACATGGCCGGCGGCGACCGGCCGGGCCGGCGCGCTCTGATCCTGGTGGAGAACCTGTCGGTGCCGTTCGACCGGCGCGTGTGGCAGGAGTGCACGACGCTGCGCGACGCGGGCTGGGAGGTGCACGTCATCTGTCCCCGCGGGCACAAGCGGGACACGGAGGCGGAGACGGAGATCGACGGGGTGCGGATCCACCGCTACCCGTTGCGGGCGGCGACCGGAGGCCCGGCCGGCTACCTGCGGGAGTACGGCACGGCGCTGTGGCACACGGCCCGTCTCGCCCGCAAGGTCGGCCCGGTCGACGTCGTGCACGCCTGCAACCCGCCCGACCTGCTGTTCCTGCCCGCGCTGTGGCTCAAGCGGCGCGGCGCGCGGTTCGTCTTCGACCAGCACGACCTGGTGCCCGAGCTGTACCTCTCCCGGTTCGACCGGGGCGAGGACCTGCTCTACCGCGCCGTGTGCGCGCTGGAACGGCTGACCTACCGGGCCGCCGACGTCGTGCTCGCCACGAACGAGAGCTACCGGGACGTCGCCGTGCGCCGCGGCGGCGTACGGCCGGAGGACGTCTTCGTGGTGCGCAGCGCACCGGACACCGACCGGTTCCACCCCGTACCGCCCGAGCCCGAACTGAAGCGCGGCAAGCCCCATCTGCTGTGCTACCTCGGCGTCATGGGCCCACAGGACGGGGTCGACTACGCCTTGCGGGCCCTCGCGAAGCTCCGTGACGACCTGGGGCGGACCGACTGGCACGCCGTGTTCATCGGGGCCGGCGACGCCTTCGACGCGATGGTGGAACTGTCCGGCAGGCTCGGGCTCTCGG
The DNA here is from genome assembly GCF_055581265.1 of Streptomyces sp. NPDC031466. NCBI lineage: Bacteria > Bacillati > Actinomycetota > Actinomycetes > Kitasatosporales > Streptomycetaceae > Streptomyces > Streptomyces sp. NPDC031466. The sequence goes on from NZ_JBVIJT010000003.1 coordinate 620,177, forward strand.
ACCAGGTGCGGTTCACCGGGCGCATCTCGGACGCCGACCTGGCACGCCACCTCTCCACCGCGGACGTGTGCCTGTCGCCCGACCCCTGCAACCCGCTCAACGACGTGTCCACGATGAACAAGGTCCTGGAGTACATGGTCATGGGCCGGCCGATCGTCTCGTTCGACCTGCGGGAGGCCCGGGTCTCGGCCGGCGACGCCGCCCTGTACGCGTCCGGCGACGACGAGGGCGAATTCGCCGCGCTCATCGCACTGCTCCTCGACGATCCGGAACAGCGGACCCGCATGGGCAAGATCGGCCAGGAACGGATCGGCGGGCAGCTCTCCTGGCGCAACTCGCAGGCGTCACTGCTGGCGGCTTACGCCGCTGCCTGCCGGAACCACACCCCGGTGTCGCGGAACCGCCCGGCCCGGGCGCCCAGGAGGCCGCACCGTTGAGCGATGATCCGATACGCCTGGCCACGATCGGGCGGATCCTCCGCCGGCGCCGACGGCTCCTGGCCGTCCTTCTCGTGCTGGGCGCACTCGTCGGCTTCGGCGCCTCGGTGCTGTTCCCGCCGCGCTACACGGCGTCGGCGTCCGTCCTGCTGCCCGGCCAGTGGGAGGAGCGCGAGCTGCTCACCCAGGCGGAGATAGCGGCCAGTTCGGCGGTGGTCGACCGGGCGGCCGCGACGCTGCGCTGGACGGACGGCGGCGGCGACCTGCGGGACCGCGTCGGCGCCAAGGCCGCCGACGGGAACATCATCAAGATCTCGGGCACGGCCGACACCCCGGAGCGCGCGCAGCAGCTCGCCGACCGGGTGGCCCAGCAGTTCGTCACCTTCGCCGCGCGGATCGGGGGCGGCGAAGGCGACCCCGAAGCCGTCACGGGGCCCGAGGCGCTGCGCCGGAAGGTGGCCGAGACCAACCGCCGCATCACCGAACTGGCCGAGACGGCCGACCCCGGCAGGACCGTCGAGAGCGTCCAGGCCCGCACCGCGCTGGAGAAGCTGCGCGCCTCGCTGGAGGAGGCCATGAAGAAGCTGGACAAGGCCGACCCGGCGTCCAACACCGCCGGCATGGTCGTCATGGGCCCGGCGCCCCGGCCGACCGGCGAGGCCCCGCCGACCAGGACGCAGCTCATCGCCGGCGGGGCACTGCTGTTCTTCCTGCTCGGGATCGTCGGCCATCTGACCGCCGCACGGACGAACCGCCGGCCGCGCACCGAACCGGAGATCGCCGCGGCCCTCGGCTCGACCCCGCTGGGCACCGTCGACGTGCCCGAGGAACGCCGCCCGCACCGACCGAAGGAGCCCGGCCCCCGGGCCCGCGTACGCCGACTGCTCGGCCTCGACATCCGGTGGGACGTGCCCGCCCCGCAGAAGTCCGGCGACGAGGACGCCAGGCGGCTGCGCTACCGGCGGGTCCGCGCCCGCCTGCGCCTTCGGCTGCCCGTCCCCCGAGGGCTGCTCGTCGTCGTACCGCAAGGCGACGACATTGCCCGCCGGGCCGCCGGGCAACTCGTCGCCGAGGCCCGCGACGAACCGCACCCGAACTCCGTGAGCGGACAAGGCCCCACGCTGCGCGTGGTGGAGGTCTCGATGTCCCGGCCGATGGTGCCGGACCGCGACACCGAGTCCGGCGCCGTGGTCGTCCTGAGCGCGGGCAGCTGGACCACGCAGGAACTCGCCGGTGTCGCCGAGGCGTGCGCGGACGCCGGCCACGAGGTCGTCGGCACCGTCGTCGCCGCCCCGGTCCGGGCCCGTGCGACACCATCGCCCGGCCCGTCGCCGCGGGACGCCGGTCCGGCCCTCGCGGCCCGTGGCCAGGCGCCGGGAGGTGCGGCGTGACGACGAGTGCGACACCCGAGCCGCCGGCATCCGCCCCGCTGCTCGACCTGCACGCGTTGGTGGTGGCGGTGCGCAGGCGCCGCCGCCTCTGGAGCGCCATGGCGCTGCTGGGGCTGCTCATCGGCGCCGCCGTGGCGGTACTGCTGCCGCCCCCGCCGAGCGCGGTCACCAAGGTTCTGGTCACCCACAAGGAGGACCAGCCGAACGACACCGGAACGCTGATCCGCACCGACGTCGAGCTGCTGGGCACTACGCGGATCGCCGGAAAGGCCCTGAAGATCCTCAGGTCCCCGAAGAGACCCGAGGACTTCCTCAAGGACTACCGGGGCACCGGCCTGACCAACAACCTGCTCCAGATCGATGTGACCGGCGACAGCGAAGCGGACGCCGTGGCCCGGGCCGAGGCGCTGGCCGACGCCTTCGTCGCGGACCACGTCCGGCGCATGCGGGAGACCGCGACAGCGGAGGCCAAGGCCCTGCTCGACCAGCGTGACCGCATGCGGGGCGAGCTGGCCCGGGTCAACAAGGCCATCGGCCTCCAGCCGGAGAGCGACCCGGCGGCCTCGGCGAGCATCGAGACCCTCTTCGCCCGCCGGGCCGAACTCAACTCCCGGATCGCCGACTTCGACCAGCGCGCCGCGGAAGCGCGCACCGGCACCCCGAAGCTCGTCGCCGGCACCCAGATCGTGGACGCACCGCGCGCGGTGCGGCACTCCCTGCCCCGGGCCGCCGCCACCGACGCCGTGATCGGACTGGTCCTCGGGCTCGTCCTCGGGCTCGTGGTGGCCGCCGTCGGCGCGGTGGTCGCGGACCGCCCCGTGCTGCGCCGGGAGATCGCGGCCAACCTGGGCGCCTCGGTCATCGCGGAGCTGCGCCCGACCTCCCGCCGGCCGACCGGACCGTGGCGGCGCCGACGGACCCGGACGGCACACGAACGGCTCACCACGACCCTGGCCCGCACCGTGCGCGGCTCCACGGAACCGGTGTCCCTGCTGGAACTGGGCTGCGCGCGCAGCACGAGCGTGCTCGCCCTGGACCTCGCCGGGGCACTGGCGGCGGAGGGGCCGGTGGCCGTCGTCGACGGCCTGCCCGGACCCGAACTCGACCGGGCCCGCAAGCATCCGCAGGGCCCGAGCGTGGTCGCCGGCGAACAGGCCGCGGCCCTGCCGCGCCACGTGCGCCGGCTCGGCGTCGGCTCGGTCGCGCCCGGCACGGCGTGGACCGACCTGCGGTACCTCGGCGGCAGGGCCGTGCTCGTCGTGCGCGCCGGGCACGGCAGCGCCGCCTGGCTGCACACCGTGGCCCGGCAACTCGCCGACCAGCGCATCCCGGTCATCGGCGTGGTGCTGATCGACCCCGACCCGCGCGACCGTACCGACGGCACGCTGTGGGACGGGGCGTACACCGCGCTGCGCGGCCATCACGAGGCGGCGGCCCGGCAGAGCGAGACGGGCAGGCCGCGGACGGAGCGGTCGGCCCGGCAGAACGGGACGGGACAGGGACGGACGGAGCGGCCTTCGATGCCGGCCGCACGGGTCCCGGACAGCGACCAGGAGGCACGGTAGAACATGTGTGGCATCGCAGGCACTTACCTCTGGCCGGACGGAAAGGCCGTCACCGACCGGCTCACCGATGTCCTCGCCCACCGCGGCCCGGACGGAGCGGGCCGCTACAGCCACGCCGCCGGTGACGGCGAAGTACACCTCGGGCACCGCAGGCTGGCCATCATCGACCTGTCCGGGACCGGCGCCCAGCCGATGGTCTCGGGCGGCCTCGCCCTGACGTACAACGGCGAGCTGTACAACGCGCCCGAGCTGCGCGCCGAACTGGCGGCCGCCGGGGTGCGCTTTCGCGGCACCTCCGACACCGAGGTGCTCCTGGAGGCCTGGCGGCGCTGGGGCACCGACTGCCTGCCCCGGCTGCGGGGCATGTTCGCCTTCGCCGTCTTCGACGAGCGCACCGGTGAGCTGGTGCTCGCCCGCGACCAGCTCGGCATCAAGCCGCTGTTCCTGCTCCGGCGCGGCGCGGGCCTGATGTTCGCCTCGGAGCTGAAGGCGCTGGCCGCCGTGAACGGCGGGTCGCTGGAGCTGGACCAGGCGGCGCTGGTGGCCTCGCTGCTGTACTACTGGGTGCCCGACTCGCGCTGCGCGTTCCGCGAGGCGGAGAAGCTGGCACCGGGCAGCTGGCTGCGGTGCCGGGCCGACGGCCGGGTGGAGCGCGGCCGGTACTGGAACCTCAAGGAGGTCGCCGCCGAGGGCCGCGAGCGGGCCCGCGGCGGCGAGCAACCGGACCTCGCCGCCGTCATCGAGGACTCGACCCGCCGGCATCTGCTCTCCGACGTGCCCGTGGCGACCTTCCTCTCCGGTGGCCTCGACTCCAGCTACCTCACCGCCCTCGCGGCCCGCCACCGGCCCGGGATCTCCGCGTACACGATCGGATTCCGCGCCGAGGACGCCAAGTTCGAGGCCATGCCGGACGACCTGCGCTACGCCCGGCAGGTGGCCGAGCAGTTCGGCGTCGACCTGCACGAGATCGAGATCGCCCCGAACGTCCTCGACCTGCTGCCGCGGATGACGTACCACCTGGACGAGCCGATCGGCGACCCGGCCGCGATCAACACGTTCCTGATCTGCTCGGCCGCCCGGGAGGCCGGCGTCAAGGTGATGCTCTCCGGGATGGGCGCCGACGAGCTGTTCGCCGGGTACCGCAAGCACTTGGCGAACGTGCTGGCACTGCGCTACCAGCGCGTGCCACGGCCCCTGCGGCGCGGCCTGTCCGGGGCCGTGAACCGGTTGCCGGTCGCCACGGCCCGCCGGGGATACCGGTCGGTGCGCTTCGCGAAGCGGTTCCTGTCCTTCGCGGAACTTCCGGAGGAGACCGCGTTCCGGCGCAGCTACACCATGTACGACCGGGACGAGCTGCTCGCCCTGATCGACCCGGACCTGGCCGGGACCGTCGACGACGTGCTGACCGAGCACGCGGACGTCTACGCGGACAACGACCTGGACGACTTCGTGAACCGCATGTGCCTGGGCGACGCCCGGCTGTTCCTGCCGGGCCTGAACCTCGCCTACACCGACCGCTCCAGCATGGCCGCCTCGACCGAGGTGCGGGTGCCGTACGTGGACGTCGAGGTGGTCGAGGCGGCGTTCGCCGTGCCCGGTGACCGCAAGATCGTGGGCCGGCAGGGCAAGGCCGTCCTCAAGGAGGCGGCCACCTCCGTCCTGCCCCGGGAGATCGCGTACCGGCCCAAGGGCCTGTTCAGCGCCCCGCTGCGGGCCTGGATGAGCCGGGACCTCGCGCCCCTGGTGCGCGAGGTGGTGAACGACGGCCTGCTGGTGCGTTCCGGCTTCCTGCGGCGTGACGCGCTGGCGCGGATGGTCGCCGAGGACGCCGCGGGGCAGCGGGACTTCTCCAAGCACCTGTGGCACGTGCTGACGCTCGAGTACTGGTATCGCGGCGCGACCTCTGGCTCCGACCAGAGTCGAGCGGCTTGACGGCGTAGAGACAAGAGGACTTCGGTGAAACAGGTCGTACAGAACTACAAGAGCGGCGAGCTCGCGGTGCTCGACGTGCCCGTGCCCGCGTGCAAGCCGGGCGGTGTGCTGGTCCGCAGCGCCTATTCGCTGATATCCACCGGCACCGAGCTGATGAAGGTGTCCGAGGCCGGCATGTCGATGGTCGGCAAGGCCCGCTCCCGCCCGGACCAGGTGGCCAAGGTGATGCAGAGCGTGGCCACCAACGGGGTGCCCGCCACCTACCGCAAGGTGATGGGGAAGCTCGACTCCTACACACCGCTCGGCTACTCGCTGTGCGGGATCGTCGAGCAGGTCGGCACCGGGACCGATGACGTGGCGGTCGGCGACCTCGTGGCCTGCGCCGGCAACGAGCACGCGCTGCACGCCGAGGTGAACTGGGTGCCGAAGAACCTCTACGCCCGGCTGCCGGACGGCCTCGCGCCGCGCCACGCGGCCTTCGGCACCGTCGGATCGATCGCCTTGCAGGGCGTCCGCCGCGGCGAGTCCCAGCTCGGCGAGGTGGCGCTGGTCATCGGCCTCGGGCTGATCGGGCAGCTCGTGGCGCAGCTCCTGACCGCCTCCGGGGTCCGCGTCGTCGGGGTCGATCCCGACCCGGAGCGCTGCGAACTGGCCGCCCGCCTGGGCGCCGTGGCCTGCGGCGATCCCGCCGCCCCTGCCGTGGAGGCCGCCGTCGCGGAGCTGACCGGCGGCCACGGCGTGGACCAGGTGTACCTGGCCGCCGGCGGCACCGGCAACCAGCCCGTGGAGCTGGCCGCCCGGCTCTGCCGGGACCGCGGCCGGGTGGTCGACATCGGCAAGTGCCGCCTGGACCTGCCGTGGAACGCGTATTACGAGAAGGAGCTGGACGTCCGCTTCTCCCGCAGCTACGGCCCCGGGCGCTACGACCCGGAGTACGAACTGGAGGGGCGCGACTACCCGATCGGCTACGTCCGCTGGACCGAGCGCCGCAACCTGGCGTGCTTCCTCGACCTCGTCGCCCGCGGCCGCGTCGACGTGGAGCCCCTGATCTCGCACGTCGCCGACTTCGACGAGGCCGTGGAGACGTACCGGCGGCTGAAGGACGGCGACCTCAAGGCTGTGGCCGTCCTGTTCCGCTACCCCGCCCCGGCTGCCGCGTCCGCGCCCGAGGCCGAAGCGGCACCACCGGCGCTGACCGTGCCCGAGCCACGCCGCGACGGCACGCGGTCCGCACCGGCCCGAACCGCCGGCACACCGGTGCGCCTCGCGTTCGTCGGCGCCGGAAACTACGCCACGTCGATGCTGCTGCCGCACCTGGCGCAGCGCGACGGCGTCGCCCTGTCGACCGTCGTCACCACGACGGCGCTGTCCGCGGCCAACGCGAAGCGGAAGTTCGGCTTCGCCGAAGCGACCACCGACCTCGACGCCGTGCTCGGCGACAAGTCCATCGACGCGGTGTTCGTCGTCACCCGGCACAGCTCGCACGCCGAGCTGACCCGCCGGGCACTCCTCGCCGGCAAGGCGGTGTTCGTGGAGAAGCCCCTGGCCCTGGACGAGGAGGAACTGGCCGGCGTGCTGGCCGCGGTGGAGGAGTCCGGCAACGACCGGCTCCAGGTGGGCTTCAACCGCCGGTTCGCGCCGCTGCTGCAAGAGGCCGCGAAGCGGTTCGGGGACCGCACTGGGCCGGCGCACCTCCGCTACCTGGTCAACGCGGGCCGCCTGGCGCACGGCAGCTGGTACCTGCGGGAAGGCACGGAGGGCTCCCGGTTCGCCGGTGAGGGCGGCCACTTCATCGACACGGCGAGCCGGCTGCTCGGGGCCGACCCCGTCTCGGTGTACGCGGTCGCGTCCTCCGGCAACGACGACCTCCAGGTCCTGCTGCGCTACCCCGACGGGTCCACCGCCACCATCAGCTATGTCACCACGGGCCCGGCCGGTTTCCCCAAGGAGACGCTGGACATGGTCGCCGACGGCCGCGCGCTGCGGCTGGACGACTTCGTCCGGGCCTCCGTCCACGACGGCAGCCGCAAGCGGTGGGTCAGCTCGCGGCTGCCCAAGGCCCGCGACAAGGGCCAGTGCGCCGAACTGGCCGCGTTCGTCAGGGCCGTGCGGACCGGCGGACCGATGCCGGTGCCGCTGTCGTCCCTCGTCGCCACCACGGCGGCCACCCTCGCGGTGCCCGCCGCCCTGGCCGCCGGCGCGCCGGTGACGCCGGCGAGCGCGCGATGACCATGAGCGCGGGCTGGTACCTGCGGCGGCTCTCCCGGATGGGGCCGGGCGAGATCGGCGGCCGGGCGCTCGACGCCGTGCGCAGGCGGCGATGGCGGTCGGCCCGGCCGGCCTGCCCCGTCGTGCGCGGCGCCCGGTTCACCTCGGGGCTGCCCGCGGGGACGCTCGCCGCCGTGCCGCCGGACGCCGCCAAACGCCTCGTCGCCGAAGCGGACCGGCTGATGGCCGGGCACGTCGCGTACTTCGGCGTGGACCGCGACGACCTGATCCACCCCGACTGGTCGTACGACCCGAAGACCGGGCGCCGCGCTCCCGGGGGCCACGCCTTCGACGTGCCGTACCGCGACGAGGACGCCGTCGGGGACATCAAGCAGATCTGGGAGCTGTCCCGGCACCAGTACCTCACCGTGCTCGCCTGCGCCTACGCGCTCACCGGGGACGAGCGGTACGCCGAGCGGGTGGCCGAGCACCTGCGGTCGTGGTGGGCGGCCAACGCGCCGCTGCGGGGCGCGCACTGGATCAGCGGCATCGAGCTGGGCATCCGGCTCCTGTCCTGGGTGTGGGTCCGCCGGCTGCTCGACGGCTGGCCGGGCGCGGTCGCGCTGTTCGAGGACAACCCGGTGGCCGTCAACCAGATCTGGCACCACCAGCGCTGGCTGGCCGCCTTCCCCAGCCGGGGCTCCTCGGCGAACAACCACGTCATCGCGGAGGCCGCCGGGCAGGCCGCGGCGGCCTGCGCGTTCGACTGGTTCGACTCCTCGGCGCGGTGGCGGGCCGACGCACTGCGGTCGCTGGACCGGCAGCTGCGCGCCAACACCTTCCCCTCGGGCCTCAACCGCGAGCTGGCCTCCGAGTACCACGGCCTGGTGCTCGAACTCGGCCTGGCCGCGGTGGCCGAGGCGGATGCCGCGCACGTGCCCGTCCCCGCCACCGTACGGCTGGTGCTGCTGCGGATGACCGACGCGCTCGCGGCCGTGGTGGACGGTCGACTGCGGCCGCCGCGCCAGGGCGACGCGGACGACGGACACGGCCTGGTCCTCGACGGCCCCGGCACCGACCGCTGGGCCTCGCTGCTCGCCACCGGGGACGCCGTGTTCGGCCGCCTCGCCTGGTGGCCGCGGATGACCGGCACCGACGTGCGCACCCCACTGCTCGCCGCGCTCATCCGGCCCCACGCCGAGGCCGGCGCCGCTCCCGCCGTGCCGCGCCCGGCGAGCCGGCCAGGGCACTTCGCCGACGCGGGCATGACCATCCTGCGCGGCCCGGCGGGCATCTGGTGCCGCTGCGACGGCGGCCCGCACGGCTTCTTGTCCATCGCCGCGCACGCCCACGCGGACGCGCTGTCCGTCGAGGTCCGGCACGACGGCGTCGACGTGCTCGCCGACCCGGGCACGTACTGCTACCACGGGCAGCCCGTATGGCGGCAGTACTTCCGCTCCACCCTCGGCCACAACACCCTGCAACTGGACGGCGGCGACCAGTCCGAGTCCGGCGGCCCCTTCCTGTGGACCCGCCACGCCCGCACCCGCGTCCTGGCCGCCGACACCTCCGGCGGGGACGTGGCCCGCTGGTGCGCCGAGCACGACGGTTACCGGCCGTCCGTGCACCGCCGCCGCGTGGAGCTGACCGCCGCGAGCCAGGAGCTGCGCATCATCGACGAGGTGCGCGGCCCGCGCCGGGACGCCCGCCTCGCCTTCCACCTCGGACCGGCGATCACCGTGGACCTGACGGGCAACCGGGCCCGGCTCACCTGGACCCAGGACGGCGAGGACCGCTCCGCGGTGCTCGACCTGCCCGAGCGGCTGGACTGGCGCGCGCACCGCGGCGAGAGCGATCCGCCGCTCGGCTGGTACTCCGCCGGTTTCGGACGCAAGCAACCCACCACCACGCTGATCGGCACCGGCTCCACCGACGGCGTGCCGGGGTTCACCACCCTGCTCACGTTCCACGACCAGGGGGGCGCGAGGGGATGAGATGGCGCAACTGGGCAGCGCCCGGGGCGGCCCTCGCCCTGCTGGCGAGTGGCTGTGTCGGCACCCCGGACACCCCGGCGCAGCCGACCGCCGCGCCCGCCGCGCCCGGGGCCCGCACCGTGGCCCGGGTGTGCGCCGAGCCCGCCGCCGCGCCCGCGAAGGCACCGGCGGGCGCCGTGACGGTCGACCCCGCCAAGACCGGTGACCTCGCCGCGAAGACCAAGAAGAACCCCCCGCACACCACGTTCTGGCTGCGGCCGGGCAAGCACAGGCTCAAGCCCGACCGCTACGCCCAGGTCATCCCGAAGAAGGGGAACCACTACCTCGGCGCGCCGGGCGCGGTGCTCGACGGCCGCAGGACCAACCAGTACGCGTTCGGCGGCAGTGCCCGCGACGTCACCATCCGCCACCTGACCGTGCAGCGCTTCGTGGCCCCGCCGGACGAGGGCGTCGTCAATCACGACTCGGCCGACGGGTGGGTGATCGAGCACGCCAGGATCCAGCACAACTCCGGTGCCGGGCTGATGGCCGGGGACCGCCAACGAGTCCGGGCCAACTGCCTGCGCGGCAACGGCCAGTACGGCATGAACGCCTACAAGGCCACCGGCCGCATCACCGGTCTGGTGGTCGAGGGCAACGAGATCGTGGGCAACAACACCGGCGACTGGGAGCGGCGGCGCAAGGGCTGCGGCTGCACCGGAGGCGTCAAGTTCTGGGCCGTCGACGGCGCCGACGTGCGCGGCAACTGGGTGCACGACAACCGCGGCACGGGGCTGTGGGCGGACACCAACAACAACGACTTCCGCATCGAGGGCAACGTCCTCGAGGCCAACGACGGAGCCGCGCTGATCTACGAGACCAGCTACAACGCGGTCATCCGGAAGAACACGATCCGGCGCAACAACTGGGTCGAGGGCCGCACCTACGCCGACCGGGGCGACACCTTCCCCTTCGGCACCCTCTACGTGTCCGAGTCCGGCGGCGAACCAAGGGTCCGGGCCCGCACCGACAAGATCGAGATCTACCGGAACCTGCTGGAGGACAACTGGTCCGGGATCACCCTGTGGGAGAACGCCGACCGGTTCTGCAACAGCCCCGCCAACACTTCTTCCGGTGACTGCACGCTGCTGGTGAAGAAGACGGACCGCTGCGCGCGGCCCGCGATCGCCACCGCACCGCTCTACGCCGACTGCCGGTGGAAGACCCAGCGCGTGGACATCCACCACAACCGCTTCACGCTGGACAAGTCCGTCGTCACGTGCACAAACAAGTGCGACCGCATGGCGGTCCTCGCCAACTACGGCACCTACCCGAAATGGTCGCCGTACCAGGGCGAGCGGGTGGCCGAGGCGATCACCCGCAAGCAGCACAACCGCTGGCACGACAACGCCTACCTCGGCGCGTGGACGTTCGTCGCCCACGACCCGAGCCGGGTGCTCGACTTCGGGCAGTGGCAGGCCGCGCCCTACCGGCAGGACGCGGGCAGCACCCTCGACCAGAGGACCGGTGGTTGAGATGGGCCCGGACCCGCGGCTCGGCACCCGGCCGGGCGGACCGGACACGGTGGGCACGCGGCCCGGCGCCGCACCGCGCGCCGCCGGCACACCGAGGATCGTCGGCATCGTCTGGGGCCTGCTGGTCCTCAACACGCTCGGCTCCGCGGGCGCCAGGACGATCGTCCCGCTGCCCCGCTCCCTCATCCAGATGGTCACCATGGGGGCGCTGGTCGCGGCGTTCGCGCTGGCGCTCGCGGTCAACCTCCGGTTGCGCATACGGCCCAGCGCCTACGTCCTGCTGCTCACCCTGCTGCTCGTGCCCAGCGTGATCTCCAGCGTGAACCTGGAGTCCGGGTTCGGCGCGCTGTTCCGCTGCGGACGGCTGGCCCTCTTCGTCGCCACGCTGTGGCTGCTCAGCCGCTGGTGGGACGGCGGCCCGACCTTCGTACGGCACCACATACGGATGTACTTCGCGGTGCTCGGCTCGGTCGCCGCCGGGGCGGCCATCTCGCCCGGCGCGGCCCTGCCCGAGCTATACGGCGGACGCCTCGTCGGCGCGCTGTGGCCGCTCACCCCGCCGCAGATCGGACAGTACGCCGCGGTGATCATCGGGCTGACCGTGCTGCTCCTCCTCGGCCGCCGCGCCGACCGGGCCGGCGCGGCGGTCGTCATCGTGCCCTCGCTCGTGCTGCTCGCGCTCACCCACACCCGTACGGCCACGCTCGGCCTGCTCATCGGGCTGGCCGTGGCGATCGGCTCGCTCGTCATGACCAGCGCCGCCGCCCGCCGGTTCTTCGCCTGGGCGGTGCTGTGCGCCGCGGTGGCCGCGGTGGGGTTCGCCCCCGCGCTGCGGGCGTGGTTCCTGCGCGGGCAGAGCGAGGAGAACCTCACCAGCCTCACCGGCCGGGCCAAGGTCTGGGACGCCCTGCTGGCGGCGCCCCGCACGACCGGGCAGGAACTGTTCGGCATGGGCCTCGGCGACAAGTCGTTCGGCGGTCTGCCGATCGACAACAGCTGGCTGGCGGTCTACCACGAGCAGGGCTGGACCGGCGTCACCCTGGTGGCCGCGATCATCGTCGTCCTCGGCGGCGTGGCGTTGCTGCGGCCGCCGTCACTGGCCAGGGCCTGCGCGCTCTTCCTGATCAGCTACTGCGCGATCGCCTCGTACACCGAGGCGGGTCTGGGCGACGCGTCCCCCTACCTGCTGCATCTGGCCGTGGCCGCCTCGCTCCTCGCCGCACCCGCCCAGTGCCCGCCCGCCCCGGCGCCCGAAGTTCCCCGACGACACGTCCCGCGATGGGCCAGGAGGTGACCGCAGGCATGCACGTTCTCGTGGTGCACAACCGCTACTCCTCGGCGCAGCCGAGCGGAGAGAACAACGTCGTCGACCAGGAGACGGCACTGCTGCGCGCGGCCGGCCACCGGGTCGAGCTGTTCGAGCGGCGCAGCGACGACATCGCCGCCACGTCCCTGCCGGGCAAGGCCGCGCTGCCGCTCCTCGTGCCGTGGAACCCGGCGGTCCGCACGGAACTCGCCGCCCGGCTGCGCGCCGAACGCCCGGACGTGGTCCACGTCCACAACGTCTTCCCGCTGCTCTCGCCCTCGGTCCTCGCCGCCTGCGCCGACGCCGGGGTGCCCGCGGTCGCCACGCTGCACAACTACACCCAGGTCTGCCCGCCCGGCACGCTCCAGCGGGACGGCCGGCCGTGCACCGAGTGCGTCGGGGCGGCGCTGCCGCTGCCCGCCGTCCGGCACGGCTGCTACCGCGACTCGCGGCTCGCGACGGTGCCGCTCGCGGTCAGCCTGGCGGTCAACCGGCGCCGGTGGTGGACCGGCGTGGAGCGGTTCCTGTGCATCTCCGCGGCGCAGCGCGACGTCCTGGTGCGGGCCGGCATGCCCGCCGAACGCCTCGCGGTCAAACACAACTTCGTGCCCGACCCGGACGTCCGCCGCTCGGGCGCCGGCGAGCACCTGCTCTACCTCGGCCGCCTCGCGGAGGCCAAGGGGGTGCGGCTGCTCATGGCCGCGTGGGACGAGATCACGGCGGGCGGCGGCGTGGGCGTACCGCTCGTGATCGCCGGGGCCGGGCCGCTGGAGCGGGAGGTGACCGCCTGGGCGGCGGGCCGGCCGGACGTGCGCTGCGTCGGCCTGTACGACCCGGCGCAGTGCCGTCAGGCCATCGCGCGGGCGGTCGCCGTGGTGGCCCCCTCGACATGGCTGGAGGCGTTCGGCCTCGTCGTCGTGGAGGCGATGGCGGCCGGCGTCCCGGCCGTCGCCGCGGGGCACGGCGCCTTCGTGGAACTCGTCGAGGACGGCGTGGCCGGACTGCTGCACCGGCCGGGGGAGTCCGGCTCGCTCGCGTCCTGCCTGCGCCGGATCACGGCCCAGCCGGCCCGCAACCAACAGATGGGCCAGGCGGCCCGGCGCCGGTACGAGCGGGATTTCAGCCCGGCCGTCGGCCTGGAGCGCCTGGTGGAGGAGTACCGCACCGCGATCGCGGGTCGGTCGGCACTGGCTCGCGGCGGGGACACCCGCGCGAACAGGGGGGATGGGGACAGCACATGACACGATGCAGGCTCTGCGGCTCCGAGGCGATGGCGAGCGTCGTCGACCTCGGGGCGACACCACCATGTGAGAGCTTTCTCGCCGCGGACCAACTGGACCGGCCGGAGCCCACGTACCCGCTGCACCTGCGGGTGTGCACCGACTGCTGGCTCGCGCAGATCCCGCCGCTGATCACGCCGGAGGAGACGTTCAGCGAGTACGCCTACTTCTCCTCGTACTCGACCTCCTGGGTGGAGCACGCGGGCACGTTCGTCGCCGACGCCGTCCAGCGCCTGGCCCTTGGTCCCGAAGCCTTCGTGGTCGAGGTCGCGAGCAACGACGGATACCTGCTGAGGCACCTGGTGGACCGGGGGATCCGCTGTCTCGGCATCGAGCCGTCGGTGAACGTCGGCGCGGCGGCACGCGAGGCGGGCGTGCCCACGCTCACGGAGTTCCTGAGCCCGGACACCGGCACGGCCGTCCGCGCCGAGCACGGCCCGGCGAACCTCGTCGTGGCCAACAACGTGTACGCGCACATCCCCGACGTCATCGGATTCACCCAGGGCCTGCGCTCCCTGGTCGCCGACGACGGGTGGGTCTCCATCGAGGTGCAGCACCTGCTGACCCTGATCCGGGAGAACCAGTACGACACGATCTACCACGAGCACTTCCAGTACTACACGGTCGCCTCCGCGATCCGGGCCCTGGCGAGCGGCGGACTCACCCTGGTGGACGTCGAGTCGCTGCCCACGCACGGCGGCTCCATCCGGCTGTGGGCCCGGCCGGCCGAGGTGGCCGGCGAGCCGTCCCGGCGGGTGGCCGACCTGCTGAGCGAGGAGAAGGCCGCCGGTCTCCAGGAGCTGTCCGGCTACACCGAGTTCTCCGCCCGGGTGGCCAAGGTCCGCCGCGACCTGCTGCGGTTCCTCGTCGAGGCCGCCGAGCGCGGCGAGACGGTCGTCGGCTACGGCGCCCCGGGCAAGGGCAACACCCTGCTCAACCACTGCGGCATCCGGCCCGACCTGCTCCCGTACACGGTCGACCGCAACCCCTACAAGCACGGCCGGTTCACCCCCGGCACCCGTATCCCGATCCTGCCGCCCGAGCAGATCGCCGCCGACCGGCCCGACTACGTCCTCGTCCTGCCCTGGAACCTGCGGGCCGAGCTGGTCGAGCAGCTGTCCTTCGTCCACGAGTGGGGCGGCCGCCTTGTCTTCCCCGTCCCGGAACTGAGCATTGTCGAGGTCAACTCATGAAGGTCGTACTGTTCTGCGGCGGTTACGGGATGCGGATGCGCAACGGCGCCGCCGACGACGTGCCCAAGCCGATGGCGATGGTCGGCCCCCGACCGCTGATCTGGCACGTCATGCGCTACTACGCGCACTTCGGGCACAAGGAGTTCATCCTGTGCCTGGGCTACGGCGCGCACCACATCAAGGACTTCTTCCTGCACTACGAGGAGACGACGTCCAACGACTTCGTGCTACGGGGCGGCAAGACGGAGCTGCTGTCCACCGACATCGCCGACTGGACGATCACGTTCGCGCAGACGGGCATCGAGTCACCGATCGGGGAGCGGCTGCGCCGGGTGCGCCACCACCTGGACGGCGACGAGATGTTCCTCGCCAACTACGCCGACGTGCTCACCGACGCCCCGCTGCCCCAGATGATCGAGCAGTTCGCCGGGCGCGACGCCGGGGCGTCGATGATGGTGGTGCCGCCGCAGTCCTCGTTCCACTGCGTGGAGCTGGGCGAGGACGGACTGGTGGGGGGCATCACCGCGGTGAGCGAACTGCCGCTGTGGGAGAACGGCGGCTACTTCGTGCTGCGCCAGGAGGTCTTCGACCACATACCGGAGAACGGTGACCTGGTCGCCGACGGCTGCCACCAACTCGCCAAGCGCGGACGGCTGGTGGCGCACCGGCACCGCGGCTTCTGGAAGCCCACCGACACCGTGAAGGAGCGGGCCTCGCTCGACGCCGCCTACACCCGCGGCGACCGCCCGTGGGCCGTGTGGGAACGAGACGGCGCCGGGGTGGGCGCGTGATCCGGCTCGGTACCGCGCGACGTATGGAGCGGATCGTGGCGGTGGGCGCGCACTGCGACGACATCGCCATCGGCGCCGGCGGCACCCTCCTCGCGATGTGCCTGGCCCGGCCCGGTCTCCGCGTCGACGCCATGGTGCTCTCCGGCGGTGGCGGCGAGCGGGAGCAGGAGGAGCACGCCGCGCTCACCGCTTTCTGCCCCGACGCCGAACTGCGGTTGAGCGTCCTGAAGTTGACGGACGGCCGACTGCCGGCGCAGTGGGAGGAGGCCAAGGCCGCGGTCGAGGAGCTGCGCGCGGGGACCGAGCCCGATCTCGTGCTCGCACCGCGCACCGACGACGCGCACCAGGACCACCGCGGCCTGGCGAAGCTGATGACCACCGCGTTCCGCGACCACCTCGTGCTCGGCTACGAGATCGCCAAGTGGGACGGCGACCTCGGCCGCCCGGCGGCGTACCAGCCGCTGTCACCGCGGATCGCCGAGGAGAAGGTGCGGCTGCTCCAGGAGCACTACCCCTCACAGCGCCACCGGCCCTGGTACGACCGGGAGGCCTTCCTCGGTCTGGCCAGGATCCGCGGCATCGAATGCCACGCCCGCTACGCCGAGGCGTTCGCCGTCACCAAACTCACGCTCGATCTGGGAGATTGAACCTTGCGCGTACTACTGACCGGACACCAGGGCTACCTGGGCACCGTCATGGCCCCGGTCCTCACGGCCGCCGGCCACGACGTCGTCGGCCTCGACTCCGGCCTGTTCGCCGACTGCGTCCTCGGCCCGCCGCCCGCGGACCCGCCGGGCCACCGGGTGGACCTGCGCGACGTCACGGCCGAACACGTCGCCGGCGTGGACGCCGTGATCCACCTGGCCGCACTCTCCAACGACCCCCTCGGCGCGCTGGCGCCCGACCTCACCTACGACATCAACCACCACGCGTCCGTACGGCTGGCCCGGCTGGCCCGCGAGGCCGGGGTGCGGCGCTTCCTGTACGCGTCGACCTGCTCGGTCTACGGAGCCGCCGGCGGCGGCGACCTCGTGGGCGAGGACGCCCCGCTGCGCCCCGTGACGCCGTACGCGGAGTCCAAGGTGCGGGTGGAGGACGACCTGCACGCCCTGGCCGACGACGACTTCAGCCCGGTGTTCCTGCGCAACGCCACCGCCTTCGGCTATTCCCCCCGGCTGCGCGCCGACATCGTGCTGAACAACCTCGTGGGCCACGCCCTGCTGTCCGGCGAGGTCCTCGTGCTCTCCGACGGCACGCCCTGGCGCCCGCTGGTGCACGCCGCCGACATCGCCAAGGCCTTCACGGCCGCGCTGGACGCGCCCCGCGAGGCGGTGCACGACCGGGCGTTCAACATCGGCAGCGAGACCAACAACGTCACGGTCGCCGAGATCGCCGAACAGGTCGCGGAGGCGGTGTCCGGCGCCAAGGTGGTGATCACCGGCGAGAACAGCGCCGACCCGCGGTCCTACCGGGTGGACTTCTCCCGGTTCCGCGCCGCGATACCGGGCTTCGCGTGCGCCTGGACGGTCGAGCGCGGCGCGCTCGAACTCGCCGACGCCTACCGGGAGCACGGCCTGACCCGGGAGGCCTTCGAGCAGCGCTTCACGCGGCTCGCCGTCCTGCGCGCGGCGACCGGGGCCGGCACCGTGGACGACACCCTGCGGCGGCGCCGGTGACGGGGCACGGCGAGGAGATGCACGCCCTGGTGGAGCGGCTGTATCCGCTGTGCCGGAGCATCACCGGCGACGGTGTGCGCGCCACCCTGGAGATCGTCGACGAGTACCTGCCGCTTCAGGTCCACGAGGTGCCGACCGGGACGCAGGTGCTCGACTGGACGGTGCCGCAGGAGTGGAACATCCGGGACGCCTACATCGCCGACGCCACGGGCCGCCGCGTCGTCGACTTCGCCGCGTCCAGCCTGCACGTGCTCGGCTACAGCGTGCCGGTGGCGAGGACCATGCCGCTCACCGAGCTGCGGAAGCACCTGCACACCCTGCCGGACCAGCCCACCCTGGTGCCCTACCGCACCAGCTACTACAAGCCGGACTGGGGCTTCTGCCTCTCCCAGGAGACCCTGGACGCGCTGCCGGACGGCGAGTACGAGGTGCGCGTCGACTCCACCCTCGCCGACGGCCACCTCACCTACGCCGAACACGTCGTGCCCGGCCAGGTCGCCGACGAGGTCATCGTCTCCTGCCACGTCTGCCACCCGTCACTGGCCAACGACAACCTCGCCGGCATCGCCGTCGCGACGTTCCTGGCCAGGGCGCTGGCGGCGGAGACGCCGTACTACACGTACCGGTTCATCTTCGCGCCCGGCACCATCGGTGCGATCACCTGGCTGGCCCGCAACAGAGAACGGGTCGACGGGGCGTCCTTCGGCCGGGCGGAACCGGGAGGGCGGGGGAGAGTCCGGCACGGCCTGGTGCTGGCCTGCGCGGGCGACCGGGGCACACTGACGTACAAGCAGAGCAGGCGCGGCGACGCGGAGATCGACCGGGTGCTGCGGCACGTACTGGCCACCTCCGAACGTCCGCACGAGATCCGGGAGTTCACCCCCTACGGCTACGACGAGCGGCAGTACTGCTCGCCCGGTTTCGATCTCGGCGTGGGCTCCCTCAGCCGTACGCCGTACGCCGGCTACCCCGAGTACCACACCTCGGCGGACAACCCCGACTTCGTCTCCCCGGAGGCGATGGCGGACACGCTCGCCGTCTGCCGCGAGGCCTTCGCCGTCCTCGACCGCAACCGCCGCTACCTCAACCTCAGCCCCTACGGCGAACCGCAGCTCGGTCGGCGCGGCCTGTACGACTCGCTCGGCGGCCGCAGCGACGCGCACCACGCCCAGCTGGCCATGCTGTGGGTGCTCAGCCTCTCCGACGGTGAGCACAGCCTGCTGGACATCGCCGAGCGGGCCGCCCTGCCGTTCGACGCCGTCGCCGCCGCGGCCGACGCCCTGCGCGGCGCCGGACTCCTCAAGGCATGACGCCGATGGCCACCGGACGCCGGAAGACGGCGCGGCCCACCGCCAAGCGGGCCATGCTCGGCCGGCTGTCCTGGGGCCTTGCCGACCAGGCGGCCTCCAGCATGACCAACTTCGCGGTGGGCATCTACGTCGCCCGCTCGCTCGGCCTTGCGGCGTTCGGCGTGTTCAGCCTGGCCTGGGTGACCTACGGCGTGGTGCTCAGCGTCTCCCGCGGGCTCGCCACCGACCCGCTCGTGGTGCGCTTCAGCGGCGTGCCGGACGCGTCCTGGCGAGCGGCGGTGGCCCGCTCGTCGGGCGCCGCGCTCGGGGTCGGTGCCGTCGTCGGCGCGGCCTGCCTGGCGACCGGGCTCGCCGCCGGCGGCTCCGTGGGGCCCGCGTTCGCCGGCCTCGGCGTCATGCTGCCGGGACTGCTGCTCCAGGACGCCTGGCGGTACTCGTTCTTCGCCGCCGGCGCCGGGCGGAAGGCGTTCGTCAACGACCTCGTGTGGGGCGTCGCGCTCATCCCCGCCATGGTGGTGGCCGCCCGCGTGGGCAGCGTGAGCGCCTTCGTGCTCGCCTGGGGCGCGTCCGCCGCCGTCGCCGCGCTCTACGGCTGCTTCCAGTCCGGCATCCGGCCCCGCCCGACCGGGGCCCGCGCATGGCTTCGCGTCCACCACGACCTCGGCTACCGGTACCTGGCCGAGAACGTCAGCACCAGCGGCGCGAGCCAGTTGCGGGCGTACGGCCTCGGCGCGATCGTCGGGGTCGGCGCCGTCGGCACGATCCGGGGCGCCGAACTCCTGCTCGGCCCGTTCCTCGCCGTTCTGATGGGCCTTTCGCTGGTCACCGTCGCGGAGGCGGCACGGGTGCTGCGCGCTTCCCCGCACCGCCTCGGCATGTTCTGCCTCCTGCTGGGCGGTGCGCAGGCCGTCGCCGCGCTGCTCTGGGGCGCGGCGCTGCTCCTCGTACCGGACCGGGCCGGCGAACTGGTGCTCGGCGACGTCTGGAGCTCCGCCTCGCAGCTCATCGTGCCGGCCACGCTCGGCGTCGCGGGCGCCGGCCTCGGCACCGGCGCGGCGGCCGGGCTGCGCGCGCTCGCCGCCGCCCGGCGCAGCCTGCGCGGCCAGCTGTTCGCCTCCGCCTGCTACGTCGTCGGCGGCCTCGGCGGGGCGGCCGTGGCCGGCACGGTCGGCTCGGCCTGGGGCGTGGCCGCCGCGACCGTCGGCGCCTGCGCGGTGTGGTGGCTGCACCTGCGGTCCGCCCTGCGCGAGCGCCACCACAACCCCATCCGTGAAGTGAGGACACCATGAGCGCCCATCCCCGGCTGAGCATCGGCCTGCCCGTGTACAACGGCGAGGAGTATCTCGCCGAGTCGCTCGACGCCCTGCTCGGCCAGACCTACGAGGACTTCGAGCTGGTCATCACCGACAACGCCTCGACCGACGGGACCGAGGACATCTGCCGCAAGTACGCGGCGCGGGACTCCCGCATCCGCTGCATCCGGCTGCCCCGGAACATCGGGGCCGCGCCGAACCACAACTACGTGTTCACCCAGTGCCGCGGAGAACTGTTCAAGTGGGCCTCGCACGACGACCTCTACGCCCGGGACCTGCTGCGGCGCTGCGTCGAGGTGCTGGACGAGCGGCCCGAGGTGGTCCTCGCGCACAGCGGCCAGGCGGTCATCGACGAGGACGGCCGGGTGAAGGTCCCCTACGACTACGGGCTCGCCACCGACTCGCCGCACGCGCCGGAGCGTTTCCGCAGCCTGCTGTTCGAGCCCGGCGGCGACGACTTCTACGGGGTGATGCGGGCCGACGTGCTGCGCCGCGTGAAGCCGCACGACAGCTACCACCACGCGGACCGCACATTCGTCGCCGAGATCACCCTGCACGGGCCCTTCCACCAGGTGCCGGAACTGCTGTACTTCCGCCGCGACCACCCCACCCGTGCCGAGCGGGCCAACCCCTCCAAGCGCTCCCGGTGCGTCAACCTCGACCCGCGCCGGGCCGGCCCGCTGCACCCGACCCCCCGGCTGCTCGCCGAGTACGTCTGGGGCTTCGCCTCGGCGATCCGGCGGGCGCCGCTGTCGTCGGCCGACCGGCGCGCCTGCTACGGCCACCTGGCCGCGTGGCTGACCAGCCGGGCGCGGCCCGGCGCCGGCGAGCGGGTCGAGGACCGCGCCCCGGTCGACCCCGGCCGGCTCGCCGTCTCCGTGGACGCCCTCGTCGCCGGCCGTGAGGGGAGGCAGGCGTGAGCGCCGTCCGCGTCGGCCTCTTCGGTCTGCTCGGCTCCGGCAACCTCGGCAACGACGGGTCGCTGGAAGCCGTCCTCGGATACCTGCGCGCCGAGCACCCCGAGGCGGTCGTGGACGCGCTGTGCGGGGGACCCGCGACCGTCGCGGCCCGGTACGCGATCCCGGCGACGCGACTGCACTGGTACCGGGGGGAGTACCGCACCGCCTCACGCGCGGGCGCGATCGTGGGGAAGGGCCTCGGCAAAGTCGTGGACGCCGTCCGCACCGCCGCCTGGGTGCGCAGGCACGACGTGGTGATCGTGCCGGGCATGGGCGTCCTGGAGGCCACGCTGCCGCTGCGCCCCTGGGGTTTCCCGTACTCCCTGTTCCTGCTCTGCGCCTCCGGCAGGCTGTTCGGCACCCGGGTCGCACTCGTCGGCGTCGGCGCCGCCCCCATCGGCAGCCGGGCGACCCGGGCCCTGGTGCGCCGGTCGGCGCGGCTGGCCTCGTACCGCTCGTACCGGGACACCCTGTCCCGCGACGCGATGCGGGCGATGGGCGTGGACACCTCGCGCGACGAGGTGCACCCCGACCTCGCCTTCGCCCTGCCGGCACCACGCGCGAGCGCACCACCGGCCGGGCCGGGCGTGGTCTGCGTCGGTGTCATGGCCTTTCACGGCGGCGACGACGACCGCGCCCACGCGGAGGAGATCCATCACCGCTACCTCGACGGGACGACCCGGTTCGTGCGCGCGCTGGCCGAGGAGGGCAGGCCGGTACGGCTGCTCACCGGCGACGCGTGCGACGCGCCGGTGGTCGCCGCGATCCTCGACGCGGTGGGCTCGCCGCTGGTCACCGCGGCCGAGACGGCCTCGCTCACCGACCTGATGAAGGAGACGGCGGCCGCCGAGAGCGTGGTGGCGACCCGCTACCACAACCTGGTCTGCGCCCTGAAGACCGGCACCCCGACGCTGGCGCTCAGCTACGCGGCCAAGAGCGACGCGCTCATGCACCGGATGGGGCTCGGCGCGTACTGCCACCCGGCCCGCGAGGTCGACGCCGACCGGCTGCTCGGCCAGTTCCGCGACCTGGAGCGGCATGCGGCGGAGCTGCGCCTGACCCTCACCGAGCGCAACGCCTCCGTCGAGGACCAACTCAAGCACCAGTTGGCCGAGTTGACCGAGGCTCTGTTCCCCACCACCGACCACGCACAGGGCCACGCCCGGCAGGAGACGCCATGAAAGCGACCGAAGTCCCCCAGATCGCGGGCGCCTTCCTCTTCGAACCGACACCGCACGCCGACGAACGCGGCTTCTTCTGCCGCACCTTCGACGCCGACGTGGTCCGCTCGGTGGGCCTCGACCCGGCCGCCTTCGTCCAGGACAGCGTGTCCCGCTCGGTCCGGGGCGTGGTGCGCGGCCTGCACCTGCGCTCCGGTGCCGGCGAGGCCAAGCTGGTGCGGTGCTCGTACGGGCAGATCTTCGACGTCGTCGTGGACCTGCGGCCGAACTCGCCGACCTACCGCGCCCGGGCCTTCTTCGAGCTGTCCGGCGAGACGCAGCGCACCCTGTACGTCCCGGCGGGGTGCGCGCACGGCTTCCAGGCGCTGACCGGGACCGCCGACACCTCGTACCGGATCGACCGCGGGCACGATCCCGCCGAGGACGTCACGATCGCCTTCGACGACCCCGAGCTGGCCATCCCCTGGCCGCTGCCGGCCACGTCGATGTCCCCGCGGGACCGGCGGGCGCCGAGCCTCGCCGAGGTCCTCAAGCAGTTGCGGCACCAGGAAGAGAGCTGAAGTCGGCGTGGAGAACGAAGAGTTGGACCTCCCACGGTCGCGAGAGGCGAACGAGCGGCTGCACGCCCTGATCCCCGGCGGCGCGCACACGTACGCCAAGGGCGACGACCAGTACCCCGAGAACCTCGCCCCTGTCATCAGCCACGGCCACGGCGCCCACGTGTGGGACGTCGACGGCAACCGCTACGTCGAATACGGCTCCGGCCTGCGGTCGGTCAGCCTCGGGCACGCCCATCCGCGGGTGCTGGAGGCGGTGCGGCGGGAGCTGGACCGCGGCAGCAACTTCGTGCGGCCGTCCATCGTGGAGGTCGAGGCCGCGGAACGCTTCCTGGCCACCGTGCCGACCGCCGAGATGGTGAAGTTCGCGAAGAACGGCTCCGACGCCACCACCGCCGCCGTCCGCCTCGCCCGCGCCGTCACCGGCCGCTCCCGGGTGGCCGTCTGCGCCGACCATCCGTTCTTCTCCGTGGACGACTGGTTCATCGGCACCACGCCGATGTCCGCCGGGATCCCGGCGGCGACCACCGACCTCGCCCTGGGCTTCCCGTACGGGGATCTGGCCGCCACCGACGAACTGCTCACCCGGCACCGGGGCGAGGTCGCCTGCCTGATCCTCGAACCCGCCACCCACACCGAGCCCCCGCCGGGGTACCTCGCCGGGCTGCGCGAGCTGGCCGACCGCCACGGCTGCGTCCTGGTCTTCGACGAGATGATCACCGGCCTGCGCTGGTCCGAGGCGGGCGCCCAGGGTCTGTACGGCGTCGTCCCCGACCTCTCCACGTTCGGCAAGGCGCTGGGCAACGGGTTCGCCGTCTCCGCGCTGGCCGGGCGCCGCGACCTCATGGAGCGGGGCGGGCTGCGGGGAGAGGGCGACCGGGTGTTCCTGCTGTCCACCACACACGGCGCGGAGACACACTCCCTGGCCGCCGCGATGGCCGTGCTCACCACCTATGTGGAGGAGGGCGTCACCGCGCGACTGCACGCACTCGGCGAGCGGTTGGCCGCCGGTGTCCGCGAGGTGGCGGCCGCCGTGGGCGTCGGGGACCACCTCGTCGTCCGGGGGCGGGCCAGCAACCTGGTCTTCGCCACCCTCGACGAGAACGGCCGGCCGTCGCAGCGGTACCGCACCCTGTTCCTGCGGCACCTTCTCGCGGGCGGGGTGCTCGCGCCGTCGTTCGTGGTGAGCAGCGCGCTCGACGACGCCGACATCGACCACACCGTCGAGGTGGTCGCCCAGGCGTGTGCGGTGTACCGGAAGGCGCTGGACGCCGAGGACCCCACTCCGTGGCTGGCGGGACGGCCGGTGAAGCCCGTGTTCCGGCGCCAGGCGTGAGGTGACGTGCCGGGGAGGTCGGGGTGCCGGGGTGCGGGGCGCCGGAGTGGGGGAGTGCGGGAGTGCCGGCGAGGCTATGGCCGCCCGGCGTCGGCCATCCGGTCGCCCGCCGGGTCGCTTCTCCGGTCCGCCATCCGCTCGCTCGCCCGGTCGACCAGCCACGCGGCGGCCGGGGTCACCGCCAGCGCGGTGCAGCAGCCGCCGAGGGCGTCGGTCGGGTAGTGCGCGCCCAGGGCCACCTGCGCCCAGCCCATGGCGCCGCCGGCGGCCGACGCCGCCAGGAGCACGAGTGAGGTGCCGGTTCGCCTGCCGTGGCCGCTCCGGCCGGTCGCGAGCAACGCCAGTACGAGGGCGAGCGCGGTGAGGAAGGCGGTGTGCCCGCTCGGGTAGGACAGGCTTCCGTCGTGGATGGTGCGGCCCACCAGTGGTTTGAGCAGGGTCGTCGTCCCCACGGTCACACCGGGGCCGACGGCGACGAGGACGGCCGCGCGGGGCCACCGAAGCAGCAGGCAGCACAGCACGGCGCCCAGGACGAGCACCGCCGCTCCGACGGGTTCCCCCAGGAAGTCCGTGACCCCGGCGACGTGCCGCCACGGCGGACGCACACTGTCCGCCGTCGGCTCGACGACCCACCGGTCCACCCGGCCGGGCTCGCTGTGGCCGGCGTACATCACCCCGAGCCCGACGAC
The DNA here is from genome assembly GCF_055581265.1 of Streptomyces sp. NPDC031466. Lineage (NCBI taxonomy): Bacteria > Bacillati > Actinomycetota > Actinomycetes > Kitasatosporales > Streptomycetaceae > Streptomyces > Streptomyces sp. NPDC031466. The sequence continues at coordinate 644,809 of NZ_JBVIJT010000003.1, forward strand.
CGTCGGGGCGGCGAGAGCGGCGACCAGCCCGAGCCACGCGCGCAACGAGGGGGGTAGTACCGGGGCGGCCCCCGGCCGGCCGGTCACCGGCCCACCGCGCCCGGTCGCCCGGCTGCTTGCGGCCCCGCTCCGACCAGGCGTTCCAACGCGAGCCCCCTGTCGTGTACTTCACGCACCCTCAGCGGTGCCACCCTAACCTGCCCGGGAGCACGCTCGGGGGCCGCGCCGACCCTCCCGCTCCCTCCTGGGGACGCCTCGATCCGGTCGGCCGCCGTCCTCCCTCGATCACCCGTGCGGTCAGTCGGTGGGCAGGCCGAACCAGCGCAGGAGCACGGGCCGTGCGTCGGCGGGGGCGTCCTCGGGACCTCGGGCATAGCGCGCGAGCAGGGCCAGATAGTCGTCGTGGAACGCGTCCAGCTCAGCCTTCGTGAGGTGGCTGAGACTGCGTGAACCCCGCATCCAGCCTTCGGACTCCGCCTGTCCGGCGGTGAACTGCCGGGCGAGCTCGACGTCCTCCTCCTTCCGCATCCGGTCCAGTTCGGCCGACATGGCGCGCTCGGCCTCCGTCAGCTCGCCCCGCGGCGGTCGGCGGATGTCGAGGCCGCGGACCCCGCGCCACCAGCGCTCCCGCCCGGTGGAGCGCTCGGGGATGTCTTCGATGAGGCCACTGCGCTCCAGCATGCGCAGGTGGTAGCTGAGCGTCCCGGTGTTCTCGCCGAGGGCGGCGGCCAGGGTGGTCGAGGTGGCCGGGCCGGCCGTGCCGAGGTGGCGCAGGATGCGCAGCCGCAGGGGGTGCGAGAGGGCCTTCAGTGCCGCGGGGCTGTCGACGGTGCGCCGCGCCGCGGCGTCCACTCTCCGCTCTTTCGTCATGCGAGCAGTCTAGCGCGAGAACAGAGATTTCTCTGCAGACCTTCCTCTGCAGAGAAATCTCTGCAATGCTGGGTGCATGACCTCGAACCGAGTGACCTCGAATCGCATGCTCCGCCGCATCACAAGTGCTGCCACGGGGGCTCTGCTGGCCGGGTTCGTCCTGGGTGCCGCACCCGCGCACGGAGTCGAACAGGCGGCGGCGCTGCCCGGGTTCGACTTCTCCGCCTGCCCGGCCGCCGACGAGCTGCCCGCCGGTGCGGATCCCGGCACCTGGCGCTGCGAGGTCATGCACGCCACAGGACATCTGCGCATGGGCGCCGTCGACGAGCCGCTCACCGAACCCATGAAGATCACCTTCGCGGAGGGCCGGGTGGACGGTGAATTCCGTCAGGTCTTCGGCGCGATGACCGCTCCGTCCATCCGGGCCGGAGGCACCCCGTTGACCTTGACTCCACGGTATGGGGGCTACTCGGACTTCCTGTCCGACGAGACCCGGCGCGGCGAGTTCGACATCACGTTCGCCATCGGCGCGGCGCACGGGCCACGGGCTCGGCCGCGGTCGGGCTGCTCGGTGGGCGGTGCGGAGGAGGCGGTCCACCTGGTGCTCAAGGACACCCGCCCCACCCGGGTGATATCGAAGGACCCCCTGGTCGTCTCCTTCGCTACGCAGGACGCGGAGTTCGCCGCCCCGGGCACCAGTGGCTGCGGCGTCCTGGACCGTCCGCTCGACCGGGCCCTTGGCCTGCCGTCCGCAGCGGGGAGGAACGCCTTCACCATGGATGTCACGGTCGCCATCCGGTCCTACACGTAAGTCGCATCCGGTCGGCAAGGGCGCTCTGGGGCCGGTGCCCGACGCCGGTCCGTACTCGCCCCGTACTCGCCCCGTGCTCGCCCCGTGCCGTCACGACGACGGCGTACGTCGCCGGGAGGTGGTTCACAGATGCAGTGCCTCTTCCTCCTCGGTGTGCCCCTCCGGTTCCAGCTGGAGTGTCGAGTGCGCTACGTCGAAATGGCCGGCGACGCATCGTCGGAGGCGGGTGAGGAGATTCCCGTAGCCGCTCGCGAGGGCGGTGTCCGTGACGACCACGTGGGCGGTGAGGACGGGCATCCCCGAGGTGACGGTCCAGCCGTGCAGGTCGTGTACGGCGACGACACCGGGCTCCGCCAGCAGATGGCGCCGCACCTCGCCGAGGTCGACGTCCTGCGGGGTCGCCTCAAGGAGGACGTGGACGGAGTCCCTCAGCAGGCCGTACGCGCGCGGCACGATCAGCAGCCCGATGACGATCGAGGCGATCGGGTCGGCGGCCTGCCACCCCGTGAGCCAGATGACCAGGCCGCCCGCGATCACCGCGAGCGAGCCGAGCGCGTCCCCCAGTACCTCCAGATAGGCGCCGCGCAGATTGAGGCTCTTCTCCTTGGCGTCGCGCAGCAGCCACAGGCCCACCAGATTGGCGAGGAGCCCGCCGACCGCGACCGCGAACATCAGGCCGCCCTCGACCTCCACCGGTTCGCTGAACCGGCCGACCGCCGACCACAGGACCCACCCGAAGACGGCGACGAGGAGCAACGCGTTCAGGACCGCCGAGAAGATCTCCACCCGGTAGAACCCGAAGGTGCGCCGCGGCGTGGGGGCGCGCTGGGCGAGGGTGATGGCCCCGAGGGCGAGAGTGACGCCGACCGCGTCGGTCAGGCTGTGCGCGGCGTCGGCGAGGAGCGCGAGACTGCCGGACAGGAGCGCGCCGGCCACCTGGATGACGGTGATCGAGGCGCTGATGCCGATGGTCCACAGCAGCCGGCCGCGGTACGTCCCGCTGAGCGTGCCGCCCGTCGCCGCGGCGGACGGGCCGTGGTCCTGCCCCATGCCGACGAGTGGATCACGGGGTCGCGCGGCCCGCCACCGAGCGGCCCGCCGGTCGGCTCAGCGCACGCGGGGCGGCATGGAGAGGTCCCGCTGCTGCGGGATGCCGAGCGGTGGCGGCAGTTCGCCCTGCTGGACGGTGATGGCGCGGGCGGGGGCGGGGACCCTGATGCCCTCGGCGCGGTAGCGCTGGTGCAGGCGCTTGATGAACTCGTGCTTGATCCGGTACTGGTCGCTGAACTCGCCGACGCCGAGGATCACCGTGAAGCTGATCCGCGAGTCCCCGAACGTGTGGAAGCGGACGGCCGCCTCGTGGTCGGGGACGGCGCCCGTGATGTCCTTCATGACCTCGTCCACGACCTCGGTCGTGACGCGCTCGACGTGCTCAAGGTCGCTGTCGTAGGCGACCCCGACCTGCACCGTGATGGACAGTTCCTGCTCGGGGCGGCTGAAGTTGGTCATGTTGGTGCTCGCCAGCTTGGCGTTCGGGATGATCACGAGGTTGTTGGAGAGCTGCCGCACCGTCGTGTTGCGCCAGTTGATGTCGACCACGTAGCCCTCCTCGCCGCTGCTCAGCTGGATGTAGTCGCCGGGCTGCACGGTCTTCGCCGCGAGGATGTGGACGCCCGCGAAGAGGTTGGCGAGGGTGTCCTGGAGCGCGAGGGCGACCGCGAGGCCGCCCACCCCGAGGGCGGTGAGCAGCGGCGCGATGGAGATCCCGAGGGTCTGCAGGACGACGAGGAAGCCCATCGCGAGCACGACGACCCGGGTGATGTTCACGAAGATGGTGGCGGAGCCCGCCACCCCGGAGCGGGACTGCGCGAGGGCCCCCACGAGGCCGGTGACGATCCGGGCCGCCGTCAGCGTCGCCGCCAGGATGAGCAGCGCGGTCAGCACCATGGTGACGTTGCGCCCGGTGCGCGGGGTGAGCGGCAGGGCGCCCGCCGCGGCGGCGAGCCCGGCGGTGATGGCCGCGCAGGGCACCAGGGTGCGCAGGGCGTCGACGATGACGTCGTCGCCGCTCCAGCGCGTCCGGCTGGCCCGTTCGCCGAGCCAGCGCAGCAGGGCGCGCAGCAGCAGCCCGGCCGCGACGCCGGCGGCCACCGCGATCCCAGCCATGATCCAGTCGTGCGGTGTGAGCGCTCGGGTCATCGCGTCGCTCCCGTCGTGCGGGGCGAGTGCGCCTGTGCGCGGCGTATGTGATGTGTCGTCACCTTGTGTTACCTGCTCAGGTTCCGGGGGCTCGGTCACGCCGGAACGAAAGGCCCGGCCCGGCGCGGACGTCATCCTGCCCCATCCATGGCCGGCGGGTGCGCCTGCCCCCACCTGGATCTTCACGTTTCGGCCAGGTCTGTCAACCGGTCGGCGGCCTCGTGATGTCGCGTGTGGCGGCGGCATGGATTTCGCGGATGCTGGTACTCGACGCGCTGTGGAACCTCCGAGCGCCCGGCACCGCGCCGGGCGGCGGGAACTCCTCCGAGTCGAGCGCGACCCCGGTCCCTGCGAGCGGAAGCGGTTGAGGATGACGGTGGTGGACAGGCCCGGAAGCACGGCCGCGGAGCAGACCCGCGAGCCCCTCGTCTCGCCGGTCGCCTCGCACAACGAGTGGGATCCGCTGGAGGAGGTGATCGTCGGCCGTCTCGACGGCGCGACCATCCCCTCCAGCCATCCGGTCGTGGCATGCAACATCCCGCCCTGGGCGGCGCGGCTCCAGGGGTTCGCCGCCGGCTTCGCGTATCCGCGCCGGCTCATCGAACCGGCCCAGCAGGAGCTCGACCAGTTCCTCGCCCTCCTGCGGTCCCTCGGCGTCACCGTCACCCGTCCGGACGCGGTCGACCACAGCCGGCGCTTCGCCACGCCCGACTGGTCCTCGCGCGGATTCTGCAACACCTGTCCGCGCGACGGCCTGCTCGTCGTCGGCGACGAGATCATCGAGGCCCCGATGGCGTGGCCGTGCCGGTATTTCGAGACACATTCCTACCGCGGACTCCTCAAGGACTACTTCCGGCGCGGCGCGCGCTGGACGTCGGCGCCGAAACCGCAGCTCACCGACGCGCTGTACGAAAAGGACTTCCGCCCGCCGAACGACGGCGAGCCGATGCGCTACCTCCTCACCGAGTTCGAGCCGGTGTTCGACGCGGCGGATTTCATGCGCGCGGGCCGCGACCTGTTCGTGACACGGAGCAACGTCACCAATCAGCTGGGCATCGAATGGCTGCGCCGCCACCTCGGGCCCGGCTACCGCATCCACGAGATCGAGAGCCGCTGCCGCACGCCCATGCACATCGACACCACCTTCGTCCTGCTCGCGCCGGGGAAGGTGCTGGTCAACCCCGAGTACATCGACGTCGACCGGCTGCCCGACGTGCTCGGCCCCTGGGACGTCCTGATCGCCCCCGAGCCCGACCCGATCGACGAACGCCTGCTCAAGATGACGTCGCTGTGCGGCAAATGGCTGAGCATGAACGTGCTGATGATCGACGAGAAGCGGGTCATCGCGGAGCGGCACCACACCGGCATGCTGCGCGCCCTCGAACAGTGGGGGTTCGAACCGATCCCGTGCGACCTGCTCCACTACGCGCCGTTCGGCGGCTCGTTCCACTGCGCCACCCTGGACGTGCGGCGCCGGGGCACGCTGGAGTCGTACTTCGACTGACCGGCCGCCGCGGACGCCCGCGCCGGCGACTTCTCGGGAGGCGAGGGCGCGTATGCGCAGAAGGACTCTGCTCGGCGGGGCGTTGGCCGCCCCGGTGCTCGCCGCCTGCTCCGGCGGGGGCGACGGCGCGGACGGCGGGGGCAGGACCACTCTGTCGTACGGGATGTGGGACCCGGCACAGGCGCCGGGCATGCGGGAGGTCATCGCCGTGTTCGAGAGACGGCACCCCCGGATATCCGTGCGGATCGCCCTCACTCCCTGGGCGAGCTACTGGACGACCCTCAAGACGTCGATGCGCGGCGGCACCGCCCCCGACGTCTTCTGGATGAACGCCGTCAACTTCCAGCTGTACGCGGCGGGCGGCGTCCTCGAACCGCTCTCCGGCCACATCGCGGCCGACGCCACGCCCATGGACCGCCACCCGAGCTCCCTGGTGCGTCTCTACGCCCACCGCGGCACGCAGTACGGCATCCCCAAGGACTTCGACACCATCGGCCTCTGGTACAACAAGGCGCTCTTCGACAAGGCGGGCATCAAGTACCCCGACGCCGACTGGACGTGGGACGACGTACGTGCGGCGGCGGCCGAACTCACCGATCCACGGCGGCGCGTACACGGCTTCGCCGCGGAGATGGACCGGCAGACGAAGATCTATCCGGCCGTCTGCGGCGCCGGCGGTCACATCCTGAAGGACGGCCGCTCCGGCTTCGGCGACGAGCGGTCCATCGAGGGCCTCCGCTTCCTCACCGACATGATCGACCGGGGCTGGTCACCGCCGCAGAGCGCGATGGTCGAGTCCGTCGGGCGGGTGCGCTACTGGTCGGAGAAGGTCGCCATGAACTACGACCTGTCCGCGATGGCCGGGCAGATGTACGCCGTGCCCGCGCTGCGGGACCACGGCGGCATAGCCGTCCTGCCCAAGGGGCACCGCAGGGCCACCATCATCCACGGCCTCGCGAACGTCATCTCCGCCAAGAGCCGCAAGAAGGAGGCCGCCTGGAAACTCGTGCACTTCATGGCGGGGCGCGAGGCGGCACAGATCCAGGCGAAGGCGGGCGTCACCATCTCCAGCCACGAGGGGACGCAGGACGCCTGGTTGGCGTCGATGCCCGAATTCGAGCTGAAGCACTTCATCGACATGCAGAAGTACGCCGTTCCCTACCCCAGCTCAGAGAACACCGCCGTCTGGGAGAACCTCCAATATCCGCTCCTCGGAGCCGCGTTCAGCGGCAAGGGCGGAATCGAGAGCGCCGCCCGCACCCTGGGCGAACACATGGACCGGGCCCTGAAGGAGGAACGCGCCTCATGAGTGTCTTTCCCGCAGCGGCCGCCTCGAAGGCGGCCGGACGCGGCGCCACCGCGTCCGGCGCGCGCCCCACACCACGCGGTCAGCGCGCCGCCTATCTCTTCGTCGCGCCGCTCGGACTCGGCTTCACCGTCTTCTACTTCTGGCCCCTGCTCCAGACCTTCTACTTCAGCTTCACCGAATTCGGGACGTTCGGCGGACACACCTTCATCGGCGCCGACAACTACGTCCGCGTGGTGAAGGACGTCACCGTCTGGCAGGCACTCGGCAACACGCTCCTCTACAGCGTCATCGGCCTCACCGCCCTGCCGATCGCGATCGTCGTCGCGTCCCTGTTGAACCGGCGCGGCCTGCGCGGCGTCGCCCTCTACCGCGCCCTGTACTTCGTGCCGTTCGTGACGCTTCCCGTCGCCGTCGGACTGGTCTGGAACTGGCTCTACAACGGCGACTTCGGGCTCCTCAACGACCTCCTCGGCCGGTTCGGCGCCGACCGGCACTACTGGGTGTCCGATCCCTCCACAGCCGTCTACGCCATCGGCGCGGTGATGGTCTGGTCGACCACCGGCTACTACCTGATCATTTTCATGGCGGGCATCAAGGGAATCCCGCGGGACTACTACGAGGCCGCCGAACTCGACGGGGCCGGGGCGCTGCGCCGGTTCTTCACCATCACGCTGCCCCTGCTCAGCCCGACCATCTTCTTCGCCTCCGTCATCTGCATGATCAATTCACTGCAGACCTTCGACCTGATCTACATCATGATGGCCGAGAAGAACCCCGCGATCGGCGACACGCAATCCATCGTGGGCCTCTTCTACAAGTGGGCGTTCATCGAGAACGCGCAAGGAGCCGCGGCCGCGCTCGCCTTCCTGCTGATGCTGCTCATCGCCGCCCTGACCTGTCTGCAGTTCCGGCTCCAGAAGCGGTGGGTGCACTATGCCTGACACCCCCGCACGCGGGCGCCGCGCCGGATCCATCGCCACGCACGCCGTCCTGTCCCTGGGCGCGCTCGTGATGGTCTTCCCCTTCCTGTGGCAGCTCCTCACCGCGCTGAAGACCCTCGCCGAGACCTCCCGGGTGCCGCCCACCTTTCTGCCCGACCACTGGAACCGGGCGAGCTTCCAGGAGGTGTTCACCGCGCTGCCGTTCCGCGAGATGCTCACCAACAGCGTGCTCAACACCCTCGGCCGCACCCTCGGCCAGCTGGTGTTCTGCTCGCTCGCCGGCTACGCCTTCGCCCGCATGCGCTTCCGGGGCCGCGACGTCCTGTTCGGGCTGTTCCTGTCGGTCCTGATGGTCCCCGGCTCGCTGCTCGTCCTCCCGCAGTACGACATCGTCCAGCGGCTCGGCCTGCTCAACTCCGCGCCCGCGCTGTTCCTGCCCGGCATGTTCAGCGCCTTCGGCACCTTCATGCTGCGCCAGTTCTTCCTCTCGCTGCCGGGGGAACTGGAGGAGGCCGCCCGCATCGACGGCGCGGGCCCCTTCCGCATCTTCTGGTCCGTCATGCTGCCGCTGATCAGGCCCGCCCTCGCCGCGCTCGCCGTCATCACCGCCATGTGGTCCTGGAACGACCTGCTGTGGCCCCTGGTCGTCAACACCGATCCGCAGAGGATGCCGATCAGCGCCGGACTGACCTCCTTGGAGGGCCAGTACGAGACCAACTACCCGCTGATGATGGCCGGTTCGCTCATCGCGAGCCTGCCGATGCTGCTCGTCTACGTCTTCCTCCAGCGGCACTTCGTCCAGAGCGTCGCCCTGTCCGGCTCCAAGAGCTGAGCCGCCCCGTCGAGGGTCCGTACGCGCCTTGGGGACTTGCCTTGGAGCGGACTCCAGGTCGTAGGGTCCAGCGCAGTCAAGAGGGCGACGACGAAGGAGAAGCGCATGCGCCACCGGGTTCTGGGCGGGACAGGTATCGAGGTCAGCCCCTACTGCCTCGGCACCATGATGTTCGGGGCCGTCGGCAACGCCGATCACGACGACTGCGCACGGATCGTCCACGCCGCGCTGGACGACGGCATCAACTTCGTCGACACCGCCGACATGTACTCGGCCGGGGAGTCGGAGACGATCGTCGGCAAGGCGCTCAAGGGCCGGCGCGACGACGTCGTGCTCTCGACCAAGTTCCACTTCCCGATGGGGGAGGGCCCCAACCAGGGCGGCAACTCACGGCGCTGGATCGTGCGGGCCGTGGAGGACAGCCTGCGACGGCTCGGAACGGACTGGATCGACCTCTACCAGGTGCACCGGCCGGACCCCGCCACCGACATCGAGGAGACGCTCTCCGCCCTGACCGATCTGGTGCGCCAGGGCAAGATCAGAGCGTTCGGCTGCTCCACCTTCCCCGCGGAGGAGATCGTCGAGGCCCACCACGTGGCCGACCGCCGCGGCCTCCAGAGGTTCCGCACCGAGCAGCCCCCGTACTCACTGTTGGCCCGGGGCATCGAGAAGCACGTGCTGCCGGTGGCGCAGCGACTGGGCATGGGAGTGCTCACCTGGAGCCCCTTGGCCTCGGGATTCCTGACCGGCCGCTACCGCAAGGGGCAGGCCCTGGACCTGAGCAGCGGACGCCCGGCCCTGCACCCGGGCCGCTTCGATCCGGCGGCACCGCTCACCGCGGCGAAGCTGGAGGCCGTCGAGCGGCTCGTCGCCGTGGCCGAGGAGGTGGGCTGCTCCCTGCCTGAGCTGGCGACCGCCTTCCCGCTCGCCCACCCGGCCGTCACCTCGGTGATCATCGGCCCACGCACCATGGAGCAGCTGCGCGACACCCTCCAGGGCGCGTCCGTGGCCCTGGACGACGCCGCCCTCGACCGGATCGACGAGATCGTGCCGCCCGGTACGGACGTGTACCCGCCGGACGGCGTCTGGGCCCCCCGGTCCCTGACCACCCCGGCGCTCCGCCGGCGCCCGGCGGATTCCCGCCCGGCGGCCTGACGCGCGGCGCAGCCTCGGGCGGGCGTGCGGGGCATCGGCTCGTACGGGCGGGAGGGCATACCGCCCAAAGCCTAGACCCGCGGCGGACGCGGCCCGCGACCGGAGCCGGATCCGCGAAGGGCCGGGCGGGTATTAGCGTGGACGGGACAGATCGACGACAAGGATCCGAGGTGCCCGGCCCATGCCAAGCCGCAGCGAGAACCGTACTCAGCTCATCGAGTCACTCATGGAGCGGTTCCCGCACGTGCCGCGGGAGGCCGTGATCAAGGAGGACCTCCTGCGCGGCGGCATCGCCTTCGACGAGTCCGCCCTCAGCGACAACGAAGGCGGCGAGGTCAAGCCGAAGTCGTACTTCATCTTCTCCTTCGACCACGGCACCCTCCCCGAGCTGGGCGCCGCCGCGCTGCGCCGCCCGCCCGAGGAGATCGTCCTGACCGGCGGCCCCTACGAGCTGCGCCGCACCGTCGTGTCGGTGCGCGTGAACCCGGCCTCTCCCTACCGGGTCGCCGCCGACGACCACGGCGTGCTCGGCCTCTACCTCGACGGCGTGCGCATCTCCGACGTCGGCCTGCCGCCCATGCCGGACTACTACCGGCACACGCTGGAGAACGGCAAGTCCGTCATGGAGGTGGCGCCCACCATCCAGTGGGGCTACCTCATCTACCTGACGGTCTTCCGGGTCTGCCAGTACTTCGGCGCCAAGGAGGAGTGCCAGTACTGTGACATCAACCACAACTGGCGCCAGCACAAGGCGGCGGGCCGCCCCTACACGGGCGTGAAGCCGGTGGAGGAGGTCCTGGAGGCCCTCGCCATCATCGACAAGTACGACACCGGCAAGACCTCCACCGCGTACACGCTGACCGGGGGCGCCATCACCTCGCAGATCGGCGGCAAGGACGAGGCGGACTTCTACGGGCAGTACGCCAAGGCCATCGAGGAGCGCTTCCCCGGCCGCTGGATCGGCAAGGTCGTCGCGCAGGCCCTGCCCAAGGCGGACGTGCAGCGCTTCCACGACTACGGCGTGCGGATCTACCACCCGAACTACGAGGTGTGGGACCCCTACCTCTTCGAGCGGTACTGCCCCGGCAAGGAGCGCTACGTCGGCCGCGACGAGTGGCACCGGCGCATCCTGGACTCCGCGGAGGTCTTCGGGCCGCGCAACGTGATCCCGAACTTCGTCGCGGGCGTGGAGATGGCGGAGCCGTTCGGCTTCAAGACGGTCGACGAGGCCATCGACTCCACCGTCGAGGGCCTGCAGTACTTCATGTCGCGGGGCATCACGCCCCGGTTCACCACGTGGTGCCCGGAGCCGACGACGCCGCTCGGCAAGGCGAATCCTCAGGGGGCGCCGTTGGAGTACCACGTGCGACTCCTTGAGGCATACCGGGCGACGATGGAGGCGAACGGGCTCTCCTCGCCGCCCGGGTACGGGCCGGCCGGGCCCGGCAACGCGGTCTTCTCGGTCAGCTCCTTCATGGACAGCCTCCCCGCGGACCAGGCGGCCCCCGAAGACACCCTCGCTCCCTGAAACGTCCGGTGCCCCGGACTGACCGCCGCGGCGGACCCACGGGCCGCCCCCCCGCCGCTCGCGGCGAACCCGTGGCGCCAGTCATCCGCCCCCCCCCCGGACCGGAGGTCCCATGCAGAACCCCGTAACCGTCATAACCGGCGGCAGCCGCGGCATCGGCGCGGCCATCGGTGGCCGGCTCGCCGAGGACGGTCACGACGTCGTCATCGGGTACCGCTCGGACGAGGCCGCCGCCAAGAAGGCCGCCGAGGCGGTCCGCACCGCCGGGCGCCACTGTCTGACCGTGCGCGTCGACACCGCCGACGAGGGCGACGTCGACCACCTCTTCGACGCCGCCGCGGCACTCGGTCCCGTCACGGGGCTGGTCAACAACGCGGGGGTGAGCGGCCCCGTCGGCCCCCTCGCGGAGGCCGACGCCGAGGGGATGCGCCGCGCGCTGGAGGTGAACGTACTGGGTTATCTGCTCTGTGCCCGGCGCGCGGTACGGGACCTGAAGGCGCACGGCGGCGGCGCGATCGTGAACATCTCCTCCGCCGCCGCGACGCTCGGCTCGCCGGGGGAGTACGTCCACTACGCCGCCGCGAAGGGCGCCGTCGACACCATGACGGTCGGCCTGGCCAAGGAGGTCGCCGCGGACGGCATCCGCGTCAACGCCGTCGCTCCCGGCGTCATCTGGACCGAGTTCCACGCCGACCCGCAGCGCCCCGCGAAGCTCGCCCCGGGCATCCCGATGGGCCGCTCGGGTCAGCCCTCGGAGGTCGCCGCGGCTGTTTCGTGGCTGCTCTCGGACGACGCCTCGTACACGACCGGCACGGTCCTGCGGGTCGCCGGCGGCCGCTGACCCGCCCGCGCGCCGGCTCCTCGTACGCTGGTTCGCATGAGCGGAGCAGAGGCAGAGGCAGCACTCGCGGCGGACGTGCTCATGCGGCCCGTCGCGTTCGACGACGCGGAGGCGCTCGCGCGCGCCTACCGCCGCAACCGCGCCCACCTCGCCCCCTGGGACCCCGACCGGCCCGAGTCGTTCTACACCGTCGACGGCCAGGCCGAGCGGGTCCGGGGGCAGGTGGCGGACATGCGGGCGGGCCGGAGCGCGCACTGGGTGCTCGTCGCGGGCGAGGAGGTCGTCGGGCACGCCGCCCTGTCGCACGTCGTGTTCGGCCCCGCCCGCAGCGCGAACCTCGGCTACTGGGTCGACGCCGGTCAGGTCGGCCGGGGCCTCGCGTCCGCCGCGGCGCGCCACGTCTGCGCGGTGGCCGACACCCACCTCGGCCTGCACCGGGTCGAGGCGGGCACCCTGCTCCACAACACCGCCTCACAGCGCGTGCTCGCCAAATGCGGATTCCAGGAGTACGGCCTCGCACCGAACTCCCTCTACATCAACGGCGCCTGGCGCGACCACCGGCTGTTCCAGAAGATCCTCAACGATCGCCCCGCGCCGCTCTAGGCGCCTGCCTCAGACGATGCCCTCGGCGACCTCGGCCTGCTCGCGGTCCGAGCCGTACGCCTGCGGCGTGCTGTACGAGCGGCGCGCCACGAACCACCACACGGTGGCCAGGATCAGCACCACGGCCAGCGCGATCGACGCGTAGTTCATCGTCTCGGCCGTCACCGGTGAGGTCTGCGGCAGGCAGAACAGGACGGTCACGAACGCCACCCAGACCACCGCGATCCAGCCGATGGGCCGGCTCCAGCGGCCCAGGTTCCACGGCCCGGGCCGGAAGCGGTCGCCGGCGCGCAGCCGCAGGAAGATCGGAATGGCGTAGGCCGGCGTGATGCCGATGACGTTGATGGCGGTCACGGCGGTGTACGCGGTCGTGGAGTACAGCGAAGGCAGCGCGATCACGGCGGCCAGGCCCACCGAGAGCCACACGGCGGGCACCGGCACCTGGGTGCGGGAGCTGACCTTGCGCCACAGCGCGGAGCCGGGCAGCGCGTTGTCGCGGGAGAACGCGAACACCATGCGGCTCGCCGCCGCCGTCTCGGCGTTGCCGCAGAAGAGCTGTGCCACGATCACGATGAACAGCAGCGCCGTCGCACCGGACTCGCCCAGCGCGTCGATCATGATCTGGGCGGGCGGCACACCGGTGTCCGTCTTCAGCGTGCCCGCGTAGTCCTGGATGGCGAAGGTGAGCCCGGCGAGCAGCACGAACCCGGCGATCCACGACGCCCAGATGGCGCGCACGATGCCGCGCGCCGCCGTCACCGACGCGTTGGAGGTCTCCTCGGACAGGTGGGCGGACGCGTCGTACCCGGAGAAGGTGTACTGGGCGAGGAGCAGGCCGATCGCCGTGACGTAGAGCGGGTTGTCCCAGCCGGTGCCGTCGTTGTACATGGTCAGGACGTCCGACACCGACTGGTGGTGGTCCGGCACGATGGCGAGCGCGCCGACGATCACGGTGACACCGGCCAGGTGCCACCACACGCTGATGGAGTTGAGCAGGCTCACCAGGCGTACGTTGAACAGGTTCAGGACGGCGTGCAGCAGCAGGATGCACAGGAAGATCAGGAAGGTCTTCTCGGCAGTCGGCGTGAAGCCGAACCGCAGGTTCAGGAACGCCCCGGTGAACAGCGCGGCGCCGTAGTCGATGCCGGCTATCGCGCCGAGCAGCCCGAGCAGGTTCAGCCAGCCGGTGTACCAGCCCCAGCGGCGCCCACCGAGCCGGTCGGCCATGTAGTACAGGGCCCCCGACGTCGGGTACGCGCTGGTGACCTCGGCGAGCGCGAGACCCACGCAGAGCACGAAGAGGCCGACACCGGCCCAGCCCCAGAGCATCACGGCCGGACCGCCGGTGACCATCCCGAAGCCGTACAGCGTCATGCAGCCGGACAGGATGGAGATGACGGAGAAGCTGATGGCGAAGTTGCCGAAACCGCCCATGCGGCGGGCCAGGACGGGCTGGTAGCCGAGTTCCCTGAGTCTTTCCTCCTCGTCCTGGCGTGGCGCGGGGACGGTGCTCGACGACCAGGTGGTGCGGGACACGGATGGACCTCCGGATGGGGGAGCGGGGAGCGGGGACGGGGCGGGGGCGGGCGGTTGCCTAGCCCGGTGTGCGGGAGGCCGCGAAGCTGCGGGCGCGGGCCTGGACGAAGACCTCGGCGGCCGCGTCCGTGTCCTGGGGGGAGTGCGTGCGGTACGTCCACGGCGCGACGGTGAAGAAGGGGTCGAGCGCCTCGAACACCCGGGCCGCGTCGTGGAACTGGTGCGCGCCCCACAGCGCGTGCGCCAGGTGGTTGAGGTCCAGGAGCGAGGTCGCCGTGGGCAGCGCGTGGTCGAACCACAGGTGCAGGGCGCGCAGCGCGCCGCGCGTCGCGTCCTCCGAGATCCAGTGCAGGTCGAGTGCCCGTTCGTGGCCGGCTTCCCTGCGGTAGCGCTCAACGCGTACGTACAGGGGCAGCAGATGCAGCGGCGAACCGGCCGGGGCCGCGGCCGACGCCCACTGCACGAAGTTGTACGCCTCGGTGAGCGGGCCCCCGGCCCGGCGCCCGTACACGAACTGGAGCATCCGGTGGTACGCCTCGCGGTTGCCGGGGTCCCGCTTGTCGGCCTCGGCCAGCAGCTGCCACGGGCCGGGGAAGAGCATCGGCTCCGGGGGCGCCAGCCGGTGCTCGTCCCACCGCTGGCCCTCGTCCAGCTGGGCCAGGGCCAGCAGACAGATCCACGGCACGGGGTCCTCCGGCGACAGGGAGGACGCGGCGGCGCACGCGGCGACGGCGTCGCGCCACAGATCGTTGGTGCGCCGGTGCCCGGCCCGGTGGGCACGCAGGGCCCGCTCCACCAGGACGCGGGCGTGCAGGACGGCCGCCGACGCGCTGTGCGGCTCCTCGGCGCGCCAGGCGCGCACCACGTCGGAACCGGCGACGGCGGCCGCCAGTATCTGCGTGCGCTGCGTCCACAGTCCCCAGTCGGGCGTCTCGGTCAGCAGGTTGCGCGTGGAGACCCAGCGACCCGCCTTGAGGTCCTGGAGCACCGCGCGCAACGGTTCGTCGTGGCCCGCCGGGTGATACACCGGACGGCCTAACGGCATCGGCATGAGTCCTCTGTTGGGGGAAGAGGGCGAAGGAGGCGTGTACGTGTCGGGTCGGCAGGGGCCTCGGTGAAGAGGTCGTCGGGCAAGGGGCTTCGGTGAAAGGGGTGTTGATGATGTTGTTCGGCGGACAGTGTAGATCCGGCCCTCACCTGTGCAGGGCACTTCCCGCATCTTTTGTGATCGGCTTCTGTCAACACGGCGCGCCGCGTGCTCATATGCCGCGGTGACCTGATCGCTCCGGTCCCTTGACGCCCTCCGTCCCCCTGTAGCAGGCTTCCGCGGTGATCACCTATGAGCGGCCTTCGGCGCAGCGGCCCGTGCTCGCCGTCGACCAGGGCACCTCCGGGACGAAGGCCCTCGTGGTCTGCCCGGAGCGCGGCGTGATCGGCTCCGGCACCGCCGAGGTGCGCCCCCGCCACCTGCCCGGCGGCGGCGTGGAGGTCGACCCCGCCGAGCTGCTCACCTCCGTGGTCGACGCCGGCCGGCGGGCGCTGGCCGAGGCGGGCGAACCGGTCGCCGCCGTCGGCCTCGCCAACCAGGGCGAGACCGTCCTGGCCTGGGACCCCGACTCCGGGCGGCCGCTGACCCCGGCCCTCGTCTGGCAGGACCGCCGCGCCGCCTCGCTCTGCGCGGAACTCGCCGAGCACGCCGAGGAGTTGCGCCACCTCACCGGCCTGCCGCTCGACCCCTACTTCGCCGCTCCCAAGATGGCGTGGATACGCCGCCACCTCACCCGGCGGGGAGTGGTCACGACCAGCGACGCCTGGCTCGTCCACCGGCTCACCGGGGCCTTCGTCACCGACGCCGCCACGGCGGGCCGCACCCAGCTCCTCGACCTCGACGACGTCACATGGTCACCGCGCGCACTGGAGCTCTACGGCCTCACGGAGGAACGCCTGCCCCGCGTCGTCGACGCCGCCGGCCCCGTCGGCACCACCACCGCCTTCGGCCCCGAGATCCCGCTCACCGGACTCCTCGTCGACCAGCAGGCCGCGCTCCTCGCCCAGCGCGTGACCGAGCCGGGCAGCGCCAAGTGCACTTATGGCACGGGGGCGTTCCTGCTCGCCCAGACCGGAGGACGGCCCCGGCGCGGGGACTCGGGCCTGGTCAGCTGCGTCGCCTGGCGGCTGGACGGAAAGGCCGACTACTGCCTCGACGGGCAGGTCTACACCGCCGCGTCCGCCGTCCACTGGCTCACCGACCTCGGTGTGATCGGCGGGGCCGAGGACATCGACCCCGTGGGCGGCGCCGTCCCGGACGCGGGTGGCGTCACCTTCGTACCCGCGCTCGCCGGCCTCGCGGCCCCCTGGTGGCGCGGCGACCTGCGCGGCTCGCTGACCGGGCTCGGCCTGGACACGGGTGCCGGGCACGTGGTCCGCGCCCTGTGCGAGGGCATCACCGCCCAGGTCGCCTCGCTCGCCGACGCGGTGGCGGCGGACCTGGGCGGGCCCCTGACGAGCCTGCGCGTCGACGGCGGCCTGACGCGCTCGACGCTGCTCATGCAGACCCAGGCCGACCTGCTCCAACTGCCGGTCGAGGTATCGGCGTTGCCCGACGCCACCGCACTCGGCGTGGCCGCGCTCGCCCGGATCGGCCTGGACCCCGCGCTCCCGGTCGCCGAGGTCGCCCCCGCTTGGCGACCCGCCGCCACCTACGAGCCGAGGATCGGCGCGGACGAGGCCGCCGAACGCCTCGCGGGCTTCCGTTCGGCCGTGACGGCGCTGATGGAACGCACGCCCTCATGAGCGGAGGCGACGCCGTAGCGGACGCCTGGAGCGCCGGCCGGGTACTGAGGAACGGCGCGCTGCCGGAAGCGACGTACGACGTGACCGTGATCGGCGCCGGAGTCGTGGGCTGCGCCATCGCCCGCGAGCTGGCCCGCCACCGCGGCCTGCGCATCGCCCTGGTGGACGCGGCGAACGACGTCGGCGAGGGCACCTCCAAGGCGAACACGGCGATCCTGCACACCGGGTTCGACGCCGTGCCCGGCTCCCTGGAGGCCCGCCTCGTCCGCGAGGGCCGACGGCTCCTGGCCGCGTACGCCGCCGCGTCGGGCATTCCCGTCGAGCCGGTCGGCGCCCTGCTCATCGCCTGGGACGAAGAACAACGCGCCGCGCTGCCGGCCCTGTTGCGCAAGGCGGCCGACAACGGCTACGACGCCGCGCGGATCATCGGCCCCGAGGAGGTGCGGGCCCGCGAGCCCCACCTGGGCCCCGGGGCCCTCGGCGCGCTCGACGTACCCGGCGAGAGCGTCATCTGCCCCTGGACGACCACCCTCGCGTACGCGACGCAAGCGGTGCGCGGCGGCGTCGACCTCCACCTCGCCTGCCGTGTCGAGCAGATCGCCTCGACGCCGGCACGCCACGAACTGACCACGACCCGCGGTGTCCTGCGCACCCGGCACCTCGTCAACGCCGCGGGGCTGCACGCCGACACGATCGACCGGCTGCTCGGCCACGACGACTTCACCGTCACCCCGCGCCGAGGCCAGCTCATCGTCTTCGACAAGTTCGCCCGCGGCCTGCTGCGGCACATCCTGCTGCCCGTCCCGACCGCCCTCGGCAAGGGTGTGCTGGTGGCCCCCACCGTCTACGGCAATGTCCTCCTGGGCCCCACCGCCGAGGAGTTGGACGACAAGACGGCCACCGGGTCGACCGCCGAGGGCATCGCCGCCCTCCGCGAGAAGGGCCGCCGGGTCCTGCCCGAACTGCTCGACGAGGAGGTCACCGCCGTCTACGCCGGGCTGCGCGCCGCCACCGAGCACGACGACTACCGCATCCACGCCCACAAGGAAGAGCGCCACGTCACGGTCGGCGGCATCCGCTCGACCGGGCTCACCGCCTCCCTGGCCATCGCGGCCCACGTCACCGAACTCCTCGCCACCACGGGCCTGGACCTGCCCCCGGCCCGCGACCTGCCGCCCGTCCGCATGCCGAACCTCGGCGAGGCGTTCCCGCGCCCCTATCAGCGCGCCGACCTCATCGCCGCCGACCCCGCGTACGGCAGCATCGTCTGTCACTGCGAGCGGGTGACGCGCGGCGAGATCCGCGACGCCCTCGCGGGAACCGTCCCGCCGGGCTCGCCGGACGGGCTGCGCCGCCGCACCAGGGCGCGCGGCGGGCGCTGCCAGGGCTTCTACTGCGGGGCCGAGGTGCGCGAACTCTTCGAGCAGGGCTTCCGGCGGGATGCCGGGAGCGGTGGGGGACGGGGTCCGGATGAGGCGTGAACGCATCGTCGACGTGCTGGTCGTGGGGGCCGGGCCGGCCGGTCTCGCCACCGCCGTGGGCCTCGCCGGGTCGGGCGTCGGCGAGATCGAGGTGGTCGACCGGGAGCGGCGGGCGGGCGGCGCGGCGCGGCACTGCGCGCACGGCGGCTTCGGCCGCCTCGGCACGACCGGGGCACGGTACGCCGAGCGCTGGGTGGCCGCGGCCGTCGGTGTCGGCGCGGTCCTGCGGACCGGCGTGACCGTCACCGCCTGGTCGGGCCCGCTGACCGTGGACACCACCAGCCCGCACGGCCTGGAGCGGATCACCGCCCGGGCCGTCGTCCTCGCCACGGGCGCGCGCGAACAACCGCGCGCGGCACGGCTGGTGCCCGGGACCCGGCCCGACGGGGTGTTCACCACGGGGGAGTTGCAGCGAGCCGTCCACGGCCACGGCCGGCGGATCGGCACGCGGGCGGTGGTGGTCGGCGCGGAGCCCGTGAGCTTCGCCGCCCTGGACACACTGCGGCGCGCCGGGGTCGAGGTCGCCGCACTCGTCACGGAGCACCCCCGCCACCAGGCACCGCGCGCCCGCGCCGCCGAGGCCCGGCTGCGGCACGGCATCCCGCTGCTCACCGGCGCCACCGTCACCGAAATCCTCGGCAGCGGGCGTCTGTCGGGGGTGCGACTGCGGCACCCGGACGGCGCGACGGCGCACCTCGCCTGCGACACGGTGGTCTTCACCGGCGATTTCGTCCCCGATCACGAACTGGCCCGGCACGGCGGGCTGCCGCTCGACCCCGGCACGCGCGGCCCCGCGGTCGACGGTGCCTTCCGCACCGCCGAGCGCGGCGTCTTCGCGGTGGGCAACCTCCTGCACGCCGCGGAGACCGCGCGCGTGGTGGCCCGGGAGGGCGTCGCCGCCTCCCTCGCGGTGTGCCGCTACCTCGCGGACGGTGACTGGCCCGCGGCCTCGGTGCCGCTGCGGGTCACGGGCCCGCTCGCCTGGGTGGCCCCGAACCGGCTGGTGCCGACGGAGGAGGCGCTGGGCGAGGGCTTCATGGTGCGGACGACGGAGTTTCTCGCCCACCCCGTGCTGACGGTCACGCAGGACGGCAGGACGCTCCACCGGGCGCGCCGCCGACGCCCGGTGACCCCGAACCGGACCTTCCGCGTCTCCGGGGAGTGGACCGGGCGGGTGGACGCGCGCGGCGGCGCGGTACGGATCGACCTGGCTCCCTGAGACCTCCGCGGCCTCCGTGCCTCGCGCCCGCCCCGTGCCTCGCCCCCGGCCTCGCGACCTGCGTCCGGGTCCGCGTCCGCCTCCCGCGAAACAGCATAAGAAACTTACGTAAGTCGGCGAGCCGTTCTTAAAGTGGACGCCATGCCGAACGACGAACCGCACACCCCCTTGACCGGCGACCCGGACGCAGACGTGGAGATGGACGTAGATGACGGAGATGTGGACGGAGAAGTGGACCTGGACGTGGCAGCCTTCACCGCCGCGATCGAGGACTTCAACCGCTTCTACATCCGCCTGCCGGTCCTGGAGAAGCTGCCCTTCACCACCCTGTCCGTGCTCGACACCCTCGCGTTCGGCGGCAGCCCGCGCCGGCTGACCGAGCTGACGAAGACCGAGCAGGTCAGCCAGCCCGGCATCACGCAGCTGGTCACCCGTCTGGAGCGGGACGGCCTGGTGGAGCGCCGTCCCGACCCGAGCGACGGCCGCGCCGTCCTGGTCCACGTCACCGAGGCGGGCCGGGAGATCGGCCGCTCCCGCCGCGCCGACCGCTCCCGCCACCTGCGCCCGCTGGTCGAGCGGCTCACCGACGAGGAGCGCCGGGCGATCACGGCCGCCCTGCCCGCCCTCACCCGGCTCGCGGAACTGGGGCGCGCCCAGGCGTAGGAGAGCGGGGGCGGGGGCCGGCGGCGACCCCTCTTCCCACAGCCCCCGACTCCCGCATAGACTCCAAAACTAGCAGCGCTAATTAACGCAGCGAGACCGCAAAACGATCCGGAGTCGTATCGTGCGCACCGTCCACTTCGCCGCCGCCCGCCGCACCCCCATCGGCAAACTCCGCGGCGCCCTCTCTCCCGTCCGCCCCGACGACCTCGCCGCGGGCGTCGTGAGCGGACTGCTCGCCGACCTGCCGCAGCTGGACCCCGCCCGCATCGACGACATCTACTGGGGCGCCGCCAACCAGGCGGGCGAGGACAACCGCAACGTCGCCCGCATGGCCGCCCTCCTCGCCGGCCTTCCGGAGTCCGTGCCCGGCGCGACCGTCAATCGGCTGTGCGCCTCCGGCCTCGAAGCCGTCACCACCGCCGCGCGCACCATCGCCGCGGGCGAGGCCGACATCGTGCTGGCGGGCGGCTCCGAGTCCATGAGCCGCGCCCCCTTCGTCCTGCCCCGCCCGGACGAGGCCCTGCCGCACCGCATGGAGACCGCCGACACCCGCCTCGGCTGGCGCCTGACCAACCCGAGGATGAACGACCTGCACGGCGTCCTCGCCATGGGCGAGACCGCCGAGGAGGTCGCCGAGCGCCACGGCGTCTCCCGCGAACGCCAGGACGCCTTCGCGCTGCGCAGCCACCAGCGCGCCGCCGCCGCCCGCAAGGACGGCCACTTCGACGACGAACTGCTCCCCGTCACCCGGCCCGACGGCGTCGTGGTCGACACGGACGAGTGCGTGCGCGAGGACACCTCGTACGAGAAGCTCAGCGGCCTCAAGCCGGTCTTCCGCAAGGGCGGCACGGTCACGGCGGGCAACGCCTCACCGATGAACGACGGCGCCGCGGGACTGCTGCTGGTCAGCGAGGAGGCGCTCAACGACCTGGGGCTGGAATCCCTCGGACGGTACGCCGCCGGGGCCTCCGCCGGCGTGCACCCCGACGTCATGGGCCTTGGGCCGGTCCCCGCAACGCGCAAGGTGCTCGACCGCCTCGGCTGGAGCGTGGGCGACCTCCAGGAGGCGGAGTTCAACGAGGCGTTCGCCGCCCAGGCCCTCGCCTGCGTCGACGCCCTCGGCATCGACCCGGAGCTGGTCAACCCCTCCGGCGGCGCCATCGCGCTCGGCCACCCCCTCGGCTGCTCGGGGGCCCGCATCCTCACCACCCTGCTGCACCGCATGCGCCGCACGGGCGCCTCGCGCGGCCTCGCCACCATGTGCGTCGGCGTGGGCCAGGGCAGCGCGCTCCTCGTCGAGCGCGACTGAGCCGGCCGGGCGCGCCGCCGGGCGCGCCCCGCCGAGCAGCAGTCCGAATCACCGAAGGCCGCACGGAAACGGAGCACCACCCCCATGGCAACGCTGTCCCTCGCCGCCGTCCTCGCCGAACCCGCCCGCCGCCACCCGGACCGCATCGCCCTCGTCGAGGGGGAACGGCGGTTCACCTTCCGTGAGTTGTGGCGCGAGGCCCGCGCGCAGGGCGCCGCGCTGGCCGAACTGGGCGTGCGGCCGGGGGACCACGTGGCGCTGATGGCGCCCAACACCGCCGAGTTCCCGAAGGCCTACTACGCGATCCTCGCCGCCGGGGGAGTGGTCGTCCCCGTCCACCTGCTGCTCTCCGCGGAGGAGGTCGAGCACGTCCTGCGCGACAGCGGCGCGCGCCTGCTCCTGTGCCACCCCGCGCAGGCGCGCACGGGAGCGGCGGCCGCCGAGGCCACCGGCGTGCGCATGCTGGAGCTGGGCGCCGCCGGCGAACTGGAGGCGCTGACCCGCGCCGCCGAGCCCCTCGCCTCGTACGCCACCCGGGACGCCGACGACCCGGCCGTCATCTTCTACACCAGCGGCACCACCGGTGTCCCCAAGGGCGCCGTGCTCAGCCACTTCAACCTGGTGATGAACGCCACCGTCAACGCCTTCGACGCCAACGACGTCCGCCCCGACGACGTCGCGCTCGGCGCACTGCCCCTCTTCCACGCCTTCGGCCAGACCGTCTCCATGAACTCCACCTGGCGGGCCGGCGCGACCCTGGTCCTGCTGCCCCGCTTCGACGCCGCGCGGGCCATCGAGCTGATGGTGGCGGAAGGGGCGAACACCTTCCACGGGGTCCCCACCATGTTCGTCGGCCTGGTGGCGGCCGCCGCCGGCGCCCCCGAGCTGCCCCGGCTGCGCCTGTGCGTCTCCGGCGGCGCCTCGCTGCCCGTCGCCGTACTCGAACGCTTCGAGGAGGCCTTCGGCACGCCCGTGTACGAGGGCTACGGCCTCTCCGAGACCTCCCCGGCCGCCTCCGTCAACCAACCCGATCTCGGGACCAGGGCCGGGACCATCGGCCACCCCCTGTGGGGCGTCGACGTGGAGATAGCCCGCGCCGAGGTCGACGACCGGGTGGAGCTGCTGCCCGTCGGCGAGCTCGGCGAGGTCGTGGTCCGCGGCCACAACGTCTTCTCCGGCTACCTGGGCCGCCCCGAGGCCACCGCGCAGGCGCTGGTCGACGGCTGGTTCCGCACCGGCGACCTGGGCACGAAGGACACCGAGGGCTTCCTGAGGATCGTCGACCGCAAGAAGGACGTCATCATCCGCGGCGGCTTCAACGTCTATCCGCGTGAGGTCGAAGAGGTCCTCATGCGCCACCCCGACGTCGCGCAGGCCGCCGTGATCGGCCTGGACCACCCCGTCCACGGCGAGGAGATCTGCGCCGTCGTCGTCCCGGCGCCCGGCGCGGCCAAGGACCCGGAGGCGATCATCACCTGGTCGAAGGACCACCTGGGCCGCCACAAGTACCCGCGCCGCCTGGAGTTCACTGACTCCCTCCCGCTCGGCCCCAGCATGAAGGTCCTCAAACGGGAACTGCGCACCCACTACAAGGCGTAGGCGGCAGGGGGTTCACCGCGACGCGAACGACGCGCCCGCCGTCTCCGGGGCGAGGCCCTGCTCCAGGTCCTCCGCGAGGAGCCGCTTGGCGATCGTGTCGAGCGCCGCGGTGAGCTGCTCGTCCGGCGGCCGTCCGAGGTCCTTCTCGACCTCCTCGGCCAGCCAGGACGACCACGCCCCGGAGATGACCTCGGCCTCGCGCTCCCCGGCGGGCGTCAGGGAGAAGTACGTGCCGGTGTGGGTCAGATACCCCTCCTCGGCCATGCGGTCGAAGACCGGCACGAGCACCTCGGCCGGAATCCGGCGGCGCGCCGCGATCACACCGAGACCGGCGTACCCCACCATCCGGGTGAAGAGCGCCACCTGCATGACCGCCCACGCGCCCGCGATGTCCAGACGTGTGTCGGAGCCCTTGATGATGCCGCGCGCGGTGTCCATGCCGACCTTGCCGACGACGCCGGCCACACTCCGCTCCAGGACGTGCCCGGAGTCCCCGCTGCCGGGCTGCGCGAAGCCCTCGCCCATGTCGGGCGCGCCCATGCGGGCGCTGTCACGCAGCTCGACCTGCTTGAGGAAGAGCGCCACCAGGAACCCGACGAGCGCCACGGGCACGGTCCACAGGAAGACCGTGTGCAGGGTGTCCGCGTACGCCTCGACGACCGGCGCCGCCGCGGCGCCCGGCAGCTCGTGCACGCCCTGCGGGCTCTGGGCGGCCCTCGCGACGGCCGCCGGGTCCGCCGCGCCGCTCTCCGCGGCCGCCGCGACGCCGTCCTTCAGGTTCGGGGCGAGCGTGTTGGCGTAGATCGTGCCGAACACCGCCGTACCGAACGAGCTGCCCAGCGTACGGAAGAACGTCACCCCGGAGGTGGCGGTGCCCAGATCGCCGTACGCGACCGTGTTCTGCACGGCGATCGTCAGGACCTGCATGCACAGACCGATCCCGGCGCCGAGCACGAACATGTACAGCGACTCCAGCCACGCGCTCGTGGCGCTCCCCATGAGCGAGAGCAGATAGAGCCCGAGCGCCATCACCAGGGCGCCGACGATGGGGAAGATCCGGTACGTTCCCGTCCTGCTGACCACGTTGCCGCTGAAGATGGACGCGATGAGCAGCCCGACCACCATGGGCAGCGTCCGCACGCCCGAGATCGTGGCCGAATCGCCGTCGACGTACTGCAGGTAGGTCGGCAGGAACGTCATCGCGCCCAGCATCGCGAAGCCCACGACGAAGCTGAGGATCGAGCAGACCGTGAAGACGGGGTTCGAGAAGAGCCGCATCGGCAGCATCGGTTCGGCGGCGCGTGTCTCGACGACACAGAACAGCGCCAGGGCGATCAGACCCCCGACGAACAACCCGATGATCGTGGGCGACCCCCACGCGTACTCGTTGCCGCCCCAACTCGTCGCCAGGATCAGCGCGCTCGCCCCGACCGCGACGAGGGCGATGCCCAGATAGTCGACGACCGGCCGCACCACCGACTTCACCACCGGGATCGTGCGGGCCGCCGCGATGACCACGACGATCGCGATGGGAACGTTCACGTAGAACGCCCAGCGCCAGGTCAGATGATCCGTGAAGAGCCCGCCGAGCAGCGGCCCGATCACGGTCGACACCCCGAACACGGCACCGATCGCACCCTGGTACTTGCCGCGCTCGCGCAGCGGGATGACATCGGCGATCAGCGCCATGGACGTCACCATCAGCCCGCCCGCGCCGATGCCCTGCATCGCCCGCCAGGCGATGAGCAGCGTCATGTTCGTCGACAGACCGCACAGGAACGATCCGGTGATGAAGACGACCGCCGAGACCTGGAAGACGACCTTGCGCCCGAACAGGTCGCCGAACTTGCCGACCAGGACGGTGGCGACGGTCTCCGCGAGCAGATACGACGTCACCACCCACGACATGTGTTCCGCCCCGCCCAGATCCGACACGATCGTGGGCAGCGCCGTGCCGACGATGGTCTGGTCGAGGGCGGCGAGCAGCATCCCCAGCATGATCGTCACGAAGACGACGTTGCGGCGGCGCCGGTCGAGAGCGGGCGGCGCCTGCACCGCGGCGGCCCGCTGATCGGTCATGGTCACACGGCCACCCTCACATCGGGCCGGGGCGGCTGCATGCGGGGCCGGTCCGGTCCGGTGACGCCACACGGGCGCCGCCCGTGCGGGCCGCGCGGAAGTGTGCCGGGCGCGGAGGGCAGTGGGGGTGTCGCGAACGGGGGGCCTACGGGGGGCTCCCCTTCAGTGGGTGGCGCTCCCGCGCAGCCGAGGGGCGTGGCGGACCGCGTCCACCGGCGTCTCCGTCCGCTCCAGCAGGCCCGCGAGCGCCTCGGCCCAGCCGACGAGCCCCGCGATGTCGATCCCGTACGGCCGCTCGCGCCCGCCCGGCGCGCCGCGCCAGGACGTGACGGCCCCCGCCCCCCGAAGCAGCAGCCGCGCCCCGCCCGTGACGTTGCCGCGCGCCGAGTGGGTGAGGCCCACCGCCAACTGCGCCAGCCCCTTCCACAGCTCCCGCTCGTCGGGCGGGCCGGACTTCCAGGCGTCCTCGAACACCTCGTGCGCGTGGAAGGGCCGACCCGCGTCCAGCAGGGCCTGCGCCTCGGCCACGGACTCCTCGGGGGTACGCACGACTCCCTCGGGCTGGCGGGCCACGCCCTCAGTGCCGTAGGGCAGCGGCCGCCCGAGCCCGTCACGGGGCCGCTGGTTGCGGGCCCGGCCCTCCTCGTCGCGGTCACGGTCGCGGTCACGGTCGTCCGGTCGGGGTGCAGTGCTCATACGACGATTGTCGCGCGTACCTGACGGCGGTCACCGGGGAACGGAGCACCCGTGCACGTGGGGTAGAGTTCTACCTGTGATCACGCGGGACACCGCACGGAACACACCGGGACGTGGCGCAGCTTGGTAGCGCACTTGACTGGGGGTCAAGGGGTCGCAGGTTCAAATCCTGTCGTCCCGACTCGAAAGAGTCGCAGGTCAAGGGGCCGCTTCAGAGTAATCTGAAGCGGCCCCTTGATCGTTTTTGGGGACCAGCTGGGGACCAGGTCCCTTGACCGTTTTGTCAGTGTGCATTGTGTGCGGTGTGGGCGTTACAGGCGATACCTTGACGCTGAAATGACGCTCGTGACGCTCATTTGACGCTCGTTCTGATGGAGTGCCAGGCACGCTGATGTGCTGCTCAGGTCAGTTGTTAGGTGAAGGTCGCAGAGGGTTGTCTCAGGAAAAGGGCCGCAGGTCACCCCGGCGCCTGGTCATCGACCCCGCGCCCTCGGGTGGCCGTTTCTCCCACCGGAAGCGCCCGCCTGCTGGTCTTCTGGGACGGCCTGGAGCCGCGGCGCGGGCGCTACAGCGAGTCGTACCTGCGCAAGTTCGGGCGCATCCTCGACTGGGCACGCGAGCACGGTGTCCACGTCGTCATCGACGCCCACCAGGACGTGTTCGGGCCCGCGTTCGGCCACCGCGGGATCCCGGCATGGGCGACGCGGACCGACGGGCTGCCGTTCACCGCGCACCCCGAGGACTGGTTCGCCGAATACTTCGAACCCGCCGTCCAGCGCGCCTTCACCCACCTCTACCAGGACGCCGACCTGCAACGCGCGCAGGCCCCCATGTGGCGCCTGCTGGTGGACCGCTTCGGCGGACACCCCGCGGTCTTCGGCTACGACCTGATCAACGAGCCGATGGGGGAGCTGCGCGCGGGCGAGGACCTGGCCAGTGCCGCACGCCGCATCGAGGCGACGCAGCTCACCCCGATGTACCGCCGCCTCACCGCCGCCATCCGCACCCGCGACCGCTCGAACCACCTGTTCATCGAGCCGACCCCGATCGTCGGCGAAGGCGTACCCACCGGCCTGGGAAGCGTCCCCGACGAACACCTCGTCTACGCCCCGCACTTCTACAACACCCCGATGGAGGCGGGCGCCGACTACGACCCGGCGGCCGGGGGCAGGCTGGTCTGGGTCCTGGGCGGCTCTCGGAAGCGGATTCGTGGCCGTACCTCGTCGCAGCGGTCCGGGTCTATATGGAGCCGCACAGGAGACGCCCTCTCCGGTCGCGCCGGAGGGGTGGGTTGAGTCGTGGTGTCGTGCCGCACAACACCGGCCGACGGGATCGAGGAGTGTCACGGAGTGCTGGGCCGATTCCGGCAATCGTGGCGAAATCGGTTCGGATTTAGCCGAGAGTCGGCCCCCGTAAACCAAAAGGGGGTCAGGGGACGGCCGACAGCGCGCCTCGTCGGCCCGCCATCCAAATCGTGAAGCCGAGGCAGCTGAGCGCCGTTCCGGCGGTGGTCACGGCTGTCCAGCCACCCGCCGACCACAGAAAGACGGAGGCCGCGGAGCCCGTGGCGCCGCCGATGAAGTTGCTGGCCACCATCGCGGTGTTGACCCGGCTGCGGGCCGCGTGGGCGATGGTGAGGACTCGCGACTGGTTGAGCACATTCACCGTCTGGACGGCGGCGTCGAGCAGGACAGCCGTCACGATGACGAGCAGGACGGAACGGCTCGCGAAGGCGGCGAGGGCGAAGGCCGCGACGGCCAGCGCCCAAGCGGCGCCCGTCGCGGGGAGAGACCGCCCCCGGTCGTGCAGACGCCCGGCATGTCGCACGGCGAGGACACTGGCCAGTCCCGCGAGGCCGAAGGCGCCGATAACGGTCACGGGATAGGTGAATGGCGGACTGCTGAGCAGGAACGTCAGCGCTGTCCAGAACAGGGTGAGGACCGAGAACGCGATCGCCCCCAGTGCCAGGGTCCACCGAACGGCTCGCTCCCGTTTCACCAAAGTCATCACGGAGGCCAGAAGCGCCGGATAGCGCAGTCGTGTACGTGGCTTCAGAGGGGGAATCGACCTGTGCAGCAGGACGGCGAGGAGCAGAGCGCACAGCGCCGCGAGCACGCAGACCGCGCGCCACCCGGCGGCGCCCGCGATGAGGCCGCTGAGCGTACGCGACAGCAGAATGCCGGTGAGGATGCCGCCGGTGACGGTGCCGACCACGCTGCCCCGATCGCCGTCACCGGCCAGGTCGCCCGCCAGCGGCGTCAGGAGTTGGCCGGACACCGTCGTCACGCCGAGCAGGGTGAGAGCGACGGCGAGGAGCGTGAATGTCGGTGCCAGCGCGCATGCCGTGAGCATCCCGGCTGAGCCGAGCAGCATGACCGGGATGAGACGTCTGCGGTCGAGCAGATCCCCGAGGGGGACGATGAGCAGGATCCCGGCCGCGTAACCGAACTGGACCGTTGTGACAAGGGTGCCGGCCGCGGCGGTCGTGGCGTGCAAGTCCTTCGCGATGGGAGCGAGCAGCGGCTGTGCCCAGTACAAGTTGCCCACCGCCACACCACCGGACACGGCGAACAGTGCCGTCCGGCTTCGCGTCATCACTCGTTCGCGCGGCATGAGTAGCTCTCCGACGCCACCGCAATAACTACTCTCTGTTTAAGTGAACGCTCATTCAGTTGCCTACCGTAGCCACTCCTCGTCGGCTTTGACGTCCGGCTCGCATCCGGCAGGGGCCACCGTGTCCCGCGCGCGGCTGCGCTGGGGCGCCTGATGCGGCGTCTTTGGCGGCAGACCCGGTCATTTCCGCCGGTCGTACGGTTGCTCATGGTGAACCAGTTCGCGATCAATCTCGGCTTCAACATGCTGATGCCGTACCTCGCCTCTCATCTGGCGGGCGGACTGGGGCTCGCCGCCTGGGCCGTGGGGCTGGTGCTGGGCATTCGGCACTTCTCCCAGCAGGGCATGTTCCTGCTCGGCGGTACGATCGCCGACCGCCTGGGTTACAAGGTGCCCATCCTGGCGGGATGTCTCCTGCGTACGGTCGGTTTCGCGACGCTGGGCTTGGCGGAGACTCTCCCCGCACTGATTCTCGCCTCCGTCGCGACGGGTTTCGCCGGCGCCCTGTTCAACCCCGCGGTCCGCGCCTACCTGGCCGCCGAGGCCGGGAAGCGGCGGGTCGATGCCTTCGCCGTCTTCAACGTCTACTACCAGGGCGGGATGCTGCTGGGGCCGGTCGTCGGTCTCGCGCTGCTGGCCGTCGACTTCCGACTGGTGTGCGCGGTCGCGGCCACCGTCTTCACCTGCCTCTCCGTTCTTCAGTGGCGGGCCTTGCCGGCCCGGCGCGACCTGGGCGCCGGTAGCGCAGCGGGCGGGGTCACGGCGCAGTGGCGGGCAGTGGCCGCCAACCGGCCCTTCGTCCTGTTCGCCGTGGCCATGGCCGGGTCCTACGTGCTGGCCTTTCAGACCTACATGGCGCTCCCCCTCGTCGCCGCCGAGACGCTCGGCACCGACGGGCCGTTCGTGACCGGTGGGCTGTTCGTGGTGTCGGCCGGGGTGACCGTCGTGGGCCAGTTGCGACTGACCGAGTGGGTGAGACACCGGTGGAGCGCCCGGACGGCACTCGTGGGCGGGCTGTCGCTCATGGGTCTGGCTTTCCTCCCGCTCACGCTCTGCCCACAGGGGGGCGGGGCGGCCAGGATCGGCTGCCTGACCATGGCGGTGGCCCTGCTCGCCGCCGGGTCGACGGTGGTCTACCCCTTCGAGATGGACATGGTCGTGGCGCTGGCCCGCGGCCGCTTCGTGGCGACTCACTACGGGCTCTACCACACCGTCTCGGGTGTGGGCATCACCTGCGGCAACTTCGTCGTCGGCGCCTTCTGGGGCGCCACACGGCACCAGGAGTTCCTGGTCTGGGGAACGTTGACCGCCCTCGGGCTGGCATGCGCCGCCTCGGTCTCGGCCCTGGGCCGCGTCGGCCACCTGACCATCCGGCCGCCGGACACGGCACGAGCCTGAGCACATGCGCGCGACAGGCCGACTTGCGTGCCTTGGTCCTGTTTTGGCGCAGGTGCCGAGGGCCGGGCCCTCGGCGATACTGCTGAGAGGATTCGAGTCCAGCGCGGGAGGTCTGCCGTTGCGGGAGACGGATGGTGGCTTGGACAGTCGCCCGGCCGGTTCGAAGGACAGCCGAATACGGTGGCAGGTCGCGGTCCTGTTGTTCGCGGCCGTGGTGATCAACTACGTCGACCGGTCGAGCATGTCCGTCGCCCTGCCGGCCATCGCGCGGGACCTTCGCTTCGACGACAGCCTGTCGGGCGTCGTCCTCGGGGCCTTCTTCTGGACTTACGCCGCCTTCCAGATCCCCTGCGGGCGCTTGGTCGACCGCTTCGGGGCGCGAAGGGTGCTGGCCGGGGCCGTGGTGAGCTGGTCACTGGTCACCGCTGTTACCGGACTGGCGTTCGGCGGTGCCTGGCTGATCGGCTTCCGGCTGCTGCTCGGGGTCGCCCAGGCCGCCATGTTCCCCGCGGCGACCAGCTGCGTGGAGCGTTGGTTCCCGCGGGACGAGCGGGCCTCGGCGAGCGGGGTGTACGACAGTGGCGCCCGAGTGGGCACACTGCTCGCGATTCCGGTGTTCTCCGCGCTGATCGCGGGTGCGGGGTGGCGGGTGGCCTTCCTGGTGGTGGGGCTGACGGGTCTGCTCTGGGTGGCACTGTGGTGGTCCGTGTTCCGCGACGAGCCGGCCCGCCACCCACGGGTGACCACGGCGGAACTTCGCCGTATCGAGAGGCCCGCCCCGAGCCCGGCGACGGGCTCCGCGCCCGCAGGGACCGACCCCGTGGCAGCGCCTCCGGGGTGGGGGACGCTGTTGCGCAGCCGGACGGTCTGGGGCACGGTCGTCGCCGTCGTCGCCCAGTCTTATGTGATCTATTTCTTCATCACCTGGTTCCCCACCTATCTGATCGAGGCCAGGGGGTTCACCCTGCTCAAGTTCGGCCTCCTGGGGACGGTTCCCGCCCTGGCGGCCGTCGTCGGGAACTGGCTGGGCGGCTGGGCGTCGGACGCGCTGGTGCGGCGGGGCAAGTCGGTCACGTACGCCCGCAAGAGCTGCGGGGCGGGCGGCCTGCTGGTCTCGGCGGCGGTGGGTGCGGCGGCGGTCGTTCCCGGCGCCGGTGCGGC
Organism: Streptomyces sp. NPDC031466; assembly: GCF_055581265.1. Classification (NCBI taxonomy): domain Bacteria; kingdom Bacillati; phylum Actinomycetota; class Actinomycetes; order Kitasatosporales; family Streptomycetaceae; genus Streptomyces; species Streptomyces sp. NPDC031466. The sequence goes on from NZ_JBVIJT010000003.1 coordinate 675,949, forward strand.
GCTCGCGCTGCTGTCGCTGTCCTTCGCCGGTGTCTCGTTCGCCACGTCGGTCCTGTTGACGATTCCCGCGGACATCTCGCCACCGGGAATGCCGGTGGCGGGCACGCTCCAGAGCATCCAGAACACGTTCTCGGGAATCGCCGGCATCGCCTCGCCCATGGTGATCGGCTTCCTGAAGGGAGCGACGGGATCGTTCGTTCCCGGTCTGTTGTCGGCCGCGTTGGTCGCCGTACTGGGCTGTCTCGCCCTGCTGTTCGTGGTGGACCGGATCGAGCAGGACGTATTGCTGGAAAGCGCCGGGCCCACTGGCGGCCGGGGCCGGACGCGCTCACGCTGGTCCCTTCGCGTGAAACGGCGGCGGGCGGACGAAGCCCACAAGCCGTGAGGTGGGCAGACGGAAGGAGAACCGGTGTCGGACGGCGTCATTCCCGAGGTTGCGCGCACATGGATCGACGACAGGGCCTTCGCGGTCCTTGCGACCCTGCGGCCGCAAGGGCAACCGCACCTGTCGGTGGTGTGGTGCGTGACGGACGGGGACGAGGTGCTCATCAGCACCTTGCGCGACAGGCTCAAGTACCGGCACCTGACGCGGGATCCCCGCGCCACACTGCTGGTGTACCCGCGGGAGAACCCGAACTCCTACGTGTCCCTGGAAGGCACGGTCGTCATCCAGGAGGCGGACGCCGCACAGCTCATCCAGCGACTGTCGATGAGGTACAAGGGCCGCGCCTACCCGGACGATGCCGATGCCGAGCGGGTGACGGTGCGGCTGCGGCCCGAGCACGTCTTCGTCAGGGAGCGTCCGGCAGCAGGCCGGTGACCGGCAGCTGACGGCCTGAGCGGGCGGCCTCGACGGCGGTCGCGGCCACCAGCGCCGCCGCGTGGGCGTCCCGCAGGTGGGCGGCCTCCGGTGGCTTGCCGTCGGCGCAGCACGCGGCGAAGTGCTCGTGCAGGCCGACGAATCCGGCGTCGTCGTCCGCGAGGGAGTCGACCCGCGTGCCCGGGGCGTCGGCCGTGGCCGCCTCGACCCGGAAGTACCGGTCGTCGAACCGGCCGCGGTCGAACGCCGCGGAGCCCGCCGTGCCCACGATGTCGAGGCTGCCGAAGGGGACGTGCGGGTCGCTGATCCAGGAGCCCTCGACGGTGCCCACGGCTCCACCGGGGAATTGGAGCAACACCGTCGCCGCGTCGGCCACCTGATTGCGCCCCGAGTGGGTCATGGCGGTCACCGCGACGGGCCGCTCACCGAGCACCCACATGATCTGGTCGATGCCGTGCACCAGGGATTCCATGATGATGCCGCCGCTGCGGGAGGCGTCCCACAGCCAGGCGCCCTCGCGGTCGCGCAGGCTGTACATGCGGTGGTAGGCATGGGCGACGGTGCCGAAGTCACCCGCTCGCACCCGCGTGCGCAGCCTCCGCAACTGTGGTACGAACCGGAAGTGATAGGGCACCATCACCGCGAGCCCGCGTTCTTCCGCCAGGCGCTCCAGGGCCGGGATGCGCTCCGGTCGCAGGCCCACGGGCTTCTCGACGATCAGGTGCTTGCCGGCGCGCAGCACCGCCTCCGCGATGCCGAGGTGCGTGTCGGGAGGTGTGCACACGACGACCGCGTCGACATCCCGGTCGGTGAGCGCGTCGTCGAGGCGGTCCGTCACCTGAGGGGAGCCGAAGTCGCCGGGCAGGCGCACGGACTGCCCGGGTTCCACGACGACGCGGACGAGTTCGGACTGTTCGACTCGGCGCAGTACGCGGGCGTGTCGTCCGGCGGACCAGCCACTTCCGACGATCGCGCAGTGAATCATGCCGTTCCTCCTTGGGACGTGCCCGGACCGGTGGCGAGGGCCTGGGCGGCGCGGGCGGCGATCAGCTCGGGGGTCAGCCCGGCCGCGTGCAGGAGTTCCCCGTAGTCACCGGAACCGGGCGACGCGGCCAGATCGAAGCGCAGGAGAGGCGGGTCCGGCCGTCGACCGGCCACTTCGGTGAGGGGGCGGCCGTGCCGGGTGGTGAGCGTTTCCGCCAAGGTGGCGGCGAGTGCGCCGGGGCTGGTCTGGTCCTCGCAAGCCAGTACGAGGGAGTGCTGCCGGAGCAGGTCGGCGAGCCCGGGTGGCGCCGGGGCCAGTTGCCCGACTTCCAGGGCCGAGGCGCTGATGCCGTACCGGTCGCCCATCAGCCGTGCGGCTTGCGCGACTTGCTCGCACAGAGCCCCGTGGGCACAGAGCACGACGGAGCCGTCCCCTCGTACGAGCCACCGCGCCGGAGCCCAGGCGGGGCCGGTGTCCGCCGGGCCCCGCAGCGTGACGGGACGCCGCACGAGGCGGACCCAGCGTGGCCCGGGGCGGGCGGCGCAGTGGGCGGCGAGGGCTCGTGCGCCGGCCGCGTCGGAGGGGGCGACGATCTCGACGCCCGGTACACAGCGCACCAGAGCGGCGTCCTCGGTGGCCTGGTGCTGTACGCCGTCGCGGCCCGCGCTCAGCCCCGTCATGCCCGCGAGGACGGTGACGTCGGCCCGGTGCAGGGCGACGAGAGAGCGCAGGGGTTCCAGGGCGCGCAGGGACAAGAACGCGGCGAAACCGGCCACGACGACCCGCAGCCCGGCGCGTGCCATGCCGAACGCGGCGGCGACGGCGGTGGCCTCCGCGATCCCGGCGTCCACGACCCGCTCCGGGTGGTGCCGGGCGAACTCTCCCAGCCGGAAGGACAAAGTGGCGTCGCAGCTGACGATCACGAACGGCTCGGGCCGGCGCAGCAGTTCGCCGCACAAGGCGTGGGTGAACGCCTCCAGTTGTGATTCGGGTCCGGGCGCCGCGCTCACCTGCGGCCCGCCTGCCGCTCGGCGTACATCTGGAAGTCCGGTGAGGAGACGTCGGACGCGAGGGGTACGTCGATGAGTGTCGGGCCCTGAGCCACCAGCGCCGCCTTCAGGGCGCTCTCGAAGGACGCCCGGTCCCGGGCCGTGTGCGCCTGCCAGCCGAATCCCCGGGCCACCGCCGTCCAGTCGGTGGGTGCGAAGGGTTCCACCAGCCGCGGATCTCCCAGGTTGACCGAGGAGACCCGGTTCAGCAGGCCGAACGCGTTGTCGTCGAGCAGGATGAAGACCAGACGTGCTCCGGTGCGGACGGCGGTCTCCATTTCCTGGCAGGCCAGGGCGAACCCACCGTCGCCACCGACGCCGACGACGGTGCGCTCCGGCTGGGCCAGCGCGGTACCGATGGCGGCGGGCAGCGCGTAACCGATGCTTCCGCTGCCACGCGGCGCGATCACCGACCGCCCGGCCCGATGGCAGCGGAAGTGCGCCCCGACCCAGCTGCACGCACGCGACGCGTCGGCGATCACGGCGGTGTCGTCCGGGCAGAGGTCGGTCAGGGCGCGGACGAGTTCGCCGGGGGAGGGGCTGACGTCGTCCTGCGGCTCGTCCAGCAGGGCGCCCGTGGTGCCCGTCCAGTCCGGCGCTCCGGCCCATCCCGCCGCGCTCAGCGCGTCGGCGAGGTCTTCCAGGGCCGCCGCCGCGTCGGCGTGCAGGCAGTGCCGGGGCGTGAGGATGCGGCCGAGTTCGTCCTCGTCGATGTCCACCTGGACGCACACGGCCCCGGGGCCGGGCAGCCGACCATAGCCGGTGGATTTGTCGCCCGCTTTGCTGCCGATCCACAGCACCACATCGGCCCGGGCGGCGATGTCGTTGGCGCCCGCCGACCCCTTCGCGCCCACGACGCCGATGCTCTGCGGATGGGTCTCGGCCAGTGCGCCCTTGCCGTTGAACGTCGTCCCCACGGGCACGCCGAACGTCTCGCACACGGCGGCCAGTTGGGGGTAGGCCTCGGAGAGCTGTACGCCGCCGCCCGCGACCACCAGAGGGCGTTCGGCCGCCATGAGCAGGCGGACCACACGGGCCAGCTCCTGTTGGTCCGGGCGGATGCGGGAGCGCGCGTACCCACGGCTCTCCCGGGGGGCGGGCGGGCCCTCGTACGGTGCGGCGAGGAGGTCGGACGGAACGTCGAGATGGACGGGCCCCGGACGCCCTTGGCGGGCGAGGTGCACCGCGCGGGCAGCAAGGGCCGGCAGGTGGGCGGCGTCCGGCACGGAGAGGGTGGCCTTCACCGTGGGCCGGAACATCTCCTGGTGCCGGCAGGCCGCCGTCGTCCACCGGCCTTCCTGCGCCGCGGGTACGCCGCTGGTGAGCGCGACCAGTGGTATGGAGCTGTTGTGCGCCTCGTGCAAGGCGGGCAGGAGCAGGGGCGATCCGATGCCGCCCGGCGCGTCCACCACGGCGACCTTCCCGGTGAACCGGGCGCAGGCGTCGGCCATGTACCCGGCGGCGGTCTCACTGCGCGCCATCACGTGCCGTACGCCGCCGCGGCGCACGGCGTCGTACCACGGCAGCGTGGACTCGCCGGGCAGTCCGAAGAACATCTCCACCCCCGCGCCGTGCAGGGCGTCGACCAGGGCGTCGGCTCCAGTGCGCATCACGAACTCCTCCCGGATACGGTCTGCTCGACCGCTGGGCGGGCGAGGCGGTCATCGGCCCGTCGCAGAGCCTCGGTCAGGTCCTCCTCCGCCGCCGCCAGGACGGTGTCCTCGGGGATCCAGCTCATCGGAACGGGCTTTTCCTCCACGGCGGCCATCCCCTTGCCGCGGACGGTCGTGGCCCACACCAGGGCCGGCCCCGCGGCCTCCCGGAAGGAGCGGCCGATCGCGCGGTCGAGTTCCGCCGTGTCATGGCCGTCGACAGCCGTGAACGCGGGCACCGCGGCCTCCAGCATCCGGCGCGTCACGTCCCCGCCGGGGGTGGCGCCACCGGACTGGAAGCCGTTGGCGTCCACGACGAACAGCACGTTGCGCAGACCGGCCCGCACCGCCCACAGAACCCCCTCCAGCGCTATGCCGGACTGGAGTTCGCCGTCACCGAGGACCACGGCGACGCTTCCCGTGCCCCCGAGCAGCGACATCCCTTGGGCGAGCCCGGCGGCCGCGGGGACGGCCAGCCCCAGCGACCCACTGGTCACACCGACTCCGGGCAGGAACGAGAGATTGGGATGCCCCTGATACGAGCTGCCGAGCGCGGCGTAACTGCCGTCGCCGGGCCACTCGGTGACCGCCGCGTACAGGGCCGGAGCCGCGTGCCCCTTGGACAGCACCAGGCGGTCGTCGTCGGGTGTCTCCCGGGCGGCGTCGGCCAAGCGCAGGTGCTCGGCGAGGACGGCCAGGATGTCCGCCACCGAGAGGCAGGAACCCAGGAAGCCCCAGCGAGTGGCCCGTACCGCCCGTACCGAGGCCAGCCGGATGCGCAGCGCCCGTGCACTGATGCGCAGCGGACGCCGAGTGTCGTGCGAGGGCTCACCCATCAGCTGATCCGTTCCGCTCGCCCCCGGTCAGGTTGACCAGGACCGCCTCCTCGCGCCGGATCTCTCCGCGCGCGACCAGTTGGGCGGCTCCGGCCAGCGCCGCCGCCGCGGCGAAACACACCTCGATGCCTTCGTCCTGTGCCAGCCAGCGGCGCGCGTCGGCCATCTCCGCGTCGGACACGGCGGCGAAGCTGCCGCCCGTACCGGTGGTGATGGCGTGCATGAACGGATAGGTGTTGGTCGGGTCCCCCCGCAGTATCGCCTTGGCCAGCCCCCGCGGCCGGTGCAGGATGTGCTGCGGCAGGATGCGGTCGCTGCCCTCGCGGTAGGCGTTCCACATGGGCGCGCAACTGCTCTGCTGCACACACACGAAGCGGGGCATCGCTCGCAGCCTGCCCATCGCCAGGTACTCGCGGGCGCCCTTGTGCGCGCCGTAGACACCCATCCCGCTGCTGATGGCCTGCACGACCACGGCCGGTTCCCGCGGCATCTGGTCGTACGCCTCCAGGTAGGCGAGCTTCAGGCCCTCGCGGCGGGCCGAGTTGAAGAAACCGCCCTCGAAGAGCAGGCCGTGCTCATCCGCGTACGCCCGGCCGGCCTTGGCCGCGCCGACGAAGTCGTCGTCGACCACGTGCAGTTCGACACCCGGGTGGTCGGTGTACTGGTGGCGGTCGATGAAGTCCCGTCCGGCGAACAGATGGACCCGCATGCCTCGGGTGAACGGCAGGCCCCAGGCGAAGGAGGTGGAGCTGTTGCCGGTGGAACTGGCCACGAACTCGTCTACCCCCAGTTCCTGGAAGACCGCCAGTACGCACGCTGCCATGCGGTCCTTTGTGGTGCACGTGGCGTTGCGGGTCTCGTCCTTCAGGTAGAGCTGGTCGAGTCCGAGCCGCGCCCCCAGAGTGCGGGCGTGGACGCAGGGTGTGTTGCCGTCCCCGATGTCCAGGACGGACTCGGGCCCGCGCAGCGGGAGCAGATCGAAATAGCGCGCGCCCGGTACGGCCTCGTCGTCACGCACGACGGCTCTCTTCAGGTCGTACTCCGGGTCGAGGAGACCGCCGCAGTCGCAGCGTGGGTCGACCGCGGCGTACGGGCGGGTGTGGCCGCAGCGGACGCAGACCGCGTGGACGTCCTTCCCGCTCGTCCCGGAAGTCTTCCTGAACCCCTGGAGTGGGCGCGTCACAGGCCACGGCCTTCCCGTGTCGTCCGTGCGTCGGCGGGCGACACGACATGGAGCCCGCCCCCTGGGACCAGACCGCGCCGGCGCCCGGTACGCCGGTCCTCGGCGAGCAGGATCACGTTCATGTGGTTGGGCAGATGCGTGTCGTCAAAGCCCAGAACGTGTCCCAGCAAGGTGCCGTCGGCCTCCCGCACCGCGTCCCCGACGGCGAACAGCCCAGCGGTGAACTCGGCGAACCCCAGGTACGCGACGTCATCGACCCGGTCGCTGCCCGGTGGGGGAGGGGCCGGCGTGGTCATCAACTCGTGTACGGCACCCGCGCTCACCGCACGTGTCCGCCACCGCTCCAGCCTCATGCCGCGCGTGAGACGGCGGTGCTCCATGACGGCCACCCAGCGTCCGGTCATCGGGGCGCGCGGCCAGTGCCGGGCGTCCGGGAGATCGGGGACACTTGTGGTGAGCCGGTGCTGTCGCAGCTCCGCTGCCACACTCTCGGCCGCGACGACGTCATACGTGTCCACGGTCGTCCATGGGAGGGCTGCGAGACCGGCCTCGCAGAGCGGACCGTCCACCGGCGCGGGAGGGGGACAGATGCCGTGCCAGGCCGGACAGCGGGTGGTCACCCTCTCGGCGGCCCGGCGCAGGAGTGCTTGGCGGCTCGCTCCGCGCTCCGTCGCCACGAAGGCCAACGGGGCCTCGTCCACCCGGGCGCAGTCCAGGGCGCGGCCGATCTCGTCGGCGGTGAAGGACACCCGCTCATCCCGGCCCTCGGCCTGTCCTGTGCCGGGCAGGGACAGAGAGGGGTGGTCGGCAAGGCACACCGACCGACGCAGGGCCGGGCGGTGCCGGACCAGTGGCTCGGGCACCTCGCACGGCCCGGGAAGCCCGCGCACCAAAAGCTGGTCCGGCTCGTCCGCGGCGGTCGTGAGCTGGACGTTGGACCAGGCCACGAGGGCCGCACCGGGCCCGTCCAGCAAGGGCAGGACCGCACCGGCCGTCCCGGATCCGCAGTCGAGCAGCAGCGCCGCGCCAAAGCCGGAGCCCACGGCCGCCGCGGCCAGGACGGGTCCGTCCTGCGCGGTGACCGCCGTCAGTACCGCCTCGACCAGCCAGACCGGTTCGCGTACGGCCCTCGGGTCGCCCCGCCGGCCGATGTACAGCACGGTCCGCGCCTTCGCGTCGGTGACGAAACGATCCTGCCGACCGGGCACGCGGAAGAGCCGGAACCCGTGCGCCGCGCTGAGCACAGAGCTCAGACCGGTGCCGCCTCGATGCAGGGCCACCGGCTCGGCCGGCCGGCCGTCAGCGGTGGCCGGCCAGTCGCTTTCCGGTGCGTCGACCAGAGCTGCCAGGCACACGGCGTCCGGCTGCCGGTCGGGTGATCCAGGTGGCGTCGGTGTGCCGGGCCGCAGGACCGCCCCGGCATAAGCGACGACGACCGGATCGTTGCTCAGCAGCCGCACCCGGCGGGGGCCGACGGCGAAGTCGACCGCGTGGTCCAGCCGGACTCCCAGGTCCGAGGCGAGATGGGCGAGCGGAAGGGTCTCCGACAGGGCAGCGGCAGCGGCGGTCACGCGTCCTCCGTGGTGTCGTTCGATGACGTCGCCCGACGGGCGGGGCGGTGGTGGCGGTCAGGCGAACCAGTGATCGGGCACCGTGACGCCGAGTCCGGGCCCGGCGGGCAGGCGCAGACGCCCGTCGCGCACCTCGAAGCCGCCCTGAGGGCCGTGGTCGGGGTCGAGGATGACCAACGAGAAGTAGTAGTCACAGCCGTCGGCCAGGCAGGGCAGGGTCAGCATCTGGTGCAGGGCGGCGGTCGTGCCCAGCCGGGATTCGGAGAACGCTCCGGCGTAGCCGTAGACCCCGTGGAGTGCCGCCGCCGAGGCGATCCGACCCGTGACGCCGTAGCCGCCGAGCCTGCCGACCTTGAGGCTGATCAGGTCGTAGCAGCCTTCGGCGAGCAGGTGGCGGGCGTCGGCGGGGGTGCGGCAGCCTTCGTCGGCGCAGAGCGGGATGCCCGAACTCTGACGCAGGCGGCGCAGCGGCTGCAACTGCTCGGGCGGGAAGGGCTGTTCCACGAAGTCGATGGGTACGTCCGCCACCTCGCGCAGCAAATGGGGCACCGTCAGCGGATCGCCCGTGCAGTTGAAGTCCAGGCGGATGGTGACGTCCTGGTACTGGCCGGCTATCGCCTTGATCCGGGCCGCGTCCGTGCGCCAGTCCTGAACGCCAGTCTTCACCTTGAAGATCCGGTACCCCTCCTCGTAACGGGCCTGGACCAGATCCGCCTCCTCCGCCATGTCCTGGGCGGATACGGAGTACGAGAGCCCGAGATCGGCACGGCGCAATCCGCCGAGAAGGCTGTACACGGGAACGCCCAGGCTGCGTGCGGCAAGGTCGTAAAGCGCCATCTCCACGGCGCTCTTGGCGCCTGGATTGCCTACGATGGCGGTATCCACAGCCGACATAATGCTGTTGATGTCCAAAACATCCCGACCAGCCAGAAGAGGCGCGATGACATTCTCGGCCACCCGGCATATTCCTTCAGGGGTTTCCGAGGAGAACTGGCTCCAGGTCGCGGCCTCACCGTACCCGTAAACCCCCTGGTCGCTCCGGACGCGCAGGAAGGCATTGGTCACCGAGTCGATCAGTGAGTCGGTGCCCATTTCCTGCTTCTCGCGCGTTGGCAGCACTCGCGTCGTGGCCGAGATGTGCTCTATTCGCACGGATCATCCCCCGGTGGAATGTCTTGGTAGGTACTGGTTTATGACCTTACGTTCCCTCTGGGCTGTCCCCTACAGTAAGACGGCACCCGGCTCGCTGTAAGGGCGCATTCAAAGGGCGCACGGTAGGCATGAAGGGGAGCACGTGAAATTCCTCGGCATCAACGCGATCTTCCATGACCCCGCAGCCGCTTTGGTGGTTGACGGGGAAATCGTCACCGCGCAGGAGGAGGAGCGACTGACCCGGAAGAAGGCCCGCAAAACACCGGTCCCGTTCAACCGATGGGAACTTCCCGAGTTCGCGGTCGCGAGCTGTCTGGCCGAATCCGGACTGCGCATGAGCGATCTCGACGCCGTGATCTACTCCTATGAGCCCTCTCTTGTGCCGCAACCGGACATCAGTGAACCGCGGGGCTTCTGGGAACAGGCCCACAAGACCTATGCCCAGACGGCACCGGAATTCCTGCACCGCATGTTTCCGGACCTCGACGCGGCCAAGGTCACCTTCGTGCCCCACCACTTCGCCCACGCCGCCTCCGCCTACCTGGCGGCCCCCTACGACAGCTGCGCGGTCCTCGTCCTGGACGGGCGCGGGGAGGTGGCGACGCACCTGGCGGGCCACGCCGAGCAGGGAGTGCTGACCGTGCTGGCCGGGCAGCAGCTGCCCCATTCCCTGGGCCACCTGTATGAGGAGGTCACCGAACACCTGGGCTTTCGCAGGTCCGCCGACGAGTACAAGGTGATGGCTCTGGCCGCCTACGGCCGGCCCGCCTATCTGAGCCGGTTCCGGGATCGGGTACGCACCCATCCGGACGGCACCTTCGTCGTCGAACCGCTCGGCCTGCACGAGTTGATGCCCCGGCGGCTGCGCGGCGAGAAGATGGAGTCCCACCACGCGGACCTGGCCGCCAGCGTCCAGCGGCGGCTGGAAGAGGTACTGCTCGACCTGGCACGCTGGCTCAAACGGCAGACCGGGGAGCGGAACCTGGCCATGGCCGGCGGTGTGGCGTTCAACTGCGTCGCCAATTCCCGCATAGCCCGCGAGGGCCCCTTCGAGTCCGTCTGGGTGCAACCCGCGGCGGGGGACGCGGGCACCGCACTCGGTGGCGCGCTGTACGCCGCGCAGGCCGCGGGCGATCCCGTCAAGCACATGACCACCGCGGCACTGGGGCGCGGCTGGAACGACGCGGAGACGGAGGCCTGGCTGCGGGCGAACCGGGTGTCGTACTCACGCCCGCCGGACGTGGCCGCGGTCGCGGCCCACGCGCTGGCCGACAACAAGGTCATCGGCTGGTTCCAGGGCCGCAGCGAGTTCGGCCCCCGCGCCCTGGGGCACCGCAGCATCCTGGCCAACCCCCGCTACCCGCAGAACCTCGAACGTCTCAACGACATCAAGGGACGCGAGCAGTTCCGGCCCGTGGCCCCCATGGTCCTCCTGGAGCGGGCCGCGGAGATCTTCGACGGGCCTGTGCCCAGCCCCTACATGCTCTTCACCCACCAGGTACGGCCCGACTGGGCCGACCGCATCCCGGCCGCTCTGCACGTCGACGGCAGCGCCCGCATCCAGACCATCGACGCGACCGACGAACCCGTCGTCGCCCGCATGCTGAAGGAGTTCGAGCGGGAGACGGGCGTCCCGGTCGTCATCAACACCAGTTTCAACGTCGCCGAGATGCCCATCGCCGATCATCCGCGCGACGCCGTTGCCTGCTTCGCCACCACACCGATGGACCTTCTGGTCCTCGGGCCGTTCGTTCTGCGTCGACGCGACCTGTCGGCGGCCTGACGATGGGCTTGGTGCCGTCCACCGCCGGGGCGTTCCGCGAAGCGCTGGACGGCGCCTGTCGCATCGCGGGCGTGAGCGCGGAAGGGGCCGAGCTGGTCCACATCACCGTGAACGCCGTCTTCCGCCTGCGCTCCCTTCCTCTCGTCGTCCGCATCGCGGGCCCGCAACTCGGTGTGGAGGACGCCGCCCGCGTGGTCGAGCTTGCGCGGTGGCTGGCAGACGAGGACGCCCCCACCGTGCGACTCGCCGACCTCACCGTCGACCAACCGGTCGTGACCGCCGACGGGACAGCGGCCACGTTCTGGCACTACCTGCCGCAGCACCCGGGGACCCAGCCGATCCCACCGGAACTGGCCGGTCCACTCCGTCACCTCCACGCGCTCGGCCCGCCACCTCGCCCCTTGCCCGAGTGGGATCCCCTCCGCGTCACCCGTGGCCGGCTCCGGCGGGCGCCTGACGACCTACCTCCCACGGACCTCGCCTTCCTCCACGGCCTCGCCGACCGCCTGGCGGACGAACTGCCCGCGCTCCCCTTCACGCTGCCCCCCGCGGTCATCCACGGCGACGCCCACATGGGCAATATGCTGCGCGCCCCGGAAGGACACGCCGTGCTGTGCGACCTGGACTTCATGTGCCTCGGTCCACCCGAGTGGGACCTGGTCCCCGAACTCGTCGGCTGTCTGCGTTACGGCCGTCCGTGGGCCGACTATCAGCGCCTGGTGGACGCTTACGGATTCGACCCGCGCGACTGGGCCGGCCTGCCTGCCCTGATCCGCGTCCACGCGCTGAACGTCCTCACGGTGGTGCTGCCGCTGCTGCGCACGCACCCTTCCCTGCGCACGGAGTGGCAACGCCGGGTGCACGCGCTGCGCGACGGCATCCTGACGGGGCCCTGGGTGCCGTACCGGCACTCCATCTGACGCGGTGGTGCCTGCTACTCACCAAGAGGACGGCGAATGGACCGCAGCAAGTCTCCATGCTGCTCGCTGGGCCGACGACCAGCCGGCCTCATACGGGCGGCTGGGCTGGGCGTTCCTCGCCCACACCTTGATCAGGGGCGGCCTCCCACCGTTCCAGGCGTACTCCTCCCGCGCGATCCGCGTCCACCTGCGCCGACGCGGCATCCGCGCGGTGATTCCGGAGCGGGCCGACCAGCAGGCCAACCGGCGGCAGCGCGGACGGGCGGGCGGCAGACCGCCGGCCTTCGACCGCGAGGCATACAAGCAGCGCAACACCGTCGAGCGGTGCATCAACCGCCTGAAGCAGTGGCGCGGCATCGCCACCCGCTACGAGAAGACCGCGACCGTCTACCTCGCCGGACTTCACATCGCAGGCATCTTCCTCTGGTCCGCCCGCTGATCCAAACGAAACCGCCTAGCGGGCCCTGGACTTCGGCCGACCGCCGCGACACGACCTGCGTGAGATCATGAATGCGATCCTCTACGTGGGCCGGACCGGCTGCCAGAGGGCTTACCTGCCGCACGACTTCCCACCACAACAGAGCGTCTACGGCTACTTCGCCCGGTGGCAGAGAGACGGCATCTTCGCCCAGCCCCATGGCCTGCTACGAGAACTGGTCCGCCAGCAGGAGGGCAAGAGGCGCCACCCGTCGGTCTGCGTGATCGATGCCCAGAGCGTCAAGGCCTCCACCAGCGTCCCCGCCCGCAATCAGGGCATCGACGCAGGCAAGAAGATCGCGGGCCGCAAGCGGAGCATCGTCACCGACACTCTCGGTCTGCTGCTGGCCGTGCTGGTCACCGCGGCCAGCGGGCAGGACTCCACAGCCGCCACACTCTCCTGGAGCAGGCGGCCGTCGACCACCCCACACCGCGCAAGGTCTGGGTCGACGGCGGGTACCGCAAGCACTTCATCGACCACGCGGCCGCCATCGGCATCGGTCTCGAAATCGTCCAACGGCCCCTCGGCTCAGGGGGTTTCAGGCCCATCCCGAAACGGTGGGCGGTGGAGCGGACGTACGGCTGACTGAGCTACACCGCCCTGGCCCGCGACTACGAAACTCATCCGCACGGATCCGAAGCCATGATCCCTCTTAAAAGCTCAGGCCTCGATACCACTCGATGGGGTTACGAGTGAGCTCCGGGTTGACCGACGCGTAGGGTTCACCGCCTCAAAACACTACGACAGTGTCCTACGGGAGTGCTGGGTAGCACTGTTCAACCTGGCTCAGAAACGCGGAGTTGGTTTGTTCCGGACGGATTGTGGGAGTTCGCGAAGCCCCACATCCCGCCGTCAAAGGTGCGGCCGCAGGGTGGCGGGACGAAGGAAACGCCCGATGAGAGCTTGTTCGTGGCGAACGCCTATGTGCTGGTCGGCGGGTGTTCCTGGCGGGCCCTGCCGCCTCCGGTGGAAAATTCATTCATTCCCCTTGGAGGAAGCCCCGTCGGTGGATGATTCGGCCTCCCTGCATGACGAATCCGACCCGTCCCATACAGGCGATGTCAGTGAGCGGGTCTCCGCACACGGCCACCAAGTCCGCTGTGCACCCTGGTTCGACGCGGCCGAGGGCAGGCAGTCCCAATAGGTCCGCGGCGACCGATGTGGCCGCCTGGAGCGCGCGCAGCGGCGTCATGCCCTGGTCGACGAGTGCGGTGAACTCACGCCAGTTGTCGGCGTGGGGGAACATGCCCGCGTCGGAACCGAAGGCGATCTGCACATCCGACCGAGCATGCCGGCGCAGCCCGGCGCACACGTCGGCGGGCAGCTGGCCCTCGCCGGAACGCGAACAGTCCCGTCCGTGGCCTCGGGGTTGGAAATGGTTCAGATATAGGGACTGGCAGTAGTGTGTGGGGACGAGGAAGATGCCTTCGCATGCCATCGCTGCGAGAGTCCGTGCGCTGGCCAGCGTGCCGTGTTCTACGCTGCGCACTCCGGCTCGTACCGCCCGGACAATCGCCTCATCGGGAAGCGCGTGGACGGCGCAGGGCAGACCCAGATCGCGGGCGGTCGTCACGATCACGTCGACCTCGTCCTGTGCGTAGGCGAGAGACGCGAGGCTATCGGCAGGTGAGGACACACCTCCGCTGCCTGCGTACTTGATCCAGTCAGCTCCATCCCGCGCCTGGAGACGGACCACGCGGCGCAGTTCCTCGAGCCCGTCCGCCACCGTGCCGATCTGTGCGCCGTATCGTTCCGTGATGTGCGGCGCCTTGTCGCCATGCCCGCCCCGTATAGAAATGATGTTGGGAGCGGCGAGGATCCTCGGGCCCTCAACCAGCTTGTTCTCCACGGCGCGGCGCAGCGCGACATTAAGCGGTTGATGGGCGCTGCCCAGATCACGCACCGTGGTGAATCCATTGGCCAGCAGGGCCCGCATGGCGGGCAGCGCGGTCAGTACCTGATAGGCCGTGGAATCTTTTTCTGCGGCCTCATCCGGGAGATGGACATGGCAGTCGATGAGGCCGGGCAGCAAGGTGCACCCCGGCAACTCGATACGCTCGACGTCCATCCCTTGGGAAGGCTCAGAACCAACCTGACATATCCGGTCGCCGTCGACCAGAACCCAGGCTTCCTCGGAAAGCCGGTCACTCAGCCCGTCCCAGAGCCGCTCGGCGCGCAGCAGGATTCGCTGGCGACGCGCCGTCACGGAGTCTCCCGAACAGGCAGGGAGAAGAGTAGACGCTCTTGTCTGCACGACCCCGGTCGAATAGTTGCGGAAGGGCTATGAGGCATCCGACTTCCACTTCTTTCGAGCCAAGAGCTTCGCCGTTCCATGCAGCCCAAATTTGCTAACGCCCCAGTCCCTGCTACCGAGTTGGAAACATATCAATTCAGCCATATTTTTGGAAGGGGGACAGGTGGGTCGTTCACAAAACGCTCGGACGTAAGCGCTGGGGCGTGCATATTCAAGGGAGCGTGCATTCCGTCCGTTATGGCCATGCCTACCACCCGGCTGGACTATGTACGTGCCCCGTCCGCTGAGGACAATGAGGATCCAGGCTCCGGTCTGTGGGTGCGGCCGGGCCCCGCTGTTGCTTCCCGCTTTCGCTGCTGGAGGCCCCATCTCCCCCCAGAATTCGCTTTCGGACGTCCATGGACGTCGTGGTGAAAGGTCAGCACATGCGACGTGCTCGCAGACTCTTCTCTGCCTCCTTCTCTCTGGCCGCTCTCATCGCCGTGGTCACACTCGTCGCTGGTTCGGCTCAGGCCGCGCCCCCGAAGGGCGCCGCCACGGTGGTCTGCACCGGTACACAGACCCAGCAGTACTCGCCCCCGCTCGGCGCACTGCCGCAGCCCACCGGCGTGTCCGTGTCCGAGGGACTGACGTGTCTCGGCGGCCCATTCCTCACCGGTGCCGCCACCGCCTCCTTCACGGAGTCGGCCAGCTGCCTGATCCCGCCGATCACGGGCACCGTGCCGCCGGCCGACGTCATCACGTACCACTGGAGCAACGGCCAGACCAGCACCATCACATATACCCTCACCGCTGTTGCCCGAGTCGCCAACCAGAACGTCGTGACCTCGGCGGGCACCGTCACCTCCGGTTACGCGCAGGGATCTGCGGCCGAAAGGGAAGTAGTCACCCTCGACCTCGACGTCCTGGGCTGCCTCGCCTCAAACGTCCACCAGCAAAGCGGGAGTGAGACCCTCGCCATTCTCCTCTGAGCCGGACGGGCGTCTCGTGCAAGCCGCACCAGGGCCGTAGCCGGCAGGTCCCCAGCGCCTCACCATCAACCGGTGAAGAGCTACACCCCACACACCCCCCCCCACCGCCTTTGGAGGGCCTTCTAACCTGGCATGAACAACTGCGAGTTGGACGGAGCTGCGGAACGACGAAGCTCCTGGTAGAAGGGGTCGATTAAGGTCGACCGTCGTGCCAGCTGCCCGAGGCCGAGGCGTTCTCGCGGCGGTGCGCGCGGGCAGGGCTGCGGGCCGATGGGCTTCGTGTGCTTGTCTACCCGTCGGCGCGCAGGGCGGCAAGTGGTACGCGCGGGACGGGGCCGGCGGGGGGCGACTGGCGGAACTGGTTCTGGCTGCACGTGGACGGGGCACTGGGAGCGGCCTACCTGCCCTTCTTGCACCTCGGCGTCGAGCAGGGCGCCCTACCGCCGACCGATGAGGGGGCTCCGCTGCCCTCCTTCGACTTCGGCGTTCGCGAAATTAACTCCCTCTTGGTCAGCATGCACAAGTGGATCGGAGCCCCTTGGCCCGGCGGGGTCTACATGACCCACAACCGGTACTGCCTGATGCCCCCGCAGTTCGCACATTACCTCGGCATCTCCGACACCACCCTGGCAGGTTCGCGCAACGGTCACTCCGCCGTGCTCCTGTGGTACTTCTTCGCCCGCAACTCCCACATGGACCAGGCCAGGCACGTGGTGGCGGCGCTGCATCTGGCGCAGTACACCGCGAAGCGCTTGCGCGAGATCCAGCGAGAACGCGCAGACGGACTGGATCTGTGGGTGGGCCGCTCGCCCTGGTCGTTGAGTGTTTGGTTTCGAGCGCCGGCTGAACACATCATCACCCGCGCCGGGCTCCCCGGACAGACACTGACGCATGAAGGGGAGCAGCGGGACTACGTCCACGTGTACGTCATGCGACAGATCTCCCGCACGCGGATCGACGCCCTGCTGGACGAGTTGAGGGCTCCGGACGCCTTCGCCTGACCTCTGTTGCGCCTCTGCCTGATCTGCGGTGCGCCTTTGCCCGGGTGGCGGTGCTGCGTGGCCGTCCCTACTGACTGGCACGCGCCGGAGGAGAGGCCGTCGCGGGAGGCGTACGCGAATCCGCCGGCCTGGATGTCGCCGGGAGACCGCTACCGGGGCTCTCCCGCGAGCACTCCGGGGCATCCGAAGGTCCGGAGGACTCCGAGGGTCGAGACGTCTCCGGAGGTTCGGAGAATGCTGAGGGCATCGACCCTGTGCGGTCCAGGTCCTCAGCCTGCCTGGTACCCGCGCTCCCCGGCGCGCAGAGGCCGCTGGCGGGTGCCGGATCGCCGGATGCGGCATGCAGTGCAGTGGAAAGAGCGGGCGTGGTGGGCGGTGAGCCCTGCGGCAGAGAGCTTCCCCGCGGGGAAGGCGTGCCGTCCGAGGTGGCAGGGTTCCTGGTGGGCGGGGAGGTTTGTGCTGGCGAGGCTGTTGGTGACGCCTTGTCAGGGAGCGGCATGGGCCACATGGTGGGGCCCAGCGTACTGGCCACGTTGGGGAGAAGAACGGTGACGCCGTGCGGGGCGGGTGGTGACGGGTGCTGGATTCGGTAACCCACGGCGGTGAGCAGACCGGTCAGGGAGACGACGAAAATGGTGAGCATCTGCCGTACGGACATGGTGGCCCTTCTGTTCGCCGGCGCCTCAGGAACTGAGGTGTTCGAAGTAGCGCCGTACCGATCGGAGGAAGTCGACGAGCCCGTTGAAGAGGTTCTTGGTTGCCTCCGCGAACGCTTCCGGGACGGTGAGGATCAGATACAGAGTGGTGAGAAAGAGCAGCCAGAAGAGAAGGCTGCGACCGCGTAGAAACACCTGTGCCTCCTATGTGGTGCCGCGAATTCCCGTTGGGAGTACGAATGTCGGGCGAGCGCTCGCGGGGCGTTTGCGGTGCAGGGCGCGGGTGCGAGGTGAGGTGTGACGCTGGGTCCGTCGCGCGTATCCGTCGGTCAGGTTCGCAGCGCCTTCACGAGCGACTGACGTACTCGGTCCGTCTCCGCGCGGATCGCCGCGGGGTCCCAGCCCCGGGTGTCCACCGGTGGCAGGATGGTGACCTCGACGCTGCCCGGCCGCAGGGTCAGCCCCGATTTCCCCGCCACGTCGGTGGCGTTGTGGATCGCGATGGGGATGACCGGCACGCCGGCACACGCGGCGATCCGAAATGCGCCGCTTCGGAAGGGTCCGACGTCCGGCGTCAAGGCCCTGGTGCCCTCGGGCAGTACGAGCACAGAGCGTCCCGATGCCAGGCGCCTGACCGCTGCGTCCAGGACACCGGCCGACCGCAGCGGTCGGGCCCGGTCGACGAACAGCGTGTCCGCGAACCGCAGACAGGAGCCCAGCACGGGGAGGTCGCCCAACTCACGTTTCGCCACGACGCACCAGTCACCCTCGATGAGCCGGGCCAGGATGACGGCGTCCAGCCAACTGGTGTGATTGGCGACGTATACCGCGGGCCCCACCCGGGTCAGATGTTCCTCGCCCCTGATCACCACCTCAACGCCGGCGGCCCGCAGGACGAGGGAACTGCCCAGGCGGAAGGTGCCGGAGACGACTGCGCGACGTTCACCCCCCGCACCCGCGGCGACGAACGCTGCCGCGAGGAAGACCGCTGCCGCTCCTGTGGCCCCCGTCGTCGAACGCAAGGTGCCGAGAACCGAACCGCCGGTCCGGCCGACCAGAACAGCAGGCCAGCCCCGTCTGCTCGCTTCGGCGGCCAGTGCGGCCTTGGCACGCACCACCCGTGGTTTGCCGACGGCCTGAAGCAGGGGGAGGTCCTCGTAACCGTCGCAATACGCGTAGCTTTCCGTCAGCTCGACGCCGCAGCGCTGGGCGTGCGCGCGTACGGCCGCCAATTTCTCCGCTCCCGAGCACAGTGTCGGCAGCGTGTCGCCGACCACCCGTCCCTCGACCACGGGCACCGGTGTGCAGAGGAGCTCGGAAACCCCCAACGTCCGCGCCAGAGGCCCTACTTGGGCCGAGCTCGCCGCCGTCGCCACGCACACCGAGTGTCCGCGGGCCTGATGGGCGCGTACCAAGGTCCACATATCGCGGTCGATCTTCGGAGCGATCTCCTCCACGAAGACGCGCTCGCTCAGCACCGCAAGTTCGTCCTCGGCGCGTCCGTGCCAGCAGGCTGCGGCCGCGGCTCCCAGCCGTGCCGCTGCGCGGGTCTCGACACCGGACCTGGACCGCCACAGATCGGCGGCGATGCGGTGAGGCGCGGCGGAGGTCAGCGCGTGCCATGCCTCCGCCGGCCATTCCCCATGGCGCAGTCGGTTGACGCAGAAGGCCATCGAGGAGTGACCGCGGATCAGGGTGCCGTCGAAGTCGAAGTAGGCACCCGTCGCTGGGCCAGGGGGTGAGTTGTCGATGTCGGCCAGCAGTTCGCGCATCGCGAGCGCGGGCGTCCCGGTCACAGCAGGCCCCCACCGGGCAGACCGCGCCCCCCCGGTGGCGTCGAGGCCCGCCGGACCCGGGCGAGCGCCACCAGGTCGGCGTGCAGCTGCCGGGACTCGGCGTGCGCGTACCGGCGCCTGCCCTCCGCCGCGGTGCCCGGCTCCAGCAGTCCCGACCGCCGGGCGTCCAGCAGCAGGCACTGGTAGAAGCCCGGGGCGCGCGGGGGTCGGAGGGACCCGCTCGCAATGGTGCCCGCCCTGGCGCGGGCGCGGGCCAGGACACGGGGGAGCAAGGCGTCGATGTCTACCGCCTTGCTGTCCGGTTCCTGAGCCAGTTCCCGAAAGGCGACGAGTTGCCCCGCAGCTGCGTCGGCCAGGACGTCGGGGGCGATGAGCTCCTCCGGGGGCGCGAGCGGGGTGGGGAAGGTCCAGGGGGCTTCTTCCGAGTTGCCCGCGGGTGCCGCGAGCCGCTTCAGTTCGACCACCCCGGTCGCCAGCAGGGCCGGCTCGACGCCCAGCCCGGTCCCGAGCGTGGCAGCCGTCAGGACTTCCCACAGTTCCTGTACGCCCGCATCCCACGCGCCGGCTGGTGCCACTCGGGAGGCTCGGAGCGCGGCGACCTCGGCTGCCGCACGCGGCCACAGCCAGTAGATGCTCTGATTGCGGTACTGGGTGGCCACCGGGCGGTGCTCATGGACGTGCGCGCGGAGTACCGGCGGCTCCCCCTGCTGGTCCGCAGGAGCCGTGTAGGCCGCCATGAGCGACACCGCTCCGACGTCCTGCAGGCGCAGCAGAGCGCTCCGTACGCCCTGTTCGGTACGCAGCTCCTCGGCGTCGAGCATCGGGGCGCCCGCCCGCTCGACAGCGTCCAGGAGCGGCTGCGCCCTGCGGTGCACCTGCGTCGTGGTCGGCCGTTCACCGGCCGCCGACACGGCCAGTGCCCCGAGGGACTGTCCGGTGACGGGGGTGACTCTGCAGTGCGCACGATTCACCTCGCGGGCCAGGACCCGGGCGGCCGCGGGCCCGGAGAGCGAGCCGCTCCTGCGTCCGACGAAGTCGTCGACGGACAGTGGGGCGGCGAACCTCACATGGGCCACCCCCCGGGTCCGGCGCTGCGTACGGAGGTAACGCAGGAACCAGCGCAGGGACTCGGGACGTTTGGCCCGCCCCTCCTCCTCTCCGGCCAGCGCCGTCGCGTCCGGCAGGCAGGAGAGGGACAGGGCGACGGGAACGAGCCACACCTTCTTGCCCGGGTTGTCCCGGACCGCGGACACGGTGTGTTCCAGCAGCCCGTGCCGGGGCGGTCCGGGCAGCCCCGTACGTGACCTGCCGCCCTCCTGATACCACTCCAGCGTCTCGCCCCCGGCCACGAGGTGGCGCATGTAGAGCCGGAGCGCACTGCGGTAGTCCTCATCGGCCGGGGAGACGCGACGCAGGAACACCACGCCGGAACGGGCCGCGAGCCAGGTCAGAAGGGGGAGGCGCAGGTTGTCACCCGCGAACCAGATCGGCCGTGCCCTGCCGGCGCCGTGCAGGGCCTGGGACACGAACAGTGGGTCGGTGTACGCACGGTGCTGCGGGAGGTAGATCAGGCAGGCGTCGCTCGCGGCCAGCCCGAGCAGCATCCGCCGGTCCTCCTCCGTGATTTCCACCCGCCAGGAGGGAATGAGCGCGCGGCGCAGGAAGCGGGTGAACCGGTCGGCCCCCGACCCCCTGACGGTGACCATCTCACGCAGGCACCGGCGCACGCGACGGCGGGCGGCCACGGTGTCGACGCCGGTGCGCTGCGACAGCGCTCGGATCTCACGGGTTGCGTGCGGATGGCTCAGCACGGCGTCCACCGTGGCTGAGCGACGGTGCTTGAGCATGTGGTGCCTCTCTTTGCTGGTGGGGTGGTGGTCCCTCAGGTGACGGCGCCGGTGAGCCCCGTCGTCAGGTGGCCCTGTGGCGTACCGGCAGGCGGGCCTCACACCGGTCCCGTGACGAGTCGTCGGGGTGCGCGCAGCCTCTCTCCGCTGCTCCGCGCCGCCGGGTCCGCGAACCGTTTGCGTACCTCGCGTGCCCAGGCGGTACCGGACACGGAGCTGTGGCCGCCGAGCACCGCCTCGAAGGACCCCCTGGGCCTCGGCAGGCCCCGGACCAGTGCGAGAAGCAGGGCGTCGTCCGGATCCTTGCCGGCATACGCGGGATGGCGCGTGGCGTGGGCCCGGGCGTCGTCCAGCGCGGTGGAAACGACGACAGCGGGTGGCGCGGGCACAAGGGTGAGTGCGGCCAGCGCGGCTGTCAGCCGTGCCCCGTTCTGGACGGTACCGGCGGGGCAGGCCGCGGCCACGTGATGCGTGGTGCTCACCCGTAGAGCGCCCAGGGCAACGTGATTCTCCAGCCCGTCGGCGTAACGTACCGGCTGGAAGCAGACCGGGTGCACGGGCACCCCGGCGCGGCCGGCCGCCTCAAGCACTGACTCCGACTGCTCGGGGTCGGCGCCTCCCGCACTCACGGGGAGGACGGCGTCGGCGCCGTGCGCGAGGTGGGTCAGTACCCGCTGCGCCAACGGTGTGTTGTCGCGGGTGCAGGGACAACGACGGAGATCGGTGCGGGTGCCAGGGGCGTCGAAGAGCAGGCGCAGAAGCCCTTCAGTGGTGCGGGTGGGAGCCGGGAGCAGCGTCTGCTGCCCACGCAGGGCGGAGTTGGCGACCGCCAGGACGAGCGCCGCGGGTTCCTGGCCCGGCCCATGGACGTAGAGGCGGCCGGGAGTGGGCGAACCGTGCGGAGACCGCGGCGCCCGAGCCAGCTCCTGCGATAGGCAGATGCCGCCGAGGAAGCCGCGGAGCAGGGCCGAGAGAAGGTCCAGTGCGGGCCAATCGGGGCCGTTCTGCGCCGCCCACCAGGCAGTAGGCCGGGCCAGATCGAGAGAGGGCGGCGCGGCGTCACGGACGTACACCCGTCCATCTCTCCGCCGCACCGAGAGGTGATGTGTCGTCAGGGGCAGGTTGGGTGCCTGTGCCTGGACGCGTGCGACAACGTTCACCAGCCGGGGATGGACCGAGCTGCGACGGGCAACGTGTTCCCGTACGGCCACCGCGAAGGGCAGTTCTTCGGCCGCCATGTCGTCTGCCAGGCCGAAGACGTGTGTCAGCGTGCGTGGGAACCAGTCGAGAGACCGCAGAGCCTCTTCGGCCAGCATGGTATGGGACCCGCGCACCTCACTGATGCCCTCGACGGGCAGCTCGGCCTCCCCGCGCAGGAAGGACAGACGGTCCTGCGGAGAGTGGACTGCCAGCCTTCCCGTGTCCATCATGCGTACCTCCAGCCGCATGGTGACCAGTGGCCGCTGCCTCTGGTACAGCCCGATGTCGATCAGCGGACGCAGCGGGTCGTCGTCCGCCAGCCCGGCGTACCTGGCCTCGGCACGCACCGGTCCGTGCGAGGCCATGGGCGCATGGCGGCGCAGGTGGAGGAAACGACGGGGGAAACCGACGTGACCGGGGGGGATCCTGGGTTCCCACAGCTCCAGCTTCTGGAACGGCACCACGTGCAGCGCGCCGTCGAGCAGGCCCGGGTGCAGGGTCGCCGCCGGCACCGTGCACCGGCGCGGGTCGAGCACGCCGCTGCTCCCCGTGTCGCCCATCCGCAGGGCGACCAGCGAGCGGAACGCCGGTCCGTGGAAGAGGTGTCCCTCGGTGTAGGGCGAGCCGAGTACCGGACGGGAGCCGGACAGCGCGGGCGGCGCTTCGGGCAGCGGTGACGGTTCGTGGCGGACCTCCGCCCGGGCGACCAGCTCGTACCGGCAGAGCGCGGGCCGCCCCGCCTCGCGCCAGGCGAAGAGCTCGACTGTCGCGCCGCCCTGGCGGGCCCGTACCTCCGTCCTCAGGTGGCACGGCCCGCGGAGCACCACCCAGCGGTCGAGGACCAGCTCCTCGAGCGAGTGGCAGGTGCGACCGGTGTGCCGCTCGGTCGCCGAGGCCAGCACGTCAGCGATGACGGTCGCGGGCAGAGCGGGGTCGGCGCACGTCGGACGGTGGTCGCCGAGCCAGGTCTCGACGGCCGGGTCGAGAGTCCGGGCACCGAAGTGCTGGGGGAGTGCGACGGGTTCGGTGTCCGTCACGCGCAGGGTGATGTTGTCCACGCGATACGCCCAGGTTCCGTCCACGCCGAGCCAGCCGTCGGCTACGGCGTAACGTCCCTCCGCGGTCTCACCGGTTTCGGTGATCTCCAGGCGGAACTGGACCCGGCGCGACGTGGGGCTGACCTGTCCGCGGTACTTCCAGGACAGGGGTTTGCCGGTATTTGCCGCTTCGAAGCGCGGGGCGCGCATCCCGGCACCGAAGCCCTTGTCGATCAGCAGGACGCGGAACAGTTGGTACAGGCCCTCCACCCCGAGCGATCCCGGTTGTACGGGGTCCTGGAAGAAGTGCGCCCTGAAGTACCAGTCGTCGGCCCTGACGTCCTTCTCGCCACGGATGCTGCCCAGCCCGGCCGCGCCGCCCCCTGTGTCGCGGTGAGTGGCCCGTTGGGGCACGACCAGGCGGCTGTGCCCGATCCTCAGCGGACCCCCGCAGTATTCCTCGGGGCGGGTCGTGAGGTCGACGGGAGGCGGGCCGGCATGCGCCTGATCGGCCCGAGGTTCCGTGCCGTCGGTCGGATCTTCCGGCTCGTGGGCACAGGAGGGAGCGGGCAGACCGCTGGCGGATTCGAGAGCGCCGGGTGGGAAGAACCCGAAGCTGGCGGTGCAGTTGAGCACAGGTACGCCGTCCGCGGCGCATTCGATGTCGAAGAAGGTGAGCACCATCTCGTTGGCCACCGTGTGTCCGGTGAGTTTGACCCGGGTGCGCAGCGTCCGTGTGCCTACGGACACGGCTTCCAGCAGCGTGGTGGCACCGTCCAGGTTGCGGAAGTGCAGGCCACGCCCATTGTCGGGGGCACAGCCCGCGAACTGTGCCAGCCAGCCACACGGTTGCAGGGCGGCTTCCATGAGCAGGGCCGTGGGGAGCGTTCCGCCGCTGTCCTTCCAGTACCACGCGTCGGCGCGCAGATCGAACTCCGCCTCCACCCAGCTGCCTTCCGCCGGCTGCGCCGCCTGCGCCCCCAGCGCGACGATCCGGTCCATGCACAGGTAGGGCGGTCCGGGCAGGCGCGGAATCGTGCGCCCGTCGTCCTCACCGACGAAGACCGGACCCAGGTACTGACGTGCCGAACCCCAGGCCAGGCCCAGCATGTAATCGCGGTCCAGCGGCGTGCCGTCCAAGACGTACGCCTGCCCTTGCGGCTCCACCCGGGCCAGCTCGCCCGGATCGACGGGCATGGGGGGACACTGCTCCGCGGGCAGGGACCGTGCCTGGCCCCGCCACTGGGTGAGCGGGGTATCGGGAACCAGCCTGAGGGCGAGACCGGCCGCGTGAAAGGACGCCCTTCCGTCGATGGTGCACAGCAGATCCGCGCGCAGGACGGGTTCCGGCCCCTCCTCTGCGCCGGTGACGAACAGCTCGTAGACCAGCAGCGAGTTGGCGGGCACCGCCTGGCCCCGGCACCGCATCCGCACGGGCTCCGCCAGGACAGGCTCGAAGCGCCAGCCGTCCCGCGACGTGGTCAAGCCGAGCGCCGCCAGGTAGAAGGCCATGGCCTGGTAGCCGCCCTCGAGCATCAGGGTGCCCGGCATGCACGGGTCGTCGTGGAAGTGCCCGTCGAAGAACCAGGCGGACGGGGTCAGGCCCAGTTCGGCGCGCAGGTAGCCTGCGCCGGTAGGCCCGCCCCGCGGAGCGAAGTCCGTCACCTCCTGGAACAGTTGCAGTTTTCCCGCGCCGATGCGGGGGGTCCGCAGATGGGTACGGGTGATCTCCCATCCGGGCCCGAAGCAGTCGGCGGGGCTGCCCAGCGCGAAGGCCCGCACCTGTGCCGGGGAGAACGCCCGTACCGCCTCCCCGGTCGGCGGCAGCGGACCCGTGTCCGTGGCACGGGACAGTTCGGACGGCCGCCACAGCACGCCCGGGGATTGCGCCAGCTCCGCGTCGGTGAAGAAGCCCGCCTGGGCGTTACGCACGCTGATGCGCAGCTCGTCCCCCAGCCAGCAGTCGTACTGGAAGAAGAAGAGGCGCACGCCGGCGTGTTGCACGTGCCCGGTGATTTCGATGCGGTAGGTGAGGGTCTCACCGGGCTGGGGGAGCGGTCCGTGGAAGCTGAGGTCGCAGCGGAGCAGCCGGTAGACGCGGCCGTCGTCCGGGCCCAGGTTCACCCCGAGCCAACTGACCAGCAGGAGGTCCGCCTGGCCCGCTTCGACCATCAGCGCCGGAGACATGCGCCCGGCGGGGTCGAGGTACCAGGCGTCGTGCGTGACGTCGGTCTGCGTCCAGATCACCCCCCTGCCCATGGTGGCCGGCTCCGCCTCGATGGAGGTCACGCGGTCGACCAGCAGCATGGGTGGCGTGGGCAGCCTCGTCTGGCGACGCCGCCCGTCCTGGTCGCGGAAGCGTGGACCGAACAGGTGGGAGATTGGGTTCTCGGCGAGGTACTCAAGCTGGTCGCGGTTGAACAGAACGGCCGGGGGGTGGCCCTGTGGGGCGGGGGTCGGTTCGGCCGAGGTCGCGGCGTCGGTTGTAGGTCCGGCCGGAGTCGTGGCCTTGGTCGCGGGTCCGATCGTCGTCCGCGTCGGGGAGATGGCGGAGGCGGACTCCTCGCGGGGGCGGGGGGTTGTCGAAGCTTGGGCCCGGCCCTGTTCCGAACCGCGCTTTTGCGGTTGCTCCCGTTCCCGGGACCGCGCCTCTGCCGACGAGACGAGGACGGCACGGGCCGCCGTGGCGAGGTGTGTGGGCGGCGGCGAGAACCGCCGCGTCAGGGTCTCGTGGTCCACCTCCACTCCAGCTGCGGCCAACTGTGCGGCCACGTCGAAGACTTGGGAGAGCGATCGGGCGGGGGACGCGTCCATCGCCACCGCGAGATGGTCCCTGCCGTGCAGCGTCTCCCCGATCCAGTTCGTGCAGACCTGCTTGGGCCCGTGCTCCACGAAAACGCGTGCCCCGCGCGAGTAGGCGTCGAGTACGGAGTCGGCGAACTCCACGGTGCCGGTCGCCTGCGCGGTCAGCGCGTCGGCGAGGGAGTCCGCGGTCGGAACCACCTGCGGAGTGCCCGTGGCGCAGGCGTAGAAGGAGGCGCCCGGCTGCGGGCTGAGCGGCCGGTGGTGGAAGCTGCGCCAGGCGGCGGCGACCTCGTTCAGCTCCGGTGCGTGCACGGCGACGTCGTACTCGAGGCGGAAGGCGTACCGGGGACGCAACCGCTTCAGCACTCTCTCGCAGCCCGCCTCCTCACCACCGATGTTGCAGCTCTGTGGGCTGTTGACCGCGGTGAGGTGAACAGCCGCCTCACCCGTCAGTGCCTCCTCGACCTGCTTGCGCGAGGCACCCACCACGTGGGTGGCCCATCGCGTACCTGTGATGCCCCGCCTGCGCCAGTACGCGCGCACCGCGCTGCACGGACCGGTCAGGGCGCCCGCGAACAAGGGGTCGGCGACCGAGTCGGCGATCACCGATTCGAGTCGTTGCCAGTAGTCGAGCGAGATTAGCGCGCTGGTGGCCCCCGACGAGTAGCCGATGACGCTCTGCGGCCGAAGGCCCAGGGTGTCCCGGGTGAGTGAGGTGTGGACGACGCTCAAAGTGGTCGCCGCCCAGATCTGCTGCATGGCGGACAGATCCTCCGTACCATCCTTGTCCGCGTTGTCTTTGTCGAACAGCCACTGCACCAACGGCCCCAGCGGTCCGCCGCAACGCTCCGCGAGGGTGCTGAGGGTGTCGGGCAGCGCCAGCATCAGCGAACGGCCCATCTCGGGGTAAGAGGCCGCGCCCCCGGTGTAGACGAAGGCGACCGAGCCCTCCAACGGCGTCTCCCGGTGGTGCACCCCCGCCGGGCGTACACCGCCCTGGCGCAGCCACCGGGACGCGGCTCCCACCCGCTCGCGCAGTTGCCCCTCCCCTTGGGCCAGGACGACGAGTCGGGCGGGACCACCCCCGCCCTCGTGGAAGGCGTGGGCGTTGTCGAGGAGGGTGGCCGTCCCGGAGCCCCGGTAGACGTGCAGACGGGGTGACGGCTCGACGAGGCAAGCACGTGGCGGACTGGGTGCGGCGTGCAGGCGGAGACGATGGGCGTCCGCCGAGTCGGCCGGCCGCACCACGACCTCCGCCGTGCGCTCACCCAGCCACGGGCAGGCCGGGGAGCCGAGTCGCGGCAAAGTGGCGCGATCGAGGCAGATCACGGCGATCGCGACCGACACCAGGGCGTGCGCGCAGCCCGCGTGGCCGACCAGTTCGGACACGTTCAGATCGGTGCGTCCGCATTCCGGGAGGGGGGAGACGTCGCCCACCGTCAACGGCGCCCCGAGGTCCGGCAGCCGGAGAGCACCGGAGGCCGGCGCGGCATCGGCGGGCAACCGGGCGAGCACGCGGTCCCCGTCCCGGGCGGCCTGCTCGGAGTCCTTGAGGACGAGTACTACGGCTGCGTCCACGGGGTCCACCGGCCGGCCCAGAGCTGCCGGGATGTTGCGGTGCACCGGCTCGTCGGGGGCCGCTACCGCCCCAATGATCGCGGCGTCGCTCTCCCCCGCCCGGATCGAATGGGCGGCCAACCGCAGCGCGGTGAGTCCCGGGACCTCGCCGTCCGACAGCGCGAAACCGCACCCGGTGAGGCCGAGGGAGGCGTTGATCTGGTCGGCGATCGTGGCCTCGGTGTGCCGCAGCACGGCGTTCGTGGTCAGAGGTTCGAACTGCGGACCGTCTTGGCCGACGGCGGAGCCCGGGGCGGTCGCGGATGTGGTCGCGGAGTCGATGGAGGACGCGGTCGGGGAACCGGTGGACGCCCCCTCGCCCGAAACGGTGTCCGGGCCGGAGCCGTCACGGTGAAGAGTGTTCCAGCGCTGCCGGAAACCGGCGGTTTCCGGGGCGCCTTCCACCCCCACGAGGACGAGCGTGCGTTCCCGAGGCAACCGCACACCGGCCGTCGCCTCCTGACAGGCGCCCATGAGCAGCGCCTGGTGGGAGAGGGCCCCGGCATAGGCGGCGGACGGGAAACGCAGGTCCTGCGTGGGGAGTTCAACCTGGCTTACGAAGGGGGCGGGCTGTCGGTCGGCGGTGACGAGCCGGCGCACCAGGTCTTCGACGGACCGGCCGCCCGCCAGTCGGACGCCCAGACCCACCACCGCAATCTCGGCCGCATCCTGACGCCCCGCAGGTAGGGAGTGCTCCTGGGAGGTGTCCCGGTGCGCGGGCCGTGTGTGTGGGGGAGAAGCGGGCTGCTCGGGGCCGGGAGTGGCCGCCTCGTCCTGCTCGTTGGGCATCGAGGGTCCTCTCTGCTGGGGAAGGCACGGGAAGGCGATCGCCCTGGGAGCAATGGGGCGTGCGGCGCCCGAGAGGCGCGTACGGGCGGACCTTGGAGGCGGGTGGGAGGCGGGCCGGGCTTCGAGGACGAGGCGGGCGTTGTTCCCGCCCAAGCCGAAGGCACTGAGCCCCGCCGGCCGCGGACCGGTCCAGGGTTCGGGCGTGGCAGGCAGCCGGAATGGGCTGCTCCGCAGTGTTCCGGACGGCGTCTGTATCCCGCTGACCGGCGGGGTGCCGCCCTCCTCCAGCGTGACTATCAGCTTGCGCAGTCCGACTGGGTCCGAACTCGCCAAGGCGTGAGCGGCGTTGGCCTTCACCGCCCCGGTGGGGCGATCACGGACCTCAGCGACATCCCGGGCCGTGCTGCGGATCTCCGCACTCTCCGCCAAGGGAGTGTTCGCGGCGTGGAGTTCCAGGAGACCGACGTCCTCAGGGGTGAGCCCGGGCTGCCGGTACGCCTGGCGCACCACTAGGTTTTGGATCTCCTCGTTCGGAGTGACGAAGCTGCCGCGCCGGTCGTTGTCGGCCCACCCGATGCCCCGCACGACACCGAGTACCGGAAGCCCTCCGGCGAGCGCGTCCGCCATCCGTACGAAGGTGACGAAGGCGGCGCCTTCGGCGGGAACCAGACCGTCCGCCGCCTGGTCGAGTGGACAGCTGTGCCCGCGCAGACTGAGCGCGGAGAGCACGGTGACACCTATGTGCATGAAGAGGTTGTCCGCATCGCTCACACCGCCCGCGACCATGACGACGGCCTCGCCCTCGTGCAGCCGGTCGCAGGCAATCTTGACGGCGTACGGCGACGAAGCACACGCGGCGTCGAGGAGGAGCGACCCAGCACCGAGGCCGAACGTCCCGGCCGCCTGCACCGCCGGCTCGCCGGAGCAGAAGGCGTTGCGCAGATCGATGTCGGGCACGGCCCGGAAGGGCGCGAGCGTCTGACCCATTCGCCTGCGGGTCGCGACCAGGTGGGTGAACGCCTCGGTCGAATGAGAGAGGTTCCCCATGACCAAGCCGGTGCGGGGATCGCAGGCGCCGGAGACCACCACACTCCACAGCGCACCGGGGTTCAACGCGCCAGGCGGGACGCAGCCGCGGCCCATGACGGCGATCAGTGCAAAACTCATGAAAAGCCTCGTTCGTCGAGCCGAGCAAGGGAAGTCGGCGAGGTCGTACGGGTCACTGCTCGGAGCGGTACGGGACGGTGTACGGGCGGTGCCGGAGGCACAGGGGGCGGTTCGGGTCGCAGGCTCTTGGCCAAGCCGTATGCAGAGGGAGAGCGGCGGGTGCACACGGCGTCTCACGCGCATCGCTCTGTTGGCTTCGCCGGCGCTCGTCAGCCTCCGCCCCCGGTCACCTCGGGCGGACGATGAGCTGGATACCGCTCAGGGCCGCCCGCAGCCCGCCGTCGGCGTCGATCAGGACGGCGTCGCACTCGGCGCGCATCCGGCCGGCGCGGAGAGGAGTCACCCGGCAGGTGACTGGTCCGGAGGCGGGACCCGGGCGGTGCACCTCGCAGCGGTCCACTGCCATGGGCAGATTGGGTCGGCCGGTCACCTGTTCGCCCCACACCACGGCGAGTTGCACCGCGCCGTCCATCAGCGCCGGATCGGTACGCCACGGTTCGCCGGCGTCCCAGCCCAACTCCCGCAGACCGAGCACGGTGCCCTGCGCTCCGGCCGGCTCGCAGTAGGCGATGTCCTGGAGCGCCTGGTGCAGGGGCCCGTGGAACCGGTTCTCGCCGCCGTACCGGAAAGGCCCGCTCACGGGCTGCTGCGGGCCCGGGAGGTGGGGCGCTTCCCGTGGAACCGCCGGTGGTGTCAGGGCGCCGACCGAACCCACCGCGCTGAACTGAGGGTGACCGTCGGGCCGCCCGAGCCGCAGTGCATACGTCCCATCCGGGCCAGGAAAGCGCTGGACGCTGAGCCATTCAGCGTCCGGATAGTTGTCGAGCGCGAGTTTGCTCTGCACCTTGACGTCCCTGAGCAGGAAGGGGCCGTCCTCCCCGGGCGGAACGATCGTGCGTGCCATCCACTCGACGGCGGTGGCTACCGGGACGACGACCCGGCCCATGATCGCGTGGTCAGCCAACTGTGGCTGGAGAGCGCCGTGGGTCAGTAGCGTGGCGGTCAGCTTCCCCCCGTCGGGGCCCGCTTCGCGTTCCGGTGATTCCTCGCCCCAGCTGAAGACCTGCCGTTCGTCGGGGACCAGCACCACATGGGCGGGACCCGATCCCGCCGCCAATTCGGTTGCGAACGCGCGGGCCCCCTCCTCGACCGGAATGAGTGCCACTCCCCGGTCGGTGAAGTGCTCCTGGAGCTGGGGTCCCACCATGCCGCCGCACCACGCTCCCCACGCCATGGACACCACATGGGCGCCGGGTCGTTGCCTGGCGAGGTGGGGGGCCAGGTGGTCCATGACCGCGTTGGCCATCGCGTAGTCGCTCTGACCGTTGTTCCCCACCAGGGCGCTGACCGAGGAGAAGAGGCACACGGTCCGCAAAGGATCGGTGGCGGTGGCGTCGAGGAGGTTTCGCAGGCCGGCCACTTTGGTGGTGAAGACCCGTTCGAACTGCTCGGGAGTCTTCTCCGCTACCGTCTTGTCCGCGATCACTCCCGCGGCATGTACGAGACCCGTCACCGGACCCCATTCGCCTCTGGTCTCGCTCAGACAATCCCGCACCGCCGCGGCGTCTCTGACATCGACTGCGCGGTACCGCACGGTCGCCCCGGCGCGTTCCAGTCTCTGCAGCGTGACGCGGATCTCCCGCGAGGCGAGCAGACGCGCGGCTGCCGCGCGTACCTGCGGCAGCGGCCTGGACGTGCCTGCGGCCCTGTCGTACTCCAGCAGCGCCCTGACGAGCAACGGCTCGTCGTCCAGTGCGGCGAGCCGGGGGTTCTCGGTCACCAGAGCCGTACGGCCCAGGAGGAGCAGCCGGGGAGAACGCCCTGTCGCCAGCGCGGCCAGACAGTCTGCGGTAATGCCCCGGGCCCCGCCCGTCACCACCAGGAAGGAACGGCGGTTGACGGCCGTTCCTGGACTTTCCGGGATGGGTGGAGCCGGCGTGAAGTCGCGCACGTACCGCTCACCGTCGGCGGCGAGGGCCACGTCTCTCTCGTCGCCCCCCAGGAGCAGTTCGTGTGCGAGGGACTGTCCGGCTTCGGCGAACGGACGCCCGCCGCGCTGGAGGTCGATGGCCTTGACAGTGACCTTTGGCCACTCCCGGTCGGCGGTCCTGGCGAGGGCCGCCCCGCCGTTCAGCCAGGCACCCTGGCCCTGTCGGCCGGAGAGCCCGAAGTCACCGCCGCCGTCGTGGACGAGTACCACCGACTCGACGGCCGCCGGAGCGCGGGTCAGCAACCCGAGCTGACGAAGCAGTTCACCGTGCAGCAGGGGCGACGCCTTGGGGGGCTGCTGCAGATTCTGCAGAGCATCCAGCAGGATCAGGCAACTGGTGTCCGGGGGCAGCTCGTCGAGCGGCAGACCGGGGCGCACCGTCCGGGCCCGCACACCACGGGTGACCAGGGTGGCGACGACCGCCGTGGCGATGCCCTTGTCGTCGTCGGTGACGAGCACCTGCCCCGACAGACCGGGGAGTGCGTATCCGGGTGGCTGGTGCGCACGGGCCGTGAGGGCCAGTCGCGTCAGTCGGGGCGGGGCAGTGATCACCCCGTCGCCGTGCGTGAAGCGGTCGTCGGTCATGACATCGTGGCCGGTGACGACATCGTTGATGGCGAAGTCGTCGTCGGTCGCAAGCTCGTCGTTGGTCACGAAGCCTGCCCGTTCGCGGCCCCGGTGAGCTCACCGAGCCGCGCGGCGACATCGGCGATGGTACGCAGCCGTGCCATTTCCGCCCCGTCGGCGTCGTCCAGCCCCGGAACCTGGTCACGGACGATCGCAAGGATCTGCACTCGCTTGATGGAGTCGATGCCCAGCTCCTCCTCCAGGGACATGTCCGGGGTGAGCGCGTCCTCGGGATATCCCGTGACATCGGCGATCACCGACACCAGGAGTGGAGTGAATTCCGTCGCCCTGTCGGCCTGCCCGGTGCCGGAGTCGGTCTTGCCGGCCGGCTCTGTTCCGGCGGGAGCCGGTGCCGCGGAGCTGGAGAATGCGGTCCCGGGGGGCGGCGTCATGGGCTGCTCGCTGGACCCCGAAATGGACCCCGACCCTGAGTCGGTACGCGAGGCATCCGACTCCGCCGTCGGGGAACTGCGGTCCGAAGCGGTGGCCGTGTCGTCAGCCGAGACACGAGTCAGGAGGGTGTGCAGCTGGTTCAGGGTGGTCAGGGAGGATTTGTGCTGCTCCTGGAGCTGCGTGAGAGGACCGAGCAGGCCGCGCAGCACGGCCGGCAAGTCCGCGTCGCCCTCAGACGTGGGGCTCATGCCACTGCTGCCGTTGGGAAATGCGGAGTTGTTGTGCTGCGAGAGGGAGGTCATGAGTGCTCCTTGGGGTGGTCCGAGTGGTGTACAGGTGACGTGAGTGGGGCGGTTGAAGGGCGGGCGCGAGGGGCACCGGGGCTCGTCAGGGCGGCAAGATTGCTCCTTCTGTGGATCTCTCCCGCCCCCTGTACGTCTCCGGCGGTCGCTGCTGCTCGCGGCTGGGGCACGCGGCACGGGGCGGGCGGCGGCTCAGGACACCGACGAGCGGGAACCAGCGGCCGTACGGCGTGCCGGAAGGGCAGTCTGTTCGGCGGCGACGGGAGGGTAGGGCCTGCCGTAGTTGCTGCCGCGGATGGGTACGGTCATCCCGCTTCGGCCGAGCCTGTCGGCCGGCGTGTCGGTAGCGGCCGCGTACGGGGCCCATAGGGGCGCGAAGTCGAGAGACCTGGCGCGGTGCACGGCGAGTTGCGCGAGGGTGTCCTGGAAACCGGTGAACGAGTCGGTTCCCCGGTGATCGACCGCGACGGCGAGGTGAGGCCGGTCGCCGAGGTTGCGTGAGACGAGGCGGCTGAGCGTGTTGCCTGCCCCGAGTTCGATGAAGTCGTGCACCCCGCTGCGGCACATGGCGTCCACCTGTTCCGCGAAACGGACCGGCGACACCATCTGGGACCCGAGTAGACGCCGTACGGCGGCGGGCTCACGCGGATAGAGTTCCGTGGTCACGTTGGACCACACGTCGACACGAGGCGCCCGCAGGGCGGTGACGTCGAGGAAGGCGTCGAAGGGCGCCGCGGCTGCGGCGACGGCAGGGCTGTGAAAGGCGGCGCCCGTGGGCAGCTTGGTGGCGTGCACCCCGGACCGGGCGAGTGAGTCCGAGGCGTTTTGGATCGCTGCGTGCTGCCCGGCGAGTACCACCTGCTCGGGTGCGTTGAGGCTCGCCAGCCAGAGCCCCTCGGGCAGTTGGGCGCCGAGCAGGTCCGCCAAGCGATCGGCCGAGCACTCGACGGCCAGCATGCCGCCCGGTTGCTCGGCCCCGGCGGACGCCATGAGTTCACCGCGGCGGGCGGCCAGCCGGAACAGGGTGTGCGCGTCGTAGGCGCCGGCGGCGTGGAGGGCGACGAGCTCACCGAGACTGTGTCCACCGGTGCAGTCGGGACGCAGGCCCATCGACGTCAGTACGGAAAGCTGGGCGAGGCACTGTACCGCCAGCGCCGGTTGGGTGTGTTCGGTCTGCGCCAACGCCTCGGCCTGCCTGCGCCGGGCGGCACGGCTGAGGGCGGGCGGCGGGAACACCAACCGATGCGGGGCACAACCGAGTTCGTCACCCCAGTCCGCAGCGCGGTCCCAGACCGCGAGCGCCTGCGGACTGTGCAGGGCGAGTGCCGCGCCCATACCCACGTACTGGCTGCCCTGGCCGGAGAAGAGGAAGGCGAGCTTGCCGGGTTCGGTGACCGGGCCCGCGTAGTGCGCCCGCCCGGGATGCGAGACGCCGTGTGCGGGTTCGTCGCGGAGGTGGTCGGCCATCGAGCGCAACCGCTCGATGGCCTGGGCACGGTCCGCCGCGAGGACGGCTAGCCGGTAGGGATGGCCCGCGTCGAAGGAAAGCTGCGTGGTCCGTGCGTCCTCGCTCAAAGGCGCACTGGAACCGGAGAGCCGCAAGGCCGCCCCGGCCAGCTCCGCGGGCGAGTCGGCGCCGAGCAGCAGGAGTTCGCTCGTCACGGACCGCAGCAGGGGCGTCACGACCCGTCGATTCCCCGGCCGGTACTCCTCCGCCGTCACGTGGAAGTTACTGCCGCCGAATCCGAAGCTGGAGACCGATGCCCGTCGGGGGTGGCGGCCGTCCCGCACCCAGGGGCGCAGTTCCGTACTCACGTACAAGGGACTACCGCAGTCGGCGAGGAGCGGATTCGGCGCCGACACCTTGATGGTGGGAGGGATCGCGCGCTGGTGCAGTGCGAGCACTGCCTTCAGCAGTCCCACCGCGCCGGCCGCTGACTTGGTGTGGCCGAGCTGGGACTTGACGGACCCGATGGCGCACCACGGCTCACCGGTGGACTCGCCGGGCCTGTCCTTGTCGAACACCTCCACCAGAGCGGTGAGTTCGGCGGTATCGCCCGCCTTCGTTCCCGTGCCGTGCGCCTCGACCAGTTCTACGGTCGAGGGGCCGTATCCGGCTTGCTGGTAGGCGCGTTCGAGGGCGATCTGCTGCCCTCGGGGGACCGGCGCGTAGATCGCGCCACCGCCTCCGTCGGACGAGGAGCCGATCCCCTGGAGAACGGCGTACACAGGGTTGCCGTCGCGTTCCGCGTCGGCCAGCCGTCGCAAGGCGAACATGGCGAGTCCCTCACCGAGCATCGTGCCGTCGGCCTCGTCGGAGAGAGGCCGGCAGTCCCCCGAGGGGGAGAGCGCCGGGGTCTTGCTGAAGCACATGTACATGGCGATGCCGTTGAACGTGTCCACCCCACCGGTGAGGACCGTGTCGCACCTGCCCAGCTGGAGTTCGGCCACCGCCATGGACAGGGCGGCCAGGGATCCGGCGCACGCCGCGTCCACAGTGCAGTTGGGGCCGTTGAGGTCGAACCGGTTGGCGATGCGTCCCGCGACCACGTTGCTCAGCAGACCGGGGAAGGTCGCTTCCTGCCAGGGGGTGTAATGATCGGCGATGGCGTCGCAGAGCCGCTCGGCCTGCTCATCGCCGATGCCGTGCTCCCGCATCGCCTTGCGCCAGACGGGCCGTTGGAGCCGGTAGCCCATCTCGGTGAGCTGTTCCAGCCCGGAGGCTCCCAGGATGACGCCGGTGCGTGCCTTGTCGAGCGCGGACAGGTCATTTCCAAAGGCGTCGCACAGGGCCAGTTCGGCGGTCATCAGCGCGAGCAACTGCGTGGTGTCGGTCGCCGGGATCATCTTCGGCGGGATCCCGTACGCCAGCGGGTTGAAGTCCACGGGATCCAAGAAGGCCCCCCGGGTGGCGTAGGTGCGGTCGGGGGCCGCGGGGTCGGAGTCGTAGTAGTCGTCGACGAGCCAGTGGGAGGAGGGCACCTCTTGCATGAGGTCGCGGCCCGAGGAGACCGTGCGCCAGAAACCGGTGGTCGATCGTGAGCCGGGAATCAGCGCGCTGACGCCGACGACGGCGATGTCGAGGGGTGAGGTGGAGGGGGGAGGTGTGTGGGCGGGGTCAACCCGGGTTGACAGGGCGGTCATGGGAGCTCCGTAGAGGGTGAGGGGCCCGGAGGGGCCGGGTGGACACGGCGGGATCCTGCGGCGACGGTTGTACGACCGGACGTTCCGGGTGAGGGGCGGCTGCCCACGTGCGGGCGGGGGACCGGGCACGGTCCTACGCGCGTGGGCCGACGGGGCGCGGGGCCAGGGGACACGAGAGGCGAAGGCGTGTGTGTGGCGTGGTGGTGGCCCGAGGCCTCCGGCCGTGCGGAGCCTGGGACCATCGGGGAGAGGCCGGGTGCCTACGAGTTGGCGCCGTGACGCAAAGGGAGGCGTGCCCGAAGTACGGGCTTCCGGCGGGGCTCGCGTGGGCCGGGGCCGGTGCCTTCAGGACGGGGTTTGTCGCCGACCCAAGCTCCGCAGGGCGCGAGTGCGCTGCCGGCAGCCGTGGATGTACACAGAGTTACTGCCCGTCCGAGTGTTCTGCGTGATCTGTCCGAGTCTGTCCCCGGGCTGATCTGCCTCCCCTCCGGGGGGTGTCCCTCCGGTGGCTGTCCGGGCGGGTACTTCGGCTACGCTGACTGGCGCAGCGGACGCGGCTGGAACGTCCACGCTCGGGCGGGCACCCGGACGCCGTGGGCGCGCAGTTGCTGGGCGCGGGTGAGCGAGGCCGTCCCTTCCAGCAGGTTGAGGCCCACTTGGACCACCGAACGCTTCCGGGTGTCCGCGAGGAAGCTCCCGGCGACCCAGTGGTTGAACGCGCCCAGTGCGGGGCCGCACCACAACTGGTAATCCACGGCCCGGCTTTCCTCGCCCCGGATCGCCCAGTGGCTCGATCGGCCCAGGTACCACCGGAACAGCAGGGCCATCCGGTGCTTCGGATCGGAGGCGGCCCGTTCGGTCTCGGCGGGGTCGCGGTCGGCCCAGAACTTCTCGGTCTGTGCCCAGATGTCGGCGAGGGGGGCCCGGAAGATGTCGCGCTCGAGCCGGTGCCGCGTCCTCTCGTCGAGCTGCTCCAGGCCGTCGTGCTGGTCGTAGAGCCGGTGGAGCAGCCTCGCCCGCTGGGCGAACATCGTCCCCTTCCCGAGGACCTGCACCTTGATCCCCAGCTCGAACATGTCGGCGGCGGGCGCCATGACCATATCGGGGAGGTCGGCCGCGGCAAGCAGGGTGCGGGCCCGTTCGGAGATGCCGGACTCGCGAGCGGTCTGGTTGACCGAGCCGGTGACCGCGTAGGCCGCGCCCGCGGCGAAGGCGGCAGCCAGGGCGTGCGGCGTACCGAGGCCGCCGGCCGCACCCACCCGCACGGTGTAGCTGTGGACCCGGGCCATGCTGTCGCGCAGCGCCAGCAGCCTCGGCAGCAGTGCGGTGAGAGGCCGGTTGTCGGTATGGCCCCCGCTGTCGGCCTCCGCGGTGATGTCCTCGGCCACCGGGATCCGGGCCGCCAGGCGTGCCTCCTCCGCGCTCAGCAGGCCCTTGTCCACCAAGTTTTCCAGCAGGGTGGCCGGGGCGGGCGACATGAAGGCTCTGGCGGTTTCAGGGCGTGAGACCTTGGCCATGACGCGTACGGGCCGGTGCACGGAGCCGTCGGGGCGTTCGGTGATCCCCGAGAGCGCCAGACGCAGCACAGAGGGGGTGAGATCCATGAAGGCCGACACCGAGACGGTGGGGACGCGTTCCCGCAACAGCAGCTCCGTGACGGCACGTTCGGCGGCCGGCTCGGTAGGGCTGTGGATGAGGTTGACCGCCCACCCGGGCTC
This sequence comes from Streptomyces sp. NPDC031466, assembly GCF_055581265.1. NCBI lineage: Bacteria > Bacillati > Actinomycetota > Actinomycetes > Kitasatosporales > Streptomycetaceae > Streptomyces > Streptomyces sp. NPDC031466. The sequence continues at coordinate 713,692 of NZ_JBVIJT010000003.1, forward strand.
GGTGCCGAGTTCCCTCCGGATGCATCCAACCGCCTTCTCGACCTGCCGTGCGGTCAGCCCCGCGGCTCCGAACACGCCGAGGAAACCGCCGCGTGCCGCCGCGACGACCATGTCCGTCGTGGCGATGCCGTTGGCCATCTCACCGACCACGTAGGGAAACCGCACTCCGTGCCGATCGGTGAATCCGCGGTCTCCCAGCCATTCGGGAAACAGTCCCGGCAGAATTCCCTCCACGCTCCATTTGTTGGTGTCCAGATTCTCCACGGAGTCCCCGTCAGGAAGGAAAGCCTGACGCCTTCCGTCTTCTCGGCGGCTCAGCACCCATACGTCCGAGCGTGGGCATTCGACTGCACGGACCGCGATTTCCTCCGCCTCGGACGTCATTTTCGCGTCCCGAAGTGGCAGTGGTTCGGCCGCAGGAGCATCAACCGGCACTTTCATTCTTTCTCCTCCATCTTTGTTCTTTCATTCTTCCAGTCGATTCGCGGTGGTAGTCGAGTACCTAAGTACTCGATCGTGCCCCGAACGTCGGGATGCGCGGCTTCCCAGCCGTGTCCTACGGGGAATGGGTAGGGTGCGTTCCGTGCTTGTGGGTCCAGTAGTAGGCGGCCTCGGTCCTGCTCTGCACGCCGATCTTGCGGAAGACGGTGGACATGTAGTTCTTGACCGTCTGTTCCGACAGGGCCAGTTCGCGCGCGATCTGCCGGTTGGAGTAGCCACGGCTGGTGAGTCGGAGTACCCGAATCTCCTGAGGGCTGAGCGTCGTCTCGGGGGCTGCGGGTGTTTCGGGTGCCATGGGGACCGCGGCAGTTCCGGAGCAAGCCTGTGTGTGGCCCGCACGATTGTCGAGGGCGGTGGCCGGTGCCGGCACCCGTGTAGGGGGATGAGCTGCTGACGGCAGCAGGTGTGCCAAATTGGAGTGCAGTTGCTGCACGGTCTCCGCCAGCTTCCCGACGGCGGTCAGGAGGTCATTGAGGCTGTGGCGGTGACGTTCGGCGTGTTCCGCGTGCTTCCTTGAAGGGCGGACTTTTCGCTTTTCCACGGATCATGCTCCTTTCACGCTGGAGTGATATCGATATGTTGTCGAGGCGGGGGATGGGTGCTGCGGTGTCAAGTTGACTACCGGTTACCGAGAGACAGGACTTCGTCCAAGCCTGCTCGAAGGGAACTGTGTAGCAGTTCCACGTCCTTTACTGCTCCCGAGTCAACATTCACACCGATGGCGCACGTTCCGTCGTATGAGCACATCGCTACGGAAAGTGCGCTGTTCACCAGCGGCGCGAAAGGCAGGAGTTTGGAGATCCCTTTACCGGCAATGCTTTTGCGCTCCTCGGGCCCGGGCACGTAGGTGCAATGGGCGTCGCTCTCCGTGACGAGGTCCGTCAACATCCGTACCGCCTTCACGGGCGCGGCCATCAGGGCGGGGGAGAGGGGGCCGAGTTGGTCGGGGTCGATCGAGGGCAGGGACCGTACTCTGCGGACCGACGCGTACGTCTGCTCAAGGCGGCGTCGCGGATCCTCCTCGCCGGTCGTACCGGCGAGCCGTACTCCCGTGAAACGGTTGCGCGCCTCACCCGGCCGTGCCGGCAGCGCGACAGCCACCGCCATGGGAACGCGGTCCCATCTGACGCCTTCAGCACGGTGGTAGTGGTGCAGGCCACCCACCACGGCCGCCAGGAAAGCGTCATGGGTCGTCCCACCGACGGTTCGCCCCGCCCGGCGCAACTCCTCCTTGGGAGCGGTGAGCGTTAGAAGCCTGCGGCTCTGGGAGCGTCCGACGAGGACGGGGGAGTGCGCGGCAGGAAGGCGGAGTGCGGAGCGAGATGCCTGAAGCCCCGCTCCCGCCCTGACAAGTTGCCGCAGGCCGCTTCCCAGGAAACGACGTCCCGCACTGAGGGTTCCCGCGCCCGCCCGCGGCCACGGGAGGAGCCCGAGGAGGGTGTCCGGAAGGGAAACGTCCGATGGTGGACCGTCCGTATTCTCCAGCCCCCGGGTGATCAGACTCAGCCGGTGCGCGCCGGGTCGCGGAGCGGTCTCGTCACAGAGAGAGGAGAACAGCTCCAGGGCGCGCAGACCGTCCGCCATGGCGTGGTGCAGGCGAATGACCAGCGCGGAGCCATCCCCCTCCATACCGTCCACCAGCAGCATGTCCCAGAGCGGCCGGTTCCCGTCGAAGGGGGCACCCACCGCTGCCTGCGTGTGTTCCAGCAACTCCGCGGTCCCGCCCGCACCCGGCAGGGTGGTGTGACGCAGGTGGTAGGAGAGGTCGATTTCGTCCAGGGCTTCCCACCGGGGGCCGCCCAACTGGAAACGCGGACCCACCACCCGGGACCGGAGCGACGGGTTGTGGCGTGTGCTGCGCTCAACTGTGGCGCTCAGCGCAGCGAAGTCCGGAGTTCCGTCCAGCACGGCGATAGCGACGACCGGTAGCCGGTGCCCCGATTCCTCGGCCCGCCATAGGAGCGCCTCGGAGGTAGTAAGTGCACGCGATGTTTCGCCGGCGGCTGCAGCCATTGAAGACCCTCTTCAGATTCCATGCGGACGGGGGAAAACGCAGTTCTGTGCAGCGGTTCAGTGCAACGGCACCGCGAGCGAGGCCGCGTGCTTCTGTGTCGAGTGGAGGACCACTCTGCTCAGCGGGCGGGTGGCGCCCACACAGGTGGGGTCCCAGGTCCCGACCACCAGCCCCAGCCGGTGGCCCACCGGTACGTCGTACACGGTGGTACGCAGGGTCACGCAGAATGGCATGGCCCCCTTGCCGCCGGTAGGCAGCGTCACCGCCCCCTGGCTGCACAGCCTGCCCGTACCCGAAGGCCCCACCGAGTAGAGGTGCGCCGTCAGCGTCACCCGCCGGGTAGGGCAGCTGACCGAACCCCGGAGCACCGGGGATCCCCGCAGTTTCCTCGGCCGCTCGAAGGCTGCCGTCGTCCACGAAACGGCGGCCGGGCCGGGGAGCAGAGGGAAGAAGACCGACGGGACATACCCGACGGTACGCTCGGCCAGCCGGGACAGCACCGGAACGCGGTCGGCCGCCCCGGACGGCAGCGCCCCCCACAGCCGGGCCTGCCAGGTGGAACCCTCGGCGCCCATCCGGCCAGGACCGAGCCACCGTGGTGGGCCCAACTCGTAGACCTGGGTGTGGGCGGGGGTGGAGAAGCGGCGGCCCACCGGCTGCCTCGTCGGAGTGTCCTGCCAAACGGGGCCGTCCAAGACCTCGACACCCTCCGTCGGGATGTCACGCGGCAGGCCGCGCAGTTCCTGGTCCAGCCACTCGCCCGCGCGACGCCACACTTCGCGTCCGGTCTGGCTCGCCAGTTGGGACCAGGGCAGCACGGGATGCTCATCCGGGTGCAGCAGCAACCGTGAGCGGCACGGCAACCGCCGGTGGAAGTCCTCCACCTGCTCCGGCCTGAGGATCGTGTCGTTCCACCCGGCGGCGAGCAGCACGGACAGTCCCGGCCGGTCGAACCGTTCGAGCTGCTCCGAGGCGGACCGCTGGACCGCCCAGGCATGCAGCTCGGAGCGCCCCAACCCGCTGTAGAGCAGCAGGGTCTTGCGCGCGAACTCGGACGAGAAGCGTCCCCTCAACGCACCCGCCACCAGGAGGCCGGAACTCAACCGGGGGGTGTCCCCGGCCATGAGTGCGGCGCCGAGATCGGCCCAACCGTCGACTGCTACCACGGTGGCGACGCGAGGGTCGGAAGCTGCGGCGAGGAGGCTGATGCCAGCGCCGTAGGAGAGCCCCACCGCGGCTACCCGCTCGGTGTCAACATGCGGGAGGTGCCGTCCCACCCAGTCGATCAGCGTGCTGAAGTCCTGCACGTCCGCATGAGTGGCCACGTCGACGCGCCCACCGGAGCCGCGGAAACCGCGCGGGGTGTAGACGACCACCAAGTAGCCCGAATCAGCGAGCCACTTCTGGAACCACGCGAAGCTGCGCGCGGAGGCGGCCCAGCTCGCCGGCAATACGACCAGCGGCTGCCCCGTTTCCTCCGGATGCCGGGCGCTCGTCACCTCGACGTCGAGCGGGAAACCGTCCTTGGTGAGTACCCAATGCCGACGAGCGTTCGTGCCGTTGGTTGCTGACAGGGAAGGACTCAGTCCCTTGGTTCGCGGAAGAAGACGGGAGGAGAAGTGGTGGTGCAGCCGCATGGTGTACCCATCGAAGAGAAACCAAAGTCTCCGTGCCATTTCACGGTAGGAGCGGATCGTTGCAGGGGCAACGAGTACCTTCTTACGGGTACGAAGGGAAGCTGTTTGTGCGGCCCGGACCATGGTTCGCAGTGCGAAGAAGAAGTAGTTTCGGGTATGCATGGTTTCGGGGTGCGCACGCAGGTATTCGCGTAGTCCCCGTTTGAGTGAGAGCCGTACCGCTCTTCGGTAAACACTCGCCGACAACGAAGAACCGCGCATCACCGGACGCCACCCGCTGTGTGTGCAACGGGCAGGGTGGCGGACCCTGCGTCCGGCCTGACGAAGTCCTCCTTGCCCATCAGTGAGATGTCCTTGAAGGGCTCTCAAAGGCGATTCCTTGGCGCGACTCCCAAACGGGCGGCCACGCGCCCTGCGGCAGGCGGGCCTTGACCCCTGATGTTGGACCCACGAGACACTGGATCCTGAGGATCTGAGGCGGACATCTCGTGGTCATGAAGAACTACCCGCCGGAGTTCAAGGCGGACGCGGTCGCGCTGTACGAGTCGCGGCCCGAAGTGACGATCAGGTCGGTCGCCGCCGACCTAAGGATCAATTCGGAGACGCTGCGGAATTGGGCTCGGGCTGCCGGAGCGAGTCGTCCCCGGGGACGCCGCCCGCAGGAACCGGCCCAACCGCCGGCCCCGCTGGAGGCGGAGAACGCGGCTCTGCGGAAGAATGTCCGCGAACTCGAGGAGTAGGGCGAGATTTTGCGGAAAGCGGCGAAGTAGTTCGCCGGGAAGACGCGCTGGTGAACCGCTTCCAGTGCGTCGCCGACCATCAGCGCCGCTACGGCGTGAAGCGGCTGTGCACCATCCTCGGCGTCAGCCGCTCGAGCTTCTACTACTGGCGCCGGACAGCTGCGGACCGGGCCGCCCGTCAGGTGGCCGACGCGAAGCCGGCCGCCCGGATACGGGCCGTGCACCAGGAATCGGACGGCACCTACGGAGCCCTGAGGATTACCGCCGAGCTCCGCGAGACGAGCGGTGAGGCGGTCAATCACAAGCGTGTCGCCAGACTCATGCGGGCGTCCGGAATCGAAGGGGTCCGGTTGCGCCGACGGCACCGCTAGATGGCGAGCTGGTGGTGCGGGACGACAATCGGCTGGTCTTCGCCTTCCTGTGCCAAGGCGACGCCCTGACTTCTCAACCCTCCACGCACGCTGGCCGGCCTGGACGCCTCAGCCGATCACGGGTCCGGCGCGCCGGCCTCAACGCGAAGGGCCCCGGATCTCGGGAACGAGATCCGGGGCCCTTGCGGTCCGGCATCGCTGGAGCTGGGGCTAAAGCGTGTTGCGGAAGGCTGCGTAGCGGGCATTTCCCCTGTATGCGTGGGGTGTTGAGGGTTCAGCCGTTGTGGGTGGAGACGTTCACGGGACTGCGGATGCGGCAGTTCGAGCGCCTGCTGAAGGTAGTGCGTGAACGGGGTGGAAACGGGCCCGGTGGCGGCCGTCCATGGTGCCTGCCGCTGGCTGACCGCGTGCTGCTGGTCGCCGTGTACTACCGCACGAACCTCACCATGCGGCAGCTCGCCCCCCTGTTTGGATGCTCGCCTGCGACGGTGTGCCGAGTCATCCAGCGGTTGCGGCCGCTGCTGGCCATCGAGCCGGCAGCGGCTCCGGCAGACGCGGTGGAACGGTTGTGGATCGTGGACGGCACCCTCATCCCGGTCCGTGACCGGAAGGCCGGGGCGTCATCACGCAACTACCGGTTCTCGGCGAACGTGCAGGTCATCATCGATGCCGACACCAAGCTGGTCGTCGCCGCGGCCCGCCC
>NZ_JBVIJT010000004.1:0-350666 GCF_055581265.1 Streptomyces sp. NPDC031466
CCACATGCACAACCTCGCCCTCGCAGCGTGATCAGACCGCCCCCAGAGCGGCCCTGACCTGCCCGGACGCAACCTTCTGCAACACGCTTTAGGGCGTGTTGTGAAAGTTCCTGGTGTGCTGGGTGGGCCGTCGGGGAAAGTCGCGGGCCGTCATCCAGATCGCGAGGGTGCGGGCTTGCGGTTGCCGCTGCGGCAGCTTCTACCGTCCTTAACAGGGCCGGAGAAACCGGCCCGGCGACGCGATCGTAAGGGAGACAGCGATGGACTGGCCTATCGCGGAGGTCGCTCGGATGTCGGGCGTGACCGCCCGGACCTTGCGGCACTACGACGAGGTCGGCCTGCTGCCGCCCGCCCGGATCGGGACCAACGGCCACCGCTACTACGGGGAGCACCAGCTGCTGCGGCTGCAGCAGATTCTCGTACTGCGGGCACTGGGCGTAGGGCTTCCCGAGGTCGGCCGGATCCTCTCCGAGCAGGTCGACGAGGTGGACGCCCTACGCGGCCACCACCGGCGGCTGCTCGCCGAGCGGGACCGGATCGACGCCCTGGCAGGCACCGTCTCCCGCACGATCGCCGAACTGGAACGCTCCAGAAAGGACGGCAACCCTATGACCATCGACCGACCGGAGAACCTGTTCGGGGGCATCCAGCCCTCCCAGTACCAGGAGAGCCTGCACGACTTCCCCGAGCACGCCGAGGAAGTCGCCCGCACGGTCGCCGCGATGACCCCGCAGGACATCGAGGCCGGACAGCGCGAGCGCACGACGCAGATGATCCTGCTGGCCGACCTGATGGCCGCTGGCCACCCGGCCGACGCCGCGCCCGTGCAGGCCCAGATCGACGCCCAGTACCAGGCCATGACCGAGCTGCGGCCCGTCTCCACCGATGAGTACCGCGCCGTCGGACGCTCCTGCGTGGACAACAGCGCCTGGCGCGCCGCGTACGAGGCGATCGCACCGGGCCTGGCCGCGTACCAGCGCGACGCCATCGAGGTGTATGCCACAACCCGGCTCAGCTGACTACTCTCCGGGCTGTCCCGCGAGACCAGCCCGGAGAGTAGTTGGTTCGTCGCACCAACAGGCTCACCTCGCCCGGCCTATCAGTTGCCGAGCGAGGTACTGCGGACGCGAGCGTCCCAAGGACGTCCGCAAGGTAGGCAGCCTGCCTGATCCAGGACGGATCACCCGGCAGTACACACGGGGCATCCGCTCGTAGTTCCTCACCTGCGGCAGGCATCCACCTCATCTCGTCAGCCGAAACCGAGCGTTCCCTGTCCGAAGTCGACCGGGGCGGGGGGTGGGTGGAGGCAGCGGTGCATCGTCTCGACAGGCAGCTTCCCAGCATCGACTTCGGTCCTTCTCTATGCAGTTCACGTACTCCTATAGGTACGAACCTGGCAATCACCACTGGGTGAACGCGCGATCGTCAGACGGTCCCTGCCTCCCGTAGTCACCTGCTGGCACTGAGCTGTTTCCAGCTGGCCTCACTGACCGCGAGTTGGGCCGTCCTGCGCAACGACGAAGCTCCTGGTAGATGGGTTCTCGACCAAGATTACCCATGTCCGCCAGGAGCTTCGCGTGCTTGTCTACCTGTCCTCGATCGACTTGTCCACCCGCACCCTGCGGTTCCTGGCCGGACAACTGGCAGCCAGGCGACGGGACATCGGGACGCGATGGCGGCGGCTTCCCGTGGCACGCCAAGCCCCGCTCGCCCTGGCCCACCTGCGGTGCGGTGACACCTACTCCCAGCTCGCAGCGGGGTCCGGCATCAGGATCGCCACCGCCTACCGCTACATACGTGAAGCCATCGAGGTCCTGTCCGCCCTCGCCCCGACCCTGGCCGAAGCGATGAAGACCATCCAAACCAAGGCGTTCATCATCCTCGACGGCACCCTGCTGCCCATCGACCGCATCGCCGCCGACAACCCGTACTACTCCGGGAAACACAAACGTCACGGCATGCACGTCCAAGTCCTCACCGATCCGTTCGGACGGCTGCTCTGGTCCTCGCCGGCTCTGCCCGGCTCGACCCACGATCTGACCGCCGCCCGGCAGCACGGGATCATCGACGCCCTCGCCGCAGCGGGCCTCAGGTGCTGGGCGGACAAGGCGTACCAAGGAGCCGGTGGACACGTCCGGGTCCCGTTTCGGGGCCGCCGCCTCAAGCAGTGGAAGCGCCGCCACACACCACCCACGCCAAGATCCGTTGCCTCGGCGAGCAGGCCATGGCGACTCTCAAGGGCTGGCGCCTCCTGCGGAAACTCCGCTGCAGCACCAACCGAATCACCGACGTCGTAAAGGCCGTCGTCGTCCTTCATCATGCGTCAGCATGAGGTTGGAAAGGGCTCACTGTGATTAGCAACGTGACGGCCGTGCCCGGACCGATCCGATGGGGCAGCAAACAGACTGGGCGCTGATCTTCTCCGCGAAGCCGACGTATGCCGTCCGTCCTGTTCACCGCCAACGGCACCGCCTGGCCCTGGCTAGGCTGCTGCACCAACCCATCGAATACCTCGCATAGGGCCTGGCGTCGGCCGACTCCTTTACACCGGTGCTCCGCGAACCATCGTCGAGCTGAGGGTTGATCCAGCGGAGCGGCCGTGCGGCGTCACTGTGGACTATCCGTACCTGGCCCTCCCACGGCGGCGTATCCCCGCCCACCGCCGCGGATAGTGCGGCTAGAACCCGGAGACTGCCTCTGACATATGCCCTGTCTCGACTCAGTTACATTGAGCGGTTCGCACGCAGCCGGGCGACAAGCATGCAAAAATCAAGCAATTGCACCGACTGGGGGGAAATATGGAAAATGGCGGACTGATTTCTACGGTAGTCGAAATATTCGTCGGGGCGGCAAGCGGTGCAGCGAGCACAGTCGGGCAGGGTGCTGGCACTGCAGTGGTCGACCTAGTCCGCCGACAGTTAGGCGACTCAGAGGAGGGCGAGACCGCTCTGACGAATGTCACGAGCAATCCCACGGATCCGGCCTCAGTAAATACGCTCCGCTCCCTGCTCGCGCATGAGTTGGTTTCCAACAGTGATTTCCACAATAAGATTGTACGCGCGCTGGCCGATCCGCAGCCATCCCATTCACCCCAGCCCTACTCGCACAGCGTAGTAATTGGTGGTTCCTCCCGGGTTCGCAACAGTCACATTTCACTCGGACCACTGACGATCAACAACACGCGAGGAAGTCGAATCTACCTGGCTGTTCTAGGCGTCTTAGCGGTTGCGCTCATTTCACTGGGAGGCTACGGCGCCGTGCAACTCATTTCCGACAGTGGGCATAAATCCACCGATTCTGACAATTCCTCAGTTGCTAGCGGCGGTCAAGCAGAGAAAGCCTCTCCACGGGCGACACCAAAAAGCGGTTCAAAAGCTTCAGATCCGTGCATTGCTGCAGGTGGCACACCTCCGAAAAAGCCGTCTTTGAGTGCGGGTAATATCCGCGTCGGCAGCTATCCTTGCATTCTTGATGCAGGGAAATCATACACCTACAGTGATGGGCTTACCCTCAAAGCTGATCCGTTCAAGCGATTTTACGGGACATCGCTCGGTGGACAGCCGATTTCAATGAGGGCCAGTCAGGTCGCAATCTCCGTGATAGTGACCGTTTCGAACGCCAGCAGCAAACCTCTCGCGCTTGGGGAAGATTTTTCCTCCGACTATTACAAATTCGTTTCTGTCGAAGCTGGCGACAATGAATCCGTCGGAGACTACGTCGGTGGCAGCAGCCACCTGGATTCATCCAGTGGAACGCTAGCTCCCGGACAATCCAAGACCTTCGAATATTTCCAAGCCATCGATCCCGAAAAGGACGGAAAGTTGATAAGACTCGTCCTTAGCCGCTCCTGGACACCTCCCAGCGACTCGGAATTCGAAAATGACGTCGCATGGGACAGTTCGATTCCTGGAGCGAACTGACCGCACGTAGTTCTTCCTTTCCCAGCTTCTTGAGCTTGCGGCGCACCGATTCGCCCGCTGCCCAGTACGCGCAGTTCCATCTGTTCGCCCCCCCCCGGTGACAGTGGCAGGGTCATTGCGTGATCGAGTATCTGTCTGGGTTCGTCACGTGAGGCCGACGGCTCGTAGGGGTCGGTGGTAGTCGCGGCCGGTGTTGCGGAGGGCGGCGGCGGTGTTGGTCTGGCCGTCCTGACGGAAGACGCTGATGGCGAGGTTGCGCAGGGAGGCCATGGCGCCGGGCAGGATGCCGGTGCGGACCTTGGAGTCGTCCTCGCGGAACCTGCGGTCCCGCACGTGGTGCAGGAGGTTCTCTATACCTCAGTGGCCTCTGATCCAGGTGGCGAGCTCGGTGCAGTTGGCGTCGAAGACGCTCAGGCTGGTGATCAGGTAGACGCGCTCGATGGTCAGCTTCCCCGTGCCCAAATCGCATCGCCACCAGGCCGACCCGGTTCACGCAGCAGCGTACGCACCGCTGATCTGTCCCGTGGCGCCGAACAGGACTGCGACACCGGCACCCATCACCGTGTGCACGACGGGCGCGACGACGTCGGTGGAGGGGTCGAAGTACGCCCGGAACCGGGGGGCTTGCTCGGCCGCCTGCAGACAGGCGAGGCAAACGGCCTGCCAGGACACGAATCGGGTGTACAGGTCCACGGCCCCACGCAGCAGACCGCCCGCCGCCCCCAACACGATCAACGTCGGGATGCCCATGGCCTCCTCTGAGTATTGGCGCTGACGCCTGGCTGGGAACTTCTGGACACCGGATCAGCCTAGAGGCAGGCGCGCGCATCAAGGAAGGGCCAGCGGCGACTCGCCGTTCGGTCAACTGCCGGCCCTCACGCGGTTTTGGGAGCCACGACGCGGCCGCCTTATCCGCGAGCCCAGCGGCGGCGATCCTCAAGGCGAAATACGAGAGGGGCGCATCGGGAAGTCGGCGCACTACCTCTGCGCGCTTGTACGCCTCTTCCTAAAATTCCAGAAACCCGCTAATACGGACTTCTGGGCGAGGGGGATGAAAGTGATAAACACCAATACGGGGTCCGCTGATGACACCGCGGCACCTGGTCCGCAAGGTGAAGGCGAGGAAGGCAACAGCGGAAGGGCCAGGATCCTCATCGCCGTCCTCGGCGGCCTAGCCGTCGTGGCCGCAGCGGTAATTCCCGTCCTCCTGAATTGTGCTGACGAGCCACCAGAAAGCGATCCGTGCGACCTCGACCGGCTCGGCGACTACTGGATCCAGCCACCGTCTCAGCGCTACAACCAGGTTCTCTTCGCCGATCGAAGCCGACCCAGGATCTACTCACAAGTGAGCCCGGACAGCAATCCGGAAGTGAGCGTCAAGGGGCAGCTCAACCTCGATGTGCCTGCCGGCCAGGTCCTGTATCTAATCAGGCGACCTGACGCCAACACCAAAGACACGTTCGGGAACCCAGGAAATAACCGGTACTACCCCGCCACACCCGTAACACCCACATCCGTCGGCTGCTGGGAAGACAACACCCGGCCGGTCGGCTACCCGGGCGTCAAGGGGATCGGGCAGATCTACATGCTCGTGCTGGTAGGCCGTGACCAAGCCGCCGAGTTCCCGGCCGACCGCAAAGCCAAGAACTGGGACGGTTACAGCCAGGACCAGTGGCGAGCGATCAACAGCATCGATGTCATGAGCTTCCACGTCTCAACGTCCTAACGGACTCCATCGAAGATCTTGGACGATCGTCACAGTAGCTGTCGTCGTTCCGGTCTTGAGGGGTGTGTATCGAACGGGAGCCTCCATCGGGTGACCGCAGCTGGTCGCGGGCATGAAGGCAGGGCCTCTTGGTAGCTCGGGGTTGCGAAGCCAACCGAGATCCAGGAGGCCCTATTGCCGCAGTTGTACGTTCTCACGCCCGGTGCCGGCCGTCCTTTTGGTGACCGACACACAGGTAGGGCCAGGCACTTGCCGGGCCCTCCTTGCTCTACAGCCGCCGGAACATCACGAGCCTCCACCCCCGTACGGAGAAGCCCGACGGGAGGCGACTCCTGAGCCATGTGACGCCCTTGAGCGGCTGCCTGAGTTCCTGTTCGTCGTGGACGGCAGGAAGAGCCCCCAGGGCCTTGTAAGGGGCTTCTGCCCTTCGTGACGTCTGTACGCCGCAGCTGGTTGCGGGCCGGGGCGGAGCGGAGCCGAGGGAGTATGCCGGTCAGCGCCTCACCACCGCGAGGGGCTGTTGTCCCGTCTCAATTGAGCATTGCCGATGGGTAGCTCCTGACCTGGGCGGATGCAATCAGTGGTGAGACCGGCCCGGCGGCCGGTCTCACTTGATGTTGTCGCCGGGGATCAGATCGGCGGGTTCGTCTCAGGAGATGTTGTCGACTGCCCGCGTTTCCAGATCTCCGACCGACTTCCCTGACTTTCGAGCCACGAGGTATGCCTGCTGGCCTTGCCGGGGCTTCTCCTGCTCGTTGGGCTCGCGGATCAGCCGGGCGTCCACCACAAGCCCGGTCTGGCTCAGCAGCTCGGCGATGCGGTCGGGAGATACCCAGTAGACGTCGAGGGAGAGCTCGTGCCCGTATGCATTCTCCAGGCGCCGGAGCCCGTCACCGGCCTTGAAGGCAATCAGTAGATGGCCACCCGGAGCCAGCACGCGGTGGAACTCTGCGAACACAACTGGCAGCAGCTCCGGAGGGGTGTGGACGATTGAGTACCAGGCGATGATCCCGCCAAGACTGTCATCCGCTAGGTCCAGGTCGGTCATCGACCCTTCGTCAAATTGCAGGTCCGGATGCCTGCGTCGGGCAACCGCAACCGTCTCGGGCGACAGGTCGATGCCGAACGCGGTCACCCCGAGGGACTGAAGGTGTGCCGTCACGTGGCCGGGCCCGCAGCCGAGATCAGCGACGGGCCCGGCGTCGAAGGCCCGCGTGAGTTCGGCAAACGTGCTGATCATCGCACGGCCGTATAGGTCGTCCTCGAACGCGGGGGGCACAAGCTTGGCGTAGTCGACGGCGACAGTGTCGTAGGCCACCCGAGTAGCGTGCAGGTAGGTCGGCTCGGTCATAGCTGAGGACAGTAGTGCCTGCCTGCTGTTGTCGGTCAGTCGTCTTCGACGGCTGTGCGTCGGCGGAAGGCGGTTTGGCGACAGCGCCCTGAGCAGTAGCGAGCGTCATGACGTCGATCGGTGCCGGTCGTCCAGTTGACCCCACAGACTGCGCACTCCCTCTTCTCCATGCGGAAGGACGCATCACGCAGTGCGCGTTGGTGCTGCTGTCGCCTCGACGTGGCAGCGATAACGTCACCCGAGACCAGCAGCGAATCAAACAAGGTCATCTGAGACAGCGAGAACGTCCGGCGAGACGGGACATCCCCGACAGAGTCAAGCTCAGAGGGGATATGGGGCAGGGGTTACACGCTGTCGCCGTTCGCTGAACTGTCACTGTGGCCGAACTCGTCGGCATGGTCAACGTCGCAACACGGTCCATCACGGCCGCGGTGCTGCGGCCGACCACGAAGTCGGTGGACGCCGCGTTGCTGCTGGCCCGGTCGGTGACCCCGGCGCCGATGCGGCCGGGCTGGCCGGAGGCTCTGCGGATGGAGCACTCAGCCCTGCCCTACGAGCGGCTGCTGTCGGTGGATGAGAGGCTGCGGCACGCTGCCGCGGTCCCGTTGATCATCCCGGAAACGGTGGTGGTGGACGGCGGCAAAGCCTTCCTGTCAAAGAACTTCCATGCCGCTTGCAACGCGTTCGGCACCGAGGTGGTCCACGCCCCACCTCGCACTCCAACTCACAAGCCTCACATCGAAAGAACACTGGGCTCGGCAGCCTCACTGTTCGCCCAGTTCCTCTCCGGCTACACCGGACGTTCGACGGAATACCGAGGCCGCAAGGTCGAGGACGCGCCGCTGTTCTCGCTGCACCAGCTTCAGGAGCTGTTGGAGCAATGGATCAGCGCCAAGTGGCAGAACAGGGCCCATGACTCTCTCCGTGACCCGCTCGCTCCGGGGCGGACGTTCTCCCCGAACGAAAAGTACGCCGCGCTCGTGGAGTCGGCCGGATTCCTCCCGCTCGCACTGACCTCGGAGGACTACCTGGAACTGCTGCCGGCCCGCTGGCAGGCCATCAACTGCTACGGCATCAAGATCAATCACCGGATTTACAACTGCGCCGAACTCGACGACCTGCGGCGTGAGAAGTCCGGGATCGTCCAGCGGAAGAACCGCTGGGAGGTCCGTCACGACCCCTACGACATCCGGCTCGTCTGGCTCCGCAACCACCGCACCGGACAGTGGATCACGGTCCCTTGGCGGCTGCTGTCCACCGCTGCCACCCCCTTCGGTGAACTGGCCTGGGGGCACACCGCCCGAGACCTGCGTGAACAGGGCGAGCAGGTCACTGAGGACGCCATCGCTGTTGCGGTTGGCAACCTGCTCGACCGGGCGACCAGCGGCCCGGAGGAAGAGGCGGTCCGGGCCAAACCGGCCCGAGGCCGCCGCAGCCGGCGTCGTGGGCCAAAGGTCGCCGCCCGGACCCAGGCCACCAGCCAGCCCGCCTGGCCACGGCCCGAACCTCCGTCGCCTCCACCAGTCGAGCCGTCGTCTCCGGTCGAGGACGACGGAGAGGGCGAGGAGGACGACACGGTCGCTGAGGTCGTTCCGCTGAAAGTCTTCGACGCACGCAAGGAGGCACGGAAATGGTGGTGAACATGCCCGCGGACCGGCGGATGCCCACGACTACGCTGGAGGGCTGGCGACGCTTCGTCGAGGAGGATCCGATCACCTTCGACCTGCTGCCTGAGGACGTCCGCAAGGACCTCGATCCGCGGGCCCAGGGCGAGTACGACGAAGGCCGGGTCAACTATCACTCCGAGCTGATCATCGTGGTGACCCCCACCGTCCGGGAGGTCCTGAACCAGGGCAGGCTGCTGACCCTGGTCAACCGGCGGGAGATCAGCGCACGCCGAGGGCTGATCGTCTCCGGGCCCTGGGCTACGGGCAAGTCCACCGCCATCAAACAGCTCGGCCGGGCCCACGAGCTGCGAGTGCGCCAGCGTTTCCCCGACCACGACCGCATCCCGGTCGTCTACGTCTCTGCCCCGCCCAACGGTTCCCCGCGCAAACTCGCCACCCGCTTCGCGCACTTCCTGGGCCTGCCGCTGAAAGCACGGCACAACGAGATGGATATCGCGGACGCGGTCTGCGAGATCCTCACCGACGCTCACTGCGACCTGGTCCTGGTCGACGAGATCCACAACATCAATATGGCCACGTCCACGGGCAAGGATCTCTCCGACCATCTGAAGTACTTCGCGGAGCACATTCCCGCCACGTTCGTCTACGCCGGGATCAACGTCGAGCGCGAGGGCCTGTTCACCGGCGTCCGCGGCAAGCAGATCGCGGCCCGCTGCGTGATGAAGTACACCGCGAACTTCCCCTACCGGGGCGAATGGCGCTCGATAATCGCGCTGATGGAGGAGTCGCTGCGGCTGCACCGTCACGAGCCCGGCAGCCTGGTCCGACTGGCGAAGTATCTGCACAATCGCACCGGCGGAAGCATCAGCAGCCTGTCCCATCTCATCCGCGCGGCCGCCATCAGTGCGATCGCCGACGGCAGTGAACGCATCACCCGGCGCCTGCTGGAGTCCATCCCGGTTGACCACAGCACCCAGTCCGACTGCCCCCGCGCAAACGATGACGAGGGCGGCGAGGTCGGAGACGCCGCATGATCGGGTACCTGCCGCCGCCCCGGCTCCGGTGGCTCCCACACACCATCACCCCGCTCCATCGCGAGACCTGGGATTCCTACGTTGCCCGGCTCGCGGCGGCGAACCGGATCTGCCACCTCGAACTCCACGAGCACATCAACGACCGGCATCGGATCCACCCGGCCCCGTTGCCGTTGCTCGACGCCATCAGCGGCCTGTCCGGCCACCCCCGCGACCGGCTCCTGAAAGCCCTGCCCGATCTCCGGGCTCCAGAACTCATAGGAGGGCTGCCTGCGTCCCTCCAACTCCTTGATGAGGGCTGGCAGGTCCAGGCGGCCTGCACGCTCTGCCTGGCAACCAAGGGAGTCTTCACGGAAGTTCGGCACTGGGTCCCCAAGAGCACCCGACTCTGCCTTCGCCACGGCCGCTGGACCGATACCTACCACGCTCAGTTCGACCTCCGCCTGTTGCCCGAAATCATCCAGGCACAGCGCGACCATCACCTCATGGTCCGCGAGCACGGCTGTGAGACCGTGGTCCTCGCCATGCGGGAGGCAGCCGACTGGTGTTGGCGCTGGTGGGACCGTCGCCGTTTCAACAAACGGCTCGACCACAGGCTGAGGTTCCTCATCCCTCCGGGCGGAGGAACCTATCGCGAGGACCCCCGGTTCATCGCCAGCGGCTAGGCTATCCCGACATCGTCGCTCTGACTGGCCTCCTGGCCTCGCCGAAGCTCCGCAGCCTGCCCTTCACCGGTCATGATCGGGACTTCCGCTTGTTCATCAGCGAAGTCCGTGCACGGGCCGCCCCCGGCTACCGCTACGAAGGGGCCGGCGCTGCCGACCCGCTCGTCCGCTGGATCGAGGAAGAGCACTACTACCGCACTCTCACCAACCACCCGTTCCCGATGCCGAACGAACCCCGGACCCACAACCCCGAGACGCTGGACCAGCTCACCAGTCGACTCAATGCCCTCCTTGCCCCCGACTCCGACGCTCCGGGGCATTGCGCCAGCTGCGGCAACCAGCTCAAGGCGGCGAACCCGAAGATGCTGTTCTGCTCAACCGCATGCAGGTCACGCAACTGGAGGCGGCAGCAACACGTCCGCACGCTCCGTGAAGTGTCCTCCCGCATGGAGAAGAAGGAGTGCCCCGCCTGCGGCGTCACCTGGACTCCTGGTGACGACCGACGCCGTGATGCCCTCTACTGCTCGCACGCACCGATGTCGTCAAGCCGCCTTCCGCCGCCGCACAGCCGTGAAAGACAACTGACCGACAACATCAAGTGAGACATTCCCGCAGAAGTGCCGTTGCGGGACAACCTCATCTGAGATTCCACCGGAGGCCCGTCTCACCCGTCCTTGCATCACCCCTGATCACAACCCCGGCCAGAGGCAAGATCAAACGCGACGGGACACTAGAGGTAGCCAGCATGGTTGAGGCGGTCGTTCTTGGCCCGTCGGCGGATGATGCTCGACTTCTTGCCAGGGGCGGGTGGTGGGCGAGGCTCCGACCACGCCGCGGCACCCGGACACTTCCCACGGAATGCCGGAATGGACACCCACGCGGTTCCACCTCCTCGACCGAGCCCACCCGGGATCCTTGTCAGACATGACCTGTTCCGTGGGAGACGGCACCTGGAGTGGGACGTCGTATGGCGATGAACCGTTCGAGGTCCAACACCACCCCGATTCGGTCACGGTGTGGGCCAACGGCCACTGCTTCCACCTCAGCGGCGAGTGGGTGACAACGACGCAGGTCTCCTTCGGCAAGAGCCGGTGGATGTCCGCCCAAGGCTCGACGGTCAGCTCCAACAGCTCTTCGCCGTCGTTGCTGACCACCAGCCGCGCTGTTCTCCCCGTGAACATTCCAGGACCCCCGCTCGACCTTGCGCCGTCACGCGCGCCTCTGTGCCGGCACACACAGCACGATCCTCACACGGGTGATCACCCGAGCCAAAGGTTGGCCGTACCGTCACCTCCACCTCCGTTCCATCGAACGCCCGCACGCGCACCTCTCGTGCCTCCCCGGGCGGCACGCTTCGGGCGCTGGGGTGTGCCGTGCGGCCCGTGACCTCGATACGCCAGCCGGTGGTGCTCGGCGGCAGGGACAGTACGGTGGTGCCGGGGCGGCGATTCGACCGGTAGGCGAGGCGGTACGTCGCGCGGGCCGCGTCGTGGGTGTCGGCGCGCACGGTGCCCGCGACCGCCGAGGCGTACGGAGTGGCGGTGCGCTCCTTGTTCGTACGGAGGCGGCCGTCGCGGTCGAGGGCGCAGTAGCCGCCGCCGTAGCACCAGACGTAGGCCGCCCAGCCCGAGGAGTATCGGGTGAAGGAGGCGAGCGCGTCGTCGTGGAAGCGGCGCATGTTCGGCAGGTCGCTGTTCAGCGGGCCCCACTCGCCCACCACGACGGGGACCGAGTGCTCGCGCGGATATGCGGTGACGGCGTTCTCGTACGCCGTGATCCAGCCTGCCGCCGGGTCGTAGTCGGCGCCTGCCTCCATCGCGGTGTCGTAGAAGTGCGGGGCGTAGACGACGTGTTCGTCGGGGACGCGGCCCAGGCCGGTGGGCACGCCTTCGCCGACGATCGGGGTCGGCTCGATGAACAGGCGGTTCGAGCGGTCCCGGGTGCGGATGGCGGCGGCGAGGCGGCGGTACATCGGGGTGAGCTGCGTCGCCTCGATGCGGTGAGCGGCACTCGCCAGGTCCTCGCCCGCACGCAACTCCCCCATCGGCTCGTTGATCAGGTCGTAGCCGAACACCGCGGGATGCCCGCCGAAGCGGTCCGCCAGCAGGCGCCACATGCGGGCCTGCGCGCGCCGCAGGCCCGCGTCCTCGTAGAGATGGGTGAAGGCGCGTTGGACGGCGGGCTCGAAGTACTCGGCGAACCAGTCGTCGGGATGCGGGGTGAACGGCAGCCCGTCGGTCCGTGTCGCCCACGCCGGGATCCCGCGGTGGCCGAACGCGGGCCCGAACACGTCCTGGTGGGCGTCGATGACGACGTGGACGCCGTGCTCGTGCGCCCAGTCGAGGATGCGCCGGATCTTGCGCAGGTACGACTCGCTGTAGCGCCCACGCCGCGGCTCCAGATCGTCCCAGAAGACCAGCAGGCGGGCGAAGTTGAAGCCGTGGGCCCGCAGGTCGGCGAAGTGCCGCTCGGTGATCGCGCTGAGGGCGTCCGGGCCGTGGTGGATCTTGTCCTCGACGTTCCAGCCGCGCAGGGTGAGTGTGCGTCCGCGAGCGTCGGTGAGGCGGGGTATGCCGGTGGCAGTGGGGGCGGTTGCGGACCCGCTGCTGGGAGTGGCCCCCGTGACGGCGCCGGAATCGGTGCGGGTGCGTCCACTCTCCACTTCCCCCGAAGCGGCCGGAGCCAGGCCCGCGCCGAGCAGGGCGGCGGTGATCAGGACGATCAGGGCCACCGGGCCGAGGTGCTGCCGTGTGAAGGGCTTGCCCATGACGGACCTCCGGCACTCGGGGACGCGCGGTACGTACGTATGTCCGTTCGGCACACACCGTACGTATCAGGAACCGCTCGCACAGACCAGTGAACCGGCGACGCCGGTGTCGTACAGCCGCAGCACCCCGCTGTCGAGCGGCTGGGACGCCGCGTCGTCCAGGTCTGGAAAGCCGCTGATCGCCCGTCGGGGCGGTCCGGTGGGAGATGCGCGACGGCATCCACGAAACCTTCCTCACCCTCGGGTGCGCACGGGCGACGCCTGAACTCCCGGTGGAAGTCGCAAGACAGGCACGGCTCACATTGACAGCCCGGTGGTCGATCTCAGGTGGGCTTGCGCCACACGGAGATGTGCTTCGCGGAGTCCTGGGCGAACGGCGCCCTGTCCCAGTCCGCGACGCGACGTTCCAGCTCGAGCCCGGCGATCCGTGCCATCAGGTCGAGCTCCGCCGGCCAGGCGTACCGGTGCCGAGAGCTGCCGCGGCGGTAGTGGCTGTCGTCGCCGTCGCGGGTGAAGTGGTGCGAGACGAGAACCTGCTCGACCAGGTCGAAGGTGTCGAAGCCGAGATGCTGATCGGAGACATCGAACGGCACCGCGACCTGGCCGGGCGGCAGGAACCGCAGCGGCGGCACACCCAGCTCGATGACGAATCGGCCGCCGGGCTCCAGATGCCGTGCGGCATTGTGGAAGCACTCGACCTGCTCGTCCTGCGTCAGCAGGTTCGTGATGGTGTTGTAGACGAGATAGACCAGGGTGAACCCGCCCGGAACGACAGTGGTGGCCATGTCCCCGATGACCACCGGAAGGGTGTCCTCGTCGATCTTGCGCCGCAGCACCGCCGCCATGTGCTCGGACAGTTCGATGCCCACGACCGGCACGCCGCGTTCCCGGAGCGGGACGCCCACGCGTCCGGTTCCGATGGCGAACTCCAGTGCCCGGCCGTCTCCGGCAAGCTCGGCGAGGAAGGCGAGGGTCGGTTCGAGAACGGCAGCCGAGGATGCTTCGGCCTCCTCGGCGTCGTAGCGGTCGGCGGTCGCACGGGTCCACAGTTCACTGCTCGTCACGGACGACCACTTTGCCGGGTGGCAAGAGACACTGTCGACGCATTCAGGTTCTCTGCGGCGCAGCGTGCACCGCCTCCGACCTGTCGTCGCCTTGCCAGGGCTCCGACCGAACGGCGACATGGTTCGGGCCGCACCGCCCGGATCACCAGGACGGGCGTACGAGGTCCGGGGTCAGGGCAGCCAGGTCGGGGGCGCCGAGCAGGGCGAGTGCCAGTTCGGTCTCCCGGTGCAGGGCGCTCAGGGCTGCGGTGACCCCCTCGGCGCCACCCACGGCCAGGCCCCAGACGTAGGGACGTCCGATCGCCACGGCGTCCGCGCCGAGCGCCAGCGCCTTCACCACGTCGGTGCCCCGGCGGATGCCACCGTCGATGAGGACCGGAACCCGGCCTGCCACGGCCTCGGCGACGGCGGGCAGGGTGACGAGCGGCGCGATCGCGGTGTCCAGGTTGCGGCCCCCGTGGTTGGACATCCAGACGCCGATTCCGGTCTCCGCGGCCCGGCGGGCGTCGTCGGGGCGCACGATCCCCTTGGCCAGGACCGGCAGCCCGGAGACCGAGCGCAGCCATTCGAGGTCGGACCAGCCGACGGCGGGGTCGATCCGCGGGTCGTGGATGCCGCGGTGCGCGGAGTCGGCCGCGTTCGGTCCCAGTTCCGCGGCGCGGCCGGCCAGATTGGCGGGCATGCCGTGCGAGGGGAGGGCGAATCCGTTGCGCAGGTCCCTCTCCCGAAGACCGGTCACCGGGGTGTCGACGGTGACGACGCAGGCGGTGGCGCCGGCCGCACGGGCCCGGAGCACCAGGTCCTCGGTGAGGGCCCGGTCCCTCTGCACGTAGAGCTGGAACCACCACGGTCCGGTGGCGGCGGCGCCGATCTCCTCCAGCGTCAGCGTGGAGAAGGTGCTCACCGTGGTGAGGGTTCCCGTGGCGGCGGCGCCCCGCACGGTCGCCGCTTCCGCGTCGGGGTGGAACAGGCCGTGCGAAGCGGTCGGCGCGAGCAGGACAGGGGCGGGGAGTTCCGTGCCGTAGAGGGTGCGGCGGGTGTCCACGCCCGCGGTGCCGGTGAGAACCCGGGGCAGCAGAGCCAGCCGCTCGTACGCCTCGGCGTTCCAGCGCACGGTCCGCTCGTCCGCCGCGCCGCCCTGCAGGTAGTCGTAGGCAGGGGCGGGCAGCACGTCGCGGGCCGCGTCGTGGAAGTCGGCCAGGATGATGCGCCGGGAATGCGGCGGGGTGGCGGGGCGCGGCGGCGAGGTCGTCACAGTGCCCCCTGGTCGGCGGCGTGCACGCGCAGGTGGAAGGTGAGGCGGTTGATCGCCTCTCGGGCGGCGGCCAGCGCCTCGTCGGCGCTCGGCGCGATCGCGCGGGCGTGGGCGACCCGCGACGCGGAGGATTCCAGGGTGCCGACGGCGGCGTCCGGCGGGACCAGCAGCTCCACTTCGGTCACCCCGGGCATCGCCCGGGCCTCGTCCACCCCCGTGATCTCGGCGAGCACTCCGGGGGCGGGCAGCGCGGCGAACCAGATCGCCGAACTGCGGGGGGTGCGCGGTGCGGCGAGGGTGGCGCGGATGCCGGGCAGGACCGTCTCGCCGAGGGTGTGGCGGATGAGGCAGTCGGCGATGTCGACGCCGGTCACGTCGTGGGCGAGGGCCGGGATCTCGTCGCCGCCCATGCGGACGTGCGTCTCGATCAGCTGCGGTCCGCTCTCGCCGAGGACGACTTCGGTGTGGGTGGCGCCGGACCTGATGCCGAGGGCGTCGAGGATCCGTTCCACGTAGTCGTGGACCTGCTTCTCCTGGGCGGGGGTCAGCGGTGCGGGGCTGACGTGGCCCAGTTCGACGAAGTTCAGCGGGTCGGAGTACTTGCGGGTGATCGCGACGATCTGGTGGTCGCCGTCCTCGGAGAACGCCTCGACGCTGAACTGCGGGCCCTCGTGGAACTGTTCCACCAGGACCGGTGTGCCGTCGGCGTCCCCGTCTCCGCCGCCGGCCCGTGCGAAGGCGTCGGCGGCCTCCTCGGCGTCACGGGCCAGGGTGATGCCCTTGCTGAAGGAGCCGTTGCCCGGTTTCACGATGCAGGGGGTGTCGTGCGCGGCGAGGAACGCCCGCAGTTCCTCCACGTCGAAGACCTGTGCGCAGGCCGTGGTGTCGATGCCGGCTTCACGCAGCCGGGCCCGCATGGCGTGTTTGTCGTAGACCAGAGCAGTGGTCCGCGGGGAGTGCGCGGCGAGGCCCAGCGCTCGGCCGACGAGTGCGCATTTGTCCTGGTCCCGCTCGCCGAAGGCCACGATCCGGGTGAACGGGTGCCGGGCGTGGACGGCCTCGGCGAACGCGATCCATTCGTCGTCCGGCGCATCGGGGCTCACTCCGATGACTCGGGTGTGTTCCGTCGTCTCACGGAGTTTGGAGAGGTAGTCCAGCCGGCAGATGACGGTGGTGCGGGTGCCGGCCCGGGCGCGGCGCAGCCGGGTGGGCAGGTCTCGGCCGCTGCCGATGACCAGGACGTGCTCGGACATGAAGGTCGACCTCGCTGGGAGTAGGCGTACGGCGGTGGTCAGAGATGGGTGAGCCAGCCGTGGGGATCGGCCGTCCGGCCGTGGACCACGTCCTGGAACGCCTGGCGCAGTCGCCGCGTGACCGGTCCGCTGCCCGCTTCGGTGACGGGGCGGTCGTCGACCGAGGCGACGGGGACGATCTCGGCGGCGGTACCGGTGAGGAACGCTTCGTCGGCGACGTACAGCTCGCTGCGGGTCAGGCTCTGCTCCCTCACCTCGTGGCCGAGGTCGCGGGCGAGGGTGATGACGGTGTCCCTGGTGATGCCGGGCAGGATGTTGTCGCTGACCGGCGGGGTGGTGATCACTCCGTCGCGCACCGCGAAGACGTTGGCGGCGGACGCCTCGGCCACGTGGCCGCCGGGGGTGAGCATGAGGGCGTCGTCGTAGCCCGCACGGATCGCGGCGACCTTGGCGAGCGCGGAGTTGACGTACGCGCCGGTGGCCTTAGCCAGTGGCGGCACCGCGTGCACGCCGTTGCGCTGCCAGCTGCTGACCATCAGCCGGCAGCCCTCCTGCTCGGCCTTCTCCCCCAGGTACGAGCCCCAGGGCCAGGCCGCGATGGCGACCCTGGCGCTGTCCAGGCGCGGAGCGACGCCCATGGTGCCGTATTCGAGGTAGACGAGGGGGCGCAGGTAACCGCTCTCCAGGCCGGTGCGGCGCAGCAGTTCGAGGCACGCCTCGGTGAGTTCGTCGACGCTGTGGCCGGGGTCCATGAGGTAGACGCGCGCCGAGTCGTGCAACCGCTGGAGGTGTTCGCGCAACCGGAAGACGGCCGGGCCCCGCTCCGTCGGGTAGGCGCGGATGCCTTCGTAGACGCCCCATCCGTAGTGCAGGCTGGGGGTGAGGACGTGTACCTGTGCCTGGTCCCAGGGGACGAACTTGCCGTCCATCCAGATGTCGCTGGTGGGCGTGAGCTTCATCGTGCGGCTCCGTAAACGGTGGATGAGGGCGGGAGGGTACGGGAGGGGACCGGGGTGGCCGGGCTGCCGACACGCTCCAGCCGGCGTTCGACGCTGCGGGACTGGAGGTCCAGCACCTCGTGGAAGACTTCGGCGTCCGGCCCGTGGAAGGCGAACCAGCCCCAGCGGGGGCGCAGCGCGCAGCCGCGCTGGAATTTGGCCTCGTAGGTGGCGAGTCCGTAGTGGATGCGGCGGATGCCGTTCTCCAGCGCCCAGCGGGTGGTCTCGTGGTAGGTGAGGGCGAGGTAGCAGCCGGAGGCCTCGGGGGCGAAGCCCACGGTGCGCAGGAAGAGGGCGTCGCCCGCCCTGAGGTACAGCGCGAAACCGAGCACGCGGTCCTCGTGGGCCGCGCCGAGGACGACGCACGACTCGCCGATCTCCTCGCGCAGGGCGTCGAAGTCGCGGCGGACGCGCTCGTGTCCGCCGGGCAGTCCGTACTTCGCCCGGTGGGCCACCTGGAGGGCGGTCACCGTGTCGTCGAGGGCTTCCGGGCCGGTGGTGGCCACGGTGCGGAAGCCGCTGTTCTCGTAGGCGGTGACCTCTTTGCGCAGTCCTCTTCGGCGGCGGCTGCTGAGCCCGGCCACGTACTGCTCCCAGTCGTCGGCGCTCAACTCGTGCACGGCGTCGGCGCCGAGGAGCGTCGCGTGGTAGCCGGCCCGGGTGGCGGCGGCGTCCACCCCCTCCGCCTCGGGCTCACCCACGTAGAGCAACGCCGTGCTGCGGCAGCCGAGTTGGTCCGAGATCTGCTGAAGGAGGGCGGGGAGCACTGCCATGACCGACCGGCGCTGCTCCGGGGAGCGCCCGTGGGTGTGGGCCACGCCGTGATGGTTGCCGAAGGTGGCGAGGGCCAGGGAGGGGTAGTGGTCGGTGCGGCCCTCGGGCAGGGATGCCGTGAGGCGGTCCCACTGTTCGCGCTCGGCTTCGTCGAGGAGTTCGGGCTCGGCCATGGGTGAGGCGGTGCCTGCCAGCCTCGGGGCGTCGTAGAAGAGCAGCCCGCCGGGCTTGCGGGTGACGAGCAGCGTGGCCAGGGCCACCGGCCGGTCCTCTTCGAGCACTTCCAGGCAGTGCGTCTCGTGGAGGTCGGTCCGCGCGGTGAAGCGCAGCCAGCGGGCGTCGTCCCAGATCAGGTCGGGGCCGCCCTGCCCGGTGCCGTCGTGGTCTGCCGGGTGGTGGCCGGGCGGGAGCAGCCGGGCCGTGAACGAACCGTGGTGCGCGGTGGCCGCCGTCGTGGTCATCGCGCCCCTCCTTCGGTGCGGCCCGAGGTGACGGGGACCGGCGCGGGCGGGTCGGTGTCGTCCCAGCCGAACCCCGCGCCGACCAGTTGTGCGGTGGCGTCGAGTCTGCTGTCCAGGACGGCGGGGTCGGGGTCGGTGATCACCCAGGTGGCGAGGAAGTCGCCGGACTTGCGCAGCCGGTAGCGCTCCCCGCTCCAGTCGTCGCCGATCCGGGTGTTGAGGACGAAGTCCGTCGTGCCGGGCGGCGGTTCGGGCAGCCGTAGGACCCGGCCGTGCTTCGGCGGGATGCCGCAGAAGGCGGCGCGGGGGGCGGTGCGCGCGTGGTTCCGTACGGCGTCAAGCGCGACGGGCAGCCCGCACTCGACGCGGGCCCACAGCTCTCGTGGGTCGGTGCCGAGGATGTGGCGGAGCATGGCGGGGATCGGTCCGCCGCCGATCCGGGCGGCCACTTCGCACAGCACGATCCGGCCGCTGTCGGTGACGAAGAACTCCGCGTGCGCGCAGAGGGTGTCCGGCGAGGGCAGCGCGTCGATCAGCCGCCACGTCTCTTGGACCAGGCGCTCGTGGAGCGGATCGGCGGGGTCGAGGTTGCGCGAGCCGAGCGGGGCGTCCTCCCAGTGGGTCAGGCACCCGGCGCCGGTGTACCGGGAGGCGACGGCCGCGATGGGCTCACCCTCGGCCCGGAAGACGTCCACGTGGTGCAGGGTGCCGTCGATGAACTCCTCGACCTCGTACGAGCCGCCCGCCACCTGCTCGGCGAGTGCGTCCGCCTGGCCGGGTGCGTCGAGCACGTGCACGCCCGTCGATCCGGAGCCGCTCCTCGGCTTGACCACGGCCCGGCCGGGGTGGGCGGCCATGAAGTCCGTGATGTCGCCCACGGTCGCGACGGGCGCGAAGGCGGGGACGGGCAGGCCCGCGGCGCTCGCGTACTGCTTCATCAGGACCTTGTCGCGGTACGCGGCGGCCGCGGTGCTGTCGAGGCCGGGCAGGGCCAGCTCGCGGCGGAGCAGGGCGGCGCGCTCGACGTCGGCCTCGGCCAGTGCCAGTACGGCACGGGGACGGTGTCTGCGGGCGGCCTCACGGGCGGCGGTGAGCACGGCGTCGTCGTCGGTGTAGTCGGGGACGGTGACGACCTCCGTGAAACCCTCGCCGACGGGGGCGCCGTCGGCGGTGACCGCGACGAGCCTGCCCGCCTCCTCCGGCAGCCACCGGGCGAACGGGAGCCCTGCCTGGCGGGGGCTGATCAGGACGAGGATCACGCGGACGCCTCCTCGGTCCCGGGGAGGCCGAGCCCCGCGGCGAGCTTGTCCAGGGCGGAGGCGGTGCCCGCGTCCAGGGGGATGCCGTGGGTCTCCCGGTGCCGCTCGTGGGCGCGTTGCGGGTCACCGGGAGCCAGCACGGGCCGGTCCGTCGCGGCGGTCGCGGTGCGCACCGTGGTCAGCAGATCCGTCAGCCCGGTGGCGAAGCTGTCCGCGCCGGTGAACGCGGCCGGGTCGAGGGCGAGTACGAGATGTCCGATGCCGCGGCTCGCTCCGACGCCGCCCTCACCGACCTGGGAGAGTCGCCAGTCGGGTGCGGTGCCGGTGAGTACGGCGCCGAGCAGGGTGACGGCCATGGCCAGGCCCTGCCCCTTGTATCCGCCCAGCGGCGAGAGCGCGTACGCCTCCTCGGGGTGCGTGGTGGGCCGCCCCGCGCTGTCGGTGGCCCAGCCGTCGTCCAGGCCGCGGCCTTCGGCCCTGCGCTGCTTCACCTCGCCGAAGCAGACCTGGCTGGTGGCCATGTCCAGGGCGAATTCCTCGTCGCCGCCGCCCGCGGCGACGCTGATGGGGTTGGTGCCGAACAGCGGCTCGACGCCCCCGTACGGTGCCACCCGGGAGGCGGCCGAGGTGACGGCGATGCCCACCAGGCCCGTTCGGGCCAGGGTGCGCGTGTAGACCGACGCGGCCCCGAAGTGGTTGGAGTTGCGCACGCCGACGGCGGCCACCCCGTACCGGGCGGCCCGCTCCCCCGCGAGCCGTGCGGCCGTCAGTCCGGCGAGGACGCCGAGCGAGCCGTCGGCGTCCAGGAGCAGTCCGGCGCCCCTGTCCCGCACGACGGTCGGTTCCGCCGCCGCGCGGGCCACTCCGGTGGACAGCTCGGTGAGGTACTGCGGGAGCAGGCGCAGGCCGTGCGTGTCGATGCCGCGCAGCGAGGTGGTGACCAGTGAGTCGGCCACCTGGTCGGCCCGCTCCGGGGGCAGGTCCGCCGCGATGAGTGCCTCGCGGGCGAGGTCTCGTGCCTGTCGGGGGTGGATGGTGCGGCCCGTGGCGGGCGGCGCGGGCTCGGCTCGGGGTGTCCCGGCCGGGGCTTCGGTGGTCAACGGGTGCTCCTGTGCACGAAGTGATGGGGGCCGGCCCCCGGCAGGTCGAGGGGCCGGCCGAGGACGTCGAAACGGTGCTTGCGGTAGAAGCCGAGGGCCGCGTCGGGGACGTGGCCCCAGACCGTTTCGGCGCCGTCCAGGGCAGCGACGGTCAGGGCGGTGCGTAGGAGCGCACCGCCCGCACCCGTGCCGCGGGCCTCGTCGAGGGTGGCCATGCCGTACAGGCGTCGGGCGCGGCCGGGGCGCGGGTCCGGCAGGTCGTGGCCGGCCGGTGGGTCCTCGGCGTACAGGGAGACGGCGCCCACCTCGCGGCCCTGGAACAGCGCCGCGAGGTGCCGGGTAGCGGGGTGTTCGTCCTGCGGGTGGCCGGCGCTCAGTGTGGCCGGTGCGGAGCCCGGCACCTGACGGCGTACGAGGTGCGCACGCCCGGCCGGGACGTGGTGCACGTACCAGCCGTGGGCCGTGGCGTCCGGGAGGTATCCGGAGCCCGCGCGGTCGGGCAGCGCGACGTGGCCGGTGGCGTCGAGGCTGAGCCCGTGTCCGGTGTCCACCGCGAGCAGGTCGACCACGTCGACGTCGAGGTGGTCGACCAGACCGCCGAGGTGGGCGGTGGCGGAGACGCCCGCGGCGGACTCGGGCATGCAGCCGAGCATGGTGATCAGGCCGCGTTCCCGTGCGGCCCGCAGCATGGCCAGGGCGGGGGTGAGGCCGCCCGCCTTCATCGGCTTGACGTTGATGCCGTGGAAGGCGTCCGCGCAGGCGTCCAGGTCGGCCGGGGAGGTGATGCTCTCGTCGGCGATGACGGGGACCGGGCTGATCTCCTTGAGGCTGCGGGCGTCGTCCCAGGCCGCGCGGGGGTAGGGCTGTTCGATCAGCCGCACCCCCAGGTCGTGCAGATGGGGCAGGGCGGGGACGAGGCGGTCCGGGTCCCAGCCGCAGTTGCCGTCGATGAGGAAGGGTGCGTCGGTCTGGCGGCGCAGTTCGCGCAGGATGCTGAGGTCGCCGGGATCCGCGAGCTTGACCTTGTACGCGCACCAGCCCGGCCGCTCGCGCAGTTTCCCGGCCATCGCCTCGGGGGTGTCGAGGCCGATGCTGTAACTGGAGCGCAGGTTCCGCGGCCGGTCCAGGCCCAGGGACTTCCACAGCGGGACGCCGAGCAGGCGGGCCCGCAGGTCGTGGAGGGACGAGTCGAGTGCCGCGAGCACGAACGGGGAGTCGGGCAGCTCGGCGGCCAGCCGCCGCCAGATCGTGTCGGCGTCGCCGTCCGGCCCGCAGACGTCGAGTGTGGCCAGCAGGGGCGCCGTTCGCCGCAGGTCGGCGTGCATCCGCTCCAGGCCGGAGTTGTAGTGGTCCGTCATGAAGCGGGACGCTTCGCCGTAGCCGGACACGCCGTCCTGCTCCGCCTCGACGATGAGCGTGCGGGTGATCGGTATGGCCTCCCGCGCGGAGCGCCACAGGTGACGTTGGGTCAGGCTGGCCTCGTGCGCGGTGACCCTCACCGGCCACCCACCCGTGCGGGCCGGGAGGCTTCGGGGTCGGGTTGCCCGGGGAACCAGGAGCCCAGCGCGGGGCGGAGGTCGTCGAACCACTCCGCCTTCGGGTCGTACCGTGCGAAGAACTGCCGCCCCACGAGCCGGGCGTCACGGGCCTGGAGCAGCCGCAGCGAGAAGACCCGCTCCCCGGCGACGGTGGTCACCGAGTCCAGCAGAACCTTCCCCGGCGAGGCCGACATCACCGGGCCCCGGGCGGAGCGGGCCAGCCCGGAGACGCCGCGGATGGCGTTGTTGTAGATGTCCAGCGCCTCGGCGAGCGGCACACCGAAGTAGCTGCGGGCGCCGGTGTCCCGCTCGACGAACATGTAGTACGGCACCACGCCCAGCTCCACGAGCTGCTGCCACATCCGCGACCAGGCGTCCGCGCGGTCGTTGACGTGAGCGATCAGCGGTGCCTGGGCGCGGATCACCGCACCGGTCGACCGCAGACGGGCGATGGCCTCCCGCACCACCGGGGTCTCCAGCTCCCTCGGGTGGGAGAAGTGCGCCATCACCGCGACGTGCCGGCCGGCCGCGACACAGCGTTCGAGCAGCCGCAGCAGATCGTCCGCGTCGGCGTCACCGGTGAAGCGGGCCGGCCAGTAGGAGAGCGCCTTGGTCCCGAAGCGCAGCGTGCGCACGCTCTCCATGGCCGGGTCGAGCAGCGGCTCGATCCAGCGCTTCAGCACCGCGGTCTTCATGATCATGGGGTCGCCGCCGGTGAAGAGGACGTCGGTGACCTCGCGGTGGTTCGCCAGGTAGCCGGTGAGGTCCTCGGGCGAGCGCAGCGCCTGCCGGAGTTCGGCCACGCCGACGAACTGGGCCCAGCGGAAGCAGTATCCGCAGTACGCGTGGCAGGTCTGGCCCTGTGAGGGGAAGACAAGCAGGGTCTCGTCGTACTTGTGCTGGAGCCCGTCGAGCCTGCGTCCGTCCAGTGTCGGCACGTTGGCCTCGAGCTGGTCGCCGGGGTGGGGGTTGAGCAGTTCCTGGGCGTCGGCGGCGGCCTTGCGCAGGACGTCGCGCGGCGCCTCGCTGTCGTGGAGGGCCGCGATGTTCTCGAAGACGTCCGGCGGGAGCATGTCGCGGTGCGGGAAGGTGAGCCGGAAGATCGGGTCGTCGGGCGCCGCCGACCAGTCGATGAGCTGGTCGGCGACGTACTCGTTCACCTTGAAGGGCAGGACGGAGGAGACGACCCGCAGGTCGCGCAGGTACTCCTCGGACATCCCGCGGTCGCGGGCGAGCGCCGCCAGGCGTTCGTGGGAGTAGGTCTTCACACGGAATCCTCATGGGTCCTCGGTGGCGGGGTGCCCGCCACCGGTCGCGTGCCAGGGCAGCGTCAGTGGGCGATGTGGGAGCGGGACCAGTCGAAGTCCACCTGGTCGGCCACGCCCATCTGCTCCACCAGCTTGTGCAGTCCGGTGTAGTCGCGGACCAGCCGCGCACGGCCCGCGTCCGCCTGGCAGTCCGCGAGCATCTCGTGCCCGCCGTCGATGCCGGCGAGGTCGACGATCCGGTGCCAGGTCGAGTAGTCGTTGGCCACGAAAGCGTCGAGACCCTGCATCAGCATGTCCAGGAAGTACCTGCGCTGGCGGGCATCGAGGTGGTGGTAGACCATCTCGGCGAGCACGTGAGAGATGGATGCGTGACAGTACTCGTCGCGGTTGTGCAGCTTCGCGGTCGTGCTGTTGATCGGCTGGATCGTCGTGTCCTCGGCGAGCAGGTCGAGGTACGCGTTGATGGAGATCTCCGAGACCGTCGCGAAGGCCAGCGTGGTCAGGGACTTCTCCCAGCGCTCTCCCGCCCGGTCCCGCAGTTCCTGGTGGACGCGCGCGGTGTGGGAGAGCGGCAGCGCGTTGTCCGGCATGGCGTGCCCCCGCTGCCTGCGGGTCACCGCGCTCGCGTTGAGGTGCATGAGCGTGTGGTACTGCTCATCGACCATCGCCTGGGCCAGCGACAGGTTGAGCGCCTCCCCGGTGAGGCCCGGGTACTCCCCCTCCATGACCAGCGCGAACGCGGGGTTGGCCACCTTCTGCTCGGCCATGACGGTGTGCCGGTTGTACGCGATCCATGCCCAGCTCAGCAGTTCGGCCCGCTTCTGCGGGTCCAGACCGCGGAAGGTGGGGTGGTCACGGAAGGGCAGGATCCGCTCGGGGTAGTCCGCGCGTGACAGGTCGAAGAGTTCGTCGAGGTCGGGCTCCTCCCGCTTGACGGTGGCACGGCGGTGCCAGTTGCCGACGAGTCGGCGGATCACCGCGTTCTCCACCGGGTCGTTCGGGTCGAAGGTCGGGATGCCCTCGGGGAGCGGGGGGCCCGGGGTCTCCCGCCCGACCGCGTCGTCGGGGCCGCCTTCAAGGATCGGGGTGTCGCTGTTCATCACATTCCTCACGGGGAGCGGTGCCGACCGGCACCGCGGGGGGTCGGGGCGCCGCCTTCCGGCGGCGCCGGTGGCCCACGGCCGGGCTCAGGACTCCTGGAGCCAGTAGCGCGTCAGGTGGCGTCGCGTGTCGCTGTAGGAGGAGCGGGCGTGCAGCATCCGCTGGTTGTCCCAGACGAGGATCGAGTCCTCCGGAATGAGGACGGACACCTTGTGGTCCCGGAAGAACGCCTCGGCCCGCACGGCCAGTTCGCGTCCCAGGGAGCCCAACGGCAGCTCGTCGGCGGGTACGTCGGCGTCGACCGGGGGGTCGTAGTGGCCGGCCGTCAGCAGGTTGTAGCTGAACCGGACGATGTCACGGCCCTCGGGAGTGCTCTCCACCACGGGGCGGCGCACTCCGGCGGTGCCGGTGCCACCGGTGTTGTGGCCCACCCAGTCGATGGCTTCGCCGTGTACCGTCCGGCGCTCCTCCTCGCTGAGGGAGGCGATGAAGGCGTACGCGTCGGCGAGTTCGGTCTGTCCGCTGCCGCACCGGGCCTGGACCCGGCAGTGGAGAGCGAGGTAGCGGGGCGGCGGGTTCCAGCCGGGTGCCTCGGTGTGCACGAGGATGGTGTTGGTGCTCTTGGAGTAGCGCCGGTCCTCGAAGCCGGGAGCGGCCTTCACCTGATAGCGCAACTGCCCGTCGTACTGCGGTATGAGGGCGCCGA
This sequence comes from Streptomyces sp. NPDC031466, assembly GCF_055581265.1. NCBI lineage: Bacteria > Bacillati > Actinomycetota > Actinomycetes > Kitasatosporales > Streptomycetaceae > Streptomyces > Streptomyces sp. NPDC031466. The sequence continues at coordinate 25,869 of NZ_JBVIJT010000004.1, forward strand.
GGTCCTGTAGGGCCGCGGCGGCCTGTTCGTCGGTGGTGATGCCGTCGAGCAGGGTGTAGCCCTGGTCGAGGAGTTCCTGGGTGCGCGGGGTGATGGCAGTCGTCATGGTCTGTGCTGCTCCATGTCAGTTCCTGGGATGGGGAGGCACGGGCCGGGCGCGGCGGCGCGCGAAGCCCCCGCCGCGCCGGGGGCGGGCTCCACTGGAGAATGGATGTGCGGCGCACGGCCGAGGGGGCGTGCCCGGCGAACACGTCGCGAGGCGCCGCGGGTGCCGGGCGGCTCGGCGCCGGCCGGGGGAAGGCCTCTGCGGCCGGGGACGCGGCGGTACGTCACCGTGATCGGCGTGGACCGGCGTCCGTGCGCGCCTCTCGCTCATGCGGGGTGTCGCGGTAGCGGGCCGGGGCGTGGTCGCGTACGACAAGGGGCGCCGTGCTCACCCGGCCCGCGGGGCGGGGGTGGAGGGAGCGCCAGGGCTCAACTGCCCCAGGTCACATCGGCGCTGTGCATCACGTCCGGGGTGAGCTGGGACAGGTCGCCCACCGGCACGATGGCGGCGGACGTGTTTTCGGAACGTACCTGGGCGAAGGCCTGAGCACTGTCCGGGGAGACCGCCTGAGCCATGAGGAGGGCGCCGAGCGCGATGCAGCCGGCTGCGACGGTCCTGAAAGTCGGGGTGAGTCTCACGGAACGACCTTTCGGTGAATTGCGTTCTGCTTTTTCGCGAACTTCCGGCATCCGCTCGGAGTGCTTGTGGCTCTCCCCGCCTCGCCGGTGCCCCTACTCTGGCAACTCGCCGTCCTCTTCGGAAGGGGGATCCGGTGGACGAAACATGTTGTGTCCTATCCCGTCCACGGGTGACGGGGACGCCATGCGGTCCCAGAACTCCGGAATCAGCACCACCCCGCAGGACGCCATCCGGAAGGGCGCCAAGGGGAAATGCGCGGCGAGTGATCGCGAGCACAGGGCCGCGGCCCTCAGTTCCGCGACGGCCAGGCTCGGCGCGGTCAGGAAGAGGCCGACCACGGGCCCGCCGGGCCCGTCCGGGTCCACGCTGACGTGCTCCAGGCCGTCTCCCGGCTCGGCGCAGGAGGTCACGGCAGCCCTCGTCCCCCTCGGCAACGGCACATCAGCGGGCCCGTCCAGACGGACATGCACGAGATACATGGCTCCCCCTTCCCCATCATGCTTGTTCCTGTGCTCGGCCGACGGCGGTCCCGGCCGCGAACGGCCCCGCGCACCCGCCGGTCGCCCGCAGGCCCGGGCAGCAGCCCTCGCGTTCACCCGACGGCGGGCGGCCAGGTCCGTACCGGCGCGGACCGCGACGTCAGCGCAGGTGAGGCGCGTGTTCCTCACAGGGCGGCCCAGTTCACCGGCAGTTGACACCGCCCGCGGCCCCACCGGGCGCCCTCTACAGGCGGCCGCGGCCGAGCACCCACGCTGGCCATTTCCGCTTCCGGGACCGGGGCGGGCCGGCCGCGACGACACCCAGGCCGTCCGTCATCCGACGCACTATTGATACACCACCCGCAAAGCCGCGATGCCCTTTTCCCGGGCCGCCGTCGGATTGGTTCCGCCCGGGCCCGTCCGCCCTCGACAGGCTCTGTTCCGCAGCGGGCGCCGAGAGTTCATTCCTTCAAGTTTCACCCACCTGCCCAAATATGCCCGTTCTGCCCCGCTCCATGGCTGGCCGATGAATGCAGTGGCCGATAGCGTCCAGGCCGAAAGGGTTGATGGGGGCCGTTCCCCGATCGCATCGTGTTCTGAGCGTGCGACGCCACGAATTCCATGGAGAACCGGAAATTGAGGGTGAGTCGATGCCCTCACCCTGTACCGATTTCCTTGACTCGACTCGTAATTTTCGCAGCCCGAAGAGAGCTGAACGACCGGCGGAGACGTAGCCTTTATGACGAATGCCTTGACCTCGGCGGCGCCCGTCCGCCCATCGCCCCTGGCGTTCCGCGTCTTCCTCGGCGGACAGAGCGTCTCGCTGATCGGCGACGGCCTCGCGATCCTCGCGATTCCCCTGCTCGTCCTCGAGGTCAGCGGATCCCCGTACGCGGCGGTGCTGGCCGCCATCCCGCGCACCGTCGGCTACCTGCTGGTCGGCCTGCCCGCCGGTGCGCTGGTGGACCGGCTGAACCCCCGCAGCGTCATGCTGACCATGGACGTCGTGCGGTTCGGGGTCTTCCTCTCCCTCGCCGTACTCGCGGCCACCTCGCAGCTCGCCGTCCCGGTGATCCTCGCCCTCGCGTTCGTCGCGGCGGGGGCCGGCGTGTTCTTCGAGACCGCGCTGACCGTGGCGGTGCGGGACCTGGTCGAGGAGGAACGCCTGGTCCGTACGAACTCGCTCCTGGAGGCCGCGAATCAGAGCGCGCAGATCGTCGGCCCGGGGCTGGTCGGCGTACTGTCGGCACTCTGGGGCCTCCAGGTCGCCCTCCTGGTCAACGCCTGCACCTTCGCGGTGTCCTTCGTTTCCGTCCTGCACGTGCTGCGCGGCAGGGACCGGGCGGGCCGGACCCCCTCCCCGCCGCTGCGCGAAGCCCTACGCGGGGTGCGGGGCGACCTGGTCGAGGGCTTCCGCTGTCTGCGGTCCCTGCGTGTCGTGCTCGTGGTGACCTGCTTGCAGGCGAGCGCCAATCTCTTCCTCGCCGTCGGCTACCTCCTGGTCTTCTACCTGCGCGACACCCTCCACCTCGGCGCCTCCGAGGCGAGTGCCGTCGTCGCGGCAGGCGGCGTGGGCGGGGTGCTCGGCACCGCGGTGGCCCTCCGGCTCGGCCGCAGGATGCGGCACGAGACCCTCATCGCACTCAGCGCGGCCTGCCTGGGGACCACCCTGGCGTCCCTGGGAGTGGCGACCTCCCTGGTCCCGCTGCTGGTGCTGAATCTGCTGCTCGGGGGTTCCACGGTGACAGCGGTGGTACTCATCCGCACGCTGCGCCAACGCCTGGTGCCACGCGCCCTGTTGGGCCGGGTCACCGCCACGGCCAAGGTGGCCGCGCTGGCGGCGAGCCCGGTCGGAGCCCTCGCGGGCGGTGCGCTCACCACGCTCAATCAAGGTGATCCCCGCCCGGTGTTCCTGGCAGCCGGTCTCCTCAGCGTCCTGACGACCGCGGCCGCCTGGGCACTGGGTCTGCGGGCCGGGTCACACCCTCCGTCCGGCACGGAGCAGGGGCCCGCCGCGCCCGGGACGTCCGCCACACCCGTACCGGAGGCCGACGGGGCCACCAAGGCGCCCTGACCGACGGCGTCACCTCACACTCCCCCGCGACAGGCGCCCCCGGGGCGGCGGTCCCCGAGACCGTCACCCCGAAGCACCTGCTCCCCGCCGCCCGTGACGCCCCGTTCGCCCCCTGCCCTACCGGCCGAGGGCTCGGCACCACCCCACCCGAGCGCGCGGCGCCTGCCGAAGGCCAAACCGTCGTAAAGAATGCGCCTTCGCGGGCAGGCCTGATTACCGGCCCCGCACCTGGCACGACATCACGGGCAAGAGGGGGCCGGAGTCCGTGCGCCCGCGGCCCGCGAAGTCGTCGCGGGCCGCCGACGGTTCGGCATCCGTCATGGTCAGCCCGGCCCTCCACGGCGTCGGACAGAACCAATACGTCCCGGACGACCTGTCGGCCGGACGGCGGGAGCCGCCTGCACCGGGCCGGTCCTGCACAGTGGCGGCCGGGTTCGGCAGACCCGTACGAATGGTTCGTGGGCCGAAAGACGACCTTGACAAGATCACTCACGCATCGGAAGTTCATTCCATGCAGCATGCACACACCAGAAGTCGTCACACCGTGTCCGGAGGACCACCCAGAGGCTGATGGCCCGGTTGCCCCGACCGTCGCGGAGACCACCGCGCCTTCCTCCCCCACGCCTTGCCGGACACGTTCACCGATCGGGAGACACACCTCATGCTGGCCGCACTCGGACTCGACACGGACACCGAACGCGTCTACCGCGCCATGCTGGACCATCGTGACGACGGGATATCCGCACTGTCCCAGCGACTCGCACTGCCGGAGGACCGGCTGCGCAACTGCCTCGACCGGCTCCATTCCCTCGCACTCGTCCGACCGTCCGCCAAGGCCGACAGCGCCTTCCGGGTACTGGGCCCGGAGCAGGCCATGAAGCTGCTGCTCGCCCGCCAGCAGGCCGAACTCGCCGCCCACCAGGAGCGTCTGGAGACCGCGAGGGTCGCGGCCGCGCAACTCGTCGCGGAGTGCGCCTCCCTGCACAGACCCTCGGCCGGCTTCCACGCCGAGGAGCTGACCGGCGCGGAGGAGATACGCGACCGGCTCGCCCGACTCGCCTCCGACGTCCGCCACGAGATCATGACCCTGGCTCCGGGCGGCGCCCATGCGGAGAGCGATCTGGAGGCCAGCCGTAAGCCGAACGCGACCCTGCTGGACCGCGGTGTCACCGTACGGACCATCTACCTCGACAGCATCCGCAACCACCAGCCCACGCTCCGGCACGTCCAGTGGCTCCACGAGCGCGGCGGCCACGTCCGCACCGCTCCCAGCCTGCCGATCCGCATGATCATCGCGGACCGGACCGAGGCCGTCCTCCCCCTGGACCCCACGGACGCGAGCTTCGGCGCCGTGGTCCTCACGGGGAAGGGCGTCATCACGGCCCTGTGCGAGCTGTTCGACAGCACCTGGCAGGCCGCGAAGCCCTTGGTGCCGATGGTGGAACGGGACACCGACGGCCTCACCCCGCAGCACCGCGAGGCCCTTCGGCTGCTCGCCCAGGGGCTGAAGGACGATGCGGTCGCCAAGCGCCTCGGCGTCTCCACTCGCACCGCCCGCCGCTTCGCGGCCGAACTCATGGACGCACTCCAGGCACGCAGCCGCTTCGAGGCGGGCGTCCACGCGGTCCAGAACGGCTGGCTTCCCGCGCACCGCACCTGACGGGCCCGGCGGCGGGCGCGCCACCGCTCGGGTGCCGGACATCGGCCGAGGGACGACCTCGACCCGAGTCACCGCCCCTCCTCTAGCCCTCGTCAACAGCCTTCACCGCACAAGAAGTTCGGCCAAGCGGGCAAGGATGGCGTCGATCTCGTCCGGCGTGAGGGGTACGAGTTCGAACAGCAGCTCCTCCGCATCCCGCCGGCCGGGCAGGGCCCAGATCGACGGTGACCCCGCTCGCAGTGCTTCGTCCAGAGCGGCCGAGTCCAGGGCCGACACGGCGGGATCCACCACCAGCCGGGCGCGAGCGAAGGGCAGGCCGGTCGGGTCGGGGACGGACGACGCGGTGATGCCCCGGACGGCGCCCGCCCGCTCGACGAAGTCCGCCACCTTGTCCGCCTGCTGCTGCCGCCACACCGCCATGTCCAGCCCCTGACGCGCCTCGAGCGCGGCGAGGACGCCGACCACCGCCTCCTTGCTCGCCTTCATCGCGCGGCCGATGCCCCGTTCCTGCGCCCGCACCGCCGCCACCGGACCGGCCCGGCCCACCACCAGACCCGCGGTCGGGGAACCCAGGTACTTCTGGCCACTGATGGCCACCAAGTCCGCTCCGGTGGCGAGCAGTTCACCGACCCTGAAGTCCTGCGCGGCACCATCGACGACGACGGGAACCCCGCGACGATGAGCGACCGCCACGGCGTCGGCCAGCTCGGCACCGGCCCCGCGCACGAGACGGGACGACACCAGCAGCAGGCACGCGACGTCCTGTCGCGCGAGGCCCGTCTCCAGATCCTCCAGCGTGAACCCGGCCTCCGTCCCCACGGGAACCGGGACCGCGCCCGCCAGCCGGACGGCCTGCACGATGGGGTGTCCGTAGTTGACCGCGTGTCCCGTCGGAAGGACGACTGCGCCGGGCATACCGGTCGTGTCCGGCAGCGCCTCGACGTGCTCCGGGGACTCCCCCGTCATCGCGGCGGCGACCGCGAGGGTGATCGCCGAGGCCGTGCAGTGCACGACGGTCCCCGCCTCCGCCCCGGTGAACCGAGCGAGGGCCCGGTCGGCCGCTTCTTGCAGTTCGTCCATCACGAAGAACTCCGACAGCGCCGCGGCGACCGCGGCGCCGACACCGTCCCCACTGCGTGAGACACCGAGGGGCGTGTAGGGCCCCCGTGCGTTGATGATCCGGCTGAGCCCGTATGCGGTGTGCAGTCCCATGGGTGCATCCTGCCCTCCCTGGGGCCGATGTCCGCGGCGACCTGCGTCGCGCCGGCCTCCCCCCAGCTCCCTGCGGGCGTTGCCGGAGTCCGCGCCGAGGGTCTCCCTCCCGGCGGGGCGGACGGGCCCGGGGTCGACCACCACGTGGTCCCGCCAGTCGAGACCGGCGTGCTCGAACGCGATGGGCGCGGCGTCTCTGGCCGTGTGCACGCTGCCGGCGCCCACCACGTAGTCGCCGAACTCCTCCTGCTGGGGCATCAGGTGCCTGGCGCGGAGGTGGTCACCGGCGAAGCCCCAGTCGCGCTCGGCGTCAAGGCTGCCAAGGCTGCCGAGGCCCAGTAGGCCGGGTCGATGTCGGTGTGCAGGTTCGATTCCGGGTCAGTGACGTCCCGGATCCCCCGGCACTGGATCTCCCGGAAGTCATAGCCGTCGGATCCCCTCTCCGGAGCCCAGTGGCAGCGCATCGCACTCGCCCGCGCCTCCACAGGGACGCCCCGGTACTGATCCTGGACGAACCACCTCGGCGCTCGGCGCCCGCGTCGAACACCAGCTGTTCTTCCGGCTGCGGGAACTGCCCGTGGGCCGCACCGCCGTGTTCACCACCCACCGCCTGACCAACGCCCACCCATTGGCTCACGAAGTCGACGGCCCACGACCCGCCATGACGTGGGCATCCGCCGGCCCTTGGGCCGTGTCGACTGCTGCCCGGCCTGTTGCCCGCGCGTCGGCGTGAACCAGCAAACAGATGACGGGACTTGGGTGCCCAGTTGGCAGAGCCGGGGCGGAGGCCCCTGCCGAAGGCGTGCGCTTTTCTACAAGCCGTTGGGTGAGTGCTTCTCCGTCGGGCGTCCATGACGCCGGGGGCGGCCTCGCGGGTGCAGTCCGCCGGCGCGAAGCACCCGGGCAGTCGGACCGCGCAGACCGGATTCCCTGCCCGCGCGCAGTCCGCCGCGGCGAAGGGCTCTCGCGCCGCCGGGACGTAACCCCCGCCCCGCGTCCCCTGCGGCTGTGCGAGCGGACTCACTCGTCGTCGCGGGGATGGAACATCGACGCGTCCGAGAGTTCAGGCCGAAGTGGTGACGTCCAGGAAGGGGCGGCGAGAGCACGGCGATAGCCGGCCGACGCGCTCTCCCGCGTCTTCACCAGCCCAGCCGGAACGACCCGCTGTGGGCCGGGGCCTCGGCGGCCGCCGAGGACATCGCCGTGGTGGTGTCGCGGGTGGCGGGTGCGGAACGTGCACGGCCCGGACGGGACCACCTCCGTGCGCTGGCTCGACAGGGCTGACGCTGTCCGTACCCACTGGCACCGCCTCGTCCAGACCCGCCGAGCCCGCCTCCAGGGCCGACGGGTAATCCGGCCTGGGGGCTCAGGGGGTCAGGTCGAGGACACGGACCGGCTGACCGATCCACCGGGCAGGCTCAGTGGTGGCGATGACTGCTCCGTCGGGGCGGTCCGGGGTCGGTTGGGCCGCGTACTGGCAGTGTGCCGCCGCCCAGGTGGCGTGCCGGGCCACGGCCAGGGCTGCCGGGAGGTCCATTTCGAGCACGGTGATGCCCGGCAGTGCGGCCAGGTGTTCCGCAGTGCCCGGCCGGGCACGGTCGGCTTCCACGAGCGCGCACGCGGGGGCGTACAGGGACCAGCCGGCCTGGGCGTGGGCGCGGTGGATAAGGCGGGAGACGAGCTCGTTGCCCTGGCCGGCTGCGGCCATCGCGGTGTCGTCCAGGACGATGTGCATGGCGTCGCTCAACGGGCGGCGGCCTGGGCCAGGCGGCGGTCCAGCTCGCTGTCGAGGTTCTGCTCCTCGGCGCGGGTGGGCGCGTAGCCGTTCCACTCCTTCAGCGCGGTCCGGGCCTGCTCGGCCCGCGCGGCACGCTCGTCCGGAGTAAGGAGGGTCTCAGCGAGCCGGGCCAGGTAGGCGCGCAACGACATGCCCTCCGCCGCTGCCAGGGCCGCGAGCCGGTCGCGGGCTTCCTCGGGGATGCGGACATTGGCATCAGACATCATCAAGCTCCCTTTCAACCTCGCCAGAGTACGGGTATGTACCCGTACCCGTACCCGTACCCGTACCCGTACCCGTACCCGTACGCACCCTATGGGTTGGGCCGGGAGTTTCGCCCATTGGGCACGGCACGTCCGCAGGGGCGGCCGGGCATGGGTGCGGCGGCGAGCCTTCCTCGGCTGGTCGTGTAGGGGTCTCGCCGCTCGGGGCACAGGTTATGTTCGTTGACCAGTGGTTCTTCCGCGGTCTCACCTTGGATGGCGAGAGAAAGCCAGTCTCACGAACGTGGCATTCTCTCGTGGCTGGGTCGTGACAGCCACGAGGGCATTGCCGTTGCCAGAGCGTCGGCCTTCGCCGGATCAGGACGGATCGTTTGGTCGTGGTCCTTTTCCAACCGCCTGCTCACGCATCATTGCGGCGAGGGCCAGGAAGATCGAAAGATTCTGGACCATCTCGATGGGGAGCCTGGCCCACGGCTTTCCGTCGCCGTGCCGATGGATCTCCAGCCAGCCTTGTTCCACCGTGACCCGGTCGACCTCGTGCCAGCCGAGCCGGTGGTCGAGGTACCCGACACCGGCGGGATCGAGGTGGGCCCCGAAGAACTCGACCCGCTCGCCCCTCTTCAACCGGTCCCTGTCCTGCGGTAGCCGTACGCGCGTGAATTCCTTGTCCAGCTCGCCGATGAACCGTGCGACCCCCTTGTACGCGTCGGTCACCGTGATCTCGGCGCCCTCACGGGGACGCACCCAGAGTTCGTGTGTGGTGGCGCTGATGATCCCGTTCGTCACTTTGGTGCTGCGCCGCCGGATGCCGTCGATCTCGTCCCACGAGTATGCCTCCGGCGCCTGCCCGGTGACCTCCCGGACGATGCCGTGCTGGTAGTGGCCCACCCAGACCTGCGCCTGCCGTCTCGTGAGTGCGAGGAAGAGGAAATACCCGGCTGCGGCGACTATGGCGGTTCCCAAGATGAGCAGCGGCAGCCCGTCGTACCAGGCGCCCTGGCTCCGCTGGCCCTCCATCGCGGCCGAAATCCCCAGCCAGAGCACCGGCAATCCGACCAGTGTCGGCAGCAGCACCACGACCCACGGGAAGCTCTTGGGCTCGGTCCACACCAGCCCCTGGCGCGCCCCGAGTTCGAAGTCCCGCGCGACTCTGCGCATGGTGGGTGGAACAGGAGTGGAACCACGATCAGACACAAGCCCCCCAAGGCCAGACAGCGGACGGCCAGTATTGGGGAGAGGAGCCCGCACGGGAAGAGCGCCACGTCCCGGCACACCGGATATGCGAACGTTCGCCACGGTGAGGGTTTCGCCGTCGTAGCTGGTCCCGTGGAGGAAACTGCGCACCAAGATCCACGAGCCGGCAGAGGTTCTCGCCTCGGCGGAGGCGGCCGTTGATCTGGTCGATCCGCTCGGGGATCGCCGCCTTGATGCCGCGTCTGCGCAGGTAGGAGCGGATCCTCACGGACGAGTAGCCCTGTCGGCAACGACGCGCTCCGGCCGGCTCCTGGGCCGGCCGGGCCCGCACCGCTGGATGCGGATACGGGCCATGACCGGCTCGAACTGGGTGCAGTCGTTGACGTTTCCGGCGGTGATCGTGAAGGCGAGGGGCCGGCCCTGTCCGTCACAGGCCAGGTGGATCTTCGTGGTAAGCCCGCCGCGGGACCGGCCGATCGCCTCGCCCGGCCACGGCCCCCTTTTCGGGCCCCGGCCGCGTGCTGGTGGGCCCGCACGGTCGTGGAGTCCACGCACACGAGCGTCCAGTCGACAGCACCGACGACGTCGCTGTGCTGCTGGACGTGGGCCAGGAGCCGGTCCCAGGTTCCGTCGGTAGACCAGCGGCGGAAGCGCTCGTAGGCCGTCTTCCACGGCCCGTACCGCTCGGGCAGGTCCCGCCAGGCCGCCCCGGTCGACAGCTTCCACAAGATCCCGTTGACCACCTGACGGCGGTCCCGCACTGGCCTGCCCATCCGCGGCGGTGCCAGCAACGGCTCCATCACCGCCCACGACTCATCTGACAGCTCATGACGACGCACCACGAACAGACCAACGAGCCCACTACTTTGCGGACACGACCTAGCGGCTCAGACCGGCCCGGAGGATCATCCCCGCGCGTGCGGGGTCGACGGGACGTTGCGGAGGTCGACGAGCGTCCGCCACGGGCCATCCCCGCGCGTGCGGGGTCGACGGAGGCATCGCCGTACCCGGCTGAGATCGCGACTGCGCTGCTGCTTCCCAAGGCGAGCGTGACGGTCTACGTTCGCAACCTCGTCGCCAAGGGCTTCGTCCGCCGCGAGATCGACGAGGCGGACTTGCGGCGTCATCGGCTCGTACTGACCGCTGAGGGCACGCAAGCACGCGATCGAGCACTTGCAGCTCTCGCGGCGGAATATGACCGCAGGTTGGCGAGGGCCACCCCCCAGGACCGCGTTGAGCTGCAACGCATCCTCAAAGCAATGCTCGCCTCGCCCGCGTCAGGCCGTATGTGCGAGTGATTCGTCTGTCCGGTGCTCGATGTGGCGGTACACACGGGTGACGGATCCGCAGGCTGGCCCACCGGCGCTCCGGACGATTGCGTGATCGCAACTTACGCGGTGGAGCGGGTGCCGTGGGCCTGGGTGAAGCAGACCCGGCCCGGCGGGAGGATCGTCACCCCGTGGGGGCGGCTTGGGCACGTGACGCTCACCGTCGCAGACGACGGACTCAGCGCTGACGGCTGGGTCCAGGGGCTGGGAGCGCATCCCCGCTCGGGCGTCGACGGCTTGTTTCTGCGGCCGGTCGGTGGGGTCGGACCGTCGCTTGCCGGGATGCGCCGGCTTCCGCCCGTGGCCTGCCGGGCGGTCAGTCCAAAGCGGGGCAGGTGGGGCGTGCGGTCTGTACGGACCGCCCGACTGCGGTGTACCAGACCAGGACCGCACATACGAAGGCTGTCGTCGCGGAGACCAGTGACCTTGTGAGAGTGTCGTTCCGTGCGCCGGAAACGAGGGCGACGGCCAGAGCCAGCGTCAGGGTGATGACGGGCAGCGCACGAGGCTTCCGCGTGGCGCCTGGAGCGGCGGCCGGCGGCAGCAGCCAGGTTGCGAGGCCGTAACAGGCACAGGCCAGCAGTGTGGCTCCCAGCACTTCGCTGGGCCGGTGACCACCCATGGTGGCGGTGGCGGCGGCGATGCAGGCGAGCCACAGCACACCGGCCGTGGCGACGTAGGGGCGGATGCGGGGGGAAACCACGAGGACGACGGCGAGGGTCAGCGCGGCGGGGATGACCGTGTGCCCGCTGGGAAAACCCTGATCAAGGAGATTCTCGGGCGCGCCTACCAGATCCGGGCGGGGCATGGTCGATTTGAACACCTCCTTGCCTCCGACCGTGAGAATGACGACCCCCAGCGCGGCGCACCCCGGCCGCCAGCACCGCCGTACCAGGGTGAGGACCACGATGACGGCCAGGCCCGCCATCACGGTGGGCTTGGCGCTCAATTCCATCGGAGGGATGGGCGTCGAGCCGTAGGCCGATCCTGACAGGGGGTAGATCCATGCTTCTTCGCCACCCTGTATACCGAGACCGAACAAGGCGTTCTCAGTTCGTTGCCCCCACGGGGTGCAGACGGCGAGAAGATAGACCGTCAGGAACCCCAGGGAGTACAGCAGAGCCGGCATCCACGGCCGCGTCGTACGCGACGGGCCAGTGTCGTCGGGGGCCTGCTTTGAGACCCCCGGACGGATTGCGGGCAGGGACGGAGAATCGTGCTGGGTCATCTCTCTGTTTCTTCCGTTGGGGGGTCGGTTACGCGTGTCTTGCGGCACTTCGGGGGCTGCCGGGTTCGGTCGGCCCACCGGAGCTCCGCTCCTATTCGGTGCGTGCCAGTCCCTGCCGACGCTGGGCAGTAAACGCCAGGGCGGGGAGGGGCGCGGTCAGCAGGATGAGGACGAACAGGTCCGGGAAGGACTGCATGAAGGCGTCCGGCCGGACGACGATCGCCTGCGTGCGGACGATCGCGACCGCTGCGACGGGGATCAGCCACCGGTGGTCGCCGGTGGCGTCCGTCGCCACCCATGCCGCGATCAGCGCGGTGACTTCGAGGGCGAACAGGCCGCGCTGGAAGGTCGGACTGACGGAGATGATGTGCAGGCTCCCGGCAACGAAGAGGGCGAGCATGAGGGGGGCCAGCCAGCGGTACGAGCGGCGTCGCAGACGGCTGGGACGGCAGAACGCAAGCACGGCGCACGCGGCGCACAGTGCCCCCGAGAGCACCAGGTCACGGGCCGTTATCGGGGTGCCGAGACCGTAGTAGCCCAGGCCCGCCTTGCCCTCGTCGCCGAAGAGAATGCGGCCGTGGGACGTGGCGCCGGCCCAGATCATGGCTGCCGCGGCCGGCAGCGCGAGCCACGCTCTGCCCCGCAGCAGAGCGATCAGGCAGAACAGCGGGAGCAACCCGTATGGCAGCAGCCGTTTCCGCGTGGGACCTTCCGCCCACGGGTACCAGCCGGAGAAGCGGAAGGCGATGGCGTGCTGTCCGGGGTCGATGTGCAGTGCCCAGTGCCATACATCCTGCAAATACGGAACCAGCGCCAGCGCGGCGAGAACGAGGGCGGCCATGTGGATGCCGTCCAGCCACCACGGCCGAGCGGTGTCATCAACGGTGGCACGGGCGCGGGCCTGCACCCCGGCGCACACCAAAGCAACACTTTCCCGCAGCGGGGGCCAGGAGCGGCCGGGATACGCCTCGGCCAGGCAGGCCAGCACCTCCTCTCCGTGCCGGGAACGGTAGGACTCGGGGTAGGCCGCAAGCAGCAGACGGTTCATGCCGGGGCCGCTCCGGCATCCCGCGAGTGTCCGATAACGAGGGCCGCCGCCTGCTGCATCCGCAGCGCCTCCCTGCCGAGCGCCTCGGTGCCGTGCTCGGTGAGGCGGTAGTAGCGCCGCGCCCGCCCATCCACGATCTCCTCGTCGCCGGGGGCCACCAGCCCGGCCCGCTCCAACCGCTCCAGCGCGCCGTAGAGAGTGCCGACAGCGATCCGGAGCCGCCCGTCGGTGGCCTGCTCGGCGGCCTTGATGATGCCGTAACCGTGCAACGGGCCATCCATGAGCGCAGCGAGGATGAAGTACTGCGGTTCCGTCAAGGGCGGCTTGTGTCTGGTCATGCGTCGAGCATATATCGCGCCGCGAAATATATCTGCCAGATTTGGGTGACACGGCGGCGTCCACGCCTGCGGCGAGCGTCACCCTCCTCGGCTGGGGGACGCGACGGCGGTCTCTTCGGGCGCGTCCGGCGGAACATGTCACTGTTGGATGGGTTGGCTCGTTGTGTCTCCGACGACGGGCTCGGACGGTTACGGGGCGGGCTGGCCTGCAAAATTTCGCCTCTCGTGTGAAGGTGGCTGCTGGACCACGGCCTTCCTCATCGCACCCGGCCAGCGAGTCACGCGGCCCCGGTCCGCGTCAGAGCTGATTACTCAAGGCAGACCTGAGAGGCGATCCGCGCAACCGGCTCGGACGACGGACAGCAAACCGCCCGGTGGCCGCAGACGGGCCAGCCTGCAACAGCAGGACCACTTCGAGGCACAAACAGACAGAACCGGTCCTCAATCCGAGTGCTCATGCCCAGACTGCGCGCGGCAGCGCGTGCCCTCTTCGCGGCGGCCGACTGCTTCTTCGGCATGAGGCACTCCTCGGACCGGGCGGCCCCCACCCTCCCGCCGGCCTCCTACGTCAGGACCGGTATGCAGGACTCAACACCACGGGCTCCAGGAGACCTTGAACGACGACGTCCAAGGGCGTGGGCCCGGACAGCGGCGAATGGCGTACGGCGAGAACTCCGCGATCGGCCAGTCGGGAAGCACGTCTCGCTCGCTCACCATCCACGAGTCGCCGAAGGCGTGGCGCCCTCGCCATACCAAGGTCCGGCGCTCGTCGTTGTCCTCATCAGGCAGGTCCCGCAGATGCTCAATGAGCACTCGGCGGCCGACATCTTCCGGGTACTCATAATCGCTGACCGTGATGGTCGAGGCTTCCGTGGTCAGCCAGACTCTGCCGCTCAGCCGCTGGATCTCCCAAGTCAGGTCCGTGGACATGACCGCATTGTCTCAGGCGGCACCAGCGGCCGTGGCGGTCCTACGGTGACCCAACTACCGCCAGAGGTGCGCCACTTGTCCGGGACTCCCTCACGGCCAGGATCGGGGAGGAGTAGAGCAGATGGCCCTCGCGGTACAGGTCGTACTGAAATCGCACGGCCTCCTTAAGACCGCGCGTAGCCAGACACGACACGGCCCCACCCGGCGTTTCGCCACACCCACCCACAGGAGCGACAAGCCCCCCACCCACCGAACGACACCAGCCTTCACCGGCAAAACGACACCCCGGCACCGGCATCACCCCAGCCCAACACCAGTGAAAACCTATGACGCACACCCAATGCACATCACACGACGCCCATCAGGAGAAGGCCGCCGAGTTCTCGACATGCTGCCGATCCGCAACTCAGCTTGCTCTTTGTCTTCCGTCCGCGCCCTAGTGACCTGAGTTCGTGGTGCGTCATTGATTGGGTCACGAGGGCGTCCGGGGCCGAAGCTGGCGGAATTGGTGTTGTCGGAGTACGAGTGGGATGTGTTGGGGCGGTGGGAGCGGGGCGCCTCGACGCCGCAGGCCCTCGCGCTGCGGTCGCGGATCGTGCTGGCCTGTGCGGAAGTTGGCGATGACGACCTGCCGCGTGCTGCCAGTGCGGTCGCCCGGCAGGTCGGCGTCACCACGGAGACGGTCTCCAAGTGGCGGGCGCGGTTCGTCACCCACCGGCTGGACGGGCTGGAGGACGCACCCCGGCCCGGGCGGGTGAGAACGGTGACCGACGAGCAGGTCGCCGAAGTGGTCCGGGCCACGCTGGAAACGAAGCCGAAGGACGCCACGCACTAATCAACGCGGTCGATGGCGGCCAGGGCCGGGCTGTCGCAGACCACCGTCTCGAAGATCTGGCGGGCCTTCGGCCTCAAGCCGCACCGGGCCGATACGTTCAAGCTGTCCACCGACCCGTTCTTCGTCGACAAGGTTCACGATGTGCTCGGTCTCTACCTCGACCCGCCGGAGCGGGCCCTGGTGCTCTGTGTCGATGAGAAGTCCCAGATACAGGCGCTGGACCGGAGTTCGCCCTGCGGCCGCATGCCAAAGCCCACAAGTGCGGGCAGATCGCCGACCATCAGCTTCGGGCCGGAGCGCGCGGGCTGTCGGTGGCCACGATCAGCGAGGCCGAGGCATTCGCCCGGGCCGGCGTGGATGACCTGTTCATCGCTTATCCCGTCTGGCTTGATGCCGGCAAGGCGCAGCGGCTGCGCCGGTTGGCGGAGGACGTTGCCCTGAGAGTCGGCATCGAGTCGGTCGAAGGTGCGCAGCGGCTGGGAAATGCCGGGCACTGCAGTGCCCGGCTGATCGAGGTGCTCGTCGAGGTCGACAGCGGGAGCCATCGGACCGGGGTGCAGCCTCACGCTGCTGATGAGGTCAGGAAGGCGGCTGCCGACGCCGGACTGGATGCCGTCGGCCTCTTCACGTTCCCGGGACACGGATATGGGCACGACGCGCAGGTACGCGAACGCGCCGCACGGGACGAGGAACGCACGCTGGGAGAGGCCGCGCAGGTGCTGAGGGACCTTGGGCTCGACATCCGTGTGGTCAGCGGCGGGTCGACTCCGACGACAGGGCAGTGGCAGCCGGGCGCGGTCAACGAGTTGCGGCCCGGTGCCTATGTCTTCAACGACGTCACCAAGCTGGCCATCGGCACCTGCGGGGTGGGGGATCTGGCGTCGGTCGCCGCGGCGACGGTAATCAGCGTGCCCACCCCGGACCGTTTTGTACTGGATGTCGGTAGCAAGGTTCTCGGCTCCGACCGGTCGGTTTGGGTCACGGGCCACGGGCCACGGGCCACGGGCCACGGCTACCTTCCCCAGTTTCCGCAGGGAAGCATCACTGGGTTGTGGGAGCACCACGCCGTTGTCCGGCTTCCGGAAGGGGTGCGGGGACCGCGCCTTGGGTCGGTGGTTGCCGTCGTCCCCAACCACATCTGCACGCCGGTGAATCTCGCCGATGAGCTGCTGGTTGTCCGAGATGGCGGGCTGATCGGCCGCTGGCAGAGGGACAGGTCGACGTGGGAGAGGTCGACCAGCCACGAGCCGGGCAGCGATGGGTCGAACGTCGGGTTGTTCTTCAGGTGGGTCGGCCCGTTGAGCCCGTTCGCGGCGGCGGCGAACGACATGTTGATGTCGACGACGACCAGGTACGGGTTGGCGCACTCCTCATCGGTCAGCGGCCGGCACCAGTCGTAGGGCTTCTTCATCAGCATCTCAGTCCGAGTACGGATGTGGTGCCGGGCGAACCCCGCGTCCTTCAGGATCGGGTGTTCGTCGGAGACCTCGCACGGCACGACGTCGTACCGGGCGGTGATCGCGTCGTCGTTGAAGGCCCGCTCGAACGCGCCGGTCGCCGGGTTCTTCTCCGGGCGGGTCGGCGGGCGCAGCGCGGTCATCAGCTCCAGGCCGGTCGTCGCCGTGGAGCCGCGCGGCGTGATCACCCACGCCGCGTACAGGCCGAGGTACTGGACGAGGTCGGCCGGGTGCATCGTCGGCGGCTGCGGGTCGTCCTTCCTACCGGTTGGAGGGAACCACCGGCCCCCGGGCGATCAGGACGTCGGCTTCGTGGCGCCAGCCGAGGGAGGAGTAGAGGCGCTGGCCTTCCTCACTGGCGATGAGAAGACCGGTACGGGCGCCCTGGGCCACGGCGACCTCCGCCAGAGCGCTCATCATGGCGCGGCCCAGGCCGCGTCGGCGGTGCGCCGCGTCCGTCTCGATGCGATCGGCGATCGCATCGGCACCGACCACAGCGATGGTGCCGCGCGCCGCCACCTTTCCGGAGGAGTCATGGAGGGAGACGACCGTGACTGGCCCCTCCGTGCGGACCTCGTGTTCGTACGGCGCGGCGGGCGCGTGCTGCGGGTGCTCGGTCAGATCGGTCGTCATGAACCACTCGGACCGGTGGAGCAACTCCAGTCCGGCGGCGCCGACGACGGCTTCGACGGTGCCTGGGCGCAGCGTAGGTACCGTGAGCCAGGTGGTCTGCTTCGCGGCTCCGACGGCTGCCGCCAGCCGTGCCAAGGACTCCGGCTCCTCGTCCGCACGCAGCGCGAACACTTCGACCTCGCGGCCGGGTTGGTCGCACTTGGACCGCAGGCCGTCCCCGGCGGACTCGACCGGCTCGGCTTCGGGCAGAGAGCGAGCCGCGGTCCAGCCGTTCAGCCAACGTCGTATCAGCTCTGATTCGATCTTCGTCATCCGGCGATTAGAGCATGACCGCAACCGGTGGACGGGCGAATAACCATCCCCCGTCGTCCGCCGCTGCCAGGCGACGCCGCCCTCCATTTGCCGGTCAGTCTGAACCCGTTCTGACCTACGCAGCCAGGTGAGCGACCGGTCGCGGCCCGGCGCCTGGTGCGTTGACTGCGTCGTGCGTTCCGCCGTGCGGCCCGCACGGCGCTTCACGGCCGGAGGCCCTGGCCTTGGCCGGGGTCGGGTTGCTGGCGCTGCTGCTGGTGCTCCTGGCGGTGCTGGTCGACCGGACTGGCCGGATGGGCGGTGGGAGCTTTTCCGTCCTCCATGGCGCGGCGGGTGTCGGCGGTGCGGGTGAAGGCGGCGAGCCGGTTCAGGTTCTTGGGTGTGCGCAGCCACGTTGCCGGGTCGGTCGTGCGGTCCTCCAGGTACTCCTCCGGCATCGCGCCCCACCGACTCACCGGATGGCATACCCGTCCCACAGGGGGCCGCCAGACTTGTCCAGCACCTCTGCCACGACCTCGGCGAAGACCTTCGCGTCCCCAGCGATCGCCTGCGCGGCAGCTTCCGACAACGCGCGGTGGACCCCGGGGTCGGCCGCAGCCAGCCGCCGCGACAACCACTTGCCGGCGCCGAGCCAGTGCCCGCTGACCAGCAGGACCAGCTCCGAGGCACACTGCAACATGTGCGAGACCAAGTACACCCGCTCCGCAGGGTCCGCGCAGCCACACAGGTCATCGAGCAAGTCCGTCAGGACGTACCGCTGGTAGTCGCGCTCACGGTCCGAGAGCAGGGGCGGGCCCGCAGCCCAACGCCTTCGCGCCTCGTCCTGGAGCGAAGTGCCCAGCCCATCCGTGTCCACCAGGAGCATGCCGTCAGCACACATGGCCAGCAGCGGCGAACGCCGGTTCGCGGTCTCCTGATCGGCGAAACTATGCCAGACGGCCTCTGTTTGCACGAACAGTTCCACCGGCCAGCCGCGATATACCAGGTTCTCCCGAATGGGGGCGGGCGGTCCGTCCAAGAGGACCACGATGTCCAGATCAGACGTGGGCGTCCGGCGGTCGGTCAGCACGCTGCCGGCGAGGAAGGCCGCCCGGGCAGCGGGAAATCGGTCTCGCACCAGTTCGCGGGCGGTGAGCACGGGGTCATCCATGATCGCAGCGTAGTGCCGACATCGGCCCCGTAAGATAAGTGTCTTTACCGGAAAGGCCGGTGATCTGCTTCACGCTGGATACCCGCCGCGCCGGCGGCTTCGAGGACTACCTATCGTGAGCCTCCCGGGCGTGCTGCTGCTCGACGCGGCCGGCCCCGAGGCGGGTCTCTTCGCCACGGCGGCCGTTGCCCGCGGGGACCAGGTCCACGCCGCGACCACCGCCGCGGCGTACGCGGACCACGGGCCGGAGCTGAAGGGCCTGCTGGCCGGGCGGGTCGTCACCGACTTTGCCCGGCCCGGCCGGGCTGTCGAGGAGTTCGCCGCGTACGCCCGCCGCTGCGGCGTCGGTGCGGTGCTGACCGTCAACGAGTACCTGACCGAATTCGCCGCGCACCTCTGCACCGAGCTGGCGGTGCCCGGCAACGATCCGGTCCGGGTACGGGCGGCGAGGGACAAGGCCGCCATGGCCGAGGCGTTCACCGCGGCCGGGGTGCGCACGCCGTACACAGTCCTCGTCCGGGACTCGGCCGGGTAGCGGGCCGCGCTGGCGGTCCCGCGGGTGGGCTTCCCGTGCGTCATCAAGCCGCTGTCCGGTGCGGGCTCCGCTGGCGTCACGGTGGTGAGCGGCCCGGCCTGTGCGGCAGTGGCCGCCGATGCCGCCCGCGCGGTGGTCGGCATGTACGGAAGCGGCGGCGACCCGGGCGTCCTGGTCCAGGCGTACGCCGCCGGGACGGAGCACAGCGTCGAGTCTCTCACCCAGGACGGCACCACGACGCACCTCGCCGTCACGCGCAAGCAGGTGACCGGCGGCGCACGCCGGG
This sequence comes from Streptomyces sp. NPDC031466, assembly GCF_055581265.1. Taxonomy (NCBI): domain Bacteria; kingdom Bacillati; phylum Actinomycetota; class Actinomycetes; order Kitasatosporales; family Streptomycetaceae; genus Streptomyces; species Streptomyces sp. NPDC031466. Next base: position 45,254 of record NZ_JBVIJT010000004.1, read on the forward strand.
TCGAGACCGGGCACGGCCTCCCCGTCGACTTGCCCCCAGCCATCGAGGCCGCCGTGTACCGGGAAGTTGGCGCGGCGATCGGCGCGGTGGGTATCCGGCACGGGGCCTCGCACACCGAGGTCATCGTCGCTGCGGACGGGCGGCGCACGGTCATCGAGATCGGCGCCCGCCTCGCCGCCGGACAGCTCGGGGTCCTGATCCAGCACGCCCTGGGTATCGACGTCCGGGTGGACTTGCTCGACGTCGCCATCGGCCGCCCGGCCCAATTCGCACCACCGCCCGCGGATACGCGACCGTGCGGTTCGTGACCAGCCCGTGCGCCGGACGGCTGACGTCGCTCTTCGGGCCGGGACAAGAGCGCATGGACCGGCAGCGGCCGGGCCGCCATCGACCCGAACACCGCACTCCCGCCGTTGAGGGCGACCACTATCTGACGGCCGCGACACCTGCCCAGCAACGTGCGGTCGAGGCCGTGATCGAAGACGCCCAGCACGACCTGCTGCACAGGTCGCATCCGCCGACGGTGATCACCGAGGAAGAGGCCGCCGCCCTGGCCGAGGGCTATCCGCAGCTGGTGGCGGACCTTGCCCAGGATGATGAGGTGATCGCTGAACTCGTCGGCGGGCAGCGGGATGTGTTCACCGCTGCCTGCGGCGATCAGATGTCCGGACTGCACGGCCCCAAGGGCAAGCCCTGTTCGGCCCGGCCCTGGGTTTGCCTGTTGTGCCCCCTGGCGGTGTTCGCGCCACGGCATGCGGTCAATCTGCTGCGGATGAAGGCGTTCTTCTCCCGGCAGTGGCAGCAGATGCCCGCCGCCCACTTCAAGGCGGCCTTCGGCCCTTACGCCGCCCGCATCCAGCAGGTCCTGGACCGCTTCGATCCGGCCGTGGTCACCGCGGCCGCCGCCCACGTCGTCGATCGGGACGACGAACTTCCCCTGCGACCTGAGGAGACGACCACATGAACACCGCTCTCGCTCCGGTCTTAGGTGGACGCTCTGCCGTCTTTGCGGGCGCCGACGTCTGCGACGGAGCCGGTCTGGCCCTGCCGGAGAATGCCGCTCACCCCGCGTTCGAGGACGACATCTGGGACTTCACCCACGTCATCGGCTAGCCGACCCAGGTGAGCCCCTCGGTGAGGCGCTTCGACTTCACTCTGATCACGGACTCGCGTTGGCGACTGGTGGCCAAGGGACTTCTCCTGGCGATGCTCACACCCCGCCACCAGTCGGTCGCCCCTTTGCCCCGCGCCTTCCGCAACCCTCTCCACGTCACCAGTTGCCGCGCTCGTCTCGACGAACTCGTCCGCTTCTTCAACTGGGCTAAGGGAAAGAGAGACCATCAGCCTGCAGGCGATCACCACCCGGGACTGCGAGACATACCTGGCTCACCGCCGCTACGTTCTCGACGAGCACGGGGCCGCCGTCGGTGAGCAGAGCCACGGGACCAGGAGATCAGCCGCCCAGGTCGTCGTCGACCTGGTGAACTACCGCGACCTGTGCACCGCCGATCGCGTCCCCGCCGAGCTGCGTCCCTGGGGCGGCGCCACCGCTTGCGCCGTCGTCGAGATGCCCAGCGGCCGAGACGAGAACAAGACCCAACCGGTCGCGGACGAGATCATGCAGCCGATGCTCGCGGCCGCCTTCTGCCTGATGTCCACACTGGGCCCGCACTCCGTCGAACTGGCCAACAAGGTCCGTGAATCCGATCTTCACTCGGCACGGCGAGCCCAAGGAATCCGGCGCGTCGGCCCTAAGAACCGCGTCCCGGTCCGGGAGCTCAGCGAAATCCTCGCGGCGCCGCCAACGGGGACATTCAGCCCGAACTTGCGCCGTTCCACGAGGCGTTGACGAGCGCCGAGCGCCCCGACGTCGCCTTCGCCTGGGTCTCCTGGGGTGCCCCGGCTGTGGCGCCCTCGGCGAAGAACGGAGCGCGGTCTCGGCAGACGCTCCTGTGGTAGCCACCGTGGGGGCAGTCGATGGTCCTCATGTCACACCGACCTGCCGGACACCTTCGAAAAGAACCGCAGCCAGCGCATACTCGACCAGTTCCAGCACAACAGGAACCCGTTCATCGACCACCCGGAGTGGGTGGAAGAGGTCTGGTGACCTGCTCTCTCTCGCTGCCCGTCACCGCCCGCCACCGCCCTCGAACTCCTTGGGAGGTGGTCCCCCGCCGGTGTCGGCGAAGAACTGCCAGAGCGTGACCAGTGCCACCGCCTGGGCGACCAGATAGGCGAGCTGGAGCGAGAAGTACCGCATCTGGTAGATCGACAAGAGAAGCCCGAACCGGCTCTGCCAGAAGCGGCGTTCACCCTGGAAGATCTCCAGGTCGAGGGCGATTCCGGTGAGGGTGAGCACGGGCAGCATCGTCACCACGATCAGGACCAGGTCCCCGTTTCCCTGGTCCAGGGCGAAGTTGCCCCACGCCTCGGGCAGGGCAGGCAGGGCGAAGGCCGCGGCGACGGCCAGCGCCTTCACCGGGCCGCGCCGTCCCGGCAGGCAGCGCCACAGTGCGCCGAGCACGAGGCCCGCGCCCGCCCAGCAGGTCTGCCAGAGGAGGAAGCCCTCGACGGTGTCGGGCAGGCCGAAGCCGTAGTACAGGTTGGTGCGCCAGTGGTCGCCGCGGATCCATCCCGACCAGACGACCACCGCGCTCGCCGGGATTCCGAAGAAGCAGGCGAGGGCGGCGGCCCTGCGGCCGTTGTCCCACCAGGTGTCGCACGGGCCGAGGGCGAGTGCCACGTCGACAACCGAGACCTGGGCGGGCAGCCGGCCGGTGGCGCCCGTGCTGTCGGTCCAAGCGTGCAGGCCGCGCACCTCCTGTTCGAGCAGGCGGCGTTGGAGTATGTCGTCGTCCGACTGGCCCTGGTCGAGGCGGCGCATTTTCGCGTGGATCTCGCGGTAGCGGCGGGCCCGGCCGAGGATGTCGGCGCGCCGCGCGGCGGTGATGGTGACGCCGAGCCGTTCCTCCGAGGGCTCCAGGGCGCGACGGAGCACGGCCCTGCGCGCACCGACGGCGATGGCCAGCCGCAGCGCCGCCATGTTGAAGAAGATCCATAGGGCGATCAGTACTGCGTTGTTGTCGAGGTAGCCGAGGCTCATGCCGACCACGACAGGGAAGAAGAGCAGGAGGAGGAGTCGGTCCTCGGGCTCTTCGGCGGATGAGTCGTTGGTCCGGGCGGCGCCGGAGGACGGGGTGACGAGGGAAGACCGTGTGCCGACGGCACGCAGCGCGGCGAAGAGGGCGAGTCCGGTGAGGATCCACACCGGCAGCCACCAGTTCTGGCTGTTCACGATGAACCACGTGACGTGCCAGCGCAGTTCACCGCGGTGCTGGAGGCCGTACAGGGCTTCGGTGTGCCGGCTCAGCCAGGCGGCTCGCTGCCAGTTGCGTTCGACAGCCAGGAAGTAGCACGCGCCGACCACCAGGGTGAGGGCGACGATCACCGGGCCCGCGTACCGCAGCAGCAGCTCGCGCGGCGCCCCCGGCGTCTTCCTGCTCGGCGGGATCAGCTCGCCCTCGCGGGCCAGACGCCAGGCGGCGGCGGTGAACGCGAGGAAGGTGAGGGCCTGGGCACAACCGCCCGCGACACACAGCGAGCAGAAGGCGAAGTGCGACGTTCCGCCGCTGATGTCGAGGTCGTCGGGCAGGCCGAACAGGTCCGGCTGGAAGGCCACGCCCAGCACGGGCACGGTGAGCGCGAGGGCCGCGCGAATGACGGGCCGGGGCGGCCGTCCGAAGGCCAGCAGCAGGGCGGCCGTACAGACCGAGGCGGCGAAGATGAGGCGGGGCTCTCTCGCCGTCCACAGCTCGTCGTCACCGAGGGCCTTCAGCCAGCGGAGCGCGATGGTGTCGCCGTCGAACACGATGACGGTGCCGGCCGAGACCCACGCCCAGTCACTGAGCATCCGCGCGGAGCGGGTTTCGAGGGAGCTCGCCCCGGCACGCCGCCGTAGCCGTAGCCGTAGCCGTGCGGCCGCGTACAGCATCAGTCCCGACATCACGAATGTCCAGGCCAGATTGCCGCCGTGGTGGAGATTGGCGAACAGGAAGCGGTCGTCCTGCGCCGCGAACGAGCGCTGCCAGCCCGGTGCGAGCCGCACGGTGACGGGCGGCGGCGCCTCCTCGCCCTCGGGGCGCCACACCAACGCGGTGGCGCCTTCCCTCGTGGTGGGCTCCGGCCGGGCGGACTCGGCTCGGGCGGCTCCCGGGTCGACCAGGATCTCCGTCCAGTTCACGCGGTGGAGTCCGGGGGCCGGTTCGAAGAGGAGCCGCCAGTGGGCCGTGCCCTGCTCGATCTTCCAGGGGCCGAGCGCGAACCAGCCGTTGTCCTCGTCGATCCAGGAGAAGGTGTCGAGCATCACCCGCAGGCCGCCCTTCTCCGCGGTCACCCGCGGGCTTCCCTTCGGCCGCCACTCGCCCCACCAGCGGTGTTGCGTCGAGAAGGGGCGGGCGAGGCAGCCCATGGCCCGGCGGTAGCCGCTCGTGTCCTCGCCGAGCAGCAGGAGCTTGGTGTACCGCCAGGAGTACGGAACGTGGACGGTCAGCCGCGCGCTCACCTTGGTGTGGACGGTGCCGCCGTGCGAGAGGCGGATGGCGGCGCTCGCCTTCGCCTTGTCCAGGCCCGCGGTGGCACACCACCGGTCCACCGGCTTCTCGCGTCCTCCCCCGGGCTTCTCCTCGGCCCCTGCCCGGGCGGGCCAGAGCACCGCGCAGAACACGACCAGCAACAACACCGCACGTGACCTCAACTACCGCCCCTTGCCCCCGAGTTGCCGCCCCTCTCAGTCTCCCGGAACATGCACGCTTCCGCGAGGTGGTTGAGCGGTGATCCGGGGCCGGTAGTTGGGTTCTGGTGAACCATCGCGGGGCAGCCGACTCCCCCGGTCACGGGAGCGTCTAGATTGGCGCTTGATCGTCGAACTACCTGATGTAGGTCCCAGGAGGCTCCCGTGTCAGTGAACGACCCCCAACTCGGCTCCGCCGCCCACGTCCGCGCGCGCATCGACACCAGCAAGCCGCACTCCGCACGCTTCTGGAACTACTTCGTCGGCGGCAAGGACCACTACGAGAAGGACCGCGAACTCGGCGACCACATCAAGGAGATCTTCCCCGGACTCGTCGACGTGGCCCGCACCAGCCGCCACTTCCTCGGCCGCGTGGTGCGTCACCTGGCCACGGAGCAGGGGGTGCGGCAGTTCCTCGACATCGGCACGGGCCTGCCCACGGCGAACAACACGCACGAGGTCGCCCAGCACGCCGCCCCGGACGCGCGCATCGTCTACGTCGACAACGACCCCCTGGTCCTCGCCCACGCCCGCGCCCTGCTGACCAGCACGCCCGAGGGTGAGACGGCGTACATCGACGCGGACCTCTACGACCCCGAGGCGATCCTGCGGGAGGCCGCGAAGACGCTGGACCTCTCGCGGCCGGTCGCCCTGATCATCCTGAACACGCTCGGCCATGTCGCCGACCACGCGCAGGCCCGCGACCTGGTCTCCCAGCTCATGTCGGGCATGGCGTGCGGCAGTTACCTGGTGATAAGCGATTCCACCACCACGAGCGAGGGCATGATCGCGGCGTCGAACGAGTACAACATGAGCGGCGCAATCCCCTACTACGTACGCGGTGTCGAGGAGATCGGCGCCTTCTTCGACGGCCTCGAACTGCTGGAGCCGGGCGTCGCGCAGGTCACGCGCTGGCGCCCGGAGACGGAGGACGCGACGGCCGTGGACGCCTACGGCGCGGTGGCCCGCAAGCCGTAGCGCCCCCCCCTCGCCCCTCGCCATCCCGGGCGCGTAGGCGCGCCCGTTCAACGGAAGGAAATCAACGGCATGGCCGTCATTCACCGGACCGAGCTCAAGCCGACCAAGCTGGAGCTGCTCACCTCCTGGCTGCCTTCGCGGCCGTGGTACCTCGGGGCGGGTGAGCCGGTACTGGCCAAGGCCGGCGGCTTTCGGCTGGATGATCCGGAGGGGGCGGTCGGGATCGAGTTCATCGTGGTCACCGACACCTCCGGCGCCCGACCGACCACCTATCTGGTGCCGCTGACCTATCGCGGCGCCCCGCTCGACGGGGCGGAGCACGCGCTCGTCGGCACCATGGAGCACGGCGTACTGGGGCCGCGCTGGGCCTACGACGGCGGCCACGACCCCGTCCTCGCCGCCCAGTTGCTCGCGCTCGTCGAGGGCCGGGTCCAGGCCCAGGACCAGACCATCAGTGACGTCCTCGACCGCGAGGTCACCCGCTCCTACGCCGGTGACGGCTCCTCGCTCACCCCGGACTTCACCACCTCCGCCACCGACGACCAGGAGGGCACGGAGCTGCCCGCGCCGCAGGGCATGACCTTCCGTCTCCAGCGCGTCCTGCGCCCCGCCCAGGACGACGCGGCCGTCGCGCCGTCCGAGGCGATCGGCCACGTCGCCGGGGTCTGGCAGACCCCGGACGGTTCCCGCGAGCGAGGACTGTTCGCCGTCCTGAGCGCCTGAGGCGTGTCAGCCGCTTAGAAAGCACGCCTTAGTCGCAGAACTCAGCCTCTGTCACCGCGTCGCTGTCCCCGGACCAGCCCCCGTTGACATCGAAGGCCAGCGAGTGGCGGCCGTCGCCTGTCGTCACCGCCTCCGAGGTCCAGCCGGTGCACTTGCTGCATGTGTGCGCGCACGCTCCTCACGAGCGCGTCGACGTCGATATCGGCGGCGGAGACACCGACCGCGTGCAGGAGGGAGCAATGGAGCCACTCACCCGGTATTCGGCTCAGCCCCGGCTGTGAGGACACGGGAGCGCGCACACCCGGGAAATCCACGGGTTCACCATGGTCGAGTTCTGCCGCGACATCGACATCACCGCGAACCGCTGCCACCGTAGTTAGTTGTGCGCGCGCTGATGTTGTGGAGGCGCAGTCCGGATTCCGGGGACAGCGCCATTCTTCCATCCTTGTTGAGCCGCCCCTGTTGGTTTGGCACCGCCGTCAGTTCCAGACGTTCAGTTCCGGCCATGTCCAGCGCATGGCTTGAGCCCACGCCTGGTGACAAGCACCCATCGACCTAGGGTGCCAGGCCCATGAACTTCAGGGCCAGCAGTGCCATGCCGGGTTGGGGCAACTCGTGGCCGTACCCCTGGAAGCTGTTGGCCTCGACCGGTGGTTGCGTGCTGGCGTTACCGTAGCGGGTCCTTGTCCAGCTCGACTGGGGCTGGTCGGTGAAGACCGGGGTTTGGCTGACACCGCGGACGTTGGTCCACTGTTTGATCTCTTCGCCGAGGTTGTGGTGGTCGAGGGCCTCGTCCTGGGTGCCGTGCCACAGTTGGATACGCGGCCGTCGCCCCGTGTAGCCAGGGTAGGCGCCGCGGACCAGGTCGCCCCACTCCTGCGGGGTCTTGGTGATGTTGCCTGTGGAGCAGTCACTGTTCCAGCCGCGGAAGGTGCCGGTGTAGAAGCAGTGGTGCGGCACGCCCATGAACGCCGACCCGGCTTTGAACACGTCCGGGTAGTTGGCGAGCATGACGTTGGTCAGCATCGCGCCAGAGGAGATGCCCGTCATGTAGACCCGATGCTGGTTGGCACCGCGTTTCGCGATCTCCCACCGCACCATGGACATCACGCCGGCCGGATCGCTGGAGCCATCGTGCTTCAGCGCGGCGTCCGACGCGACGTCCCAGCACTTGATGTCACCCGTGATCGAGGGGTAGACCACGATGAATCCGTACTGGTCAGCCAGTGACGCGAATTCGGTGTTGTTGTACATGTCAGGGCCGGATCCGGTGCACCAGTGCGCGACCACGAGCACGGCCGGATGACGGGGCAGTTTGGCCGGCACGTACTCGTACATCTGGAGGTTCGTCGGGTTGTGGCCGAAGTCGTCGACCCGGGTCAGCGTCGCCGCGGACGCCGGTGATGCGAACGTCAGGCCGCCCGCCATGACGCTGAGGGCCACAGCGACCGCTGTGGCTGCCTTCCTCAACCACCCTCCAGTCCTGCCGACGTGTGTCGCCCGCGCCGGGCGGGCGGCCGCGACCGCGAAGTGGCGCCTTTGTCTGCTCATGCTTCCTCCACCGTGCGGACTTGTTCACTGGCGGCGCTGTCGGCCGATGCCTTCTCGGTGTGGTCGGATCCTGCTCGCGTGGCCTGCGCCTTGTCGCGGCGATCCGGCGGAGAGCATCGGCCCTACTGCGGCGGCTCTTCTGCATTGATGTGTCGAAGCGCTTGAACTAGCCGCGAGGTTAGCGACATACCTTCTCGTTCGACAAGCAGGGCGACCAATCAAATCCTCATCCGCACAAGTGCGTCGGAGGAATCAGATCCACATGCCACCCATGCGAGGCGATTGAACGCTGCGACTGACCGAGGGATTGTCGCGTGTGTTCCTCGTCTCTGCCCGCGGCCGAGCGGGTGCCGTACCGCGTTCATGCGCTCCCGCTCGAAGCAGGGGCCCCTTTGTCCGGCGGGCGATCCGCGCGGTGCAGCAGTCCCCGCACAGCCGCTTGATCTCGTTGCTCCGGGCCCCTGGGGCCAGTCGTACGCAGCCCAGCCTCCGGAGCCTCGCCACGGTCGACCAGGCAACCGGTGCCCAGCGGGCCAGGACTCAAGTCCTCTTCCGTGCAGCCCTGGTGATGACCTCCATCTGCCGCGCGGCGCGCGGTTGGGGTAGGGCCGTTGCGGTGCACCGATATGCGCTGAGGCTGATGCCGCGGAACTGTGTGAACGCCGCGCTGAACACGAACGCGTCGGAGTAGCCCACGGCGCGGGCGACCTCCGCGACAGTCATCGTCTCGCGCTCGGTCAGCAGGTCCGCCGCGAGCGTCATGCGCCAGCGGGCGAGGTGGGCCAGTGGCGGCTCGCCGACCAGGTCGGTGAACCGCTTCGCCGGCGTGGCCCGCGATACCCCGGTCCAAGTGGCCCGTGCGGCAAGGTACGAAGCAGATCTCGTACCCGAGGAATCTCTGTACCGACCCTTGAACGCCCCTGGGCGTTCACTTAGCCTTGCAGCCAAGTCGAAGCGCTTCGAATACGTGTACCGAGCTAGTGACCGGACGCGCTCATCCCGCTGGTGCGGAAGAACACCGAGGCACCCGCCTGTCCGTGGCTGCGTTGTGGCTGGTCGGGTACACGTGGCGGAGCCGCAGCGCGCTAACGCCCCGCGCCCCTCCCGGGTGCGTCGCCTTCCCCTTTGTCCGCGTAGAAAGAGGAGAGTCATGCGCGCATTCCACCTCAGCAGACGAACCGTACTCGCCGGGACCGCTGCCACGACCTCGGTCGCTGCCCTGCCGAACCTGCAAGGACGTGCGGAGGCAGCCGGGAGCGGTGCCGAGGCCGCGGGCCCCGTCTACCGCTGGCGCAACGTCGTCCAGGGCGGGACCGGGTTCGTCACCGGTGTTCTCTTCCACCCTTCCCGCCGAGGCCTCGCCTACGCGCGTACGGACATCGGTGGCGCCTACCGCTGGGACGACCGGACCGACCGCTGGGTCCCGCTCACCGATCATCTCGGCTGGGACGACTGGAACCTGCTCGGCGTCGAGGCCCTGGCCGTCGACCCCGCCCACCCGGACCGGCTGTACCTCGCCCTCGGCGCGTACACGCAGTCGTGGGCCGGCAACGGGGCCGTACTGCGCTCCGAGGACCGTGGTGCCACCTGGAAGCGCACCGACCTCACCGTCAAGCTGGGCGGCAACGAGGACGGACGCGGTACGGGAGAGCGGCTGCTCGTCGATCCACGGGACAGCGACACGCTGTGGCTGGGCACCCGGCACGACGGCCTGCTCAAGTCTGCGGACCGGGGCTCCAGTTGGCAGGCCGCAAGCTTCCCGGCCTCGCCCAGTGCCACCGGTCAGGGCGTCACGTTCCTCGTCGCCGTGGGCCGTACGGTCTACGCCGGCTGGGGCGACTCCGACGGCACCGCCGGCCGTCCCCACTTGTACCGCACCTCTGACGGCACGACCTGGGAGGCCGTCCCCGGGCAGCCCACCGGCACCGCGGCCAAGGTGCCGATCCGTGCCGCGTACGACAGGCACACGCGCGAGCTGTACGTGACGTACGCCAACGCGCCGGGGCCCAACGGCCAGTCCGACGGCAGCGTGCACAAGCTGCGCACCAACAACGGCAGGTGGACCGAGGTCACGCCCGTGAAGCCGGGCGGAACCTCGACGGACGGGTCCGTCGACTCCTTCGGCTACGGCGGCGTCGCCGTCGACGCCCGCCGCCCCGGCACGGTGGTCGTCTCCACGAACAACCGCTGGGCCGAGACGGACACCGTCTTCCGCTCCACGAACGGCGGCCGCACCTGGACGTCCCTGAAGGACAGGGCCGTCCTCGACGTCTCCGAGACCCCCTACCTCAAGTGGGGCACGGACAAGCCCAAGTTCGGCTGGTGGATCCAGGCCCTCGCCCTCGACCCGTACGACTCGCAGCATGTCGTCTACGGCACCGGCGCGACCCTCTACGGCACCCGCGACCTCACGCGCTGGGCCCCGCAGATCCGCGGTCTGGAGGAGGCGTCCATCCGCCAGCTGGTCTCGCCGCCCACAGGTGAGGCGCACCTGCTCAGCGGGTCCGGAGACATTGGTGTGATGTACCACGAGCGGCTCACGGCGTCGCCGTCGCGCGGTATGGCGTCGAACCCGGTGTTCGCCACCTGCACCGGCCTGTCGCTGGCGGCGGGCAAGCCGTCGTACGTGGTCCGGGCCGGCTGGGGCAACGAGGGCAACGGCGCCTTCTCGAACGACGGCGGCAGAACCTGGGCGCCCTTCGGCGCGCAACCCGCCCACGCCAAGGACGCGCCGGGGCCGATCGCCACCAACGCCGACGGCAGCGTGCTGCTGTGGTCCTTCGGCGCGGCGAACCCCGGATTCCGCTCGACGGACAACGGCGTCACCTGGTCCGAGGTCGCTTCCTTCCCGAAGGGTGCCGCTCCGGTCGCGGATCCCGTCGACCCGGCCCGCTTCTACGCCTTCGACACCATGACCGGCACGGTGTTCGCCAGCACCGACAGCGGCCGGACCTTCACCGCGCGAGCCGGTGGCCTGAGCACGGGCGACAGCGAGTTCCAGCTGACGGCTGCTCCGGGCCGCTCCGGTGACCTGTGGCTCGGCCTCAAGGGGGACGGCCTTCACCGGTCGACCGACGCGGGCGCGACCTTCGCCAAGGTCGGCAGCTGCCGTGCCGCGCACACCCTGGGTTTCGGCAAGGCCGCGCGGGGTGCGTCCTACCCGGCGATCTACCTGGTCGGTGCCGTGGAGGGCCTCAACGCCATCCACCGCTCCGACGACGGGGCGAAGACCTGGACGCGGATCAACGACGACCAGCACCAATGGGGTTGGACCGGAGCCGCCATCAGCGGTGACCCGCGGGTGTACGGGCGGGTCTACGTCTCCACCAACGGACGCGGAGCGCAGTACGGGGAGCCTGCCTGACGCCCGATCCGGGCGAGGCTCGTACCTCGTCCCCGTGCACGGGAGTGCGGCCGGACGGTGGCCGGCCCCGTTGCTGGAGCACTTGCTCACACAACTGAGGAGACTGCATGAAAAGGTCCTGGTTTCTCTCCCTGATCGCGCTTGTCGCTGTCACGTTCGGGGTGACGGCAACGGGCGTCGCCCCGGCCTCCGCCGCCTCCACCACGCCCTTGCGGATCATGCCGTTGGGCGACTCGATCACTTGGGGTGCGGGAAGCAGTACCGGGAACGGCTACCGCGCGCTGTTGCGGGACCGGCTCGCGTCGGACGGCCATCCGCTGGACTTCGTGGGCACGGTGCGGAGCGGTTCGATGTCCGATCCGGACAACGAGGGCCACCCCGGGTACCGCATCGACCAGATCGCCGCGCTCGCCGACGCCTCGCTGACCCGCTACCGGCCCAACGTCGTGACACTGCACATCGGTACCAACGACCTCCAGGGGGCCTCTGAAGTCGACAGCGCCATCGACCGGCTGAGGTCGCTGGTCGGCCGGATCACCGCCGACGTCCCCGACGCCACCGTCCTCGTCGCCTCCCTGGTCGTGTCCACCAGCAGCTCGGAGGAGCGGTTCCGGGGTACGTACAACCAGGCCACCCGCCGCATCGTCAGCGACGCGCAGGCCGCGGGCAAACGCGTCGCGTTCGTCGACATGAGCGGTCTGACCACGGCCGACCTGGCGGACCCGCTGCATCCCAACGACTCCGGCTACCAGAAGATGGCCGACGCCTTCCACCGTGGCGTACGGTCCGCGGACAGCGCCGGGTGGCTGAAGAATCCCGCCCCCGCGCCCGCCCGCGTGCTGTCCGGCGTGGCAGGCAAGTGCCTGGACGTCAACGGCGCCCAGAGCGCCGACGGAACCGCCGTCCAGACGTGGAGCTGCGGGGAGGGGGCCCACCAGTACTGGTCGGCCTACACCGACGGCACCCTGCGCTCCCTGGGCAAGTGCCTCGACGCCGCGGGCGGTGCCACCGCCAATGGCACCAAGGTGCAGCTCTGGTCCTGTCACGGTGGCCCCAACCAGGTCTGGCAGCCCTACGACGGCGGCTACCGCAACCCCGCGTCCGGCCGCTGCCTCGATGTGCCGGGCGCTTCCACGGCCGACGGCACGCAGCTCGTGCTGTGGGACTGCAACGGCGGCCCCCAGCAGAAGTGGACCACCCTGGCCAGCGGCTGACCCCCCGTCCCGGGGCCTCAAAAAGCCGCCCTGTCACATGCGTTGACTTCCGCACGAGACACCCTCTACGTTCGGCGCCACTCCTCGTCCGGTAAATCGGCCCACGTTCGAAATATCGGTCAAGGGCGATGCGAGGAGGGTCCACCGGGTCGACGGTCCAGACAGCCATGGGCGGGGCCGGACCGGGAACGCTCACTCAACGAATGAGGTCCGAATTGCGCAGGCTACGTTTCAGCCGCAGACAACTGTCCGTGGTGCTCGCGACCCTGATCGCCGCGGCGACGCTCGTCGTCAGTCCCTCTCAGGCGGCCACCACCGGTGCCGTACGCGGTGCCGGTTCCAACCGGTGTCTCGATGTACCGGGCGCCGCCCGGACCGACGGCACGGGCCTGCAGATCTGGGACTGCTCCGGCGGGACCAACCAGCAGTGGACGCTGACGGACGGCAACCAACTGACCGTGTACGGCGACAAGTGCCTGGATGTCCCGGGCCACGCGACCACGGCCGGCACCCGGCCGGTGATCTGGTCCTGCAACGGCGGTACGAACCAGCAGTGGCGGGTGAACGCCGACGGCACGATCGTCGCCGTGGAGTCCGGGCTGTGTCTGGACGTCAGCGGCGGCGCCACGGCCAACGGCACGGTGGTGCAGCTGTGGAACTGCAACGGCGCCGGCGCCCAGAAGTGGACCGGCCTGGCCGGCACGCCCACCTCGTGTTCTCTTCCGTCGGCCTACCGGTGGACGTCGACCGGTCCGCTGGCACAACCGGCGAACGGTCAGGTGGCGCTCAAGGACTTCACCACGGTGACGTACAACGGCCGGCACCTGGTCTACGCGACGACCTCCGACGGGACGTCGTGGGGCGCGACGGCGTTCCGGCCCTTCACGAACTGGTCGGACATGGCCTCGACCGGCCAGACCAAGATCAGCGGGTCCGCGGTGGCGCCCAAGCTCTTCTACTTCGCCCCCAAGAAGATATGGGTGCTCGTATCGAACGGGTGGGGCACCGCCTGGCCCTTCACGTACCGCACGTCCAACGACCCGACCGATCCCGCGAGTTGGTCCGCGCCGCAGGCGCTGTTCACCGGCAGCCTCCCCACTGGCGGCCCGATCGACCCGACCGTGATCGCCGACGGTCAGAACATGTACCTGTTCTTCGCCAACGACAAGGGCAGCATCTTCAAGTCGACCATGCCGATCGGGAACTTCCCGGGCAGCTTCGGCTCGTCGTACACGACGGTGATGAGCGACACCGAGGAAAAGCTGTTCGAGGCGCCGGAGGTCTACAAGGTCCAGGGCCAGAACCAGTACCTCATGATCGTTGAGGCGAGGGGGGCGGGCGGCCGCTACTTCCGCTCGTTCACTGCCTCCAGTCTGAACGGTCCGTGGACCGTCCAGGCCGGCAGCGAGAACAGCCCCTTCGCGGGCAAGGCCAACAGCGGTGCCACCTGGACCAACGACATCAGCCACGGCGACCTCGTCCGCACCAACCCCGACCAGACGATGACCGTCGACCCCTGCAACCTCCAGTTCCTCTACCAGGGCAGGTCCCCTTCCTCGGACGGCACCGACTACCTGAAGCTGCCCTACCGGCCGGCCCTGCTCACCCTGCGGCGCTGACCCGCGCGCGTGTGATCGCACGCGCGTGACCCTGCCCCTTGTGGGAGGCGGAGCGGCTTCCGCTCCGCCTCCCGGGAAGGACCTCCCATGGTTTCCCTGCGCAGACGACTGCTGCGGGCCCTCACCGCCACCGCCCTTGCGCTCACCGGCACCCTCACCGCCTCCGTCGCGACCGCTGCCGAGGCCGCACCGGGCAGCCCCGCGCTCACCCCTCCGCTGGGGTGGAACAGCTGGAACAGCTTCGGGTGCGGGATCACCGAGGCGCAGGTCCGCGAGGCCGCGGACGCGATGGTGTCCTCGGGCATGCGGGCCGCCGGATACCGGTACGTGGTGGTCGACGACTGCTGGTTCGACCCGCAGCGCGACACGAACGGCAACCTTCGGGCCAATCCCACCAAGTTCCCCAGCGGAATGAAGGCGCTCGGCGACTACATCCACGACAAGGGTCTGAAGTTCGGCATCTACCAGGCTCCCAACGAGAAGACGTGCGCCCAGGGCGTGGGCACCTACCCCGGCTCCACCGGCAGCAAGGGCCACGAGGCGCAGGACGCCACCACATTCGCCTCCTGGGGCGTGGACTACCTCAAGTACGACTGGTGCTCCGGCAGCGGCACCCTTGGCCAACAGGTCGCCCAGTTCACCCTGATGCGCGACGCCCTGCGCGCCACGGGCCGGCCCATCGTCTACAGCATCAACCCCAACAGCTTCCACTCCCCCGCCGGTGACAAGTACAACTGGGGCGAGGTCGCCGACCTGTGGCGGACGACCGAGGACCTGCTCGACATCTGGCAGAACAACAACACCAACAGCTACCCGATGGGCGTCGGCAACGTCCTGGACGTCACCGCCCCGCTCGCCGCGCAGTCGGGTCCCGGGCACTGGAACGACCCCGACATGCTGGTCGTCGGCCGCCCGGGTCTTTCCCTGACGGAGTCGCGCTCGCACTTCGCCCTGTGGGCGCTCCTGGGCGCCCCGCTGATGGCGGGCAACGACATCCGCACGATGTCCGCCGACGTGAGCGCGATCCTGCGCAGCCCGCGCCTGCTCGCGGTCAACCAGGATGCGCTGGGCGCGGGCGGACGCCGGGTCCGTGACGACGGCGCGACCGAGGTGTTCGCCAAGCCGTTGTCGGACGGTTCCGTGGCGGTCGGCCTGTTCAACCGGGGCGGCTCCCCGGCGACCGTCTCCACCTCGGCGGCCCAAGTCGGCCTGTCCGGCGGGTCGTTCACGCTGACCGACCTGTGGACGGGCGGTACGTCCACCACCTCCGGAGGGATCTCGGCGAGCGTGCCCGCGCACGGTGTCGCCGTGTTCAAGGTGGCCGGCGGCAGCCCTCTGGCCTCCACCACCGCACGCCTGCGCGGAGCCGGGTCCGGCCGCTGCCTGGACGTGGACGGCGCCGCCACGGCGGCCGGGACCAAGGCGGTGCTCTGGGACTGCCACACGGCCGCCAACCAGCTGTGGACCACCTGGGCGGGCGGTGAGATCCGCGTCTACGGCGACAAGTGCCTGGACGCCTCCAACCAGGGAACCACCAACGGCACGCCGGTCATCATGTGGCCCTGCAACGGCCAGAACAACCAGAAGTGGACCGCCGGTTCCGACGGTTCGCTCCGCAACGCCCATGCCGGGCTGTGCCTCGACGTCGACGGGGCCGGGACGGCGAACGGGACTCCGGCTGTCCTGCGGGCCTGCAACGGCCAGAGCAGCCAGAAGTGGTCCACGCTCCGGTAACAGGCAGGCCCGAACGGGCGCGGTCTCCAGTACGGCGCCCCGTCCTGACCGCAAGGCCATGGTGGGACCGCAGGCTCAAGGGTCTGCGGTCCCACCATGGCCGGCCGTACGTTCAGCGCGTTCTGCGCGCGGTCACCGTGGGCGGGTGGTGCTGCCCCGGGGGAACAAGGCCTGGATGCTGACTGCGGCGGCGCCGCGGGCCCATTGCTCGAAGGGGTGGGGGCGGATGAGGACCGCGGCCTGGGCGGCGGCTCCGAAGGCGTGTGCCGCGAACGAGGCCCAGATGCGTTCCTCGAACAGGTCGTAGGTGTCGAGTCCTTCGCCGGACACCACGATCCGTTCGGGGCCACAGACGTTGACCATCGCCGCGACCGCGAGGCCAATTGCCGTTCCGGCCTTGGCGAAGACCTCCTTCACCCGCTCGTCGCCCGCGCGCGCCCGCTCCACGGCGCGCGCGAAGTCCAGGTCGTTGTCGCCGGACGCATCCCGGGCCGCCGCCAGAATCGCCCCGGTGGCGGCGACGGTCTCGACGCAGCCCTGGGCGCCGCAGCGGCAGCGCGCGCCGTTCGGGTCGATGCAGAGGTGCCCGATCTCTCCGGCCACGCCGTGGGCGCCGGTGAGCAGGCGGCCGTCGACGACAATGCCGCAGCCGATGCCGGACCCCACGGTGACGAGGGCGAACGAGTCGGTTCCCGCGCCCTCGCCGAACCAGTGCTCCGCGACCGTGAGCGCCTTGACGTCGTTCTCGACGAGGACGTCGAGCCCGGTCGCATCGGCCGCGAGCTGTGCGAGGGGGATGTTCCGCCAGCCGAGGCCGGCCGACTGCCGGACCAGCCCCCGGGTTCTGTCGATGTCGCCGGCGACGGCGATGCCGAGATGGTGGGTGCGGGTACGGAATTCCGTGTCGGTGTCGAGGAGTTGGTCGACGAGCGCGGCCAGTTCCAGGACGACGGCCTCGGGGCTGTGGTCCGGGAGGGGCCGCCGCAGGGACACGCGGACCTGGGCCCGCAGGTCGCAGAGGACGCCGACGATCTCGCCGCGAAGGCCGTCGGCCGCGCCGTCGGCGATGACCTTCACCCCGGCGAAGAACTCGCGTTGCGTGGTGACGGCCAGCGGGCTGACCGGACGTCCGGCTCCCGGTGCGGTCCGCTGGGAGGCGAGTTCGTGCAGGTACCCGGCGTCGAGGAAGGGCCGCGCGGCCTTGGTGACGGCTGCCGACGACAGACCGAGACGGCGGGCCATCTCCACCCGGCTCAGTGGGCCTTCGGTCAGCAGGAGGGCCAGGACGGCGGACGCCGCAGGTGTCGCCGCCAGTGTCTTGGCGGTCTGTTCAGGAAGCACGAGGGGAACCTAGGGGTCAATAAATAACTTCGTCAAGTATTGAATCCAAAGGCTTCGCGTCCTACCGTCGGGCACCAACTGCCGTCGCCCACAAGGGGATTCACCTTGACCCACCCGCCCGTCTCCTTCGATCCCGCGACCGGCCTCGGTCTGCTGCGGACCACCCACAGCCTGTACGCGCTGCGCGTCGGCCGGGACGGAAGCCCTCGGCACGTCTACTGGGGTGCTCCCCTGGCAGCCTCCGAGGTGGCCGCGCTGCCCGAGGCCCAGCCGCCCACGGGCAGCAGCTTCGACGCGGACGCCGCACCCGACGAGCTGGGCATCCAGACCGGTGCCCGGTTCGGCCCCGCCGGGCTCCAAGTGCGCTTCTCCGACGGGGTGCGAGGGGCCCAGTGGCGGTTCGACGGACACAGCGTCGAGGACGAAGGAACGCTACGGATCCACCTCACGGACCGCGTCTACCCCCTCGCCGCGGCCCTCTGCTACCGCGTGCACGGCGACACCGACGTCATCGAGCGCTGGACCGAGGTCACCCACACCGGGACCGACGCGGCGGACGACCACAAGGGCGGACCGGGCCGTGGGCCCCTCGTCGTCGAGCGCTGCGACTCCGCCTCCTGGACGCTCCCCCACCGCGCCGACTACCGGATCAGCCACCTGGTGGGCGGCTGGAGCAGCGAGTTCCAGCTGCGCCGCGACCGGCTCCCGGTAGCCGAGACCGTCCTGACAAGCCGCCGCGGCGTCACCAGCCACCATGCGAACCCTTGGCTGGCCCTGGACGACGGAACCGCCGACGAGGAACGGGGCGAGGTCTGGAATACCGCCCTCGCCTGGAGCGGCAGTTGGCGCATCACCGTGTCCCGGGACCCGGTGGGCCGTACCACCTGGAGCGGCGGTTTCGGGCACGAAGGCGTCAGCTGGACACTGGAGCCGGGCCAGAGCCTGTGCACGCCGGTCTTCGCCGGGCTCTACAGCCCCTCGGGGTTCGGCGCGGCCAGCCGCTCCTGGCACCGTTACGTCCGCTCCCACGTACTGCCCCAACCCGACGAGGACCGGCCGGTCCTCTACAACTCCTGGGAGGCCACCGCCTTCGACGTCTCGGAGACCGGGCAGCGGGAACTGGCCACGATCGCCGCCGACCTCGGCGCCGAACTCTTCGTACTGGACGACGGCTGGTTCGGCGCGCGCCGCAACGACCGGGCGGGGCTCGGCGACTGGACGCCGAGCCCCGACGTCTTCCCGCGCGGTCTGCGCCCGCTGGCCGACGAGGTGCGCCGGCTGGGCATGAAGTTCGGGCTGTGGGTCGAACCGGAGATGGTCAACGCGGACAGCGACCTCCACCGCGAGCACCCGGAATGGGTCGTGCACGCCCCGACCCGGCAGGCCACCGAGATGCGCAACCAGCTCATGCTGAACCTCGGGCGGCCGGACGCGGCGGAGTGGGTCCTACGGACACTTGACGGCCTGGTCCGGGAGTACGGCGTCGACTACCTGAAGTGGGACGCCAACCGCGTCGTCACCGAGGCCGGCTGGAGCGGCCACCGGGACCCGGACCGGCTGTGGATCGACCACACCCGCGCGGTGTACGCGATCATGGACCGGTTGCGCGGCGACCACCCCCACCTGCGGATCGAGGCGTGCGCGGGCGGTGGCGGGCGCGCCGATCTCGGTGTCCTGGCCCGTACCGACGAGATCTGGACCTCGGACAACACCGACCCCGTGGACCGGCTCGGCATCCAGCACGGGTTCAGCCAGCTCTTCCCGGCGCAGGCGATGTCGGCGTGGGTCACCGACAGCCCGAACGCGATCACCGGACGCGCGACACCGCTGCGTTTCCGGTTCCACGTGGCGATGGCGGGGGCGCTCGGACTCGGCGGCGACCTGACCGCGCTCACCGCCCAGGAGAAGGCGGAGACCGCCGCGCTGGTGGCCGAGTACAAGGAGATCCGCGGCCTGGTCCAGCACGGGGACCAGTACCGGCTCACCGGGGAGGGCGGCGTCCGGGGCGTGCACTACGCGGCCCCGGACGGCTCGGAGCACGTGATCATCGCGTGCCGTCCCACGTCCCGCTTCGGCCGGCCACCCGTCCCGCTGGTCCTGCCCGGTCTGCGCGCCGACGCACGGTACGAGGAGCTGGCCGGCGAGAGGGTCCACGACGGTGCACTCCTGACCACCCGGGGTCTTGACCTGGGCCTGCCGGGCGGGGATTACGCGAGCCGGGTGATCCGCCTGCGGCGCGTGTGACCCCCGGCCGTATCTCCCGGAACCGCCGAACCGCCGGGCACGGTGATCTTCCCCGCCCACTGTGCCCGGCGCCGGCCCGCAGGGGATTGCCTGCGGCCCTCCTCCAGGGCCTTGCGGATCGCGTCGCAGACGGGCTTACGCTCCAGGTTCTCGTGCCAGGGCAGAGCCGCTCCCTCACCGGGGAGGTCCGTGAGTGGCAGTAGGTGTAGCCCTACAGCGTGATTCCGGCGGACGGCCAGGCAGGCACTGGTCACCTTGCCGTACCAGTCGGCCTGTTCGGCCGGCCCCCGCCTCCGGGGTGCCCGGGTCGAGCGGGACGCGGGCGTAGCCGACCAGCCGGAGCCTCGGGGTGGGCGACGGTGCCGACGGGGTCGCATCTGTCCCCGCCCAGAGCGCGGGCACCCGAGCCTCCCTCGTCGATCGGTTGACTGGTCCTTGCGGACGACCACGCCGACGTGTCCTCACGAAGCGATCTCTGTTCGCTCATCCCCATGAGTGGCCGTGTCGTCGCGGGGCACTGGGCGGCCCATCAGTCAAAGCCACACGTACGGCATGAGCGCCTTCAGCCACACCCAGGCCCCTGGGGTCTCCCGGTCGCACGAGGACCGGAAGCGTTTCCGGGTTCCCTTCCGGAAGCCGTAGGACATGTCCCTGCAGTCCGTCGGCCTCCTCATGCATGGGGATCGCGGGACCGCTCGCTTGTGTCGAAGCGCTGGGCCTCTTTTCCGGTCCCGCGCGGGCAAGAGCCCTCAACTCCCGTGGAAAGTTCCGTCGAAGCGCTTCAACAAAATCGCCCTTCGACCCTTGCCCTTTCGATTTACGTGCGCTCAAATGGCGTGGGCGGCAGCCCCGCCGAGCTGCTCTGCCGCCCCCGTCCCGCCCCTGCTTCCCTGGGAAGAACATGAAGTTCACCGACGGCTTCTGGTTGATGCGCGACGGGGTTCAGGCCTCGTACGCCACCGAGGTCCGCGACATCCGTACGAGCACCGACCGGTTCACCGCGTACGCCGCCGTCAAGCGCGTACGGCACCGCGGCGACACCCTCAACACCCCACTGCTGACCACCGACTGCTTCTCCCCCGCCGAGGGAGTCATCGGCGTACGCCTGACGCATCACACGGGCAAGCGGAACCCCGGCCCCGACTTCGCGCTGCCCGGCGCACAGGATTCCGCCGGGCGGGTGCGGACGGAAGGCAACGTTGTCGCGCTGGAGAGCGGCGCCCTGTCCGTCCGGCTGGACGCCGCCGCCCCGTGGTCGCTGTCCTTCCACGACGCGGACGGGCGCGAAGTGACCCGGGCGGGCCGCAAGGGCACGGCGTTCTTCACCACCGGCGACGGCTCCCACCACATGGCCGCGCAGCTCGCCCTCGGCGTCGGCGAGCAGGTCTACGGACTCGGCGAGCGCTTCACCCCGTTCGTCAAGAACGGCCAAGTCGTGGACATGTGGCAGGCCGATGGCGGCACCAGCAGCGAACAGGCGTACAAGAACGTCCCGTTCAGTCTCCATCTGACCTCCGACGGTGCGTTCGGGGTGTTTGTCGACCATCCGGGGCGGGTGGGTTACGAGGTGGGGTCCGAATCGGTCGGGCAGATGCAGTTCAGCGTCGAGGACCAGTCCCTGACGTACTACGTCGTTGCGGGGCCCACCCCCAAGGACGTGCTGCGCCGCTACACCGCGCTCACCGGACGGCCCGCGCTGCCGCCCGCCTGGTCGTTCGGGTTGTGGCTGACGACGTCGTTCACCACCGAGTACGACGAGGCCACGGTCGCCTCCTTCGTAGACGGGATGGCGGAGCGGGAGATTCCGCTGTCCGTCTTCCACTTCGACTGCTTCTGGATGCGCGAGTACCAGTGGTCGGACTTCACCTGGGACCCGGACGTCTTCCCGGACCCGGAGGGCATGCTGGCCCGGCTCAAGGAGCGGGGTCTGCGGGTCTCCGTGTGGATCAACCCGTACATCGCCCAGAAGTCCGCCCTGTTCGAGGAGGCCGCGCGGCTCGGACACCTGGTGCGGCGGACGAACGGCGACATCTGGCAGTGGGACCTGTGGCAGGCCGGCATGGCCCTGGTCGACTTCACCAACCCGCGGGCCTGCGCCTGGTTCCAGGAGAAACTGAAGGTCCTCCTCGACCAGGGCGTCGACTGTTTCAAGACGGACTTCGGCGAACGCATCCCCACCGATGTCCGCTGGCACGACGGCTCCGACCCGGAGCGCATGCACAACTACTACACGCACCTCTACAACCAGGTCGTCTTCGAGCTGCTGGAAAAGGAGCGCGGGTCCGGTGAGGCGGTGCTCTTCGCCCGGTCGGCCACGGCGGGCGGCCAGCAGTTCCCCGTGCACTGGGGCGGTGACTGCTGGGCGTCGTTCGGAGCCATGGCGGAGTCGCTGCGCGGCGGGCTGTCGCTGTCGCTGTCCGGCTTCGGCTTCTGGTCGCACGACATCGGCGGCTTCGAGGGCACGCCCGATCCGGCCGTCTTCAAGCGCTGGCTGGCCTTCGGGCTGCTGTCCTCGCACAGCCGGCTGCACGGTTCGGATTCGTACCGCGTGCCGTGGGAGTTCGGGGAGGAGGCGGTCGAGGTGACGCGGAGGTTCACCCTGCTCAAGCACCGTCTGATGCCGTATTTGTACGGTGCCGCTGCCGAGGCGCACCGCGAGGGTGTGCCCCTGATGCGGCCCATGCTGCTGGAGTTCCCCGGGGACCCCGCGTGCCGGGCGCTCGACCGGCAGTACATGCTGGGGCCCGACCTGCTGGTGGCCCCTGTGTTCACCGAGGACGGCGACGTCGAGTTCTACCTCCCGGAAGGCACCTGGACACATCTGCTGACCGGTGAGCAGGTGCAGGGGCCGTGCTGGCGGCGGGAGCGGCACGGCTTCGACAGTCTGCCGCTGTACGTCCGGCCGGGCGCGGTGATCGCGTTCGGTGCCGACGACCAACGCCCGGACGGCGACTGGGCGGACGGCCTCACTCTGCTGGTGGCACCCGGGACGGGGGAGACGACTGTCGTCCTGCCGGACCGCGAGGGGGCCACGGCGGCGACGTACCGGGTGAGGCGGGATGCCGGGAACGGGGCGGTGACGGTATCGGCTCCGGAGGGGGGACCGCTGCCCCGGGTCACGGAGCTGTGAGGACCGCTCCGGCGGGGCGGGCGTCGCGGTGCCTGCGCAGGCTCAGGTGCCCGGCACCCGGCACCCGGGGGCCTCGGGGCCCGCTTCGCCACCAGTGCCCGTCCTGCGCCGCGCGGCGCCCGGCTCGGTACCCGGCATCCCGCTTCCCCGCGCCCCGACTCGTATCCAGCACCGCGCATCAACACCCAGCACGCAACACCGTAGCGGCTCCCTTAGGCGCACCGACGGCAGACCAGCGCAGGCTTGCACCTCCCCTGCCATGACGCCTTGTTGGGCCTCGGCCGACCGGCTCCCACGGCAGTTCGGCGGTCGGGCCCCTCCTACCACCCATCCTTGTCCCCGCGCATACTGTTCGGCACCGTCCAGTACCACGAGTACCGGCCGCACGAACGTCGCAAGACCGTCCCCGGGCCGGGGAGTCCGTCTGGTCCACCTGCGGCGAACTGGAGAACGGCCGCTTCCGCCGTCAGCCGCGCGCGTCCGCGAGTTGCTCGAAGATGAACTCGTGCTTGAGGAAGGACACGTCGTACTCGCTGCCCGGCCCCGGTGGGATGAGCGGCGAGGCCTGGATCAGGCGCCAGCCGTCGCGCAGGGCCGCCACGCCCGTCTCGTACGGTGCTTCGTCGCTGTCGCCGGACGTCGGGGAGGTCTGCCCGGTGCCGTCGTAGCGGGACCAGCCGATGACCGGGGCGTCCAGCGCGGAGGTGGAGAGGTAGAGGACCAGCAGGCGCTGGCGCAGCAGCGGGGCGTCGGTGGTGCTCTGGGGTGTGGTGATGGTCATACGGAGGGCACCTCGGGGCGGTCGGCGGGGCGGTTGGTGACCCTGGTGACCCAGTGGTCGAGGTCGAACATGGGGTCTCCGGTCAGCTCGCGCCACAGCAGGACGCGGTTGTAGCGCTCCAGGCGGCCGGTGGCCTGCTCGTACCACGGGAAGTGCGCGTCGAGTTCGGCGCGCACCTGCGGGTCGTGCAGGTCGGAGTGGTCCCACAGGAGGCGTTGGCGCTGCGTCGGGTTGAAGCGGATCTTGTACATGTAGCGCCGGATGTCGCTGTCGTTGCGCCGGCCCCCGTGCCAGAGTCCGTGGTGCAGGAACACCACCGTCCCGGCCGGGCAGACGAGCCGGTCCTGGCCGCGGAGGTTCTGGTAGCGGCCGGTGTCGGACTCGTTGGTGCGGCGCAGATGGCTGCCGGGCACGCTGAGGGTGCCGCCCATCTCCAGCGTCACCCGCTGCGGGTAGTACATCAGCTGGACGTCGAAGGCGTCCGGGCGTACGTCGATGATGGCGTCCGCGTGCAGGGGCTGGGCCTCGCCGTTGTGCGGCTCGCGGATGTGCACGGCGTGGTGGTCCACCGTCGGCTCGACGCCGACCAGGCTGCGCAACGCGCCGGCCACCTGCGGGAGTTCGAGCAGTCGGCAGGGGAAGGAGCCCGGTGCGTACGCCTGAGGGAGCGGGGTTCCGTATGCGACCGACGGGAGACCCGCCTCCAGCACGCTCAGCGCCTCCGCGTTCATCTCGGCCGGCACCACCGCGTCCAGGCGCAGTGATCCGCTCGCCACGAAGCGCGCCATCTGCACGGAGGTGAGGAGCGTGCCGCCCCGGTCGGCGGACCCGTTGGTGGGGGTGCGGTGCTCGGTCTGTGTCGTCATGGCGTTCACGCTAGGAGCGGTCGGCTGCCGGGCGGGTGGGCCGTGTTCACCGTCTAGTGGTCGATTCTCACCCTGTGGCGATCCGTGTGGTGATCCGTGGGGGTGCCGGTCCAGGAGGCCCGGACGGTGCGGGGGCAGGCGCCGAGTTCGCGTCGGCAGGCCTTGTTGAACGCCTGAAGATCGGGGATGCCTACGGCGGCCGCCACCCGGGAGATGGAGAGGGTGCTGGCCCGCAGAAGGTGCTGGGCGCGCTCCATCCGGCGGGTGCGGATGTAGCCGACGACGGTGTCGCCCAGGGCGGTGCCGAAGAGGCGGGTGAGGTGGTTGTGGGAGACGCCGGCCGCCTTGGCGATGTCGGGCACGGAGAGGGGTTCGGCGAGCCGTACCTCGATCAGGGCCACCGCCGTGGCCACGGCGGGGTGCGGGACCTTCGGGTTCCCGTCCTGGGGCGGAGTCAGTTCGGCCGTGCCCCACAGGGCCGCCCACACCTCGGCAACGGCCCGGCCGGGGGTGTGCGGCCAGGCGGCCAGCGCTTGGCGCAGTTGCCGGTCGAGTACGGGGACCTGCGCCCCGGCGTGCTGAACGGTCGGCACCTCGCGGGCCGTGCCCGTCGTGCCGAGGCGCAGGTGGACGTAGAGGTGTTCGGAGCGGCCCCGGTAGTGAAAGCGCACGGGAGTGCCGGGCGGCACCAGGCTGACGGTGCCGGGGCGCAGGCGGTGCTCGACATCATCCACGGTCAAGTCGGCTTCGTAGCCGTAGAGATGGAACTGCCACATGTCGGGCAGCTGGAACTCGTCCACGTGCCCGGCCGGACCGTGGACGCCGATGCCGATGGCCGCGGGCTCGGGCGGGGCGTCAAGGGGGACAAGGGTCGTCTGCGCGCACGGGTGGTCGGTCATGGCACCTCGGGAGCGGGGGTGGGGGGTGGGGTGCGGGAGAGCGTACTGCGCCGGGCGGGGTTCCACCGCGGTTGCCGGGGAGGACGATGATCCCGAAGCGCTTCCCTGGAGGCTGCAGGCCGGATGCCTCGCCCGCCGGGCCGGGTGACTTCGCCCGATGGGTGGTCGTGGTGACGTCCATGCGGCAGTAACTCTTGTTTTGCGCGCGGCCGTTCCGTTACCTTGCATGCGCGGTTGAAGCGCTTCGATTCCCTCCCTGAGCCGCCCCCCTCCCCTCGTGACGTTCCCCTTGCCCCCTGCCGGAAGTCACCCCCGCAGGCTCCTCCCCCCGACCCGAGGAACCCTCATGACCACTCGCAGCATCACCGACCGCCTGGGCGGCCTGGCCTTCGGCGGGGACTACAACCCCGAGCAGTGGGGCGAGGCCGTGTGGAAAGAGGACGACGAGCTCATGCGACGGGCCAGGGTCAACCTGGCCACCGTGGGCGTCTTCTCCTGGGCCCTGCTCGAACCGGAAGAGGGGCGTTACGAGTTCGGGTGGCTCGACGCCCACATCGAGCGCCTGCACGCCAACGGCGTGGCCCTCGACCTCGCCACCCCGACCGCCTCTCCCCCGCCGTGGTTCGCCCTCGCCCACCCCGACGCGCTGCCCGTCACCCCCGAGGGCACCCGTCTGGTCCACGGCAGCCGCGACACCTACTGCCTGGCCGCGCCGGCCTATCGCCGCGCGGCCCACCGGATCGCCTCCGCCCTGGCCGAGCGGTACGGGGACCACCCCGCGCTCGCCTTGTGGCACGTCCACAACGAGTACGCCACGCTGTGCCACTGCGACCACACCGCCGCCGGTTTCCGGGTGTGGCTGCGGGCGCGGCACGGATCACTGGACGCCCTCAACGAGGCCTGGGGAACGGCGTTCTGGAGCCAGCGCTACAGCTCCTGGGAGCAGGTGTTGCCGCCGCGCGCCACGCAGTGGCACAAAAACCCGGGCCAGGCGGTGGACTTCCGCCGCTTCTGGTCCGACGAGGTGATCGCCGCCTTCCGCGAACAGCGCGACGCGATCCGCGCGCACAGCGACCGCCCGGTGACGACCAACCTGATGCTCCCCGCGTACCAGCACGTGGACCTGTGGGCCCTCGCCCGCGAATGCGATGTCGTCAGCTCCGACCAGTACCCGACCTCCCCCGGCCTGGGCGCCGCCGCCGACGTGGCCGTGCACGCGGACCGCACGCGCTCGCTGGCGGGCGGGCGGCCGTGGCTCTTGATGGAGCAGGGCACCAACACCGTGTACGCCGGCGACCGCATCCTGGGCAAGGAGCCCGGCGAGATGCTGCGCCACAGCCTCGGGCACATCGCCAGGGGTTCGGAGGGTGCGTTGTTCTTCCAGTGGCGGCAGTCCCGGGCGGGTGCGGAGACCTGGCACTCGGCGATGGTCCCGCATGCGGGCCCGGAGAGCAGGATCTTCCGCGAGGTGACGCAACTGGGCGACGCGGTGGCACGGTTGGGCGAGCTGGCCGGGTCGACGGTCAGCGCCTCAGTGGCCGTACTGGACGACCCGGACGCCTGGTGGGCGCTGGGCGTGGACGGGTTGCCCTCCGCGCGGCTCGACTACCACGGGGCGCTCCTCAGGGCGCACCGCACGCTGTGGGAGGCGGGGGTGGGCGTCGACTTCGCTCATCCGGAGCAGGACTTGGGGGGCTACTCGGTCGTCGTGGCTCCGGCCTTGTTCCTGCTGACGGACAGGGGGGCGGAGAACCTGCGCCGGTATGTGGCGGGGGGCGGCACCCTTCTCGTGCAGCACGCGACCGGGCTGGTGGACGAGCGGCTGCAGGCCCGGTTGGGCGGCTGCCCGGCCGAGCCGCTGCGCGAGGCGCTGGGGGTGCGGGTGGAGGAGTACCGGCCCTTGGGACAAGGGGAGTTGATCACGCTGTCGGATGGTTCACACGGTACGGACTGGAGCGAGTGCGTGCACGCCGAGGGGGCGCAGGAGGTCGCGACGTACACCCACGGGATGCTCGCGGAGGGGCCCGCCCTCACCCGGCACCGGTCGGGCGACGGTCAGGGGTGGTACCTCTCGACCCGGCTGGACGATACGGCGTACGCGGCGCTTATGGCACGGTTGCTCGCGGAGGCCAGGGTGGAACCGGAGGTTCCGGGTCTTCCGGCGGGGGTGGAGGGCGTGGTACGGCGTGCGGCCGACGGCCGCCGCTGGACGTTTGTGCTGAACCACACGGACGAGGCCGTGCCGCTGCCCGACCCCGGCCACGACCTGCTCACGGACGCCGTGGCGCACGCACTGCCGCCGGGCGGCTGCGCGGTGCTGCGCGGGCACTGAGCGGGGCGCCGCGCGCAACGGCCGCACGGCGGGCCACCTCCCGGCTCACGCAAGCGCCCGGCACCCCTCGCGAACAGGGCCCCGGGGCCGCCCCCGGTCCCGCGCCTTCCCGCGCACCCGCCGCCCGCCCGACGAAAGGACCCTCGTGCCGCCCCTTCCGAACCGGACCGACGCACGGCCCGCCAACCCGGTGCTGCCCGGCTTCCACCCCGATCCCAGCGTCTGCCGGGTCGGTGAGGACTACTACCTGGCGTGTTCCAGCTTCGAGTACTTCCCCGGAATACCGCTCTTCCACAGCCGCGACCTGGTCCACTGGACGCAGATCGGCAACGTCCTCGACCGTCCCGGGCAGCTTCCGCTCGCCTCCGCGGCGTCGTCCGGCGGCATCTACGCCCCCACCCTGCGCCACCACGGCGGGCGTTTTTGGCTGATGGTCACCAATTGCAGCAAGGACGGCGGCAATCTGATCGTCACGACCACCGACCCCGCCGGCCCCTGGTCGGACCCGATCCGGGCGCCCGGCGTGCCCGGCATCGACCCCGACCTGGCCTGGGAGGAGGACGGCACCTGCTGGTGCACGGTTGCCGGAGGGTGGCAGGTCCGCATCGACCCGGCCACCGGGAAGACGTACGGCGATCCGCACCAGGTCTGGGCGGGCGGGCCGGACGCCAAGGCACCGGAAGCGCCGCACCTGTACCGGATCGGCGCGTACTGGTACCTCCTTATCGCCGAGGGCGGCACCGAGCGTGGCCACGGCGTCTCGATCGCCCGGGGCACTTCGCCCACCGGGCCCTTCGAGCCCTGCCCGGACAATCCGGTCCTCACCCACCGGGGCACCGACCGGCCCGTCCAGAACACCGGGCACGCCGACCTGGTCCAGGGCCCGGACGGCTCGTGGTGGATGGTGCTGCTCGGGGTCCGGCCGGGCGGCGGCACGCCGGGCTGGCACGTGCTCGGGCGGGAGACCTTTCTGACGCCGGTGACCTGGGTGGACGGCTGGCCGGTCGTCGGGGAGGTCGACCTGGAGCTACCGGAGGTGCCGTGGCCGCTGCGCCCCGGGCCGGTCGAGGCCCTCCGGGACGACTTCGACGACGCCGCGCTGCGGCCGGGCTGGATCTCCGTACGGGAGCGGTCCGACGCGCACTGCTCCA
The DNA here is from genome assembly GCF_055581265.1 of Streptomyces sp. NPDC031466. NCBI lineage: Bacteria > Bacillati > Actinomycetota > Actinomycetes > Kitasatosporales > Streptomycetaceae > Streptomyces > Streptomyces sp. NPDC031466. Next base: position 73,970 of record NZ_JBVIJT010000004.1, read on the forward strand.
CCGAGGAGCGCCCCGGCTGGCTGACGCTGCATGCGCGCGGTACGTCTCTCGACGCGCCGGACGTGATGTTCACCGGGCGTCGGCAACAGCACGCGGCGTTCCGGGCCCGTACCCTCATGGACCCCGGTCGGGGACGCGGCGGACTCGGCGTACGCCTGGACGAACGGCACCATTACGCGATCGAGGCGTCCGCCGAAGAGATCCGCGTGGTGGCGCGCATCGGCTCGCTGCGTACGGTTGTGGTCACGCGGCCCACGCCGCAGGGCCCCGTGGCCCTCACCGTCTCCGCCGTCGACCCGCCGCTCCCGCACGGTCCGTGCACCGGGCCCGACGTCCTGTCGCTGGGCGTCGAGGAGGCCGACGGCACGGTCGCCGAGCTGGCCGTTCTCGACGGCCGTCACCTGTCGACCGAGGTCGCGGGCGGATTCACCGGGCGGGTCATCGGCATGTACGCCGCCGACGGCACCGTCCACTTCGACTGGTTCGACTACGAACCCCTCGACGACTGAGCCGTCCCGGCCGCCCGCCTCCCCCGGGCCGCCGGGGCGGCCAGTGCCTTTCCCTGTCATCCCTCGCCTTCCCGCCCCCCCAAGGATCACCATGTCTGAGACCGTCCTCGCTTCCGACGCACTCCGCGACCACCGTCCGGAGTTGTCCCTCCCCTCCGACTTCGACGCCTTCTGGCAGAAGACCCTCGATGAGGCCCGCTCCCACGGCGGGGCCGTGCGCACCGAACGCGTCACCGGGCAGCACCTGCTGCACACCGTCGAGGTGGACGACGTACGCTTCCCCGGCTGGAACGGCGAGCCGGTGGCCGCCTGGCTGCTGCGCCCGCGCGGCGACGCCGAGGGGCCGCTGCCGGTGGTCGTCAGCTACGCCGGGTACTCCGGGGGGCGCGGGCTGCCCACCGATCATCTGCTGTGGTCGGCGGCCGGTTACGCCCAGCTCGTCGTCGACAGCCGGGGGCAGGGGCACGACACCCCCGACCGCGGGGAGGGCGACGCTCCCCAGTGGGTCGGGGGTGTGATGACCCGGGGCATCGACTCCCCCCACCACCACTACTACCGGCGTCTCATGACGGACTGCGTGCGCGCCGTCGACGCCGTCGCCGAACTGCCGGGCCTGGACAGCAGCCGCATCGTCGCGGCCGGTGGCAGCCAGGGCGGCGGCCTGGCCCTCGCGGTGACCGCGCTGGCGTCGGAGAAGGTGGCGGCGGCGCTGGTGGACGTGCCGTTCCTCTGCCACTACCGGGAGGCGACGCGGACCAGCGAGGGCGGCCCGTACCTGGAGATCGTCGAGTACCTGCGCCGGCACAGCCCGCACCTCGTCGAGGAGACCTTCGCGACGCTCGACCACTTCGACGGCGTCCACTTCGCCACCCGGGCGACTGCTCCGGCCCTGTTCAGCGTCGCGCTCATGGACCCGATCTGCCCGCCCGCCACGGTGTACGCCGCGTTCAACCACTACGCCGGGCAGGACCGCACCATGTCCGTCTGGCCCTTCGGCGACCACGGCGGCGGGTACGGCCGCAACACCGCGCGCCAAGTGCGGTGGCTGCATGAGCAGGGGCTCTCCCCGCAGCAGTAGCAGTCGCCGGAACAGCGGGGCCGGCCGCCTCCGCCACGGGCGCCCTCCGCCGCGAGACCGGCGCCAGCCGTGAGCGGCTGACCTGGGCGCAGTCCGCCCGCACTGACCGACCCGGGTCGGCGTGCAGCGTGACGTCGCTTCCCTCGCGGACGAGGACGGGGATGCGCCCGCCTCGTATACCGGCGCCACCAGTACGTCGAGGCCGAGCAGAAACAGGGCGTCCCCGGCTTCCCGGGTCGGCCACGGGTGGGTGAGGAGGCAGCCGTCCGTGTCCCGTACGAGGTCACCCATCCTGGGCCAGTGGAAGAAGTCGCAGACGATGACGGACAGCGGTCCGCGCCCCTTGTACTGCCGTGAGGCCGCGAGGAGTTCGTCCTGGGTGTACGCGTCGAGGATGGCGGCCGGCGTGTCGCCGGCGGTGATCCAGTAGCCGATGCGCCCACCCGCGTCGGCGTCCACCCGGGTCGTGGCTGCGGCCAGCTCGACGCGCGGCGGCCCGCACCCGGACCGCGTGCGGGCCCCACGGCTCGACGCGCAGGCGGTCTTGGGCCGTGCGGCGCGCCATGCCGCCTGCGCGGATTGCGCACGCGACTTCCTCTGGTCGCTTCGGAGGCCGGCCCGGGTGGTGGCCTGGGTGGTGGTCCGGATTCCGGTCCGGATGCTGGTTCACGTAGGCGGCGAGGGCCCTCAGCCCTTGATCGCGCCGGTCAGCATTCCCTTCTTGAAGTGGCGCTGGACGAACGGGGAGGCGACCGCGACGGGGATCAGGGCCAGGACCATGACCGCCATCTGGAGGCCCAGGGCGGATAGCTGGCCGGTGCGCACGGCTTGCTGGAGGCCCGTGGGCATCTCCGTGTTCTTCTGGACCAGTTGGATCAGGATGTTCTGGAGCGGCAGCATCTCGTGGTCGTTGAGGTAGATGGAGGCGTTGAACCAGGCGCTCCAGTAGCCGACCGCGTAGAACAGCGAGATGACGGCCATCACCGCTCGCGACAGCGGCAGGACGATGGTCAGCAGGATGCGCAGGTCTCCTGCCCCGTCGATGCGGGCGGACTCGCTCAGTTCGGGGGAGATGCCCATGAAGAAGGCGCGCAGGACGAGGATGTTGAAGACGCTGACCGCGCTCGGCAGGACCAGCGACAGGTAGTTGTCGGTGAGGCCGAGCGTCTGCACCAGCAGGTACGTGGGGATGAGGCCGGCCCCGAAGAACATCGTGGCCATGATGGTCATCAGGAAGAAGCGGTGGCCCAGGCTCCCGGGCCGGGACAGGCCGTAGGCCGCCAGAACCGACACCGTCATCGAGAACAGGGTGCCGAAGAGGGTGACGCCCACCGAGACCATGATGGCCCGGCTGACCTGCCCGCCGCTGAGCAGTTCGGTGTAGTTGACGAAGGTGATGCCCCGGGGGATCACCACCAGCCCGCCGACCTCGTCGATGACCTGCTTGGGCGAGAGACTGGTGACGATCACGATCCACAGGGGGGCCAGCACTCCCAGGCAGCAGAGCACGAGGAAACCGCTCTTGGCGGTGAGTCCCACCTTGCTCGGGGGCTCCTCCCACACGGGCCGGGGCGGTGCCTTGAGGCTGCGGATCAGTTGGGTGTTGAGGCTCATTTCTTGTACACCCCCTGCTCGCCCAGCAGGTGGGCGAACTTGTTCGCGCCCAGGACGAGGGCGACTCCGATGAGGCCCTTGGCCAGGCCGACTGCCGCCGCGTAGCTGAAGTCGCCGTTCTGGATGCCGATGTTCCACACATACGTATCGAGGACTTCGCTGGCTCCGGCACCGACCGCGTCCCGCTGGAGGAGGTACTGCTCGAAGCCGACGCTCAGCGCGTCGCCGACCCGCAGGACCAGCAGCAGGGCGATCACCGGGCGCAGTGCGGGCAGTGTCACGTGCCACATGCGCCGCCAGCGGCCCGCGCCGTCCATGGCGGCGGCCTCGTAGAGGTCGGTGCTGACGGCGGACAGTGCGGCGAGGAAGACGATGATGCCCCAACCCGCGTCCTTCCAGACCGCCTGTGCGGTGACCAGGTACTTGAAGAGGTCCGCGTTCGTCATCAGGTCGAAACCGTCCCAGCCGTGTTCCTGGAGAGTCTGGGCGACGATGCCCGCGCCGCCGAAGACCTGCTGGAAGACAGTGATGACCAGCACCCAGGAGAAGAAGTGCGGGAGGTACATGATCGCCTGTGCGACGGCTCGCACGCGGGGGCGGAGCACGGAGTTGATGAGCAGCGCGAGGGCGATGGGGATCGGGAAGAACAGCACCAGTTGGAGCCCGAACAGCAGGAGCGTGTTCTGGGTGGCGTCCCAGAAGAGAGGGTCCTCGACCATCCGCGTGAACTGCTCGACGCCGATACAGGGGCTCTCGAAGATCGCCGCGAGGCCGTTGCTGCCGATGTACGGGTCGTAGTCCTGGAAGGCGGTGACGTTGCCCAACAGCGGGACGTAGTGGAAGAGCAGGAGCAGGAGGATGACGGGCAGGGTCATCAGGATGAGGGTGCGGTCGCGGCGCAGGCGCAGCCGCCAGGGCACCTTGCCCGTCGCGCTCTTCCGCTTGCCGCCCTTGCCGCCCTTGCCGTTCGTGCTCGGGGCGCCCGGGGCGCGCGCGGCCCCTTCGTGCGGTGTCGCGTCCGCGGGGGCGCCGGAGGGCGGCTCCCCGACGGCCGCGGGAGCAGGGGCCCGGCCCGGCCTGCTCCTGGCGGTGAGTGCCATCAGTTGCCGCTGCCGTTCTTGTCGAAGAGCTCCTTGTACCAGTCGCGCAGCTTGTCGCCGCCGGAGGACCTCCAGGTGGAGATCGCGGCCTGCACGTCGGCCAGGCTCTTGTTGCCGCGCACGAAGTCGAGCTGCAACTGCTCGTGCTGGGAGGCGATGTTGGCGTACCGGCTGGGCTCGATGATGTTCATGCCGTACGTCGACGTCTTTTTCATGAAGGCGCCCATCCGCTGCTGCCACTCGACCTGCTTGCGGGCGATCTCGGGGAGGTCCGGGTGGGCGATGAAGGGGGCCGGGGCGCCGAGCATCGGCCAGGCGTTGATCAACTCGCTGTTTCCCTGCGCGGTCTTGACGGGAGTGCCGTCCTTGACCGTGTAGTGGGTGCCTTCGGTGCCGTAGTCGACGAGCATCCGCTCCTTGGTGCCGTACGGCGCGGCGGCGAAGTTCGCGGCGGCCAGGGCGTTCTCCACGACCTCCTTGGGGGCATCCTTGCGGATCATCGACCAGATACTGGCGGGCGAGGACGCCCACAGCTTCGGGTTGCCGCCGTCGGCGCCGAAGATGTCCATGCCCTCGATCCTGAAGTCGGTCTTGGTGGCGCTCTGTTCGGCGGACAGCGTGTACCAGTGGGAGTTGTCGCTGTTGAAAGCCAGGATCTGTCCGGCGGTGAAGCGCTGGATGGGGTCGCCGGAGCGCGCCTTGTCGTCGGGGTGGACCACGCCGGCGGCGAACAGCTTGCGGGTCCACTCCAGGGACTCCAGGTACTCGGGCCGCTCGATCTGGAACCGCACCTTGCCGTCGTCGTCGATGTTCCACCCCGGGCAGACGCCGAAGATGCTCGCCGAGATCCAGCTCATGTCCCCGCAGGCCCACACCTTGGCCCTGCTGCTGGTGGCCTCTTTTGCCCAGCTGAGGAACTCGTCGGCCGACTTGGGGGCAGTCCAGCCCTTCTTGTCGAAGATGTCCTTGCGGTAGTACGGCACGATTCGGTTCGCGGGGGCCAGAGGCATCGGGATGCCGCGCAGCGCGCCGCCGAAGATGCTCATGCGCCAGGCGTCGGTCGGGATCGCGGCCAGGTTCGGGTACTTCTTGACCTTGTCGCCCGCCAGGTAGGGGCCGAGGTCCAGGAACTTCGAGGTGACGGCCTGCCGAATCTTGCCGCCCATGTGGTAGTCGGCCAGGACCATCACGTCGGGCAGGGAGCTGGAGGCGAGGACGGCGCCCACCTTGTCGGCATAGGTCATGCCGTCCTGGTTCTGCCAGGCGACCTTGGTGCCCGCCGCCGCGTTGACCGCCTTGTAGTAGGCGCAGTCGGGCTTCGGCGGTGTGCCCCACAGCGGGGACATGATCTTGAAGGGGGTGCCGGTGCCGAGCTTCTGGGGGACGGAGACGACGAGGGCCGCGAGGTCGACCTTGTCGGTGTACCCGGCCGCCGAGCCGTTCTTCGCCGGGATGTCCGGCTGGGCGACCGTGCTGGGGACGTAGGCGGGGAGCAGCTTGGCGGCGTCCTTGGCCGAGGTGGCGCCCTCGCGCTTCGTGTCGCCCCCCGATCCGCCGCCGCACGCGGCGAGCAGCGGCATTCCTCCGGCGACCGCGGCGGTGGCGATCGCCGTGGAGGCGAGGAAGCTTCTCCTGCTGGGTCCGGTGCTGGTCCGGGGGGAGGAGGAATTCGGCGTCATGGCGTCAACCCTTCGTGGCGCACCGGGGCACCCGTCGGCGGAGCGGCGGTTCGCGCGGTGTCGTGACTGGAACTGGCTGAGCTGAGCGTGCTCGGGAGATGGCCTCGGGAGCCTGCTCGGAAGGTCCGTGAAGCTGCTGGGACTGAAGCGGGTGAAACTGCTCCGAAGCGAACATCCGACCAATGTCACGCGACGTGAATCGAAGCGCTTCAATGTTGCTGCGAGATTAAGTGAACACCCATAGGTGCACAAGAGTCGCTCCGAACTTTCCCCAACGGGACGCGGAGCCCTTTCTTTGGGCTCCCACGGATGCATTGGCGGCTGTCCCTTGACAGTCACCTGGGTCTGTACGGAGCATCGAAGCGCTTCGCATCCATTGCCTGCTCCAGCTCAAGGGGACCCCACGTGTCTGCCGAAACGACGTTCGCTTCGCTGCCCTTCCGCGATCCGCAACTGCCCGTGGCGAAGCGCGTCGACGACCTTCTGTCGCGACTCACCCGCGAGGAGAAGATCGGCTTCCTGCACCAGTTCGCGCTCGCCGTGGAGCGGCTCGGCGTCGCCGCGTTCCGCACCGGTCAGGAGGCGCTGCACGGCGTGGCCTGGATGGGTGCCGCGACCGTCTTCCCGCAGGCGGTGGGCCTGGGCGCGACGTGGAACACCGATCTCGTACGACGGGTGGGCGACGCGGTGTCCAGGGAGGTCCGCGCGATGGCCGCCGGCGACGACCGGGTGGGCCTCAACGTCTGGGCCCCGACCGTCAACCTGCTGCGCCACCCCCTGTGGGGCCGGAACGAGGAGGGCTACTCGGAGGACCCGAAACTCACCTCCGCCATCGCCACCGCCTACACGCACGGACTGCGCGGCGACGACCCCGCGCGCTGGCGCACCGCGCCCGTCCTCAAGCACTGGCTCGCCCACAACAACGAGACGGACCGCGCCGTCATGTCCGTCTCCGTTCGTCCGCGCGTGCTGCACGAGTACGACCTGCGCGCCTTCCGCGAGACGGTCGAGGCGGGGGCCGTCGCCGGTGTGATGCCGGCGTACAACCTGGTCAACGGCCGCCCCAACCACGTGTCGCCGTACCTGCGCGAGCACTTGCGCACCTGGACCGATCAGGACCTGCTGGTCTGCTCGGACGCGGGCGCCCCCTCCAACCTGGTCGACGCCGAGCACTACTTCGACACGCACGAGGAGGCGACCGCCGCCGCCCTGCTGGCCGGCGTCGACAGCTTCACCGACCACGGCACCGACGGCTCGCAGATCGCCGCCCGCGTGCAAGGCGCCCTGGAACGTGGCCTGCTGACGGAGGCCGACCTCGACGCGGCAGTGCGCCGTCAGCTCTCGGTGCGGGTGCGCCTGGGGGAGTTCGACCCGGAGGGCGACACGCACGCGGCGGCCTTCGACACCCCGGCCCACCGGGCGCTCGCCCAGGAGGCGGCCGAACAGGCGATCGTCCTGCTCAAGAACAGCGACAACCTGCTGCCCCTGGCCCCCGGCGCGCGGGTCGCCGTGGCCGGTCTGCTCGCCGACGAGTGCAAGCTCGACTGGTACAGCGGCACCCTCCTGCACCGCAGCACCCCGCTGTCGGGGCTGCGCGAGCGGTTCGGCGCGGACCGGGTGGAGTACGCCGAGGGCGTGGACCGCATCCTGCTGAAGACCTCCGACGGCCGTTTCGTGCACGTCCCCGAGGCGGCCGCCGACGGCGCGGCGCGCGGCGCGGAAGGCGCCCTCGACCCGGCACTGCTGACGGGACGGACGGACCTGCCCGCGCTGACCGTCACCGCGCAGGGCACCGAACTGTCCCTCGTGGACTGGGGCGAGGGCGTGCTGACCCTGCGCGCTCCCGACGGGCGCTACCTCTCCGTCGCCGAGGACCACCGGGTCCGGGCCTCCGCCGACCAGCCGGGCGGCTGGATCGTACAGGAGACGTTCCGCCTGGAACCTCACGAGCGCGGGCACCTCCTCCGACACCTGGGGACGGGTCATCTCCTCCATGTGGCTGCCGACGGGCTGAAGGTTGCCGCCGACGGCGAGGAAATTTCCGGGACTTCCGGGGAGGATGCCGGGGAAGTCTTCGAGGTCGTGGTCGTGGAGCGCGGCGAGGACGCCGTGCAGCGCGCCGCCGCGCGGGCCGACGTGGTCGTGGTGGTCGCGGGCAACGACCCCCACATCAACGGACGCGAGACCGAGGACCGTACGACCCTCGCCCTGCCCGCCCACCAGGAACGCCTCCTGCGGGCCGCCCGTGCCGCCAACCCGCACACGGTCCTGGCGCTGGTCTCCTCGTACCCCTACACGCTCCCCCACGCGGAGATCCCCGCCCTGCTGTGGACGGCCCACGGCGGCCAGGCGGCGGGCACGGCCCTCGCCCGGGTACTGGCCGGTGACGTCTCCCCCGCCGGACGGCTCCCGCAGACCTGGTACGCCGGGGACTTCGACCTGCCCGCCCTCAGCGATTACGACATCATCGGCAGCCGGCAGACCTACCTCTACTTCGAGGGCACGCCGCTGTTCCCGTTCGGGCACGGCCTGTCGTATGAGTCCTTCTCCTACGACGGCCTCCTCACGCGTGTCGAGGACGGCACCGTGCACGTGTCCTGCACCGTCGTCAACACCGGCGAGGCCACCGCGGACGAGGTGGTCCAGCTCTACGGACGGGCCGTCGAGTCACCGCTGCCCCGACCGCGCCGGGAACTTCTGGCACACCGGCGGCTGTCCCTCGCGCCCGGCGAGGTGACGGAGGTCGCCTTCGAGGTCCCGGTGCCGGCGTTCGCGTTCTGGGACGTGGCGCTGGGCCGCGAGCGGGTGGCGCCGGGGGCGTACGAGATCCTGCTCGGCGCGTCGAGCGAGGACATCCGGCTCACCACGACCCTCCACCTCAACGGCGAACCGGCCGCACCCCGGCCGGTGACGACCGGTGGCCTGGAGGCGGCGGACTACGACGAGCAGCGCGGTACGGAGCTGGTGGACCGCACGAAGACCTCGGGGGACGCCGTGACCCCGGTGGACGACGGAACGGGCCACCTCGCCTTCTGGGATTGCGACTTCGGGCCGGGGGCCGCCGTTATCACGGTAGAGGCCGCGGGCGAGGGCGGGGTCGAATTCGCGCTGGGCGACGGCCCGGTGCTGGCGGCGCTCGACCTGTCTCCGGGTACGGCGGGACCGTACGCCTACACGACCGTGAGCGCGCCGGTCGCCGTGCCCGCCGGAGTACACGAGGTACGACTCACGCTGCGCGGCGGGATACGGCTGGCGCGGGTCGGGTTCTCCGGCTGAGGGCCACAGGAGGCGGAGGGGCACCGGACGGGTGCGGGAGCGTGGCCGGTGCCAACGCGGGCAGGACCTGCGCAGACGTTCGGGATCGGGTGTTCGGGGTCGGGGTCCGGCGGTCAGGCCCCGGCGGGGGCCGGGCCGCTGCTGGCGCGGACGACGAGTTCGGGGGCGAGGAGGAGGACCTCTTCCGCGGTGTCGCCCTCGATCTTGGCGACGAGGCGATCCACGGCGTGGCGGGCCATCTCCCGGGCCGGGACGGTGACCGAGGACAGCCGGACCGAGGCCTGGAGGGCCACCTGTTCCGGGCAGACGGCGACGACGGAAATGTCCTCGGGGACGGCGCGCCTGTCCTGGCGCAGCAGACCGAGGAGGGGTTCCAGCGCCTGCTCGTTCTGTACGACGAAGCCTGTGACGCCGGGGCGTTCGGTGAAGATCTGGCCGAGGATGCCCGCCATCGCGGCGTACCCACCCTCACTGGGCCGGTACAGCACGCCGAGCCCCAGCTCGCGGGCGCGGGTGCGCAGGCCGTCGATGGTCCGCTCGGCGAAGCCGGTCTTGCGCTCGTACACGGCCGGCGCCTCGCCGATCACGGCGATCTGCCGGTGCCCCAGGTCTGCCAGGTGCTGCGCGCACAGGGCCCCGGCTTCGGCAAAGTCGAGGTCGACGCAGGTGAGGCCGGTGGTGTCGGCGGGGAGACCGATGAGCACGGCGGGCCGCCCGCTCTCGCGCAGCAGCGGCACGCGGGCGTCCTCCAGTTCGACGTCCATGAGGATGATGGCGTCGGCGAGACCGCTGCCGACCACCCGCTGCACGGCGGCGGGCCCTTCCTCGCCGGTGAGCATCAGGACGTCGAATCCGTGCTCCCGTGCATGGGTGGCGACGGCGATGGCGATCTCCATCATCACGGGCACGTACATGTCGGTGCGCAACGGCATCATCAGCGCGATGATGTTGGACCGGCTGCTCGCCAACGCCCTTGCCCCCGCGTTGGGGTGGTAGCCGAGTTCCTGGATACTGCGCTCCACCCGTTGCTTCGTCACCGCGGAGATGGTCCGCTTGCCGCTGAGGACGTAGCTCACGGTGCTGGCCGAGACTCCGGCATGCTGGGCTACTTCGGCGAGGGTGGCCATCGGACTCCAGGTGAATAAGCGCTTCGACAGCGCATAATACGACGACAATTGTGGCTGAACCCGCACAATAGACGGACCCGATGGCACCTGTCCAGGAATTCATCGAAGCGCTTCGACCGTGCACGTGAAGCGGTGGACCCTGACGTGCAATGATCGCTATGTCCGCTATTGCCACCTGTGCCGTGGTCGCTCTCGCCCTGCTGCACCTCTCCATTTTCGTGCTGGAGATGTTCCTGTGGACCGACCCCCGGGCCCGGGCCGGACCAGCGGGTCCTCAGGTTCCGTCATCCACCCCTTCTAGCGAACTCGTGGATGTGGGGGTGGGCTTCCAGCCTGATTCACCCAGACAGGCACCAGGACAGAGTCCTTCCTGGCGACGGCGCTCGGACGGCTTCTGATGGAGCTCCTTCGCGACGGCGAGTGCCTGGCCGGTGCGCCGGACCACCGCGTAGCGCACCTGCGGGACGGCGGTGGTGCGGGCGGCGCGCACCCCCAGCGCACCGCACCACCGTGGTGCGCTCCTCTATCCCACACCCCCTTGACCACGACCTGATCGCGAGCCGAAATGGGCCGTGTCAAGGGGAAACGTACTTGGTGGCGGAGCTGGTGAAGGGGGTGTGGCGGAGCCGGATTAGGGGGTCGCACGCGTCCGGCCGCACCGGGCGAGGGGGCGTCGGCGGCGAGCGTACCGGTGCGGCGCGGACATCGGGTGAGGCGCACCGGCACGTGCGGGAGTGCCGGCCTCGTCGCAGGGGTGCGGTGCCGGGCGCCGTGGCGCACCATCGTGGTGCGCACCACGGTGGAGTCCACCGTCGTCCGGCGCACCGGAGTGGAGTCCACTCGGTGGACGATGCCCTGCATCGTCACCACAGCCAGCCAGGCGTTGGGGTGCCGCGCCGGGGCAGGGTCGGGCATCGCGGCGCCCGTCCGCGTTACACCACGGCGACGACGTCGACGGCCGCCAGGGTGACGTCGACCACCGGCCGCACCCGCGCCCACCCCGCCGCGGCCGCCGCCCGCGCCCGCTGCGCCAGCCGATCGATGACATCAGCAGCGATCGAGGCGATGGCCCATTCCCGCCAACGCATCCGCAGCTCGAACAGCGGCCGTATGCCCTTGCGCTTGGGCGGGCGTGTCCGGTCGGCGGCCCGGCAGGCCAGCCCACAGCTGGCCCACTCCCCCGGCGCGTGCCCGTACTCTTCCACGTACTCGGCAGTGAGGACGAACAGCGCCTCCTCGATCTGCTGACGGCGCGTGGACTCCCAGCCGACGAGATCGTCGTCGGCTGGGAGCAGTAGAACCGGGTCGGCAAGCCATCCCTGTACGACTTCGGCATGACCCGCACAGAGCGAGAGCAGTACATCTGGAGCGAGACCGAGGACAGTGCCCGGGTCCGCTGGCAGCCCCTGAGCCCTCCCCCCTCCGGCGTGCGCCCGGCCGCCTGACCCCTCCCTGCCCGCGGCATGCCGGCGCAGTCCTCGTGCAGCCAGGCCGCCGGTGACTGGCCCTGCCCAGGGCAAGGTGGTGAAGCGACGTCGGGCGGGTGGGAACGTCGGGGCGGTCTGTGAGGCTATGGGAGGACGCTGGCGAGGGCAGAGAGGGCGCGGAGTTCGGGTGTGGCGCGGCCGGAGAGCGGCCCTCCACCGTCTTCCGGGACCGCCTCAGCGACGCCGAACACATCCGCGGACATGGCGGCCACACATCGTCTGGGACGACCCCGAGCACGACGGCACGCCGCAGGTGTCCGTCTGCCAGGACGGTGAGATGGCCCCGGCGGCCGCCGAAGCGCTCGACGCGCTGGCCGCTGTCACCAGTCCGAGCCCGAGCGCACCGCCCTACGGGCCGGTCCCGCCCGCCAGCAGTCCGTCCAATTCCGCGGCGATCGAGGCCCGGAGCTCGTCGTGCCGGGCCGCCAGCGCGTACCGCTCATCCGTCCAGTTCTCGCGCGGGTAGAGCCAGACCGGCAACCGCACCAGATCGGCCGGTTCCCACGCGTACCGCGGCCAGACATGCGCGTGGAGGAACCCGTCGGTGTTGCCGAGGATCTCCAGGTTCACCCGGCGGAACTCCGCGTCGAGGCGCCGGCAGGCCAGCTCCACGGCCTCCCCGAGCGCGTCCATGTCGGACAGGAACGCACGCCGCTTCGCCTTCGGCAGGTCGGAGAGCCGCTCCACGTGTGGCTCGTCGACGAGGAGGACCGAGTAGCCCGGCAGGAACTGGACGTCACCGATCGCGGCGAATCCGGCCGTCAACCGCCGGAGCACAGTGGGGTTTTGGCCGGCGAGCGCGCTCGCTATGCGGTTCCCGCGCCAATCCCCGTGGCCCTCACTCGTCATGCCGTGTCACATCCATTCGTACGCCGCCTGTCGGGGCCCCATCCTCACCCACGCCCGACACCCACCACTCGCCCCCCCTACTTCGGGTCCGCGCCCTCCCCGAGCGGACAACGGTGCTGTGCGCTCAGCATGGATGCCATCTTCCGTGCCCGGAGAGCGGCGTCCTCGGCGAAGGTGAGCCGGTATCCGGTCGGCGTACTCGCGATGACCTCGGCGCCGAGCTGCGACCGAGTCCTGGAGACGACGACCTGCAGAGCCTCCCCCGGGCGGGTCGGCAGCACGTTCGGCCACAGCCCGGCCACCAGCCGCTCCGTGCTGCACCCCGTACGCACGTCGTCCGCGAGCAGCGCGAGGAGAGCGCGCAGGCGTGGCGCGCTGACCTCCTGCCCACGGCAGGCCACGCGCGGCAGCAGTATCAGGGCAGGGGTCACCTCGTGCAGGGCAACGGGGGTATGTCAGCCCACCGTTGACGCGGACGTCGCCCTGTCCGCCTTGCGCAACTCGCGCCCGCACAACAGGCCGAAGTGATCGGGACGGATGAAGGCGCCCTCGATGAGGGGGAACGCAACTCAATGGGCCCTCCACCGAGTCCCGTTCAGCGCACGCCCACGCCCGCTCGGCACGGTCGACCGCGTGAGATGATCCACCCCGCCCACAGCGCTCGATGCCCCATACACGTGTCCCGCTGACACGCGTCCACCTGCTCGTGTGCCTGGGGGGCGAGCGACGCTCTCCCACGGACCACCCGTGCGGAGAAGGAGAAACGGAGTCACCTTGCGAAGAACCACCCGTGCGGGAGCCATGATCGGGCTGCTGCTGACGCTCCTCACGCTGTGCATAGCACCGTCGGCGCAGGCCGGTGACATCCTGACCGAGAAGTCGGCGGGACACAGGTACGCGCTCCAGTCGAAGGCGGCCAGCGACGAGGCCGGCAAGCCGGTGTGCGCGTCCGTGGCCGACCCCGACGGAACCAGCAATCAAGCGGGCAAGCTCCGCGCCCGGGTGGACTGCGCTGACGCGCGCACCCTGAAGCCGACGGAGACCTTTACCCTCCACACCGACAAGGACGCACTCCCGGCCTTGCGTTCCGAGGCGAACGGCCAGTACGTGTCCGCCGAGTTCCACGACGCGGACGCCCACTTCGGCATGTTGCGCGCCCGCCAGAGCGAAGCCTTCGGGAACTGGGAGAAGTCCGAGCTGGTCCAACTAGGAGACGGCTGGTACGCGCTGCGCTACAACTACACCCAGAGCGGCATCTCCAAGGACTATTACGTCTCCGCACGGGTCAACCTTGAGGGTGAGGACAAGGGGCTGCTGCGAGCGAGCACGGACGCGACGCCCGGCTCCTGGGAGCGGTTCAAGCTCGTCGACATCCCGTTCCCGTCCTCGGACGCGCCGCCCGCGGCCACCCTCCCGGCGCCGGCGCGCAGCCTCCGCACGCTGACCTGGAACACCTGCAGCAACAACGGCGCATGCAAGATGTACGGCTACTCGGCGGACACATTTACCGACACCGTCACACAGCGGGCCACCGCCGCCCACGCCGATGTGATCTTCCTCCAGGAGTTCTGCGAGAAGCTGGCCAAGCCACTGGAGCACAAACTGGAGGCCAGGGACGGCGGGGCGGACACCTGGGATGTCCGGTTCGCGCCCATCCAGCTCAAGGTCGCCCCGGGTCACTTCGCGCAGAAGACGTGCACCAAGAACCGTGGGGCCTACGGTGTCGCCATCGCCGTACCCGCGGAGAACACCTGGTACAAGGCGATCGAACTGGATTCACCGGACAACAAGGAGCGCCGGACCGCCCTGTGCGCCGCCGTCCGCTCCTGGGCCGTCATGGCTTGTACGGCCCACTTCAGCACCGGCGGCCCCCACTACGACGACCCGGAGCGGCACATTCAGCAGGCTCAGGCCGCCCACATGGCCGAACGCTCCGCGGCATACTCGACATCGGGCTACCGGACCCTGATCGGCGGCGACCTGAACGCCACCCCCACCGTCACGCCCGATCAGAGCACGGTGCCCGTCCTGCAGCCGCTGTACGACACGCACAAGGAATGTGACCAGCCCGCCAACCGCCCCACGGCGGGCAGCTCCAAGCTGGACTACCTCTTCGCCACGTCCCCCGCGACCTGGTCCGGCTGCACCATCGGCACCGACACCGACAACCCCTCGGACCACCGTCCGGTGTGGGGGACGGTGACGCTGCCGGCGCGGTAGGTGAGGTTGTGCAGGGTCCTGTCGATGTTCCTCACCTGGAACACCGCCAAAGTGTGACCGCCCGTGGCGATCGGGTCGAAGACATCCGAAGACCGCCGCCATCTACCTCGCCGGACTCCACATCGCAGGCATCTTCCTCTGGTCCGCCCAGTGATCCAAACGAAACTGCCTAGCGGCCCTGGCCACCGAAGCAGCAGGCGGCGCCCGGCATCACCTGGCGGCCGTGCAACTGCCGGTGAGCCTGGTCAGCATGGCGCCGATCGAGCAGGTGCTGGACGGCGCGGCCCGCTACGGGACGTGGTCAGCCTGAGCATTCACGGTCCCACTGGGCTCGGGCAGCCCAGTGGGACCCGACTCTGGCGCGCTCAGCTGCGAACAGTTAGCTGTCGGGCGAAGCGGCGGACGGCATCGGTGAAGGCATCTGGATCGTCGAAGTTCGCGAGATGTCCTGCCCGCGGGATCAATTCGACGCGGGCCTGCGGATGCGCGCGGGCGAAGTCCGTCTCGCCGGACCTGAAGACGGCGTCCTTCTCGCCGTTCAAGATGAGCACGGGAGCCGCCACATGACGCATCGAACCCGCGTCAAAGCGGCCCAGCACCTCGCCCCAGGCGGATGGCAGGGTGTGGAAGGCGTAGCCAGAGCGGATGGTCGCCTCCACCACCTCGGCAGGATAGAGCCGGCGCAGCAACCGGTCGTTCCACCGGGCCAGCCGGTCCGCCGGTAGGCGAGGGACGAGTCCGGCGACCCACCGATACGGCGTTGCCCAGGGGCCACGAGTTGAGGCGCTGGCCCCGGCAAGGACCAGCCCCCGCAGTTGCTCGGGGCGGCGCCGCGCGAACTCCAGCGAGGTGTATCCGCCGAGTGAGTGCCCGACGATCAGAGCCGGTCCGCTGTCGAGCGAGTCCACCGCGCAAGCGATGATCTCCATCGCCGCGTTCAGGCTCCAGGGTTGAGCAGAGCGGGCGCCGTGGCCTGGTAGGTCAACAGCGGCTACCCGGAAGTCCTCTTGCAGTGCGGCGAGCTGTGGGCTCCACTGTCCCGCGTTGAACCGCGTCCCGTGTACGAGGATGATGGGCGGTGCACCCGTTGCCGTCATGAGTCCCCCACATCAGCACTCTCCTCGGACCGACTCTACCGGCGGGCCATCCCGGCGCTGAGACGTGGAGATGCCGGCCGGCGAGGACGCTCGGTCACAGTGGGACGCGCCGTTCGAACGCTGTGCGGGGCGGCGCGCGGCCGTCATCCTGTCCGGGCGGCAGAACGAGTACATGGCAGACACAAGGACCCGACCGCGAACCCCGCCGCAGGCACCGGGCCACCGGGCGCCCTTCACCCAGCGGCGCGCCTTGCGCCGCTCCCACTTGGTCAGCGAGCGGCGTGCGTTGTTCGGGTACCGAGGATTGGCCACGAGCTGTGTGGCTGCCCCCTGGAGCCGGATCGGCTGAGAGGTGGCCGCGGTGGCCTCCACTCCCAGGTCCACACCGACGGTCCCCCGCTCACGCTGAGCCCGCGTCGCCACAGTCTCAGGGGGCGCCGGCAGCCGTACATCGAACGCCGCGAACCAGCGTGGCCCGCTGCGGGAGATCGTCACCATCTTCACTTCCCCGCCCCGCTCCAGCAGACGCGCCAGCCGGTAGGCGGGACGGTGCAGCCGTACCCGGAAGGCCTTCTGCCGGCGGGACCATCCCCGCGCTCGAGGGGACGGTCCCGGGCAGCGAGCCCCTAGGCATCGCGTCCAGGCCGTGTTTCAGGTAGCGGGTGGCTCTTGGGCGGATAGCTCTTCAACCAGTTCCATACAGCGCAGGCGGGCCGGGGAGAAGGCGTAGGGCATCTTGCCGGTGGCTTCGAGCACGCTCATGGAGCCAGCCTCCCGCCTGGCAGAGCTGAGGTCGGCCTCGTCCTCGCTGGCATCGGCGGTAGCAGGGTGCAAAGTGTCCCAGGCGTCGAAGAGGGCATCGTCGTCTTTTCCTAGGCCGGACTCCTCGATGGCGGCCTGCAGGGCGCTTTCGAAGGCGTGCCGCTCGACTGCCACTTGCGCCACCCGTGGATCATCGACGGCGACGCTGTCATCGAGTGCCTCCTCGGCGTCATCAATGCGGTCGGAGTCCTCCCGCAGGGCGGGATGCGTGGCCAGGACGACGAAGCGGGTGGCCTGGACGGCCGCGCCGAGCGGGCCGAAGATCCGCTCGGTGACCAGCAGGCTGTCCAGGTCCGCCTGACGCAGGGAGCCTTCGGGCAGGCCCTTGAGGCGTTCGGTGACGAAGTCGGAGAGCAGGCCCACCCGGCTGCCTTCGGTGCGCATTCGCTGCACGGCGGTCCGCTGCCGCCGCACCTCTGCTTCCTGCTCGGCGAGGGTTTCCTCCAGCCGCTCCAGGATGCCCGCGATACCGTCTCCGCTGTCCGCACCGGCGGAAGCCGTGCCGGTGGTAAAGGCGTCACGGATGTCGTCCAGGGCGATCCCGGTGTCGGCCATCTTGCGAATCCACAGCAGGCGCATCATGTCCTCGTACCCGTAGCGGCGGCGGTCATCGCCGCCCCGCTCAGGCTCGGGGAGCAGGCCGATCTCGTGGTAATGACGGATCGCCCGCGGCGTGGTGCCGGCGAAGGCCGCCGCGTCACCGATCTTGACCTGGCGAGGTGGCATGGAGGACGAATGCATGAGCAGGGATCTTTCATCGAGGGACCGGGACGTCAGTCCACCGGACCACATGCCGCTACGGAAGGTGCAACCCCATACACACCGCCCCGTGCCGATCAATGCCAGGAAACGCGCTGTTCCTCCGGAATGACCGCAGGCCCGTCCTTTCCTGCTGGGGAATCCGCACGACGGCAGGCTGAGGGTTCACAGCCACTGATGAATCGCCGCGACCTGAACCGTCGCCTCGGACCGAACCGCAAGTTTGTCGAACCGGGTCGCCACGGCCCGCTGCTGCTTGAGACGGTTGATCCCGCATTCGACCTCGTGCCGGGCCCTGTAGTCCTCGTGGTCGAAGAAGAGCGGACGGCCACCGCCGCGTCCGCGGCGCCTGCGGTTGCGGACCCGCCCGACCGGCTCAGGAATCGTGCACCTGATGCCACGGCCGGCCACTGCGCAGCCCCAAGCACCTGTACGCCGACCGCGGCTATGACCACGAGGTCTACCGGGACAAGGTCCGCCGGTTCCAGATCACCCCCGCACCTCGCCCGGCGCGGCACCGGGCACGGCTCCGGCCTGGGCGTGCACCGCTGGGTTGTGGAAGGAACAATCGCGCTGCTGCACTGGTTCCGCCGCCTGCGCATCCGCTGGGAGATCCGCGACGACACCCACCACACGTTTGTCACCCTCGGCCGCGCCGTCATCGGCTGGCGGCGACTGCGCACCGCACTCTGTGGAGCGTAAGGGCGAGCCATCGCCCCAGGGGGTGGTCTGCTGGATGCGTCAGAACGCATGCGTAACAGTCGGACCTGCGCAGCCTCACGTCCGGGATCCCAGTACGTCGACCTCGGCGCCCACATGGCGTGGCCGAACGGCTGGGGCATCGCCCGCTCCGACAGCGCGGCCCAGTCTCTGACCCTCCCCGCGGGCTGCCCGGCCGGCCGTCTCTCCTTCTACCTGCACATCGACGCCACCGGGACCGAGAACGTCGTCTTCGACACCCTCAAGGTGTCGCTGGGCGGCCAGACGCGGGAGACCCTGTCCGACGTGAACGCCACGTCGGGTTCCGTCCTGAAGACCTACGACGTCTCGCCGTTCGCGGGGCAGGTGGTCACTCTCCGGTTCCAGGGGGTCGAGGGCCAGTCCTCCAGGACTCCCTTGTGGTGGACGACGTCACCCTCCAGGTGAGATGACGCCCCGCCAGTCCCCCACGGGAGACGAGAAGAGGCCTGCCCGGGCGATTGTCCCGGTCAGGCGCCTTCTTCGCGTTCCCCCGCGGGCCTCTCAGGCGGAGCCTCCCGCCGCCTCGGCCATCCGACGGCGCAGGCTGAGCGGCCGCATGTCCGTCCAGACCACGTCGATGTGGTCCAGGCACTCCTGCTTCGTCCCGGACGTGCCTTCCGCCCACCAGCCGCCCGGCAGCTCCCGATCGAGCCGCCACACGGAGTACTGCTCTTCCTCGTTGCGCACGACCTGGTAGCCGCTCTCACCGCTGGCACTCATCGCTTGGGCCCTCCCGCGTTCGATCGCATCGACGTGCCCAGACTGCCCCCGGACCGGCGGCCGCCATAGAGACAAACGCGCAGAAGCCGCGGCGCCCTGCGCTGCCCGTCCTTCCCTACTGCCGCCGGCCGCGCACCGGCAGTGTTCAGGGAGCCAGGGTGACGCCACAGACGGTACCCGGCGCGGAGTCAGTACCGCCTGGAAGGAGCTCCGCCATGACGGACCACCCGGACCACGTGCACCTGCCCACCGGTGGGTGGCGCTTGTGGGAGCATTTCGCCCTGCGCGGGCCCGGTTTCCCCGCCGAAGGGGTGCTGCGCATGGCGCCCCCCGGCCTGGCCGTGGCCGCCGACAAGTTCGGCCCGCGCGACCAGCTGGCCGGCCCCGAGTGGGATGCCTTCACCGAGACCTTCGACGCCGGCGCCGTGCGCACCGCCGGACTGCTGCAGGAGATCGCCGCCGCCCCGCGCTTCCGCGCCGCGGTGGCCTGGCAGAACCGGACCGTGCTGCGCACGGGCATCGCACCGTTCCTGAACTGGACGCCGACCGCCGCGGGCCGCACCAGCATGCCCCGCCAGCGCGAGGAACTCGTGGCCCACTACTGGCAGCGGTTCTGTGTCAAGAACGACACCATCGGGTTCTTCGGACCCGTCGGCTGGGGCCGCTGGGACCTCGCGAGCGAGGGCGTCACCGTCGATCCCGGCGAAGGTCTGCTCGCCGAATCCCGCGTGTACTTCGCCAGTTGGGCCATCGACGCACTCGCCAGGACACTGGGCGCCGACCCGGCCATGAAGGCGTGGATACCGCCGCGCCGGGTGTCCTTCGTCCGCGCCGAGGGCCGGACGGTGCGGCTGCCCGGGCGGCCGCCGCAGCCCATCACCGACGCGGCGCGGGCCGTGCTGGACCTGTGTGACGGCACCCGGCCGGTCGCCGCGATCGCCGCGGCCGCCGGGATCACCGAGGCGGAGGCGGCCGACACCGTCGCGTGGCTCCAGTCGAAGCGGTGGGTGCACTGGCGCCTGGAGGTGCCGAGCAGCACCTACCCCGAGCGGGAGCTGCGGGCCATCCTGGAGCGCGTCGGAGACGCCGGGCTGCGGGAGTCCGGGCTGGAGCGCCTCGCGGTGCTGGAGCGCGGACGGGACGCGGTGCAGGCGGCCGGCCTGGACGCCGACGCGCTGGGCGAGGCGATGGGCGCGCTGGAGGCCGACTTCGCGCGGCTCACCGACACCGACGGCCAGCGGGCCAAGGGCGCGCGGACCGCGCCCTGCCGCGGCCTGGTGTACTCGGACTGCCGTCGCTCGGCCACGGCCACGCTGGGCACCGCGCTGCTCGACGAACTGACCCCGCTGGCCCAGTGCCTGGCCTCGGCGCGCTGGATGACCAACCGGTTCACCGAGCGGGCGGGAGTGCGGCTGCGCGAGGTGTACGAACGCCTGCGCGCCGGCGGCCCGGTGGACCTGGGTGCGATGTGGCTGGCCTGCCTGCCGTCGCCTTACCCGGAGGCCAGCGCCGATCTGGACGTCATCCAGGCCGAGCTGCGGGCGAAGTGGGCCCGCATCCTGAAGGTGCCGGAGGGCGCGCGCAGCGTGCGGGTCTCCTCGGCGGACATCGCCGAGCGGGTGCGGGCGGAGTTCGAGGAGCCGGGCGCGGGCTGGTCCCTGGCCCGCTACTTCAGCCCCGACGTGCTGGTCCTCGCCGAGGACGCGGCGGCGGTGTCCCGCGGCGACTTCGCGCTGGTGCTCGGCGAGATGCACAGCGCGCTCAACACCCTGGGCGCCTCGCTCTTCGTCCACCAGCACCCCGACCGTGACCAGTTGATCGCGGAGACGACCCGAGACTTCCCCGGGCCCCGGCTGCTGCCGATGCTCCCCAAGGAGCTGCCGCTGAAGTGGTCCACGCGCAGCAGGCCCTCCCTGGACCGGCCGGAGGACTACTACGTATCGCTGGTCGACGACACGGGCGACCCGCACCGGCCGCGCACCTTCCTCGGTGCGGACGTCGCCGTGGAGGACCGGGAGGGGACCCTGACGGCGGTGCTGCCGGACGGGACCGCCTTCTCGCTGCTCGACGTCTACGCGAACACCCTGACCCAGCGGATCATGGACCGCTTCACCATCCGCCCCGAGGGCGGCCACACCCCCCGGATCAGCATCGACAAGATGATCGTGGCCCGCGAGACCTGGTCCTTCACGGCGGCCGAACTGACCTTCGCCGACGAGAAGTCGGAGGCCAGGCGGTACGTACGGGCCCGGCACTGGCAGCGGGAACACGACCTGCCGCGCTTCGTCTTCGTGGTCTCCCCCACCGAACCCCGCCCCTTCTACGTCGACTTCGAGAGCCCGGTGTACCTGACCATCCTGGCCAAGGCGGCGCGCAGGCTGGCCCGCAAGGACCCGGAGGCGCGGCTGAAGGTCAGCGAGATGCTGCCGACGCCGGAACAGGCCTGGCTGACGGACGACGAGGGCAACTCCTTCACCTCCGAGCTGCGCTTCGTCGCGGTCGACCAGACCGCCGTACGCCCCGCCGGGGACGGGGACGCGTGATGCGGACCTTCGTCGACGACATCGCGGCGCACGCGGCCCGCCACCCCGGCCGGGTGGCGCTCACCACCCCGGCCGGCGAGCTGACGTACGAGGAACTGGCCGCCCGGATCGACGCGCTCGCCGCAGTGCTGCGGGCCCGGGGCGCGCGTCCCGAGGTGGTGTGCGCGGTGGCCGTGGAGCGCGGGGTGGACGCCGTGGTCGCGGTGGCGGCCGTACTGCGGTCCGGCGCCGCGTTCCTGGGCCTGGACCCGGAGCAGCCCGCGCCGCGGCTGGCGGCGCTGGCGCGCAGTGGCGGCGCCTCGATGCTGCTGACCTCCTCGGAGCTATCGGCGCGCCTGGACCTGCCGATCGCAGGACCGCGGGTGCTGCTGGACCGGCCCGGCGCCGTCGGGACGGGTGGCCCCCCGGCCGGGGCGCCGGACGGGCGCGGGCTCGCGTACGTCAGTCACACGTCGGGGACCACCGGAGAGCCGAGCGCGGTGCTGGTCGAGCACAGGGGTCTCGATTCGTACCTGCGTTTCGTCGTCCGCGACTACGGTCTCGGGCCGGACACGGTCGGCCTCCAGGTCGCGCCGCTGGGCTACGACGCCTCCGTGCGCGACACCTTCGCCCCGCTGCTGGCGGGCGGGCGCCTGGTCGTCGTACCGCGCTCGGCGCTGCTGCGGCCGGAGGAGTTCGGGGAGGTGGTGCGCAC
This sequence comes from Streptomyces sp. NPDC031466, assembly GCF_055581265.1. Lineage (NCBI taxonomy): Bacteria > Bacillati > Actinomycetota > Actinomycetes > Kitasatosporales > Streptomycetaceae > Streptomyces > Streptomyces sp. NPDC031466. The sequence goes on from NZ_JBVIJT010000004.1 coordinate 96,285, forward strand.
CGAGGGGGTGAACACGCTGCTGAGCGTGACCCCGTCCTTCCTCTCGTTCCTGGCGGGCCGGCCGGACGCGGCCGCGCTGCTGGCGGGGCTGCGACTGGTGGTCTCCAGCGGGGAGTCGCTGCGGCCGTTCCTCGCCGCGGGCGGCCGGGCGCTGGTGCCGGGCGCGCTGGTCAATCAGTACGGTCCGACCGAGTGCACGATGACCTCGACCCGCTACGCCGTCCCCGCCGCACCGGATCCGGTGGCCGACCTGATCGGGACCCCGATCGACGGGGTCGTCGTCCGGCTGCTGGACGAGGGCCTGGCGGAGGTCCCCGACGGGACCGTCGGGGAGGTGTACATCGGCGGGACCGGGGTGGCCCGGGGGTACCGGGGGCTGCCGGGCCGGACCGCCGAGCGCTTCGTGCCCGACCCGCTCGGGCCGCCCGGCGCCCGGCTGTACCGGACCGGGGACCTGGCCCGGCGCGGGCCCGGGGGCCTGAGCTATGTGGGCCGCGGGGACCGGCAGGTCAAGATCCGGGGCTACCGCGTCGACCCGGCGGAAGTGGAGGGCGCGCTGCTGGCCCACCCCGCGGTGACGGGCGCGGTGGTCACCTCCGCGACCGACTCCCAGGGGCGGGTGTTCCTGACCGCCCACCTCACCGGCGACACCGGTGTTCCGGACTCGGCGCTGCGGGCCCACCTGGTGGCCACCCTGCCGCCGCACCTGATGCCGCGCCGGTTCGTCCGGCTCGACGCGCTGCCCACCACCCGCGGGGGCAAGGCCGACCGGCGCGCCCTGGCCGAAAGCGGAGGCACCCGGTCATGAACGTCACCATCGACACCCTGGGCCCGGCCGACGTCGCCCGGGCCGCCGAACGGCTCGCGGGGTACGTGCGGCGCACCCCGCTGCTGCCCGGCCTGGCCTCGCCGGGGCGGCTGCTGCCGGACTGCTCGCTGCTGCTGAAGGCCGAACACCTCCAGCACAGCGGCTCGTTCAAGGTGCGCGGGGCCGCCAACGCGGTCCTGGCACTGGGCGCGGACCGGATCGTCACCGGGTCCTCCGGGAACCACGGCATCGCGCTGGCCCGGCTGGCCGCCCCGCTCGGGGTCCGGGTCACCGTGGTCATGGCGGCCGGGGCCAGTGCGGCCAAGGCCGCGCTGATCCGGGCGCTGGGCGGGCGGATCGTGTCCGTGCCGGGCGGGGTGGCCGAGCGGGACCGCCGGGCCCGGGAACTGGCCGGGGAGACGGGCGCGGTCCTCGTGCCCTCCTCGGACCACGAACTCGTGGTCGCCGGGCAGGGCACGGTCGGGGCGGAGGTCCTGGCCGAAGTGCCCGACGTCGAAACGCTCTACGTGCCGACCGGCGGGGGCGGGCTGCTGGCCGGGGTCTGTCTGGCCGCCCACAGCCACCGGGTCAAGGTGGTGGGCGTGGAGCCCGCCGCGACGCCCCGGTACGCCCGTTCGCTGGCGGCGGGCCACCCGGTCCGGCTGCCGCCGAGCGACACCGTCGCCGACGGGCTGCGCGCCCAGCAGCCGGGGACGGTGACCTTCCCGCTGATCCGGGACCGGGTCGACGACCTGATCGCCGTGTCCGATGCCGAGATCCTGGCCGCCGCGGCCTTCCTGCGGCGGCTCGGGATCGAGGCCGAGCCCACCGGGGCCGTCGCCCTGGCCGGGGCGCTGCGCGCGGGCCGGGGCACCGGCCGCGCCGTCGCCATCGTGTCGGGCGGCAACACCACCGCTGCGCTCACCGCCGCGGCGGCCACCGAACCGTATCTGGAGGAGATCTCATGACCACGTCCGTGAACCCGACCCTGACCACCGCCGGACTGACGGATCTGGTGCTCGGCATCTACCGCGACACCCTGGGCGAGGAGTCCCTGCACGAGGACAGCGACTTCTACGAGTGGGGCGGGGACTCGCTGACCGCCTTCCAGATCACCGCGCGGATCGAGGAGGCCCTGGGGGTCGAGGTGCCGGTCGCGCTGGTCTTCGCCTACCCCTCGCCCGCCGACCTCGCGTCCGTCGTCGACGCCGACCTCGTCCGGGCATGAGGGGCAGACCATGAGCGAGCACCATCTGCCGGGCGGCCGCTGGCGGCTGTGGGAGCAATTCGCGCTGCGCGGGCCGGGCTTCCCGGTCGGGGGCGTGCTGCGGCTGGCCCCCTCCGGGCTGGCCGCAGCGGCCGACAAGTTCGCGGAGGGCGAGCAGCTCTCCGGGGAGCGCTGGGCCGAGTTCAAGGAGGTGTTCGCCGAAGCGGCCGTGGCGAACGCGCACGCGCTCCAGGACATCGCCCGGCTGCCCGCCTTCCGGGAGGCCGTGGCCTGGCAGAACCGGCCGGTGCTGTCCTCCGGGATCGCACCGTTCCTGAAGTGGACGCCGAGCGCGACGGGCCGCACCAGCATGCCCCGCCAGCGCGAGGAGCTCGTCGCCCACTACTGGCAGCGGTTCTGCGTCAAGAACGACACCATCGGGTTCTTCGGCCCCGTCGGCTGGGGTCGCTGGGACTTGGGCGCCGACGGCCCGCAGGGCGTCGCCGTCGACCCGGGCACCGGACTGATCGCCGCCTCGCAGGTGTACTTCGCCAGCTGGGCCATCGACGCGCTCGCCGCGACGATCACGGCCGATCCGCAGCTGCGGGACTGGTTGGCCCCCCGGCGGGTGCCGTTCGTCCGCCTCCGGGACGTCGGGGGCGACACGGACGACGGGAGCGGGGGCGCCGACGGCGGCGCCGCGGACATCGACGGCGCCGAGGTGCTGGTGCCGGGCCGCCCGCCGCAGCTCGCGGGGGCGGCGGCCGCGGCCGTACTGGCCCTGTGCGACGGGGTGCGGACCGCGCGGGAGATCGCGGAGGCGCTGCCCGGGACGGACGTGCCGGCCGAGCTGACGGCCCTGGTGGCCCGTCGGTGGGTGGTCTGGAAGCTGGAGGTGCCCGCCGACGCCCGGCCCGAGCGCTACCTGCGGGGCTGGCTGGAGCGGATCGGGGACCCGGTGGTGCGCGGGCGCGCCGTGGCCGCCCTGGACGTGCTGGAGCGGGGCCGTGACCTCGTGGCGGCGGCCGAGGGCTCCGAGGCCCTGGTCGAGGCGATGACCGCGCTGGAGGGCGAGTTCGTCGCCCTGACCGAGACCGCGGCCGTCCGCGAGAAGGCGGCCGGTACGGCGCCGTGCCGGGCCCTGGTGTACTCCGACTGCCGGCGCTCGGCGAGCGCCCGGCTGGGTCCGCTCGTGCACGAGGCGCTCGCCCCGCTGGCGCCGCTGCTCACCAGTGCCGGCTGGCTCACCGCGCGGCTGGCCGCCGCGGTCATGGCCAGGGCGAGCGAGGTGTACGAACGGCTCGCCGCGCAGGGGCCGGTGGACCTGGCCGCGTTCTGGTTCGCCTGCATGCCGATCCTGCACGGGGCGGCGCGTACCGAAACGGAGGCGCTGCAAAGGGAGTTCCGGTCGCGCTGGGCCGCGATCCTGTCACCGCCGCCGGACGCCCGGCGGGTCCAGGTGTCGTTGGCGGACATCGCGGGGCCCGTGGCCGAGCGCTTCGGCGCGGACTCCGGGGAGGGCGGGGGCGCGCGCGCCACCGGGGTGCGCGGTGGCTGGACGGCCGCCCGCTACCTCAGCCCCGACATCATGATCGCGGCGACCGGGGCGGACGCGGTGGCACGCGGCGAATTCTCACTCGTACTGGGTGAACTGCACCTGGCGGCCAACACGCTGGGCTCCTCGCTCTTCGTCCACCAGCACCCCGACCCGGCGGAGCTGACGGCGCTCACCGACCGCGATCACCCGGGGCCCCGGCTGATGCCGCTGCTGCCCAAGGAGCACCGCTCACGGCTGTCCGTCCGTACCCGACACGCCCTGGTGCGGCCCGAGGACTACCACGTGGCGCTGGTCGACTTCACCGCCGACCCGGCCCGGCCGCGCACGGTCCTCAGCGCCGACGTGGTGGTCACCCGGGAGGACGACGGGGAGCTGCGGGTCACCTTGCCGGACGGCGCGCGGTTCGCGGCGGTGGACGTGTTCGCGCACGTCCTGACGACGCTCGCGATGGACCTGTTCCACATCCTGCCGGACGACGCGGAGCACTCCCCGCGGGTGTCCGTGGACCGGCTGGTGGTGGCCCGGGAGACCTGGCGGCTGCCGAAGGAGAAGATCGACTTCGCGGATGAGAAGGACGAGGCCCGTCGGTTCGTGCTGGCCCGGCGCTGGCGCGAGCGGCACGGGCTGCCGCGGTTCGTGTTCGTGGTCCTGCCGACCGAGACCCGGCCGTTCTACGTGGACTTCGACAGCCCGGTGTACCTCACCATCCTGGCCAAGGCGCTGCGCAGGATGGCCCGCAACGCCCCGGACGGCCGCGCCGTGTTCACCGAGATGCTGCCCAGTCCGGAAGAGGCCTGGCTCACCGACGACCAGGGCTCCGTCTACACCTCCGAGCTGCGCTTCGTGGCGGTGGACGAGGGATAGGGATTTCGCGGGAGCGGCGTGGCCCACGGCGGCACGCCCGGCACGGTCGACGTGCCCGGGCGGGGCCGCCGTTGCGCGTTCTACCCCCGGCGGCTGCGCGCGCGGCTGCGTCTTCTTCCCTACTGACAGGCCTTCTCAGCCAGCAGTGTTATGGAAAACACCGCTTGGAGGTCCGCAGTGAAGGCATCATTCGCGCAGCGCAGGCTGTGGTTCCTCGACCAGCTCACCCGAGGGTCCACGGACTCCCTGCTTCCCTTGGCGCTCCGGATCCGAGGCGCCCTCGACGTCCCGGCCCTGGAACGCGCCCTGACGGGGATCGTCGCGCGGCACGAGGTGCTGCGCACCCGGTTCACCGCGGTGGACGGGGAGCCCGTGCCCCGGGTGGACCCGGCCGGCCCGGTCACCCTGGAGCGGGCGGAGGCGGCCGACGCCGCCGAGGTCTTCGCGCGGGAGCTTTCCCGGCCCCTGGACCTGGCCACGCAGCACCCGCTGCGCGCCGGTCTCACCCGGCTCGGCCCCGAGGAGCACCTGCTCCTCCTCGTGGTCCACCACATCGCGGTCGACGGCTGGTCCTGGGCCGTGCTGCTGCGCGAACTGGACGCCGGCTACCGCGGGGAGGCGGTCGCCGCCCCCGGACTCCAGTACACCGATGTGGCCGCCGCCGAGGCGGAGCGGCTCAGCGGCCCGCGCATGGAGCGGCTGCTCGGGTACTGGCGCGAGCGGCTGGCCGGGGTGACCCCGCTGGCGCTGCCCGCCGACCGGCCGCGGCCCGCCTTCTGGGACGGCGCGGGGGACGTGGTCCGCTTCGAGCTGCCGGCCGCGCTGGTCGCCGAGGTCGACCGGGTGGCCCGGGAGCACCGGGCCACCCGCTACATGCTGCTGCTCGGCGTCTACCAGGCACTGCTGGGCCGCTACTCGGGCCGCCACGACATCGCCGTGTGCACCACCCTCGCCGACCGGGGACGGCCCGGTGTGGACGCGCTGATCGGCCCCTTCGTCAACACCATCGTGCTGCGCACCGACCTGTCCGGCGACCCGGCGTTCGCCGAGCTGCTGGCCCGGGTGCGGACGGGGGCCCTCAAGGACTTCTCGCACGCCGACGCCCCCTTCGACCGGGTGGTCGGCGAGGTGGTCACCGAGCGCGACCTGTCCCGGCACCCGCTCGCCCAGGCCTCCTTCACCCTGTTGAACAACGCACCCGCCGCGGCCCGGCTGGCGGACCTGGACGTGGCGCTCGTCCCCACTCCGCTCGGCGGCACCGGGCTCGACGTGTTCCTCGACCTGAGCCTGCGCGCCAACGGCGACATCGCGGCCCTGCTCCAGTACTCCACCACCCTCTTCGACGACGCGACGATGGAGCAGTTCGCCGCCGGCTACGTCACCCTGCTGCGCGCGGTGGTGGCCTCGCCCCAGGCCTCGGTGGCCGCGCTCGCCCGGGAGCTGGAGCCGCTGCCCGGCGGGGAGGCCCGGCGCCTGGTCGCGCTGGCGGGCGGCCCGGGGGTCGGTGCCACCGCGCCCGGTGCTCCCGCGGCGCCCTTCACCGTGTCCGGCACCCCGGATTCCGTGGCCCTGGTGTGCGGGGAGGAGTCCTTGACCTACGGGGCGCTGGACACACTGACCGGTGACCTGGCCGCGGCGCTGACCGGGGCGGGGGTGTGCCCCGGTACCCCGGTGGGCGTGTGCATGCGGCGCGGGATCCCGTCCGTGGCGGCGATGGCCGCCGTCTGGCGGGCGGGCGGGGTGTTCGTCCCGATGGACCGCGGGCTCCCGCTGGAGCGCCTGCGGTTCATGGCCGCGGAGGCGGGGGTCGGGTGCGTGCTGACCGATGCCGGGACGCGCGGGACGGCGGAGGCGCTCGACAGGCCCGTGCTGGCCGTGGAGAGCGTAACGCCCGGTTCGGGTGCGCGGAGCGGTGCGCCGCGGCACACCCCGGATCCGCGGGAACTCGCGTACATCATCTTCACCTCGGGTTCCACCGGCCGCCCCAAGGCAGTCGGCGTGGAGCACGGCGCGATGGCCGCCCATGTGGCGGCGGCGCGCACCGAGTTCGGGATCACCGCGGGCGACCGGGTGCTCGCCTTCTCCTCCTTCTCCTTCGACGCCTCCTTCGACCAGCTGCTGACGGCACTGGGCTGCGGGGCGAGCCTGGTCGTGCGGCCCGACGAGCAGTGGCTGCCCGGCCGGGTGGCCGCGCTCGTCGAGCGGTACGCGATCACCGTGCTGAACCTGCCGCCGACGTACTGGGCCGAGCTGGCCTTCTCCCTGACCGACGCCTGCGCCACCGCGCTGGCCCGGCTGCGCCTGCTGATCCTCGGGGGCGAGTCCGTGCCGGCGGGGGCGCTGGCGGCCTGGCGGTCCCGGGTCCCCTGGGTGCGGGTGGTCAACGCCTACGGACCGACCGAGACCACCGTGACCGCGACGGTCCACGACATCACGGCCGAGACCCCCGCCGATGACGGCGCGGGCGCTGCCCGGGTGCCGATCGGCCGCCCGCTGGGCGGGCGCCGGGCGTACGTCGTGGACGAGCGGGACGAGCAGGTCCCCGAGGGGGTCCCGGGCGAGCTGCTGATCGGCGGCCCGGAACTGGCCCGCGGCTACCTCGGCCGGCCGGCCCTGACCGCGCGGACGTTCGTCCCCGACCCGTTCGTCCCGGACGGCGGCCGCCTCTACCGCACCGGTGACCTGGTACGCCGACTGCCCGGCGGGGAGCTGGAGTTCCTCGGCCGGACCGACGACCAGGTCAAGATCCGCGGATTCCGCATCGAACTCGGGGAGGTCGAGTCCGTCCTGCTCCAGTGCCCCGGAGTGGTGGCCGCCGCAGTGGCCACCGGGGAGGACGCCCAGGGCGGCACCACCCTCGTGGGCTACGTGGTGGGCGCCGACGGCCCCGTTCCCGCAGCGGTGCTGCGCGCCTTCTGCGCGGAGCGGCTGCCGCTCCACGCGGTGCCGGCCGACTTCGTGACCCTGGACGCGCTCCCCGTGAACGCGTCCGGAAAGTTCGACCGGGCCGCACTGCCCGCAATCCGCCCGGACCGCGAACGCGCGGTGGGCGGGGCCGAGTTCATCGCCCCGCGCGACGGGACCGAACGGGTCGTCGCCGAGATCTGGGCCGAGGTGCTGGGCGTGGACCGGGTCGGCATCGACGACGGGTTCTTCGACCTGGGCGGCCACTCGCTGCTGGCCACGATGGCGGTCTCGCGGATCGCCGAGCGGCTCGGCCGTGAGGTGGAGCTGCGCACCCTGTTCGAGAACCCGGCCATCCGCGCCTTCGGACCGCTGGTGGCGGCGGCCCGGCAGGCCGGTGCGAGCGCGGTGGTCCCGGTGGACCGCTCCGGGTCGTTGCCGCAGTCCTTCGCCCAGGAGCGCATGTGGTTCCTGGACCGGATGTCGGACGCGGGTGACACGTACGTGTTGTGGTTCTCCTGGCGGATGCGCGGCGGCCTGGACCGGGCAGCCTGGCAGGGCGCCCTGGACGAGGTGGTCGCGCGGCACGAGGCCCTGCGCACCGCGCTGTCCGAGCTGGACGGGCGGCCCGTGCAGCGGGTGGTGGAGGGGATCGGCGTACCGCTGGAGTGGCACCAGGCCCCGCCGGGCGGGGAGTCCGTCCGGCTCGGGGAGGTCCGTGACCTGGCCTTCGCCTTCGCCACGCGCCGCTTCGACCTGGCGCGTCCACCGCTGCTGCGGGCCGGGGTGTGGGAGCTGGGGCCCGAGGACCACGTCTCGGTCCTCTCCTTCCACCACGCGGCCACCGACGGCTGGTCCAAGGACATCATCATCGGCGAGCTGTCGGCCGCCTACCGGGCCCGGCTGGCCGGGGAGCCGTCGGCGCTGGCGCCGGTGCCGGTGCAGTACGGCGACTACGCGGTCTGGCAGCGCGACCGGCTGAGCGGGGAGGTGCTGGACCGGCAGCTGGGCTACTGGGAGCGGAACCTCGCCGGGGTGCCCGCGCTGGAACTGGCGACGGACCGGCCGCGTCCGGCGGGCTGGTCGGGCCGCGGCGGCGCGGTGGAGGTGGACCTGCCGGTGGAGCTGGCGGCCGGGCTGGGCGAGCTGACCCGGCGGTTCGGGGTGAGCCGGTTCATGGTGCTGCTGGCCGTGACCCAGATCGTGCTGTCCCGCTGGTCGGGGCAGCGGGACCTGGCGGTGGGAACCCCGGTGGCGGGGCGCGGCCAGGTGGAGTTGGAACGGCTGGTGGGACTGCTGGTGAACACGGTGGTGCTGCGGGCGGATCTGTCGGGCGAGCCCACCTTCGAGGAGTTCCTGGGCCAGGTCCGCGAGTCGGTGCTCGGCGCCTTCGACCACCAGGAGGTGCCCTTCGAACGGCTGGTGGAGCAACTGCGCCCGGAGCGCGACCCGTCGCGCAATCCGCTCTTCCAGGTGATGTTCGACGTACAGGAGAGCGCGACGGGCGGTCCGCGGGTCGAAGGACTGGAAGTGGAGCACTTCGTCCTGCCGTGGCGCTCGGCGAAGTTCGACCTGACGGTCACCTTCCTGCTCTACCCGGACCGGTTCGCGCTGAACGTCGAGTACGCGAGCGACCTCTTCGATCCCGGGACGGTGACCCGGTTCGCCGGTCACATGGGCCGGGTCCTGGCCTCGGCCGTGGCGGATCCGGGACGCCCCGTGGCGCGCCTGGAACTCCTCTCGCCCGCCGAGCGCGCACAGCTCACCGCGGTGCCGGGAACCGCTGCGACGGTGGCGCAGGCGCCGCCGTTCACGGTGCGGGGCGAGGCCGACGCGGTGGCCTTGGTCTGCGGGGAGCGGACCGTGCGCTACGCCGAACTGGACGCCCTGACCGGCGGACTGGCCGGCGCGCTGGCCGCGGCGGGAGCCGCGGCGCAGACCCCGGTGGGGGTGTGCCTGCGGCGCGGCACCTGGTCGGTCGCGGCGATGGCCGCGATCTGGCGGGCGGGCGGGGTGTACGTACCGCTGGATCCGCACCTGCCCGAGGAACGGCTGCGGTTCATGGTGGAGCAGGCCGGGGTGCGGTACGTCGTGACGGACGGCCCGACCGCCTCCCTGGCCGCGGCCCTGGGCCGGCCGGTCCTGCGGGTAGAGGACGTGCGGCCCGACCCGGACGGACCGCGCTGCGCGGCCGATCCCCGCGCACTGGCCTACGTCATCTTCACCTCCGGCTCGACCGGCCTGCCCAAGGCGGTCGGGGTGGAGCACCACGCGCTGGCCGCGCACGCCCTCGCCGCCCGCGAGCGGTTCACGCTCACGGCCGAGGACCGCGTGCTGAACTTCGCCTCCCACTCCTTCGACGCCTCCCTGGAACAGATCCTGCCCGCGCTCGGCGCGGGGGCCGCGGTGGTGATCCGTCCGGACGAGGTGTGGACGGTGGAGGAACTCGCCGAGCAGGTGCGGGCGCAGGGCGTGACCGTCATGGAGGTCACCCCCTCGTACTGGGAGGAGATCGCCGCCCGCCTCGACACGGTGGCCGGGGACCTCAAGAGCCTGCGCCTGGTGGTGACCGGCGGGGAGGCACTCCCCTCGGCGCCGCTGGCAGCCTGGTTCGCCCACCTGCCGGACGTGCCCGTCGAGAACACCTACGGGCCCACCGAGTCCGTCATCTCGGCCACCTCCCACCTGGTCACCGGGCCGGTCGAGGGCCGGGTGCCGATCGGCCGGGCCTGGGGCGGGCGGCGGTTGTACGTCGTGGACGCGCACGACGAGCCGGTGCCGGTCGGCGTACCGGGCGAACTCCTGGTCGGCGGACCGGAACTGGCCCGGGGCTACCTCGGCCGGAGCGCACTGACCGCCGAGCGGTTCGTGCCCGATCCGTACGGCGGCACGGGCGGCCGGCTCTACCGCACCGGGGACCTGGTGCGCCGACGGGCCGACGGGGAGCTGGATTTCCTCGGCCGGACCGACCAGCAGGTCAAGATCCGCGGGTTCCGCATCGAGCCCGGTGAGATCGAGGCCGTTCTCGAACAGCACGGGGGCGTGCGCGGCGCCGCCGTCCTGGTCCGCGAACTCCGCGGCGACCGCGCCCTGGTGGGCTACGTCGCCGGGCCGGGCCTGAACCCCGACGAGCTGGCCGCGTGGTGCCGTGACCGGCTGCCCGGCTACATGGTCCCGGCCGCCTTCGTGGTCCTGGACGCCCTGCCCCTGACCGTGCAGGGCAAGACCGACACTGCGGCGCTGCCCGACCCCGAACTGCCCCCGCCGGCCGCGTCCGTGGCCCCGAGGACCCCCACCGAAGAGGTGACGGCCCAGATCTGGGCCGAGGTCCTCGACCTGCCCGGGATCGGGGTGTGCGAGGACTTCTTCGCCCTCGGCGGGCACTCCCTGCGCGCCGTCGCGGTGGCCTCCCGGCTCCGCGCCGCCTTCGACTGCCCGGTCCAGGTCCGTGACCTGTTCGAACACCCGACGGTCGAGCTGCTCGCCGCATTGGTGGAGCGCCGTCTGTTCGAGGAGATCGCCGGAATGAGCGATGACGAGATCGACCTGTCCCTGACGGCTGACTTCTGAGACGAGATAGGACCGCATTCCCATGACCACTTCACAGGTCGAGACCTCCCCCGTGCAGACCGGACTCTCCGCCGCCGCACGTGAGTTGCTGGAGCGCAGACTGCGGGGCCGCGCCGGCGCCCCGGCGGGCATCCCCCGCGTCTCACCCCGTCCGGACCGCGTCCCGCTGTCGGCCGCCCAGCAGGGCCTCTACTTCCTCCACCGGCTCGACCCGCAGGGCACCGAGTACCTGATGCCCGCCGCCTGGCGGTTCACCGGCCCCCTCGACGTCCTCGCCCTGGACGCGGCCGTCGGTGACCTGGTCGTGCGCCACGAGCAGCTGCGCGTGGTCTTCCCGGACGTGGACGGCGTACCGGCGCAGGAGGTGCGGCCCGCCGACGGCAGCGGCCTGGACCTGGTGGATCTGCCCGCGGGGGCGGATGCCCGGGCCGTGGCCGAGGCCGTGCGCAGGGCGGCGCTGCGCCCCTTCGACCTGACCGTCGAGCCCGGTTTCCGGGCCACTTTGGTACGTGTCTCGGCCGAGGACCACGTGCTGGTCCTGGCCCTGCACCACATCGTCGCCGACGGCTGGTCCCTCGACCTCCTCATGCGTGACCTGCGCGCCTTCCACCGGGCCCGGTCCGAGGGCACCGCGCCGCCCGCCGACCCGGCGCCGATCGCCTACGCCGACTACGCGATCTGGCAGCGCGGTCGCGACGAGAGCGCCGACCTCGCCTACTGGCGGGCGACCCTGGCCGGTCTGACCCCGCTCGAACTGCCCCTGGACCACCCGCGCCCGGCCACCCGCTCCTACGCCGCGGCCGTGCACACCGTCGAGCTGCCCGAAGAGCTGACGCGGGCGCTGACGGAGGTGGGCCGGCGGACCGACACCACCCCCTACATGACCACGATGGCCGCGTTCCAGGCCGCGCTGGGCTTCCACAGCGGACAGGACGACATCGCGATCGGCACGGTCGTCGCCAACCGCGAACGGCCGGAGACCGAGCAGCTGGTCGGGTTCTTCGTCAACACCTTGGTGGTACGGGCCGACCTGACGGGCGACCCGACCGGGGACGAGCTGCTCGCCCGGACCCGGGAGAGCGTGCTGGGGGCGCTCTCGCACCAGGCGCTGCCCTTCGAGCGGGTGGTCGAGGAGCTGAGTCCCGAACGGGACCTGTCCCGCAATCCGCTCTTCCAGGTGCTGTTCACCTACAGCACGGCCGAGCACGGCGACCACGCCCTCGGCGGCGCCACCGGCACGGCCTTTCCGATCGACCTGGACACCGCCAAGTTCGATCTGACGCTGGACGTCTCGGACGACGCGGGCCGGCTCGGCCTGCGCTTCGTCTACCGCCCCGACCTGTTCGCGGCGGAGTCGATGGCCCGGTTGGCGGAGCACACCGTGGCGGTGCTGCGGGCTTTCACCCGGACCCCGGCCCTCCCGCTGAGCCGGATGGAGCTGCTCACGGCGCCGGAGCGGGCCGAGCTGCTCGGCCCCGACGGCCCGGCGAGCCGGGCCGTCACCACGGCGGCGGACGCCGCGGCCGCCGCGCCCCGGCTCGCCTGGGAGCGGCTGGCCGAGCACATCGGCCGGACGCCGACCGCGGTGGCCGTCTCCGGGGGCGGCCGCTCCCTGACCTACGGCGAGCTGGACGCGGCCTCGCTGGCGCTGGCCGGGCGGCTGCGAGCGGCCGGGATCGGGCCACATTCCCTGGTCGGGGTGTGCCTGGCCCGGTCGGTGGACCTGGCCGTGGCACTCCTCGGGGTGTGGCGTGCGGGGGCGGCGTACCTGCCGCTGGACCCGGCGCACCCGCGGGCCCGGCGGGAGTTCACCATCGCCGACGCGGGGGTGGAGTGGGTCGTCACCGACGACACCGGGCGCGCGGCCGTGGAGGGGCTGGCGGTCGGGGTGGTCCCGCTGACGGACACCACCGCGACCGACAGCGCCGGCGCTCCCGGCGCGGCGGACCTCGCGTCCGTCGTCCCGGGCCCGGACTCGCTCGCCTACGTGATCTACACCTCGGGTTCCACGGGTCAGCCGAAGGGCGTCGAGGTCACCCACGCCAACCTGGCATGGCTGCTGGGCGCGGCCGACCACCACTTCGGCTTCGGCACCGACGACGTGTGGACCCTGCTGCACTCCCCGGCCTTCGACTTCTCCGTCTGGGAACTATGGGGTCCGCTGACCTCCGGCGGACGGGTGGTGGTGCTGACCGAGGACGAGGTCCGCGACCCGGCCGCGGTGCACGCCGTCCTGCGTGACGAGCGGGTCACGGTGCTGAATCAGACCCCGGCCGCCTTCAAGGGGCTGCGGGGCCATCTGGCCCAGCGGGGCGAGGACTTCGCCGCCCTGGCCCTGCGGACGGTGATCTTCGGCGGGGACGCCTTCGACGCCCGGGACTACCGCGACTGGTTCGCCGGTCCCGCCGCCGGGCGGCCCGCGCTGGTGAACATGTACGGGATCACCGAGACGACCGTGCACGTGACGTACCGGCTGATCACCGAGGAGGACACGGTCTCCCCCGTGTACTCGCCGATCGGCCGCCCCCTCGCCGGCCAGCACGGGTACGTCCTCGACCGGCACGGGCGGCTCGCGCCCCGCGGCACGGTCGGCGAACTGTACGTGGCGGGCGGCGGTGTGGCCCGCGGCTACCGCAACCGGCCCGAACTGACGGCCGAGCGCTTCCCGTCGGACCCGTTCGTCCCGGGCGACGGCGCCCGGATGTACCGCACGGGCGACCTCGTCCGCGTGCTTCCCGACGGGCAGCTCGCGTACGCGGGCCGCGCCGACCACCAGGTGAAGATCCGCGGCTTCCGCATCGAGCCCGGCGAGATCGAGACCGCGCTGCGCTCCCTGCCCGGCGTCCGGGACGCCGCGGTGGTGGCCCGGCCCGACGCGCACGGCGGTGCCCGCCTGGTCGCCCACCTGGTGCTGACCGAGGGCCGCCCGCTGGACGCGCCGGACCTGCGCGACCGGCTGCGCCTGACGCTGCCCGAGTACATGGTGCCCGCGCTGTTCGTCCGGCACCCGAAGCTGCCCATCACCTCCAACGGCAAGGTGGACCGCAAGTCCCTGGTGGCGGTGGCCGTCGAGGGGGCCGCCGCGCCCCCCGGGCACGTCCCGCCGACGGGTCCGGCCGAGGAGGCGCTGGCCCGCATCTGGTCGGACGTGCTGGGCGCCGAGCGGATCAGCCGTACGGCGAACTTCTTCGACTTGGGCGGCGACTCGATGCTGGCCCTGCGTGTGATCGGGCAGGCCCGTTCCGCGGGGCTGGGCCTCAGCGTCCCCGACCTCTTCCGGGCCCGCACCCTGGGCGACCTGGCGGCGCTGGCGACGCAGGCCGCCGAGGACACCGGCCCCGCGCCCGTGGAGCCCTTCTCCCAGCTCGACCCGGCCGACGCGGCGCGGCTGCCGCAGGGCCTCGACGACGCGTATCCGCTGACCATGCTCCAGGCCGGCATGCTGCACGAAATGCTCGCCGACCCGAGCCGCGGCGCCTACCACAACGTCACCGACCTCAAGATCACCGTGCCCGAGGGCTTCGACCTCGCCGCTTTCCAGGCGGCCGTGGACACCGTCGTACGGGGCCACAGCATCCTGCGGTCCTCCATCGACCTGGTCTCCTTCTCCGAGCCGCTCCAGCTGGTGCACGCGACCGCCGCGCTGCCGGTGGGCTACAGCGATCTGCGCGCGCTCTCCCACAAGGAGCAGTGGGCGTCCGTACGGGCCTACGTCGACGCCGAGTTCTCCCGGCGCTTCGACCTGGCGGCCGCGCCGCTGGTCCGCATCCACCTGCACCGGCTCACCGACCGGGAGCTGCGGCTCACGCTCACCGACTGCCACGTGGTGCTCGACGGCTGGAGCCTCACCTCGCTGATCGCGGACCTGCTCGACCTGCACCGGCAGGCCGTGGCGCAGGGCCGGACCCCGCAGCTGCCGGAGGCGCCCCCGTACGCCGAGTACGTCGCGCTGGAGCGGGCCGCGCTGGTCGACGAGGAGGGCCTGGAGTACTGGCGCTCGACGCTGGCCGACCTCAGCCCGGTGCTGTTCAACCGCCGCGGCACACAGGCCTCCGACAGCGGTCAGTTCGTGCACGAGGTGCGGCGCTCGTACGCGTCCTTGGCCGAGCCGATCGGCCGGCTGGCCCGGCTGGCCGGGGTGCCCCGCCGCACCGTCCTGCTCACGGCGTTCCACCACACCATGAGCCTGTTCGCCGAGCGCGACGGCTCCGCCGAGGGCCACTCGGTGGGCCTGGTCACCAACGGCCGGCCCGAGGTTCCCGGCTCCGACCGGATGCGCGGCCTGTTCCTCAACACCGTGCCGTTCGGGGTGCGCCGCCCCCGGGGCAGCTGGCTGGAGTACCTGAAGGCGGCGTTCGCGGCCGAGCAGGAGATGCTCCCGTACCGCAGGGTGCCGTTGGCGCGGATGGCGCAGCTGAGGTCCGGTGCTCCGCGCGTGGCGGACACCCTCTTCAACTACGTGAACTTCCACCGGCTGTCCGGGGACAGCTGGGACGACTCGCTGGAGATCGCCCGCACCGCGTTCCCGCTGATGCTCAACGCGAGCGTGGAGTCCCTCATCCTCGACGTCGACCCGGACCACCTGGCGCCCGCCACCGCCGAACAGCTCGCCGACCTGATGTGCGGGGTGCTGGAGGCGATGGCCACGCGCCCGGAGGGCCCGGTCACGGCCCCGGCACTGGCCGGCGAGGCGCGGATGCGGGCGCTGGAGGAATGGGGCCGCGGCCCCGACCTGCCGAGCACCTCGCTGATGTTCCACGAGTGCGTGGCCGAACACGCCGTGCGCACGCCCGGCGCGGTGGCCGTCCGACAGGGTGACCGGGAGGTCACCTACGCCGAACTCGATGCCTCCGTGCACCAGTTGGCGGACCGACTGCGCGCCCTCGGGGTCGGACCCGAGGTACCCGTCGGCATCTGCCTCGACCGGGGTCCGGAGCTGGTCCGGGCCGTGCTCGGTGTGCTGCGGGCGGGCGGCGCGTTCCTGCCGCTGGAGTCGCAGCACCCCCGCGACCGGCTGAAGTTCATCGTCGAGGACAGCGGGATGCCGGTACTGATCACCCAGTCCTCGCTGCTGGGGACGGTGCCCTTCGACGGCCCGACCCTGGTCGTGGACGATCCGGCGACCTGGGCGGCGCCCGCCCAGGTCCCGGCGCCGGCCCTCGCCGTCTGCGCGGACAACGCGGCCTACGTCCTCTACACCTCGGGCTCCACGGGCACGCCCAAGGGCGTCACCATCCAGCACCGCAGCCTGACCAACATGCTGGAGGGACAGCGCGACCTGTTCCCCGTGACACCCGAGGACCGGGTGCTCCAGTTCGCCTCGCTCAGTTTCGACGTCTCCATCATGGACCTGACCTGGGCCCTGGCGAACGGCGCCCAGCTGTGCACCCCGACGAGGGAGGGGCTGCGCGCCGGCGCCGACCTCGCGAACACCCTGCTGGAGTACGGGATCACCGTCGCGATGCTGGCCCCGAGCGCCCTGGCGGCCCTCGGCGAGGACCACTTCCCCGCGCTGCGGATCCTCCAGGTGTGCGGCGAGGCCTGCCCGGCGGAACTGCCCCAGAAGTGGGCGCGCGGACGGCAGTTCCACAACGTCTACGGGCTCACCGAGACGACCGTGTGGTCCGTCTCCACCCCGCTCGGGCCCGACTGCAAGCGTCCGCCGATCGGCCGGCCGATCCGCAACACCCAGGTGTACGTGCTCGACGAGGACCTCCAGCCGGTTCCCGTCGGGGTGCAGGGCGAGGTCTACCTCGGCGGGCGGGCCATCGGCCGCGGCTATGTGAACCGCCCCGGTCTGACCGCCGCCACGTTCGTCCCCGACCCGTACGGCGCTCCCGGCGGCCGGCTGTGCCGTACCGGAGACATCGGCGTCCAGCTGCCCGACGGCGCCGTGGAGGTCCTCGGCCGCCGCGACAGCCAGGTGAAGCTGCGCGGGTTCCGCATCGAGCTCGGCGAGATCGAGCACGGGCTGCGGGAACTGCCCGAGGTGCAGCAGGCGGTGGTCATGCTGCGGCGGGACCTGCCGGAACCGGCGCTGGTGGCGTACGTGGTGCCCGAGGAGGGCGTGCGGCCCGTCGTCGAGCCCTTCCGCCTGGCGCTGCGGGCCAAGGTGCCCGCATACATGGTCCCCGCGCGGTTCGTCTTCCTCGACGCGATGCCCGTCAACAGCAGCGGCAAGGTCGACAAGAAGGCCCTGCCCCTGCCCGCGGCCGACCGGCTGGGCAGCGCCACCGAGTACGTCGCGCCAGGCACCCCGGCCGAGGTGGCACTCGCCGAGGTCTGGCGCACGGTCCTCGGCATCGCGCGGGTCGGTGTCCACGACGACTTCTTCGCCCTCGGGGGGAGTTCCTTGTCCACCGTCCGGGTCGCCGCGCAGGCGGCCGCACGCGGGCTGAGCGTCTCCGTGCGGGACCTGCTGGAACTGCCCACGATCGCCCGGCTCGCCGCCCGCGCCACGGAGGCGGCGGAGCGTGCGGCCGGCGCCGACGTCCCGCAGGCCGCTCCCGGCCCGAAGGCCGTCACCTCCGAGGTCCGGCTGCGCGAGGGCGAGGGCACCCCGCTGTGGTGCGTGCACCCCAGCGGCGGCAGTGGCGCCTGGTACATGCCGCTCGCCCGGGCCCTGCCGCCCGGTCAGCCGGTTCGGGCCTTCCAGGCCCGCGGTCTGCTCGGCGGGGTGGACCCGACCACGATCTCCGGGATCGCGGCCAACTACGCGGCCGAGATCACGGCCCACGGCGGGGACGGCCCGCACGACCTGCTGGGCTGGTCCATGGGCGCCAACATCGCCCTGGAGATGGCCACCCAGATGCACGAGGCCGGTCACACCGTCGCACCGCTGACGCTGATCGAGCCGCACCTGCCCCACCCGGCGGCCTGCGAACGCCTCGCGGCGGTGGGCCGCGACATGGAGCGCGGGCTGCGGATGCGCGACCGCGTCCGTGAACTGCCGCCGTCCCCGGAGCGGGACGCGGCCGCGGCCGAACTCACCACCCTGCTGCTGGGCGCCGGCATGAGCCCGGGCGAGGCGGCCCTGGTGGAGCAGGCCCCCATCGAGGTCTGGCACTCGCTGCTGACCGCCCTGTCCGACTACGTACTGCGCCCCTACCCCGGCCACGTCCACCTCCTGGTGGGCAGCGCGGCCGCGGAACTTCCCGACGGGGAACCGATGCCCGGGCTGGACGTGGACTTCCGCACCTACGTCGCACGCTGGCGCGAGATCGCGCTCGGCGGGCTGACCGTCCACGTCACCGAAGGCGACCACATGTCCATGATGTCCGAACGGCTGATGCACAAGACCGCTGCTGTGCTCGGCCGGATCCAGTCGGAGGCACGCCGATGACCGTCCTGACCACGAACACGCCCACCGACACGAGCGCGTCCGCGGACCTCTCCGCCCCGATGTGCCCCATGTCCGGGCGCACCGCCCCGCCGGCCACGGCGCCCCGCACGGCTCCGCCCGCACCGCGGGCCCCCTTCACCGAGCGGTACCTGCTCGACCCCGCCGTCAACGCGGACCCGTACCGGTACCTCAACTCCCTGCGCGACCACGACCCCGTCTACTGGTCCGCCATGCACCGCGCGTGGCTCGTCACCGGCCACGGCCAGCTGATGCACTGCCTGCGCGACCCTGCGGTCTCCGCCGAGCGGGTGGGCCCGCTGATGGACGCCGTCCCCGAGGGCGCCCGGGAGGACACCGAGCGGGCGTACTCCGTCCTCTCCCGCTGGATGGTCTTCAACGACGCTCCGCAGCACCGGCGGCTGCGCCAGGTCTTCCAGGAGCAGTTCTCGGCGCGCTCCATCGGCCGCTACCGGACGTTCGTCGAGCGGGCCACCCGGGCCATGCTGGCCCGGCGCAGCGTCCCCGGCAGCTGCGGGGACCTGCTCGCCGACATCGCCCGGCCGCTGCCCGCGCTGGTCTTCGCCCGCTGGCTGGGCGTCCCCCAGGCGCACAGCCCCTCCTTCTGGTACTGGAACGCCCGGGTGGGCGACCTGGTCCTCGGGGCCGCCCAGGAGGAACGCGAGTACCGCACGTCCCTCCAATCCCTGGTGAAACTGGACGACTACCTCGCCGGTCTGGTCCGCGAGCGCCGCGCCGACCCCAAGGACGACCTGATCAGCTGCGTGCTGGCGGGCGGCCAGATCGGGAAGTCGGTCAGCGAGGAGGAGTTCGTCGGGATGCTGACCCAGATGGCCTTCGCCGGCGGCGAGACCACCAGCAACCTGATCGTCAACACCGTGCTCGCCCTGCTGAGCCACCCCGGGCAGCTGGCGGCGCTGCGCGCCGATCCGGACCTGGTGCCGCTCGCCGTCGAGGAGGCGATGCGCTACGACGGCCCCTCGAAGATGTCCATCCGCAGCGCGGCGCGGGACTTCGACCTCGACGGGCGCCCGGTGCGCGGCGGTGACCGGCTGTTCCTGGTCACGGCCGCCGCCAACCGGGACCCGGAGCGGTTCGCCGACCCGGACGTCTTCGACGTCGCGCGGGGCAGCGCCTCGCACCTCGGGTTCGGCTTCGGCGCGCACTTCTGCATCGGGGCCGCGCTGGCCCGGCTGGTGGCCTGTGCGGTGGTCGGCGTCCTCGTCGGCGAGTACCCGGACCTGGCCCTGGCCACGGACCGGCACACCTGGCAACCGTCCCTGCTCAACCGCGCCCTGACGGCGCTGCCCGTCCACTACTGACGCGTGGCCGTCCGCCACCGCACCGCGGCCGCCCCGGCGGCCCGACGAAGGGTCCGATCATGGCCACCACGCTGACCAGTGCGGGAACGCGGCTGGGCGCACCCGCCAAGCTGCCCGCCTTCCGGATGCTGTGGCTGGGACAGTCGCTGTCCCTGCTGGGGGACGGTTTCAGCTACATCGCCTTCTCCTGGATCACACTGAGCCTGACGCAGTCCACCCTCACCCTCGGCTACGTCCTCGCCTTCCAGGCGGTGCCGCGGGCGCTGCTGACCCTGGTCGGCGGCTCGCTCAGCGACAAGTGGTCCCCGCGGACCCTGATGACGCTCTCCAGCTGGGCCCGGGCCGTGCTGATGGGGGGCGTCGGGCTGATCGGGATGACGGGGTCGCTGACGGTGGCGATGCTGTGCTGCGCCGCCGCCGCGTTCGGCGCCGTCGACGC
This sequence comes from Streptomyces sp. NPDC031466, assembly GCF_055581265.1. Taxonomy (NCBI): domain Bacteria; kingdom Bacillati; phylum Actinomycetota; class Actinomycetes; order Kitasatosporales; family Streptomycetaceae; genus Streptomyces; species Streptomyces sp. NPDC031466. The sequence goes on from NZ_JBVIJT010000004.1 coordinate 116,317, forward strand.
GTTCTTCCAGCCGGCCCGGGCCTCGATCCTGCCCTCGGTGGTGGCCAAGGAGCAGCTGGCCCCGGCCAACGCGCTGCTGGCGGTCGGCACGAAGGTGTCCTCCGTCCTGGGCCCCGCCGTCGGCGGCATGGTGGTGGCTCTCTCGGACGCGCCCGTCGCCTTCCTCGTGGACGGAGTGTGCTTCGCGCTCTGCGGGCTGTGCGTCTCGCGGATACGGACGGCCGCGGCGCGGGAGGAGCCTGGGGCGGCGGCGCCGACTCCGGCCGCGCCGGAGGCCGGGGACTCCCTGTTCGCCCGGATGCGGGCCGGGCTGCGCTACGCCCTGGAGGACCCGCGGATCCGCTCGATCCTGGTCATCGACACGGTGATGACCTTCTGTTACGCCGGTACCTTCACGGTCGGCTTCGCGACCCTCGCCAAGGTGGACCTGCACGGCGGCTCCGCGACCCTGGGCCTGCTCAACGGCGCCCTGGCGGGCGGCGCGATGCTGGGCACGCTGGTCGGCGGATCACTCAGCGGCCTGCCCCGGGTGGGCCTGCTGATCGCCGCGCTCGCCGGATGGCTCGCGGTGGGCATGGGGGTGCTGGGGCTGGCGGACAGTACGGTGGCCGCGTGCGTGACCGTCCTGGTGATGGGCTTCGGCATCGGGTTCCAGGGCGTCTTCGGCCTCAGCTGGATCCAGCGCACCATCGACTCCTCGGTGCTCAGCCGGGTGATCTCCATCGACATGGTCCTCGGCTACGCCATCGCGCCCGTCTCGCTGATCCTGTGTGGGGCCCTGGCCCAGGGCGGCAGCGGCCCGATGTTCGCGGTGTCGGGCGCCCTCCTCGCCCTGACGGCGGTAGGTCTGCTCAGCTCCCGGGCGGTGCGGGGGATGCGCTGAGCGGGCGGCGCCGGGCGCGGTGGACAGGGCCGGGGCGGACTCCCGCCGCGGCCCGTCAGGCCCTACGCCCGCAGGGAGGCCGAGAGTTCGCACAGGGCCGCCCGGTTGCTGCGGCCCGTCTTGGTCCCGAGGCTGGCGATGTGCTTCTCCACCGTGCGGGGCGAGATGTAGAGGCGGTCGGCGATGTCCTTGTTCCCCAGCCGCTCCGCGAGCAGCCGGAAGACCTCGTACTCGCGGACCGTGACCCCCTGGGTGCGCAGGACGTCCGGGATGTTGCCCGAGCCGCTGCGCCGCTGGGCGACGGGGGCGCCCATCCGGCGTAGGGCGGCCCGGCAGGCATGGGCGACCGGGGCCACCGACTGCTGGTGGAAGTGGAGTTCGGCGCGGCGCAGCCAGGCCACCGGCTCGCCCCAGCCGTCCTCATGGGCCGCCTCGGCGATCAGCCGCAGGCCCAGGTGCAGGGCGGTGGCGTACGGCTCGGCGGCGCGCAGGGCCTCGTTGACGGCCGCGGCCGCCAGGTCGGGTCTCCCCTCCCGGCCGAGCAGCACGGCCCCCGCGAAGTGCACGAACTGCCGGTTCCAGCGCATCCGGCCGGGGGCGGTGGCGGCGATGTTCTCGTAGGGGCCGCGGCCTGCCTCGCCGGAGAGCACGTCCAGGAGCAGCCCGACGCCGTAACGGCCGCTGAGGTAGTAGGTGCTGGGGTTGGTGCTCTCCAGCTCGGCCACGGTGCGCAGTTCGCTGACGGCGGCGGGCCGGTCCTCCTCCAGCAGCGCGCAGAACGCGCGGGCCAGGCCCCGGGTCAGCGGCTCCTCCTGGGAACCTCTGCCGTCCCATTCGGCGAAGGCGGCGAGCGCCCGTTCCATGCCCGCCCGGTCGCCCTGGTGCGCCGCGAGGGTCGCCTTGGCCATCAGGACGTAGCGGGTGACGGGGGCCAGGCGCAGCCGCTGTACGACGGCCAGGCACTCCTCGGCGCCCTGCGCGGCGGCGGCGAACTCGGCCCGCAGCGCCGCGTCCAGGATCATGATGCCGTCGATGGTGTACACGATGGTGGCGGAGCCGAGCCGCTGGGCCTCGCTGCGGGCCGCGAGGAGCGGGATCGTATTGCCCTCGGTCAGCCAGTTGTTCCCGCCGATGCGGGTGAGGGCGTACATCCGCTGGAGCGGCAGCTGGTGCTGCTCCGCGGTGTGCAGGGCCGATTCCAGCAGGGCCGTGGCCTCGTCGAAGTCGCGCTCGCGGGCGAGGGTGGCGAGCAGTTCCCAGGCCTGGCAGACCACCGTGGGCAGACTGTGCCGTTCGGCGGCCTGGAGCGCCGAGTAGGCGAGCTTCTCGGCGAGTTGGGTGCGGTCGGGGCCCGGGGTGTCGAGGGCGAGGTAGGCGGCCGTGACGTCGATGGAGGCGGTGCCGCACTCGTCGGGTTGCTCTCCGAGCAGGGCTCTGGCCCGGGCTATCTGACGGTTGCCGTCCTCCCAGCGCCCGGCGGTGTGGGCGACCTTCGCCAGCCGGGTGTGCAGGGCGGCGAGGCGCTCGGCGCTCAGGCCGCTGCCGCCGAGGGTGTGCAGGTTCTCGGCGAAACCGAAGGCCTGGGCGAAGTCGCCGGCTTCGGCGAGGGCGGGCAGCAGGGCCTCCATGGCGGCGGTACGGCCCGCCGCGTCCCCGCTGGCCGCGAGCAGCCGCTCGGCCCGGCCCAGCAGGGTGACCGCCGAGCCGATGGCCCCGGCGCCCAGTGCCCGCAATCCCGCGACGGTGAACAGCCGCCCCGCTTCCCCGTCGTCCCCGGCCTGCGCACGCAACTCCGCGACCAGCGGGCACCATTCGCCCTCCAGGTCGGGATAGAGCGCCTGGACCGCGTCGGCGGCACGCCCGGACATCTCCGCCCGGTTGGTGGGCGTGAGCTGGGTCAGCAGCGCCTCGGCGGTGAGCGAGTGGCGGAACGCGTACCAGTCGGGGGCCGGTTCGTCGTGCACGACGAGCTGCGCCGCGACGCCCGCGTGCAGGTGGCTGAGCAGGCTGCGGTCGTCGATCCCGGTCATCCGCTGGAGCACGGTCAGCGGGAACCGGCGGCCGATGACGGCGGCGGCGGACAGCAGGGTCAGGCCTTGGGGGGCGAGGCGGTCGACGCGTCGCAGGATGCCGCGAGCGAGGGCGGTGGAGACGTCGCTGCGCAGGTCGCCGACGACCCGCCAGCCGTCCTCGGCGCGGACCAGGGCGCCGCTGCCGATCATGCCCTGGAGGAGTTCCTCGACGAGGAAGGGACTGCCCGCGCTGTCGTCCCAGAGCCGGTCGAGGGCCGCCTCCGGCACGCCGTCCGGTTCGGTGTCGAGCTGCGCGGCGATCACGGCGCGGACCTCGGGGCGGGTCAGCGGGGCCAACTGGAGGACGGTTCCCACCCCGCGGCGGCGCGCCGATTCGGCCATGTCGAGGGCGTCGCAGGATTCGGTGCGGATCGTCACCAGGAGGACGACGTTGGTGTATTCGAGGTTGTCCACGAGGTACTCGACGACCGCGAGGGTCTCGGGGTCGGCGTCGTGCAGGTCCTCCAGCAGGAGGAGCTGGCCGTCCTCCCGGCCGGTGGCGATGAGCAGCCGCAGCACGGCCTCGCCGAGGATCACCATCGAGCTGTTGTCCTGGGCGTCGCTGCTCCAGTCCGGGATGATCCGGCCCAGCGCGGGCCGGTAGGGCCCGAGCGGCAGGTCGTCCAGGGACGGGCCGCCGGGCGGCCCGCCGCGGAACAGCGCCATCAGCGCTTCGGTCAATGGCCGGAAAGGCACTGTGGGGCCGGTGGTGCTGCTCCGGCCCCGCAGTGCCCGCATTCCGGCGGTGAAGGCCATTCCGACGGCCTCGGCGGCGAGCCGGGACTTTCCGATGCCCGCTTCGCCGACCAGGAAGACGACCCCGCCCCGTCCGTCCCTCGCCTCGGTCAACGCCTGCTTGATCTCCGCGAGGTGTGTGTCACGACCGATGATGTACCGCGTACGGGGCATGAGCGCAAATCTAGTTCATGCCCAGGTCGGTCGTGCACCCGAAGTCGGCCTCTCCCTCGCGCCCTCCTGCGCGATCGCGGTGCGGGCAGGGCTCCTACCAGGTGACGTTCGGGGCCGAGACGCTGGTGTCGATCTGGCTCAGCGTGACCACGAGTCCGCTGGTGAGCACGAGACCGGCCAGGGCGCGGGCCCGCGCGCACGCTCTGTTGCGGCCCGACAGGGTGATGCCGCCCGCGGGGTCCCCGGCGGGAACCGCGGTGGTGGTGTCGACGGCGTCGGTGGTGATGTCCGCGGCGGTGGCGTTGACCTGGAGCTCGCGCATGGTGGTGAGTCCCTTTCTCGGAACCTGAAGTGGAGTGTGGCGCTCGGAACGGCGGTGGGGACGGGATGGATCAGTGGAGCAGGAGGACGGACGGGACCGTCCCCGGGAAGCCCAGCCTGAGCAGGGCGTAGCCGATGCCGGACAGACCGGTGAGGAGTCCGGGTGAGGGGACGTGGTCGGGGGTGCCGCAGCGGTGGCCCTGGTCTTCGAGGCGGCCGAGGACCTGACCGGCCCGGCGGGTGAGGGCGGTGGCGGCGCCGGCGTGGCCCTGTGCGGCGAGGACGCTGAGCAGTTCCAGGGAGCCGAGCGTGCCGTGGCCGAGGCTGAGGTCGTCGAACTCGGCGCCCTCCGTGGACTGGCCGGCCTCGGCGGGATCGCCCAGCAGCGCCGCGCACCGGGTCAGTTCGGCCTGGGGCACCGGCTGGCCCGCCCGGGCCAGTGCGTCGGCCGCGGCGAGCGCGGTGCCCGCAAGACCGGAGTACCAGCCGAGGTCGGCCGGGTGGCTCAGCGCCGCGTCCAGCGCGGGGCGCAGCAGCGCGGCGCCGGTTCGGGCGCACTCCGCGGCCCGCGCGGCGGTGGCCGCGGGGCCGCGCTCGGCCTCGGCGGCGGCGTAGCGCAGCAGGGCCCAGCCGATGCCCGCGTCGCCCTGGGCGAAGCCGGGATCCGCAGGACCGGCTCCGGCGGCCAGGCGCCGTGCGGCTCGGTCGAGCAGCCGGTCGGCGAAGGCACCCGCGAGGGCGGCGGCGCCCGGCATCCCGGTGAGGCGGTGCACGGCGACGGTGGCGGCCAGCGCTCCGGCGAGGCCGTCGGCCAGGCCGGCCGGGCCTTCGGGGTCGGCTTCGACGGCCAGGGCGAGGGCGGTGAGCGCGTCGGGCAGGGCGGCCCGGAGCGGGCCGGCCCCGGTACGGCCCCCGCTCGCGGCCGCGTCCCCGTCGCCCGGCAGGACGGCCAGCCGGGCCACGGTGTAGACGATGCCGCTCAGTCCGTGCAGGGCGCCCGGCCCCACGGCGGCGCTCAGCGCCGGGCCGGCGGCCAGCGCGGCCAGCAGCTCCGGCAGCGGGGCGGCGGCCTGCCGGGCCAGCGCGGTATAGCGTCCGGCGCCGGTCAGCGCGCCGAGCTGGGCCAGGAAGAGGGCCACTCCGCAGTAGCCCTGGGCGAGTCCGCCGCCCATCGGCAGGACGGCCCAGTGCTCCCCGGCGACCTGCTCCAGGCCGAGCCAGTTGACCCGGCCGTCCCCGTGCACGGCGCGGGCCGCGATCTCGTCGGCGATCCCGCAGGCCGCGGTCAGCAGCCGGGAGGGCTCGGGCACGACGGCAGGGGCCGGGTGCCCGGCCAGCGCCGAACGGGGGCGGCCCCCGGTGAGGTTGGCGCCGGTCACCGCGAGGGTGGCCGAGATGATCCACTCCTGGTCGTGCCGGTCCACCTCGCCCATGGCGGCGATCTTGTCGAGCGCCGTCCGCAGGCTCGGCGCGGGCAGCACCCCTTCGACGCGCGTGCCCCGCGAGGTCCGCACCACGGTGTCGGCCGGGTGGTGGAAGAAGAGCGGCACGTCACCGGCCCATAGATCGGCGGTCTCGTCCTCGATCAGGCGCCGGCGGGCCGGGTCGTTCTCGGACTCCGCCCACAGGACGGCGAACAGCGCGTCCCGGGTCAGCGCGTCGCACAGCACGTCGGGGTGCGTCGACTCCTCCAGGAGGGTCGTGTAGAGCCGGGTGGCGCGGGCGATCAGTCGGCCCGGGCTGGTGGCCCAGCGGACCAGCAGCCCGTCTTCGCCGAGGAGTTCGGACCGGTGCGCGACGATCGCGTCGTAGCCCGCCCGGAAGCCTTCGAGCAGCGCGGCCCGGTGGTCGCCGTGACCGGCGGCCGGGTCCCGGGGGGCCGGCCGGTTCTGCCCGGCCGGGGTCTCGACGCGACCGCGCCGCACCCGCATCTCGTCCGTTCCGGCGCCTTCCCAGCTCATCCCCTCGCTCGGGTAGGAACCGCCGTCGCCGCCGCCGAAGGCGGAGATGTCCATGGCGCCGTGCTCGCCGATCAGCAGGCTGGGCAGCAGGCAGGTGCGGTGGACGGAGGCGGACAGGGCGGCCGCGGCCGGGTCGGATCCGCAGGTCACGGCGGCGGACAGACCCGCGTGGAGCAGGGTCTCGGCGTCCACCAGGACCGGCTGGTCCCGGCAGGCGATGACGTTCTCGTAGTGCATGTCCACGCCGTCCACCGCGTACAGCAGGGCGAGCAGCGCGCCCTGGCGGCGGTAGAACCGGTCCAGCTCCGTGGGCGAGGTGCACCAGGCGTGCTCGATGAACTCCAGCCAGCCGTATCCCGGCCGGCGCACCGAGCGCGGGGTCCGCAGGCCGAGGCCGGCGACCTTGTCGTTCGTCCAGGCGACCGCCTGGCCGAGGAGGACGTGCTGGTCGAGCGGGCGGGGCTTGTACACGACGGTGGCGCCGTCGGCGAAGCGCAGCAGGGCCACCGCCCGGTTGCCCTGGTGGACGTCGCCGCGGCCGAGGTCGATCCGTACCAGCGCTCCGGGTTCGGTGCCGCCGAGCAGACCGCGGACGACAGCGGCGCGGTCGGCGGTGTAGCGCCGGACCAGTTCCACCGTCGCGTCCGTGGCGTGGAGGCAGGACTGGGCCAGCATCCGGGCCAGTACCGGGTAGCCGGCGAAGAGCGCGGCCAGGCCGTCCCGGGTGCCGAGCCGGCCGAGGAAGTCGGCGAACCGCTCCCGCGAGGTCGCCCCCGCCAACTGCCCGGCGGCACGCGCCGTGTGCAGTTCCCTGACCAGGGTCCGGGCGCTCTGGCGGATCAGCCGGTCGCCGAGCCAGCCCTCGAACGCGGTGCGGACCGGGACCAGTTCCGACTCCGACAGCTCGATCCGCGCGGCCGCCTCCGTCCAGGCCGCCTCGGTCAGGGGGCGCAGCGCGGGCAGGAACACCGCGGCGCCGTCCGCCTCTTCGGAGCCGGCCGCCGGCGCGGCGGTGCCTGCCTCGCGCCCGGCCGGGGCCGCGGCCACGATGCGTTCGATGTAGTCGGCCCACTCCGGCTTCCCGGCGCGGGCGGCCAGCTGCCAGGACCGCTCCGCCGCGAGGGCGTACCCGGTGTCCTCGGTGGCCCCCAGGCTCGCCATCCGGGCCGCGAAGCCCTCAGGGTCCCCCAGGGCCCAGGAGGCGGGCCGGGAGTGGGGGGCGGCGGGCCGTGCGGGTGCGGGGGCACCCGGGGCGTCGAGCCGCTCCCGTAGGTTCAGGGCCTGCGCCCACCAGGAGTGGGTCAGGCCGCTGACCTCGGTTTCTGCGGCGGCGGTGTCAGTCACGAGAAGGAGACTCGCAGAGACGCCCGCCCCGCACATGGGGGCACGTCCCCCATATTCCCCGCGGCGGCCCCCACCACCCCCCGTCCGCACCGCCCGGCACCCGCCGCCGCGGTGCCCGGCCCCGGCGCGCGCACCCCCTCCGACCCGCCGCGACGCCCGCCGGGGGTGAGCCGGGCGGCGCCCTTCACCGGATCCGACGCTCGTGACGCCGGGTCTTCACAAATGTGGGGGCGGGGGCCCGATGCCCCGCCGCACGGTTGCCCCCCACTCTGGGAACCAGCGCCCCCTCCGCCGGCCCGACACCCGGTAGGCGGATGACTTTCGGAGGATCCGGTGGGAGAACCCGTCCCTGTCAACGTCGTCGCACTCGATCCGGTGCTGGAAGCCGGCACCAAGAGCGCCCTGCTCGCCTGCCCCGAGGTGATCCTGGCCGCCCCGGGTGGCGGACCCCGTGTCGTGGTCATGACCGTGGACCAGGTGGGCCGTACGGAACTCGACGTACTGCGCTCGATCCGGGAGACCCCGTCCCGGCCCGACGTGGTGCTGGTGGCGGGGGAGCTGGAGCCCACTGACGCCCTGCACGCCATCGCGGCGGGGGCCCGGGGGCTGCTGCGCCGCCGCGAGGCGGATCCCGTCCGTCTCGCCCGGGCCGTACGGGCCGCCTCCCGCGGTGACTGCACGCTGCCGCCGGACCTGCTGGACCTGCTGCTGGAACACGCCGGCGGCCGGGGCACGGCGGCCGACGCGGTGGCCGGTCCCTGGGACGCGGCCGGGCTCAACGACCGGGAGCGGTCGGTCCTGCGGATGGTCGCGGACGGACACGAGACCAGCGAGATAGCCGAACGGCTCTGCTACTCACCGCGGACGGTGACCACCGTGGTCCAGAACATCACCCAGCGCTTCCGGTTGCGCAACCGCGCCCACGCGGTCGCCTACGCCCTCCGGGCAGGCATGCTGTGAGCGCCGTCGCCGCACCGCCGCGCTCGTCCGCCCGCGGGGCCGGCCGCCCGACCACCCGCCCGGCCACCAGGGAACCCGCCCTCGAAGCGGCCCTCGAAGCGGGCCGGCTGAGCCGGATGCTGGCCCAGGTCGCCACCGGTCTCGCGCCCGCCCCCGAACCGGCCCCGGACACCGTCGAGATGCCCTACCCGGACCTGGTCCGGCTGCTCGGCGGTCACACCGCACTGCCCGCCCCGCGCCCCGAACCGGCCGCAGTCACGCCTCAGCTGACGGCCCGCCAGACGTCGGTACTGGCCCTGATGGCGGAGGGCCACGGCAACGCGGTGATCGCGCGCACCCTGTCCTGCTCGGAGCACACCGTCAAGAACGTCATCTACGAGATGATGTCCCGCCTGCACGCCCGCAACCGCTCGCACGCGGTGGCCTGCGCGGTCCACTACAGCCTCATCTGAACGTGCGCGGTCGGCGAAGTAGCTCCTGTATGTGGTGACACAGCCCTTGAGGAGCCGCCGTCCTTGGAGTAGTCCCAGGAACCTGACCACACGGCACTCCAGGTGCGGAAACGGACAGCACACCGCACACGAACCCGAGACCCGCATCCGGCCCGGGGCCTCCCCGGAGCCGAATACCCGGAGCCGACCGGCTGCTGGTGCGGCTGCTGGTGCGGCTGCGCCGGCACGGGGTGGCGTCGGCCGTCGTCACGTCGGGTGGCCGTCGGCCGCCCGCCGCGGGCCGCTCGCGGGCTACCGGGTCCGCTCCGCGGTCGCCGGTGTCGTCCGTGTCGTCGCCCCGGCGGTCCGGGCCTCGATCGCGTGGAGCACCGCGACCATGTCCTCGCCGCCGTACCCCCGGCGCACTGTCTCGTCGTAGAGGGCGTGGCAGACGTCGAGGAGCGGGGACGCCAGACCGGCCTCGCGGGCGGCTTCGGCGATCAGCCGATTGTTCTTCAGGACGTCCGCGGCGGCCGCCTGGACCGAGAAGTCCCGGTCGAGCAGCTTCGGCGCCTTGACGCGTGAGACGGCGCTGGCCAGGGGGCCCGCGTCCAGCACAGCGCGCAGCAGGCCCTGGTCGAGGCCGTGCCGGTCGGCGAAGTGGAAGGACTCGGCGAGTCCCGTGACCACGGTGATCAGGAACAGGTTCACGGAGTACTTCATGAGCAGCGCCCCCGGGACGGCCCCGCAGGGGAAGGTCTCGCGGCACATCGGGGCGAGCAGCGCCCGTACGTCCGTCACGGCGTCCTCGTCCCCCGCGAGCATCCCCACCAGCTCGCCCCGTTCGGCGGGGACCCGGCTCCCGGAGACGGGAGCCTCGACGTACCGTCCGCCCGCGGCCCGGATGTCGTCCTGCAGGCTACGGGAGTACTCGGCCGAGGTGGTGCCCATGTGGACGACGGTGCGGCCGGCGACACGTGCGCCGAGAGCCGGGGTGCCGCGCGCGAGGACCGTGTCGACGGCGGCCTCGTCGGCCAGCATGAGGAACACGGTGTCCGTCCGGCGGAAGACCTCCTCGGCGCTTGCCGCGACCTCGGCGCCCGCGGCGCGCAGCGGCTCGCACCGCTCGGCCGTGCGGTTCCACACCACGAGCCGCGTCCCGGGGGCAAGGGCCAGGTTCAGCGCCATGGGCTGTCCCATGACTCCCAGGCCGATGAAGCCGACGCTGCCGACGCCCATGACGTACCGCCCTTTCCGCCCGCCCGAGAGCCGGGCGGCCGCCGAGACCTCCGACTATGACAGCGGTCATGGTAGCGGGGATTATGACGGTCGTCATATGGTGACGACCGTCAGAGGGTGAGGGCGGTCGTAGGGTGAGCCGGCAACACACCTACGACTGAGATGACGGAGGGCGGCGATGGCCGAGGTGGAACGGGGGCCGCGCGAACGGATGGTCTTCAGCGCCGCGCAGCTCATCCGGCGCGAGGGAGTCCTCTCCACCGGTATGCGCGAGGTCGCCGCCGACGCCCGGGCGCCTCGTGGTTCGCTCCAGCACTACTTTCCCGGCGGGAAAGCGCAGTTGGTCGCGGAGGCGGTGGGCTGGGCGGGTGGTTATGCGGCGAAGCGGGTCGCCCGCTTCCTGGCCGCCCTGCCCGAGCCGACGCCGAGCGGTCTGTTCGCCGCGATGGTGCGCCAGTGGACCGACGAGTACGAGACGGCGGGCTTCGCCGGAGGCTGTCCGGTGGCGGCCGCCACGGTGGACTGTGCGGAATCGGTCCCCTCCGCCCGGCAGGCCGCGGCCGCCGCGTTCCGCACATGGACCGGAGCGGTGGCCGAGGCTCTGACCGGGATGGGCGTGCCGGAGGAGCGGGCCGGTGGGCTGGCCACCCTCATGGTCAGCAGCCTGGAGGGGGCCGTGCTTCTCGCCCGGGCCGAACGGGACGTCCGTGCTCTGACGACCGTGGTCCGCGAACTGGGCCCCCTCCTCGACGCGGCGGTCGGCACGAAGGGCGACTGAGCGCGCCGCAAGCACCCCGTGGGGCGGCACGGCGACCCCGAGAGGGTTTCAGGTGCGAGAAGGATCCGGGTCGGCCCGCGCTCGGCCACGGCCCGGAGTGTTCCCCTTCCCGCGCCACCGTCCTGATCTCCTCCTCGGAGAGGGCCCCGCCCAGGTGCGCACCTCGTCGATGTCGCCGTCGAGGTGGTGGGCGCCGGTGCCGTCGGCGGCGGAGTCCCGGCCGGCCTGGAGGAACGGGCGGGGGAGCCGCCCGCGGCGCGCGACCACCGCCCCTCGACGACCGCACCAGCGGGACCGGGCGACAGGCGCGAACCGCCGTAGCGGATCGGTGTTCCGGTGCGAGCGACCTGTCGTCCCCCGGCCGACCTCCTCAGGCACGCACCTCAGTGATCGTCGCAGGATGACGTGCGAAGTCGCCGCGAAAAGGGCTGACCCGCACGCTAGTTGAAGTGGGCTGAAGTTCCCCTTCTTCGCGGCCATGTGGTGCCCATGGCCGAGCCGCACAGCGGTCGGTCCTTCCGTGATGACCTGTTCGGCGTCTCGGCGTGGCCGTATCGGTTGTCGGAGGACATCAACGTCCCGTACAACGCGATCAAGGAGTACCGGTGGTGGCGAGCCGGTTTCCGGAGCGGCACCGGTGCGCGGGGGTTGCTTTCAGCACGCACCAGATCCTCGCGGGGATTTCCGACTACGAGGAACGGTGGGCGGCGAGCAAGAATCCGCCGCTGGACGAGCGGACCGGGAAACGGCGGTGGACACCGGAGACAACGCGGCAGCGGGTCGGCTACCACGGGCCAGGCCCGGAGAGCGTGCAGGAGAAGATCGAGGCCGCGCACGACCTGGTCGCCGACAAGCAGGTGGCCACGAAAGTGGCGACGGATCTCTTGCGCCGACCGTCGGTGGCGTGCAAGGCCATGACCGACGACACCGCCCGCCACCAGGTCAATTTCTGCTCGAACTCCCTTCCCGGTCCCCGGGACAGCTCATGCTGGGGCATGAGCTGTCCCATATGACGGAGGGTATCGAGCATGGACCTAGGCAACCTCGTGGCGATCATCGCCCTTGCCGGCATCCCCGTTACCGCCTTGGTGGGGCACTGGCAGAAGCGGGCTGTGCTGGCACAGGCCGAGGCTGCACACAGAACGGCGATGGCACAAGCAGAAGCCGCCCATCGAACTGCGATGGAGGTCGCGGAGAAGACCCACCAAGGCGCCTTGGAAGTTCTGCGCCGCCAGAACCGAGCGGAGACGGAACGCCGGAAACGTGAAGAACGGCACGCCAGGTACATGGGCATGCAAAATGCGTTGTCGGAGATGCGGGAGGCCGTGTTCGCTGAACCGTTCGACCAGTTGCAGGTCAGAGCAGCCGGAAGCCAAGTGCATCGGGCGGAACACGCACTCGCCATTCATGCTGTAAGTAGAAGCGTCGCAACCCTGGCTCGCAGCGTTACGTACGTGGCCTTGGGCATCATCTGGCCCCGGCACGCGCGCTCCTCGATCAGCGCGGCGGATGCTCCACGCTACTGGGCCGAGGTGGTGGCGCCGCTTCGGCGTGAACTCGATGAGGCGATCAGAGACGAGCTGGAGGCGGAAGTGGAAACGGAGAATCACTCCCCGGACACCCTCTAGAAGCCTGTCTTTGCCCCCTGCGAAGCGGCGGGGGTTCAAAGACAGGCTCTGAGCTTGTTCTCTATCTACCAGGCCTGCCAGTCTTACCGATGGCCTTGACGGTCTCGGGGCGTTTGACGGTCTTGCCGACCTCGTAGCGGGGTGCCCGGTGTTTGTTCTTGGCGCCAGGTGGTCGTCCGGGGCCTGTGCCTCGTGGTTGGGGAACACGGGTCGAACAGGCGAGGTGAGCGCGGGTGTTCCTGAACCTCCGGCGGACCCGAGCCTGCCAGAAGCGGTCCACGTCGTCCGGAGTGACGCCGGTCTTGGAGGACCATAACCATACCGGCGGGGCATCACGGTCCTTCGATGGATGCTCGGCCTTCAACCGGATCAACGTGCCCCCCAATGGGGCGAAGTTCGCCGTCGTGGTCGAGCCATGAGGAGCGGTGGGTGAGCCGTGGGTGGCCCCGGTCCCATGCCTGCGCCTCGGCCTTGCCGTAGTCGCTAGTTGCTAGTTGCTAGTTGCTAGTTGCGGTGACCGTGGTGATCCCGGGCTCGGGCCAGGTCTCCGGCTTGGCGATGTGGAATTCCGGGCCGTGCTTAGGCGACCGGTCGCCCTTCGGGTCGTAGGCGTGAGGCGGCTCCGGCAGTCGCATGACGCGGTCGGAGCGGACCCGACCGACCACCTCGACCGGTAGATCGCGCTGGCCCCAGGGCAGGCGGGTGACGTCGTAGCCGGCATTGCTGACGGTCGCGATGTCCGGGCCCCCGGCCCGCCACTGACCTACGGCGATGAGCCGTTCAACGACTCCCCGCAGCTGGGCGGCGGTGACCGCGGTGGCGTCGTCCACCGGGCCGAGCCGGACCGCGTCCAGGATGGCGGTCCAAGAGGTGGCGCCCGGCTCCAGGACGGCGACGAAGGAGCAGGGCCAGCCCGGGATGAACTGCGACGCCGTCTTCGCCCGGCCTTCGTCTCGGTCACGTGCACCTTGGTCGGAGCACAGGATCAGACGAAGGCCGCCCTCACGTCCGGCAAACCTCAGGTGAGCGACTCGGTGCGAGACACCGTTCGAGGCTGGAAGAAAGAACAAGCTCAGTGAGCGCGAACGGGCCCGCCGAGGCCGCGTGACCCGGTGGCGGGCCTCAGCGATCACGAAGGATTGTGGGCAGCGCAGTAACGGTCGCGGATGCGGCGGTAGTCGGGGATGCGGGGTGCGGCCAACCGGGCGGCCCAGCGTTCGGCGTTCGCCTCGATGGAGCGCACCACGTTGCGGCGGGCACTCTCGTCAGGGGCGTCGCGGAGTTGCCGGGCGTGTGTCCAGGCGGTCTCGCGCCAGGAGCGGAAGAGCTGGGAGGCGGTGAGGCCGGCGATGGGGTTCCACTGGTCGTCGGCGAGTGCCACGATCTGGTCGTAGCGGGCGGCGACGTCGCGTACCGCAGGGCCATAGGCGCGGTCGAGAACGGTCTGGAAGCGGTCGTAGTCCGCCTTGCGTGAGGAACCGTCGGGGCTGCGCAGTCCCAGGCGGGCGAGCACGTAGGGCATGTCGCGCTGGATGTGGGCGTTGGCACCGAGCAGTACGTCCTGCCCGGCGGTGACGCCGTCGGCACGGGCCGCCGCGAAGGCGATGCCCCAGGCGGCAGGAACGGTGCGGCCGTCCTGGTCGGCCTGCCGGGCGGACAGGTAGAGGTTGACGAACCCGGTGTTGAGGTCGCCCGCCAGCCAGGACGGTTCGTCGAACGCGCGCGGGTTGCGTACCGCGTCCTTGAGGGACTGCTCAAGGTGCACGTAGATCGCCGGGAACGGCGCCCGGTGGTCGCACCCCAGCTCGTCCCGCACCTGCCGCAGCGTCTCCTGTGCCTCAGCCACACAGCCCACCACCGGCCCATGGCAGCCAAGTTCACCTCGTGTGGCCCCCCCCTGCAGCGCTCGCCGGAATGGCCGCTGAAGCGCACAGCCACGCTGAAAGCACCACCGCACACCATGCCCGTACAGGCGAGATACCGACCGCCACCTCGCACCCCTTTCCACGTCCCGCTTCCGCCCTTGAGAAGGAAACGACCGGAGGGACAGGGGGTAACGGTGACTTGGGCACGTCGCGGCACTGGACGTTGCCGGGGAAATGACAGCGAACAGATACCGATGCGGCGCACGCCTGCCGACCCGTGTTCCCCAACCACGAGGCACAGGCCCCGACGGCCACCTGGCGCCAATCGCCGCGTCGCCCCCCCCCGGGAAACTGAGGGCCGCCCGTACGCCACTGACTTCGGTGCGCGCACTTGGGCCATGGACGGAAGGCTTCGTCCATCGGTCCGTCCCGACCCGCGGGGCGACGCGCCTCGCTGGAAGTTGAACGTTGGTCCAGCCCACTACTGGATGCCCTGTACAGCGGTGGGCCATGCGGGGACCCCGGATTGGTCTAGTCCCTCTTTGGTCCAGACCATTGACCCGTGGTCGGGCGGGCGCTATCCATTACTCGGCACCACGCTTCCCCCGCACGGACATCGGCTTCCCCCCCACCACACTCCGGGACTGACATGAGATTCGCGCTTCCCTTCCGCGCGGCCGTCACCGCAGCCGCCACCACGGCGGCCGCGCTGGGCCTCGCCCTCACGGGAACCGGCACCGCCCAGGCCGCGACACCCCTGCCGAACCACGTCTTCGCCCCCTACTTCGAGGCCTGGACCGGCGACAGCCCCGCAGCCCTGGCCGCGCAGTCCGGCGCCAAGCACCTGACGATGGCCTTCCTCCAGACGGCCACGAAGGGTTCCTGCACTCCGTACTGGAACGGCGACACGACCATGCCGGTCGCCGCTTCCACGTTCGGCAGCGACATCAAGACCATCCAGGCCAACGGCGGCGACGTCATCCCCTCCTTCGGTGGCTACACCGCCGACACCACCGGCACCGAACTGGCCGACAGCTGCACCGACGTCCAGCAGATCGCCGCCGCGTACGAGAAGGTCATCACCACCTACGACATCTCGCGGCTCGACATGGACATCGAGATCGACTCGCTCGACAACACGGCGGGCATCGACCGGCGCAACAAGGCCATCAAGATCGTCCAGGACTGGGCGGCGGCCAACGGGCGCAAGGTGGAGATCTCCTACACCCTGCCGACCACCACGCACGGCCTCGCGGACAACGGCAAGGCGCTGCTGCGCAACGCCGTCAGCAACGGCACCCGGGTCGACGTCGTGAACCTCATGACGTTCGACTACTACGACAACCAGACCCATGACATGGCGAAGGACACCCAGACCGCCGCCCAGGGCCTGTACGACTTCCTCGCCGGGCTGTACCCGAGCAAGACCCCGGCCCAGCTGTGGAACATGGTCGGCATCACCGAGATGCCGGGTGTCGACGACTTCGGCCCGGCGGAGACCTTCACCCTGGCCAACGCCCGTACGGTCTACGACTGGGCGGTCGCCAAGGGCATCAACACCCTGTCCTTCTGGGCGCTGCAGCGGGACAACGGCAGCTGCCCGGGCGGGGCCGCGGCGGACAACTGCTCCGGCATCCAGCAGAACACCTGGGACTTCAGCCACATCTTCGCCCCCTTCACCAGCGGCACCGGCACCCCGGCCAACGACTTCTCCGTAGCGCTCAGCCCCGCCTCGGGCTCCGTGACGGCCGGCCAGTCCGCCACCGCCACTGTGAAGACGGCCGTCACGGCCGGTCAGGCGCAGCCGGTGAAGCTGTCGGTCAGCGGCGCCCCCGCCGGCGTGACCGCCTCCCTCAGTCCGGCGTCCGTCACGGCGGGCGGCACCTCGACGCTCACCCTCGCCACCACCTCGGCAGCCGCCTCGGGCACCTACACCGTCACCGTCACCGGAGCGGGCACCACCGGCAGCCACTCGGCGACCTACGCCCTGACCGTCACCGGCGGCAGCGGCAGCCAGTGCACGATCGACGCCTGGGCCAAGAGCACCGTCTACACCGGCGGTCAGCAGGTCTCCCACAAGGGCCACACCTGGAAGGCCAAATGGTGGACGACGGGTGAGGAGCCCGGCACCACCGGTCAATGGGGCGCTTGGCAGGACCTCGGCGCCTGCTGACACCCACCCCTCCCCGACCCCCGGTACGACCGGGGGTCGGGAAGCCGTTGAGAGGGGAGCCGGGCCGCTGCGGCCCGGCTCCCCTCGCCGTTCCTCTTCCCCCTCGCCCCAGGTGGGAGTGCGCGCGGCAACCGCCCCGGGCCGTCACCCGGGGCTTGCGTGGTGCGTGAGTACCGTCGGCCGAAGGTGCCCCGGCACGGACCGATCAGGACCGGCGCCGGAGTTCAACCCACCACAGGGACCGACCACCGTCCACGAGCCCCGGGCCGATTGCCTACGAACCCGGCGCCGTGCTTCCCGTCGGACCGTGGCGCCCCCTCACCGATGCCGCCGCCCGCGCTGTCACCGCGCCCACCGTCACGCCGGCGAGCACGCTCGTGGAGAGCGTCCGGCCGCCCCCGCCGGCACAGGACCGTCTCGACGACCTCGCCCCGGCCGGGGGCGACCCGCAGGCCCAGTACATCGGCCAAGCACTCGCCAAGCCCGACATGCCCACCACGAGCGACAACCACCGAGATGGCCGCCTCACCGGCCTCAACCTCGGCCCCGGCGCCCGCTGCGCTACCCCTATAAGGCCGGCCTTGGCCAGGCGAACGAGAACGCCGGCGACGCGGACGTCCGAACCGTTGCTCAGTCGGTGGATGTCTGGGGCTGCTGCGTACCGGAAGGCACTGCGGCCGGGGCGACTGTGGTGTAGAACACCGAGGAGCCCTGCTTGGCGCGTTCGGCCCGGCCCTTGGCGACCAGGTTCTCGACCGTGGTTCGCACGACGCCGGGCTTGATGAGCCGGTCGGGGTGAGCCTGAGCGAGGGCAGTGGTGATTTCGGCCGCCGAGCGCGGCTCGCTCTGCGTGCGCAGATAGTCGCCGATCAGCTCGACCAGGGTCGGCCCCGCTGCCGGTTGCGCCGGCTTCTTCGAGGCGGCCTTGCCGATCTGCTCGGGCCCCTTGTCCTTCGCCCGGGTCGTTCCGGACTTGCGCGCGCCGGCCCGTGGTGCGGGCACCTGCTTCTTGCGGGCCGACGCCTTCTTCGCGGCACGCGCCGGTACCTCCGAGGAGCCCAGTGCCTGCTGCACCTTGAGCAACACTGCCTGATCCCTCTCCAGCGCCTGCAACTGCTCCTGCAGCGCTGCGACCTCAGCCCCGATGCGTTCCTGTTCCTTGAGGTTGGTTTCCAGATCCGCGGCTACTTGGGTGACATAGCCGGCCTGAACTCCGGTGGTACTCGGCTGGACCTTCACAACAGCTGCCTTCCATCAGGTGAGCCTTGTGGCTCAGGTGTGTGTTCGTGCGTGCTCATCATGGGCTGCCCCGCACGTGCACCACCACGATTGGCTGCCCGTTCCCTCGACATCAGTAACTCGCACGAGGGGGGAACACGTACGCACCCATAGCCGCAGGTTGGCACGGAGGAACGCAACCTTCTGCCTGGTCTGCTGCTCGGTGGCAGCCTGCTCCCGCGGGGTGGACGGCTTGTCGGCGGATACGGGCGAATGTGTTCCACCCGGATCTTGTCAACCAGTTCCATGAGCAGTCCTCACCGACCATGATGATCAGCCGGGCGGGACCGCCTGCACTCCCCCGCTCGACTGACGACATCGATGCTATTTGGGGGACGAATGCCGCGTATTGGGGTCTACCTCGCGCACCCACGGTCTGGCAGTTTCAACCACGCACTGTTCCATGCCGTTGTGCAACACCTGCGCGACCTCGGATGCGAGGTCCTCGCGCATGATCTTTACGCTGAGGAATTCGTACCTGAGCTGACCGCCGACGAGACGGACACAGTCCGGTCTGCCACCAGCACTCACGATGCGCAGGTGGCGCTTCATCGGGCGGAGGTGGCCACACTTGACGCCTTGGTGTTCGTACATCCGAATTGGTGGGGCATGCCACCCGCTGTCCTTGCAGGTTGGGTGCAGCGTGTCCTCGCGCCCGGCGTTGCCTACAAACTGGGAACCCCCCAAGGGGAGCCCGAAGGGCTACTGAGAGCCGGCCGAGCCCTCGTCCTGAACACCTCCGATACACCCGCCGACCGCGAAGAGGCCGAGTTCGGAGACCCGCTGCAAAGGATCTGGGCGTCATGCATCCTGCCTTACGCAGGAGTTGCCGACGTTCGCCGGGTCGTCTTCCGAACACTCACCGACTCCTCCGACGAAACCCGCGCCTCCTGGTTGCACCAGGCACGGTGCCGCGCCGCGGCACTGCTGGCCTGACACGCACGGCGCGCTGTGCACGGTCGCCTTTACCGAGCGGGCGCACGAACGCCGCAAGCAGCTTTGCCCCGACACCCGCCGAACCCTCACGGTGGCAGTGAACGGTGAACACACCCACCGGCTCCACACGTTGGCCGCACTCCGGGTGGAGTGGACAACTACGTGGTCAACTCGGCGTCTGCGGACGGGATTTCGGGGCAATCGAGCGATAGGAGGCCGACCGAGGCCGGTTCCAGGAGCGACCGATTCGAAGGAGCGAGAGATGACTACGCAGTACGGCAACCAGCCCGCCGGGCAGCACCACGCCCCGGCCAAGAGCGGTGCCAGCGAGAACGTTCTCAGCATCATCGCGATCGTGCTGGGCGCGATCGGTTTCCTCTTCCTGCCGATCGTGTTCGGACTGGGCGGGCTGATCCTGGCCGCCATCGCCAAATTCGCTCGACACGAACGGCTCTCCACCATCGCCCTGATAGTCGGCGCCGTCGGACTGATCGGCGGAATGATCCTCGGTGCCATCGTCGCCAGTTAAGCGGTTTCGTTTGGATCATCGTAAGGAATGCGTGTCCGCGCAACGAAGCTCCGTCGCGGAGGTGACCTTCCCGGTTCCCTCCATACGACGGAGCTTCGACGATGGCGCCCCGGCCGCATGGAAACGGGCCGGCGGAGCACATCTCCTGCATGGGAACCGTGGTGCACGTACCGCAGACGAGGGACATGATCGGTGACGAGCTGTCCGGAGACGAAGCCTGGAGCGCTCTGCGCCGCTACGGGGGCCGCCGACTGGTGACCGACGCGTTCCTGCGCTTCCGCTACGCCGACGGATTCAGCTTCGCGCGGGCCCTCGCCTTCCAGTTGGTCATCGGGATGGTGCCGCTCGCCATCGCCCTGGTCGGGGTCTCTGCGGCCGTTCACACACAAAGCGTCGGACGGCTGATCGAACTCACCTTGGGCGAGATCGTTCCGACGGCCAGCCACGAGCTCGTGCGCGAAGGCTTGCTGGCCACCCGCACGCACGCCGGTGCCGGCACGGCGGGCACCGTGGCCATGTGGCTGGGCCTCGCCTTCGCCGTACTGAACCTCGCATCGGCCATGGGCCAGGTCGAGCGGGGGTGCAACCGCATCTACGGGATCGAACGCGACCGGCCCTTCCTGGAGAAGTACGGCCGCAGCCTGCTGCTGGCGGTCGGCGCGGGCGGGCCGCTGGTGCTCGGCTTTCTCGTGACGGTGGCCGGCGGGGCGGTGGGCAAGGCGCTGGCGGAGGTGTTCGGCTGGCCCGGGGCGTGGCTGAGCTGGTGGGATTGGGGGAAGATCCCAGTGGGGGTGGCGCTCGCTTGCCTGGCGTCGACTGTTGTCCTGCGGTGGGCGCCCCGGCGCGACCAACCCGGTTACACCTGGCTGGCGTTCGGATCCGCCGTACAGCTCGTCCTATGGATCACCACTACCTGGCTGCTGGCCCTCTACGTGGGGCACAGCGGGTCCTTCGGTTCGTTGTACGGGCCGCTGACCGCCCTGATGGCCCTGTTCCTCTGGGCCAATCTGGCCGGCGTCGCGCTCTTCTTGGGTGTGGCCTTCGCGGCCCAACTGGAGGCCGTACGAGCCGGCATCACCAGGCCCGTGCACCCAGACCCCGGTTCCGGGCCCTGACCCACTGGCCAAACCGGCTCGATGGCCGTGGAGCCCACAACCCCACGGCGCTCTGCGAACAGGCCTACGGCCAGCAGCGCGGTGAGGGTCGCTGCCCACCCTGAGCGCGCGGGCCGGATCGGGACGTGGTGCTGGTTCGTGGCACCGGTGGTAGCCGCATGATGCGTCTCTCCGTTCAGAGATCGGAAGCGCCCAGAGTCTTATGGGGGCTCCGTCCCGTCGGCCAGCGAAATCGGGCGATCGGCGACGCTCGAACGCCGGACCAGGTTCTGACCGGCGGTGTTGTGGCAGCCCTGGCCCGGCGGAATGGGACGCCGGGGGCATGTTCTTGGCGTACGCCGCCCCACGGCGGGACACTCTCAGCGCACTGCGGCTCTTGAGTTTGTAAGGTTCGTGCGGTACGCACGATCTTTCAGGAGCAGCGTGATGAACCGACGTACCCGTCTGGCCCTTCTGTTGGCGCTGGGCGGGTTGTTGTCCGGATGCGGCTCCGCCCCGGTGGGCGGGGGCGCCCCCTCGTCCGGGGACAAGCCGTTCTGGCGGGCCGAGTTCGATGGGGCCGCAGCCGTCCGGCCCTCGGAGAAGTTCTGGAACACCGAGATCGGGAACCGGGACGCCGAGGGGTGGGGCAACAACGAGCTGCAGTACTACACCGATGACGCGGCCAACTCCGCACTCGACGGCTCGGGGCACCTCGTGATCTCGGCGCGGCCGTCCCCCGCCGGAGCGAAGCTCCCGTGCCACACGCGAAAGCACTGTCCATGGACCTCGGCCCGTCTGACCACGGAGGGAAAGGTCGCACTCACCCGGGGACGCGTGGAGATCCGCGCCAAGATACCCACCGGCACGGGACTGCTGCCGGCGGTCTGGATGCTGGGGGACAACGGAGTCGAATGGCCCGGACAGGGTGAGATCGACATCTGCGAGGTGGTCGGCGGCGAACCGCGGACGGTGTACGGCACCGCGCACGGGCCGACCTACTACAACGAGAAGGGGATCGGCGGCTCCACCACGCTCCCCGCCGACGCGTCACGGGCGTTCCACACCTACGCCATCGACAAGCGACCGCACCGCATCACCTGGTCCGTGGACGGCGAGCCATACTTCACCCTGACCCCGGCGAAGCTGCCCGCGAAGCGCGACTGGGTCTTCGAGCAGGACATGCACCTGCTGCTCAACGTCGCCGTCGGAGGCGACTGGCCCGGCCCTCCCGATGCCTCCACGCCGTCGCCCGCGCGGATGACGGTCGACTACGTACGCTTCTACGGCGAGGGCAAGGTGTAACCCCCGGACCGCGCCGCCGCGCTGAAAAGCGACGGCCTGCCCGCTGTGGGAGCGGGACGCGGGTCGCCTGGCCGGCGGCCGCCAGGGATACGAGCTTCTGCTGCACGCATCAGGGCCGAGTCCCGGCGTCGAGCCCCAGGTGTCGTGCGTCCCGCTCCGGGCGGATGGCCGTCAGAGCGAAGGCGCCTGCCGTGAGCATGACCGCGCCGGCGACGAGAAAGGCCATGGTGTAGCCGGCAGCCGCGGAGTCGGCCGTGTCGATGAGGTGGCCGGTCAGGAACGGCGCCGCGAGGCCCGGCAGGGTACCGATACCGGCGACGACGCCGAAGACGGCGCCGCGCTGGCCAGGAGGGACGACCTCGGCGGTCGTCATGTAGTGGAGGGGCACGGCGATCGAGGTGCCACCGAAGGCCAGCGCGATCAGTGCGAGCCGCGGAGCGGAGGCGTCGACGAACGGGAACACCGCCATCGCACACCCGGCCACGCACACGGCGATGCTCTGTGTCGCCCCGCTCGACCAACGGCTACTCACGCCGCGGGACTTCAGCGCGTCCACGAACGGGGAGACCGCCAGCAGCAGCACGAGGCCGAAGCCGGACACCACACTGATGGCGGTCGCGGCGGCGGCCGCCGACATGTCCATCTGCGTCCGGAAGTAGGCGGGCAGCCACGCATGGCTGAGGGACAGCGCCCACTGCGCTCCGAGGGCGCTGGTGATGCTGCCGAGTACGGTGCCGGTCAGCAGGACCTTGCGGAACGGCAGCCGCATCCCGCTGGATCCGGTGGCCGCGTGCTTGTGGTCGTACGGGCCGTCGTGGCCGACACGCCACCACAGCAGCGCCCAGCAGGCGCTGACGACGGCGAGGACGGCGTAGGCCGAACGCCAGCCGAAGCCGTCGATCAGCCAGGTGACCAGGGGTGCCGCGATCAGTGTGCCCAGGGCCGCGCCGCCGATCTGGAGGGCGGAGGGCAGGGCGCGGCGCTCGGGCGGAAACCATTTGTACAGGGCGTGCATCGACATCGGTGCCGCCGGCCCTTCGGCGGCACCGAGCAGGATGCGGCCGGCCATCAGGGTCGGGACGGAGGCCACGACGAGAACCGGGAGTTGGGCCACGGCCCACACCACGGTCATGACGAACAGCAGAACTCGGCTGGAGATGCGGGTGGACAGCAGACCGACGAGGAGGCCGGAGACGCTGAACAGGAAGAAGAAGGAGCTGGAGATCAGGCCGTAGGTGCTGTTGCTGAGGCCGAGTTCCTCCATGATCGGGACGGCGGCGAGGCCGAGGACCGACTTGTCGGCGAAGTTCACGACCATGAAGGCCACGATCATCGCCATGATCAGCCAGGCTCTGCGGCGGTCGGGCGCCGGGGCACTGATGTCCTGGGGTTGCGCGGTGGCGGTATGGGGTGCCATGGGGCGACTCCTGCGGGTGCGGGTGGAGCAGGGGGTCGTACGGGTGGGCGGTTGTCCCCCGAGGCCGCGGGCCCGCTCGTGGAAACGGGAGCCCGCGGTACCGCCCTGGGCACCAAGGGGTCGGTCAGAGCAGGCCCTTGGCGATGGCGTTCTTGTGGATCTCGGTGGTCCCGGTGACGATCCGGAACATCCGCAGGCTGCGGAAGATCTGCTCGACCTCGTGGCCGCGGGTCAGCCCGGCCTTGCCGTGGATCTGGACCGCCTGGTCGGCGACGCGGAAGGACGCCTCCGAGGTGAAGAGCTTGCACATGTTGGCCTCGACGGAGACGTTGTCTCCCCGGTCGGCCTTCGCTGCGGTGGTCATCACCATCGCGCGGGCGGCGTAGATCTCGGTGGCCATCTCGGCGATCTTGTGGTGGATGGCCTGATGGGCGAGGAGCGGCTGGCCGAAGACGACGCGGTTCATGGCGTACTCGATCGAAAGGTTCCAGGCGCGGCGGGCGGCGCCGATGAGGGAGGGGCAGTGCAGCAGGCGGTTGAGGGTGATGCGGCCGATGCCGATGCGCAGGCCCTGTCCGATCTCGCCGAGGAGGTTCGCGGCGGGGATCCGGCAGTCCTCGAAGAGGAGGTCGCCTTCCATCTGCTGGCCCGACATGGGGACTTCGCCGTCGAGGACGCGGCAACCGGGAGTGTCCAGGTCGACGAGGAACGCGCTGTACGCCTCTTCGGTGCCGGCCATGCGGGCGACGACGATGGCGAAGTCGGCGAAGGGAGCCGCGGAGCTGAAGACCTTCTTGCCGTTGAGGACGTAGGTGTCCCCGTCCGGGGTGGCGGTGGTCGTCATGCGGCGTACGTCGGAGCCCGCGTCCTCCTCCGTGATGGAGAAGCAGCACGCCCGCTCGCCCCGGACGACGGGCATCAAGTAGCGCTCCCGCTGTTCCTCGGTGGCGTACTTGACGATCGCGCCGACGCGCAGCGGGCCACCCATGTCGCCGAGCACGGAGTGGGAGAGCGCGGCGCCGGAGGCGGTCAGTTCCTCTTTGAGGGCGCACAGTTCGTAGAAGCTCAGGCCCTGACCACCGAGTTCGGGAGGCAGACTGATGCCGTAGAAGCCGAGTTCGGCGCTGCGCTTCCAGACGTGTTCCAGCGTGGTGCGGTCGAGCTTGGTTTCGGCGGTTATGCCGTGTTCACACTCGTAGGGGATGAGTTCGTCGGTCAGGTAGGCGCGCAGCCGGACGACCAAGTCCTGGAGGCGCGGATTGTCGTCGTAGGAGGGTTCCAGGGTGAAGGGCATGCCGGGTCCTGTTCAGTTGACGCGGCGCTCGGCGCCCGCCCAGTGGCGGTCGCGGATGGCGCGGCGGTCGATCTTGCCGTTGGGGTTGTGGGGCAGGGCGGTGACGAAGTCGACCGAGCGGGGCTTCTTCATGCGGGCCAGGTGTTCGGCGCAGAAATCGATGAGGCCGGCCTCGGTGAGGGTGGCGCCGTCGCGTGTCACGACGACCGCCTTGACGGCTTCGCCCCACTGCTCGTCCGGGACGCCGACGACGGCGGCCT
This sequence comes from Streptomyces sp. NPDC031466, assembly GCF_055581265.1. Lineage (NCBI taxonomy): Bacteria > Bacillati > Actinomycetota > Actinomycetes > Kitasatosporales > Streptomycetaceae > Streptomyces > Streptomyces sp. NPDC031466. Next base: position 140,994 of record NZ_JBVIJT010000004.1, read on the forward strand.
CGTAGACGTCGGGGTGTTGGTGCAGGACGGACTCGACCTCGGTGGCGTAGATGTTGAAGCCGCCGGAGACGATCATGTCCTTCTTGCGGTCGACGATGAACACGTAGCCGTCGGAGCGTCGGCGGGCGAGGTCGCCGGTGAGGAACCAGCCGTCCCGGAAGGTCCGCGCCGTGAGGTCCGGCTCGTTGTGGTAGCCGGGGACGACGTCGGGGCCGCGGACGGCGATCTCCCCGACGTCTCCGTCGGGGACGGGCTGTCCGTTGTCGTCGACGATGGCGACCTCGGCCTCGGTGAGCGGGCGGCCGCAGGACAGCAGCAGTTCCTCGTCCTCGCCCTCGATCCCCCGCCGGTGGTCCTCCGCGGAGAGGAACAGCACGCCGGAGGTCGTCTCACCGCACCCGTACCCCTGGGAGAGGACGGGTCCGAAGAGGTCCCAGGCCGCCCTGATCCGGGCCGGTGACATCGGCGCGGCGCCGTAGATCAGCCGGCGCAGCGCGGAGAGGTCGTAGGCGCGGGCGTTGGGCAGCGCGAGGACGGTGTTGATCATGGTAGGCACGACGAAGGCGTGGGTGGCGCGCTCGTACTGAAGGGTGGCGAGGAACTCCTCGGCGTCCCAGCGGGGCAGCACGATCGCACAGCCGCCGGCGAAGAAGATGCCCATCAGCGGCATGCCGGAGGCGTGGGTGACCGGCCCGGCCAGGATCTGCCGGTCACCGGGGCCCACCCGGGTATCGGCGCTCATCACGCACTTGCGCATCAGGGCAAGCCGGTTGCCGTAGGTCTGGACCGCCGCCTTGAGCTTGCCGGTGGAACCCGAGGTGAAGTGCAGTACGGCGATGTCGTTCTCGTCGCACTCCGTCTCGACGGGCTCGGGCACGGTGCCCGCGAGGGTCTCGGCATAGCCGGGGCCGAGATCGCTCGGACCGTCGTAGCCGAGGACCGTCCTGACCCCCGTTCCGGGCACGACGGCGCGGGCGGTGTCCAGGTGGGCGGCGTCCGTCAGCAGCACCCGTGTGTCGGACTCCGCGAGCAGGTGGGCCACCTCGGCGGTACCGAGCCTGGCGTTGATCGGCGCCCGGGCCAAGCCGGCCTTGTAGAGGGCGACTTCCGTGACGACCAGTTCCGCGCGGTTGCCGGCGAGGGTCGCCACGCGGTCCCCCCGGTTCAGGCCGAGGGCGCGCAGAGCCGTCGCGAGCCGGTCGCTGTGGTCGTCGAGTTCCGCGTACGTCAGCCGTACGGTGCCGCAGACCACCGCCTCGGCATCGGGTTGGTGACCGGCGGTCCGGCGCACATACCGCCCGAAGTTCATGGCACCTCCAGAGTTTCCGAACATCGTGTCCGGTACCAAGCTTGGTGTGCGGCAACGTAAGGGCAGCGTTAGTGTCAGGTCAACAGTCGGGACGAGAAGGAAACGAAGTGGACATGAAGCCCGCAGGAGACCGCCGCGTCCGTAGGACACGAGCCGCACTGCGCCAGGCCCTGGTCGAACTGGTTCTGGAGAGGGGGTTCCACGCGATCACGGTCGAGGAGATCACCGAGCGCGCCGACGTCGGCCGGGCCACCTTCTACGCGCACTACCGCGACAAGGAGGACCTCCTGGTCGGTATCGTCCGTGACCTCGCCGAGGACCGGGACCGCCTGCTGCCGGCGGTTCAGCAGGCGCACGCGGAGGGGTTCACCGGACTGCCGGTGAAGTACATCTTCGAACACGCCGAGCAGGAGAAGCCCGTCTACCAGGTCGTCCTTCGAGGCGAGGGCGACGGCCGGGCGCTACGAGAGTTCACGGACCTCATCCGTACGCACGCCGAAGCGGCCTTCCGCGCACGGACCGAGCAGCTCGCGGTGACACCGCGGATCCCCCTCGACATCGTCGCCCGGGCCTGGACCGGTGAACTCATCGGCCTGTTGACCTGGTGGGTCGAGAACGACACCGGGTACAGCGCCGCCGAGATCACCGCGCATCTGCGCGATCTCTCGGTGTACGGGCGCGTCTGGGCCACGGGGCTCGCACCGTCCGATGCGCCGGGGGCCCTTGATTCCGCCTCCTGAACCCCTGTCTCCTCCGCGTCTCCCAGGGGCTTCCGTTTCCCGCGTCCGTCAACTTACGGCACAGCGTGTACGGTAACGAGATGAGGCGAGCTGGGTCACGCTCTGGGGCCGGGCGGACGTCGGACGGCACCTCAGCATGTTCGCCGGAGTCCCTGCCGTTGACGCGGGGGAGGCGAGGGGTCCGTCGCGGGTCGACGGCGCTGTACAGCTCCGGGACAGGTCAGAGTGCGGCCGGCGGGGGGTGCAGTCCGTTACTCCATCGGGTCCTCGTCGGCGTGTCGTGCGGCCTTCTTCGTCGCGATCTCTACTTCGTGGCGTGCCTGCCCCGTTGCCTCGGCGTGCGCCGTGACGGCCGTCTGGAACTTCTCTGCCGCTTCGCCCCAGCGGCGCCACTGCGCTGCGTACTCGTCGCCGTCGAGGCCTGCGAGTCGAGCGCGTTCTTCCTCTGCGGAACGTTCCAGCTTGATCAGAGCATCGGTGATGTCAGCCACGATCCGATCTTAAGCAGACAGCGCAGGACACTGGCCGCGACATGTGCGAAAGGGGGCCAGATGCACGCGGCTCTTCGGTCGGCCGCCCTCCCCGGGGCCGGGCGGCCGACCGTGTGAGGCCTGGCCGACCTCGCGGTGCGGAGGAGTTGCCGAGGCCCGGTGAGCGTCAAGCGAGTACGTGTTTGTTTCGAACAATGAGACGGGGTCAGACGGAGGGCATGAGTGAATCGGCGAAGAACGGAACCAGCCCTGTGAGTAACGCTTCGGCGGGCGGCAAGGCCGACCGGTCCAAGGCGGAGGATGCCAAGGCCACGACGGCCAAGGCGGCAGGAGGCGCGGCCCGTTCCGCGTCCAAGGCCACCTCTGGAGCGGCCACCAAGACCGGCTCCGCGGCCAGAGGCGTCAAGTCTTCGGTCGCCGAGGCCGGCGAGGGCGCGGCGTCTTTCGGCGCCACGCTCGGTGAGAAGGCGAAGGCGGGAGGCGAACTCCTGTCCAACGTACCGGGAAAGACGCTGCAAGCGGCGACGACGACGTGGACGGTCCTCAAGAACCGCAAGGCGATCGCGGTGGGCGTCGGCAGTAGTGCCGTCGCCATGCTGGCCGGCGCCTACGCACTGGGAGGCGCCAACGTGAGGCGTGCCCAGGGTCCGCTGACCCGCGCCACGCGCGGAGTTCTCTGAACTGGTCACGACTGAGCCCCTGGTGCCGCAGAAAGGCGGCGCCAGGGGCTCATTGGCGTTCTTGCTCACTCCGCGCAACGGCAGCGCGGGGGCGCACCGCGCCCTGAACGCCGGTCACCCCTGACCGGCTCACCACTCCCCCATGGCTCGGACCCGGACACCTCCTCGGCGCACGCGGAGCGGACCAGCGAGGTCGAACCTCGGCCGGGAGGGTGGGACGAGGTCAAGCTGCTCGGCTGCCTCGACCTGGCGGGCGGGTGGCCGGTGGACGACGCCTGTTGACCCAGAGCAGCAGGATCACCGAGCACACGGCGGCGAAAGCACACCACGTGGAGATGCACTCCTGTCGCCACAGCACCACGCACCCACCGGCCCCGACGGCGACCAGTACGCCGAACAGCACGAGGCCCCGGTCGCCCGACAGGAGCAGGGAGCCGATGGTGGCGAGCAGATAGCCGGCGACGACGAGTCCCGGTCTCGGCAGGCCGAGGGAGTAGCCGACCGTGTGGCCACGGATCTCGGCCGTCACCGTACGAGTGGCCAGTGTGTACGCCAGTACGGCCGCCGTCGCAGTTCCCGCGGCCAGGGGGATCAGCAGGCGGCGTCGGGCGTCAGGTGGCGCCGAGCACAGGACCGCCGCCGGAACCCATAGCGCGAGCAGCGGGAGCGCGATCACCGCCCAGGCGAGCGTGGCGGGGCCCGTCCCGCCGCCGTTGCGCCAGAGCGCGGCCTCGATGATCTGATGCGCGCCGAGAAGGAGCGGAAGCGCGGCCAGCGGCAGGTCACGGGGGTGCCTGACCGCGAGGGTCACACCGGCTACCCCTACGGCGGCGATACCCGTGCCCGCCACCAGGTCGGCCGTCGCACTCCAGCACATGACTGAAACGCTACGGCCGATTCCATGCGGGGGCGCGTCGGGTGGGGCCCGCGCAGGTACACCGAGCCTGGTCCGAGAAAATTCGAGGAGAACCGTTCGACCTCCCCAGGTGTCACGGTTCTCCCCGACTTCACTTCCGCCCTCTACCCCCCATTCACCGAACCATGTGCCCTGATTCCCTGGTCGCTTTCGGTTGTCTCTCGGCTCGGCGCCGGTGTCTCGCCGTCGCTTGCGGGACCGGGGAGTCCCAGGGCCAGGTTGCCGACGTGGAGCAACTCCTCGTGCCGGCCCTTGAGGAAGGCGATCTGGCTCGTGGGGCGCATGGTGCCGGTGGGGCAGGCGCCCAGGCCGAGGTCGGTCGCCGTCAGGCACAGCGTCTGCAACAGGCACCCGGTGTCCCGGTAGATGAGGCTCAGCGCCAGACCCTCGTACTTCCATCCGGTGCGGGCGGCATGCGAGGCGAGCAGGAGGCTCGCGGGCGGCGGTTGCTCCATGTAGGCCGGTGTGGTGACCGTGGTGTTCAGGACGGCTGCCAGTTCGTCGTCCCAAGGGGCAAGCCGGTGCAGGGTGTGGTCGAACGGGTCGTAGTGGTAGGCGCCGGGTGTCAGTCCGGACACCTTCCGGGCGATCACGTACGCCTCCAGGCTGTGCCGTCCGCCGCCGGACGGGGACGGGCGCTGTGTCTGCTGGAACCAGAGGGGGCCAAGGGGGGCTCGGACGCGGGCGGAGCGGGCGAGGAACACCCCGAGGTGACCGAGAGGCAGCGGTGAGGGTGCGAAGGCGCGGACGCTGCGCCGTTCGGTCAGTACCTCGCGCAGCGGTCGGCTGGGCAGCTCGTCGTGGTCGGCGAGCCGCATGGTCTCCGCCGCCTCGGGGTGGCGCAGCCGGGCAGGGGGCGGGGAGCCTTGCTGTGTGTGCGCGGCGGGCCCCTGTCCGGCGCGGGCGTGGGCGGCGAGTTCGTAGGGCGTCAACCCCTGGGCCGTCGGGGCCGGGTGGGCCGAGGAGCGGATGATTCCGGCGGCGGCCAGCTGGTCCAGGGCCCGCTGGGTGGCCGCGAGATCGGCCGCGCCGCTCCCGTCGCCGTTCGGGGCGGGCCCGCGCCATCGTGCGTGGGCCTCCTCGGCCGTGAGCGGGCGGTCCAGCTGGTCGAGGAGTGCGAGGAGTCGGGGGCGCGCCGTGAACCTGCGCCACCGGCGGCAGTCGACGAGGACGGGCCCCGCCTCGTCCTGCCATTCGAGGAGCAGGTCGGGGTTGCGCCGGTAGCGCACGGGGTGGGGCGCGCTTCCGTCGTCGACGCCGCTCGCGCCTGTGCGGTGTGTCGGGGGTGTGGGGGCTTCTGCGGCACGGGGCTTCACGCTTCCTCGGCGCCTCTCCGTGGGTCGTCTGTCGGTGGTGGTGAGTGTGTGCGGTTTAGGCGGCGCTTCGGAGACGGTGGACGCGGCGCGGCTGCGGGCGAGGGGGCCGTCACGGCTTACGGCTTACGGCTCACCGAGGTCGCGCCTTACAGAAACGGCAGAGGGAGTGGGTTGAGCTGTCCCTCCGTCAGCGGTGTCTCGCGTACGCCCATGGCGAGCGGCGCCTCGAACACCCGTGGTCCGCCTCGGCGGTGGAAGTCGCTGCGCAGAGTGATCGGGCACAGTCCGGGCACGACCGTCCTGACGACCGTCACGCCGCACTCGGCCACGTCGATCGGGGTGATGTCCACGGCGATCGCCTCGTGCCCGCGCGCCGCGAGTCGCCGCACGGCCTCCGTGACGTCGGCGGGCAGTCCCGCGGAGGGGCGCGGGGCCGCGACGGGGCGCAGCGGTCCCTCGTCCCAGAAGGCCAGGTGTGCGAGCCGGTGGGGCGCCCAGTAGAAGAGGGAGAATTCCTTCAGTGTGGTCAGCACGTCGCCCGGTTCAGGGACGGACTCCCCCGCGTCGAGATTCTCCTGCCAGAGCCGGGCGCCTGCCCAGCCCAGACAGCCCTCTTCCAGGGCGCCGAGCAGGGCCGCGTGCGGGTCCAGATCGGCGCGGGCGGCGTGGGTGACCACGGGCCGGCGTTCGGTGTGCCGGAGGAAGCGCACGCCCACCGCCGGGATGCCCAGGTCGGTGGTCAGGTCCTTGGCGGTGACCGTCACGCCCTGGGCGCGCATGTGCTCGACGATGCGCCGGGCCGGCCCCTCCGGCAGGCCGTCCAGGTCGAGGGTGGGCAGGACGAGCCGGTTCTCCCAGAAGATCACGGAGGCGTCCCTCTCGACGGCCTCCATCAGACCGCCGTGCACGGCGTGGTGGTAACTGCCGCCCGCCGCGAGGCCGGTGGAGATCGGGTCGTACCAGGCCCGGTGGCCGGGCGGGAAGCGGTAGGGCAGATAGACCGCGCACGCGGGGACGTACCGGGTGCGGCCGGTGAGCAGCGAGCGGCCCGGCACCCAGTCGATCTCGGTGTCCGGATCGCACGGGGCCAGACGGGTGTGCCGGGCGTACTCCGCCGTCGACCCCAGGGGCAGGGTGCGGGGATCGACCGCCTCCTCGCCCAAGGCGGCGGCGCGGGCGCGCACCAGGCTGCGCGGGTCGTAGACGCCTGCCGCATACCGTTCCAGGGTCTCGCCCACGGCGCACACGCGGGCCGTCACCGGGTCGTTCTTGACCGCGCCGCCTCGCGCCTCGGCCGTGACCGGGGAGAACCAGTGCGTCTTCGTCATCCCGGCCGTACGGGCGTATGTCGCCTCTCCCAGGGCGTCGTCCCGCTCGTCCACGAGCAGGCGGAGCACCATTCCGGTGAGGGGGTCCACCGCGCCGCGCATGCGTTCCCAACTGACTGTGTTGTCGATCTCCGTCGGCTCGCCCTTGCGTGGGGGCGGCACGGCGTGTGCGGCGCAGGCGGGGCAGCCCGGCAAATGGAACAGCTCGTGGTCGGTGCGCGCCAGGGAGCCGTGCTCGATCTCGGTCAGCGTGGCGCGCCTTTGCGTGTGCTCGTCTTCCGGTGGCCTTCCGTGTTCCGCTGCCTCTTCGTGCCGGGTTCCGGGGCACATCAGGGTGAGTACTTCGTGGGCGAGCAGCCCCGAGGAGACCGCCGTGCTCGGCCATGCGCCGGCGTCCGGTTCGTCACCTCCGCCGAGTTCGCCGAGTTCGCCGAAGAGGATGTCCAGGGGGAGGTCGGCGATGGGCTGCCAGATGTGGTTGGCGCGGAGTCGGCGTACCAGGCACACCGGACAGGGTGTGTGGGGCGGGTTGAGGGTGGCGTAGAACAGCCGGGTGGGTGTGTCGAGGTAGGTGACCAGCGGCGTACCGGCTTCCAGGGCGGAGGCGACGCGCCGCACCAGGTGCTCCTCGGGAAGCGAGAGCGGCAGGAGCGCGACGGCCACCCGCGGCGCCTGGTCGTCGGGCACCGTCGACACGCCGGCGCGCGCCAGCAGCGCTCCCACCTCGGCGCCCAGCCCTCGTGGGGTGACGGCGACGGGCCTGCCCGTGCGGAGCGCCGTCATCTCTCCGTACAGCGGATGCACGACCTGCCCGCGTTCGTGTGCGAGCCCGCGTGAGCGCAGGCCGTGCACCACCTGCTCGGGAACAGCGTCCGCCCGCAGGGCGTCGCTGCCCGTCCCGGGAGCGGGCACGCGGACGGGAACACGCAGGGTTCCGGTGCTCGCGCAGACGTAGAGGTGGTCGCCGCGCGGTACCAGGCGTACGTCGGGCCGCAGCTCGGTGGGGGCATGGGCATCCATGGGACCGCCTTCCGGGGGGTGAGAAGACACGCTCGGCTCGGCGCCGGGCGGAGCGCCCACGTCAGGCGCCGCTGTGCGCGAAGCGTCCTTGGCGGCGGGGGTGGGTGCGAACCATCACTGGTCGCCGTGGCGGGCGCGAAGTGGCATGAGCCGGCGTCGCGGCCGCGAAGAGTTGCTGACCGGCGTCGCGGGCTCGAAGCGTCGCTGTCGCCGTCGCGCGCGAAGTGCCCCTGGCCGCCGTCGCGTGCGGCCAGGGGCGCGGAGCCTCAGGAGCCCCCGGACGTGGTGGTCAGCACGTCCATGGAGTTCGGGGCCGCCCAGGACAGGCAGCTGTGGCCCGCGAACGCCTCCTCCGACTCCGAAATCGCCATTTCTTCGAACAGCGATTCGCCGTCGATCTCGATGGGCTGGTTCGCCTGTTGCATTATTTCCGCCCTTTCGCTCGCGTGTCTCTTTTTCCTTTTCGTTGAGCACTGCACTGCGAAACCGCCACGGGGGCGGTTCGGCTATTTCATTGCAGGATGTCGGGGACGGAAACACAAGGGGATGACGGAATAACCCACCTAGTAGGTGATGTAGAAGCTTCCGCGGCGCACGAGGGAGTCGGGGGGCGCAACCATGTGGCCACGAAAGCTTTCTTGAGCGGTCGGTACGCCTCGTATGGTCAGCGGCGTCACGGTTGCAGCCGGCGGCGGGAGGGAAGCTGCTGCACCCCCACCGACGCCGCCCCGGAATTGATCAAGGGCGCGAATTTTCCGTATGCCCTCTGACAAGGGTGCATGTGCCATCGAGGGTATTGGTGCACCCTTTTGGGCACGGCCCCGGGATCTCGGTACAGCAAGACCCCGAGCGATACGCGGGCGGGGCAGGGCAGGGCAACGCACCTACATCTTGGTCGCCCGGTCGTAGGCGGCCACTGCCCGTTCGAGGAACGTCGCCACCGTGGCCTGCTCCTCCGCTGTCATGGACCCGGTGATCTCTGCGATGCCCGTCACGAGGGGCTCGATGTGCTCGAAGGCGGCCTGTTCCCAGTGCTCCGCGGGCGTGACGAGCACCTTGCGCCGGTCGCTGGGATGCGGCCGACGGCTCACATGCCCGCCCTCGACCAGGCGGTCGATCACCAGCGTCATCGCCGCCGTGGACGTGCTGAGTTCGCGTGCCAGCTCGCTCGGCGTCGCCGGTCCGGCGGTGACGAGGTGGTCCATCACCGCGAGTCCGGCGGGATCCACGTGCAGCTGCCGGCCCAGGTACCGCTCGAACCGCTGCTGGCGGCGGGTCAGATTCCGCAGCCGGTCACGGATGGGGCCCTCCGCCGGGGCCGCGGGCCGGGGTTCGAGGGGCTGGTCGGCAGTGGTCATGGCGTGGGAGCTGCTTCCTGGGTCGCTGAAGGCGTGGACAACCCATGATGCGGGAGACCTACAGGGAGGAGGAGGGCAGGGCGGCGGTGTCGCGCGAGCGGGACGCGGGGCATGCCGGGCGGTGGGGTCCGGGCCCGCTCGGCGAACGGGCGCAGGAGCTCCCCATAGTGGGTGAACGCCTGCTCGTGCTGGCCAGGGTGGGCGAGTTCCACGAGGCGGCCACCACGAACGCGCCGGTGAAGGCGGCTGGCACCCATGCCGCTCAGGGGCGAGAGGTCCGGAGTTCACACGGCGACGTCCCGCCGCGTGAGGGGGTCGGCGGCACCGCTGTCGGCGGTGCCGGGTGCGGAGGGAGTGATGCCGTGCTGCTCCTGCTCGGGTCGGGCCCTCTTCGGCAGCAGGAAGGTGATGGCCAAGAACACGGTCAGCAGACCCGCCTGGACGATCAACGCGTGGTGGAAGCCCGCGGTGAAGTCGCCCGTCTCGGCCTGCGCGAAGAACACCGAGCCGAAGATGGCCACGCCGATGGAGCCGCCGATGGCCTGCACCGCGGACAGCACGCCGGAGGCGGAGCCGATTTCGGCGTCGTCGACCGCGGCGAGGATGAAGCTGAACAGGGCGGCGATCACCAAGCCCGCTCCGATACCGGCCACCGTCACGCCCGGGGCGATGTCCCGGATCGAGAACGAAGCGGCGTTCAGACCGTCGAGCTCGAACCAGAGCAGCGCCGCGCCGGCGAGCTGGACCAACGGTCCGACCTGGAGGACCTTGCGGCCGATCTTGTCGGCGAGGAACGCGCCGCTGACCGCGCCGCCGATCGCCGTACCCACCGCGAGCGGCAGGTTGCCGAGGCCCGCGTCCCCGGCGCTGAAGTGCCGGCCGATCTGGAGGAACAGCGTGAGGACGAGCTGCGTGCCGATCAGCCCGCCGAAGAACAGCGCGATACCGCCGAGTCCGACGGTGAAGGCGGGCTTGCGCAGCAGAGCCGGGCTCACCAGCGGCTCCCGGCCCGCCACTGCGGTGCGGCGCTGTCGCAGCGCGAACAGGCCGAATCCGATGACCGAGGCGGCCATGCACAGCCAGGTCCACAGTGGCCAGCCGTCCTCCTGCCCCTGGTTCAACGGCAGCACCAACAGCGCGCAGGACGCCACGACCAGGCCCGCGCCGGCCATGTCGACCCGCACGGTGCGGTCGCCCTGCTTCTTGGGCACGAACTTCGCCGCGATGGTGAGGGCGGTGAGCCCGATGGGCAGGTTGACCAGGAACACCGAGCGCCAGCCGAGGCCGAAGAAGTCGCCCTCGACGAGGAATCCGCCGAGGACCGGGCCGATGATGCCGCCCAGGCCGAGCACCGGGCCGAAGATCGCGAAGACCTTGGTGAGTTCGGGGCCGGAGAAGTTCTCGCGCAGCAGGCCCAGGCCCTGCGGGAGCAGCATCGCGCCCGCGGCGCCCTGGAGCAGCCGGAAGACGATCAGCAGTTCGATGTTCGGCGACAGCGCGCACAGCAGGGAGCTCAGCGTGAAGGCCGCCAGGCCGCTCAGGAACATCCGGCGCCGCCCGTAGCGGTCACCGAGCCGGCCGCCCAGGACGAGACCGGCTCCCAGCGTGAGGGCGTAGCCGCCGATCACCCACTGCAGAGCGACGGGACCGGCGCCGAGGGACTCCTCCAGAGCGGGGCCCGCGACGTTGACGATCGACGCGTCCAGGAGATCCATGACCTCCGCGACGATCATCACCACCAGGATCAGCCATCTCCAGCGGTACGGCTCGGTGGTCGCGTCGGCACTCATTTTACCTCAGTCCCTTGGTTACCAATATTATTAGCAATATTGAGAGTAACCAGCGCCTGGGAGATGTCAATCGAACCCTGAAGTCACCGTTCCGCGACCGTGGAGACGGTGCCGGACCCGCCCTGTGCGGTGGCTAGGAGGCCGGTCGCAGCGGGGTGCGTTCCAGTCGGCTCTCGACTGCTGCTGCCCTGCCGGTGAGCAGGAGGAGCAGGGCGCAGATCGGTCCGCGGATCTCCTCTCCCTGGCCGCGAGTCCAGTCGATGTCGGTGGCGATCAACCGGGCCTTCGGCAGGGGCCATAGACGGGGCGGGAAGCGCATGGTCCACACCCGTTCGGCGGCGTCACGGGCGGCGCGTGGGGGCATTAGGCGGTCGCGGCCGAGGGCGAGAGCGATGTCCTGACCGTGGACGAGGATGTCCAGCAGTGGCTCGCGAGGCGTGGTGCCGGGCGCGAGGCGGCGAGAGCCGACGGTCGCGCGGAGGTCGGCCACGATGTCGGCGGTGGGTCGCTCGGCCTCGCGGATCGCGGAGTCGTGGATCATGCGGTCGATGTCGCCGTGGACGCGCACGAACTCGCGGAGCGCCCAGCGGTAGGTGGAGCGGGCCGCGACGGTCAGATGCGCGGCCACGTCCCGCACGCGCCAATCCCCGCACTGGGTGGGCTTTTCCCACTCCTCGGGGCTCAGGCCTTCGAGCAGTTCCGCCAAACCTGTCCGTTCGCGGTCGACGATCTGCCAGCGCTCGTCGGTCCCGAGGAAAGCGGTCACGGGGATCACCCACTTGAGTGGTAAGCTTCCCTGACCAAATTAGTCAGAGAAGCTTACTTAAGTCAAGGGTACGACCGTTCACAACCGGGGGTGAGTCGAGGATGGCGGAGGAGAGCGAGCTCAATACGGGCGTGCTCTTGTTCATCCCGTACCGGGCTCTGGAGGACCGTGTCTTCGCCGCGCTCGCAGCGGCCGGATTGGATGACCTCACGCCCGCTCAGGCGAGGGTCATGCAGCGGGTGGGTCCGCACGGCACCCGGCTGACGGAACTGGCCGCCCAGGCCCAGATCACGAAGCAGACGGCCGGTTTCCTGGTCGACCAGCTGGAGAAGGCCGGTTACGCGCGGCGGGTGCCGGACCCCACCGACAAGCGGGCCCGGCTGGTGTGCGGGGCGGACAGGGCGTGGGCGGCGAAGCGGGTCGCCGACGCGGTCGTCGCCGAGGTGGAACAGGAGTGGGAGGCGCATCTCGGCAAGCGGCGCATGAAGCAATTGCGGGAGTCGCTGGCGTCACTGCGCGAGATCACCGACCCCTGGGCGTGACCGCCCGTCGGGCGGTCGGACATCGGCCCGCCGGACGCCCCGGTTCCCGAGCGGGCCCGCAGCTGCTGGGACCCTCGCCTTCGCGTGTCAGCCCCGCAAGTGCGCCGGGGCTCTCTCCGCCACCGCGTAGCCGGGTACGGACGGCCACCGAACCGTCAGCACCACCGACTCCTCCTCCGCGAACCACGAGTGATCGAGCCCGCTCCCCCACAGGACGTAGTCACCCTGCTCTTGGAGGAGGACGCTGCGGCCGGGCAGTTCGACGCGGAAGCGGCCGCTGATGAGCACCAGCAGAGCCGTGCGTTCCTCGCCCTTCACCCACTGCGCGCGCTCGTCGGCGCGGGGGTGGACACCCCATTTGATCTCCACGGCCTCGCTGTGACGGGGGTCGTCGGCGTCCTTGAAGTGCCCGAGGAGCCATCCCCGGTCCAGTGCCGCGTCCTTGCCCGCGTTGCCCACGTACACGCTGTCCTTCACGTCGTCGGACGCTAGCGGAGAGAGGGGCCCCGCGTGGGAGCGGGGCCGGCACCCGTGTGGGCGTACCGGCCCCGCCCGAAGGCGTTACGCCGTCGGCCACCACGGCGCGCGGGCGTCCCGCAGCGTGTTGGTGCCGCAGTGCACCTCCCCCATGCCGAGGTGGTAGGTGTACCAGTCGTCGATGTAGGCCGTGGTGAATCCCGCCTTGGCGTAGACGGAGTTCACCGCCTCGGTGAAGATGTCCCGGCCGCCGATGACCGGCCCCCACTGCCGGGGTGCCAGATAGCGGGTCGGGCTCAGCAGGACGCCGTTGACCGCGCCCGGTATGTAAGCGCTGTTCGGCCGGACGGCGGTGGCGCCGGCTCCGGCACCGCCTGCGGCATCCCCGGCGCGGGGGCTCTGGTCGGCGCCGCGCAGCTGGCTGAACTTCTCCAGGGCCTCTGGGCCCATGCGGCGCAGCTTGCGGCTGCCGCTGAGGCCCGCACCCTCGTCGGAGTCCCGCGTATACAGGCCGGGCACCCGCACCATCTCGGCGTCGGTGACGCCGGTCTCGCGCTTGAGGATGTCCAGGTTGGCCTTGATGCGTGCCGCCGCCAGCTTGTTGTCGGCGTGGAACGAGGCCTTGGCGAGCACCTGGTCGATGGTCTCCTTGGGTGCGGGGATGTCGCTGCCGCGCGGGACGGAGAACATCTTCGAGCCGCCGTGTCCGTCCCGCTTCGCCTTGCGCAGCAGTTCCACCCCGGCGGCCGGGTCGGCGACACCGATGCGCCAGCCGCGCTCGGTGTCGGCGGGCAGGAACTGGATGAACTCGTCCACGTGCCCGACCGCCAGCCACGACGTGTCGAGCAGCAGTGGTGCCTGCACGCCCTGCGAGGACAGGAACGTACGCATCGACTTGGCGGGCTTGGAGCCGGAGTCGGCGCGGTAGCCCTGGATGATGCGGCCCGCCGGGTAGCTCTTGCCGTTGAGCGTGTACGGCGGAATGGTCTCCAGGTTGCCCATGGAGTTGAGCGTCCACTCCTCGCGCACCGTCGGCTTGCCGACCTGGACCACGCCCACGTCCGGGCCGCGCAGCTTCTCGAACAGCTCACGGCCCGCGTCCCGGTCGGGCTGCGCCGACCGGATCATGACCCGCATCGTGTGCTGCCCGCCGTCCGGGCCCGGCATGCTCGCGTAAGCCGGCTCGACGAAGTCCTGCGCCCACGGGTCGCCGTACTTCGTGAAGGTGGTCAGCGGCTTGGCGATGCCGGCGTCCTTGACCTGCTTGGCGAGTTCCGCCACGAACTTGCGCTGGTCACGGCCGTAGGCACCGGCGCCCTTCACCTTGGTGACCAGGACCTCCTCGGCGCGCTGCAGCTGATGGTGGGTCAGGACAGGGGCGGTGCGCAGTACGACGTCGTCGGAGCGGGACGTGCGGCCGCCGGTGAGCGTGAACCGGACCTTCACCTCTCCGTTCCACTTCTGCCTGTCGCGGACCACGTCCGTGGCCTCGACGCCCAGTTCGACCCCCGTGCGCAGCTCTTCGGCGGAGAGCCGGTCGGCGGGACGCAGCGGGGACCAGCGGCCGGCACGCTTGATGAACAGGTGCGACTTCTCGGCGTGCGCGCCGATCGCCTTGACGGTGCCGTGGCTGCCCGCCGGGGCCCCGCTCAGCGGCACGGTCCTCAGGCGGGCCAGATCGTCCGCGTCACGCGCGCCGTTGACCTGGGTGTCGGACCCGTCGTTGCACCGGGCCAGCTTCGCGTCCGGCAGGGGCCTGCCGTGGGCGTCCTTGACCGGACAGCGCTTCGCGTCGTCGTCGATGTTCGGCAGGACGATCGCTCCGCGCCGCGCCGTCCAGGTGTTCTCGCCCGCCGAGTCGCTCGTCCCCTCCACATCGACGCTGCCGTCCCGGTTCACATCGGCGCGCAGATCAGGCACGTTCAGCGGTGCCTCCGGGCCACCGGTCTCCGCCATGGCCGTGGCTCCCGTGGCCGCGAGCACTCCGGCCACGCCGGTCGCGACAGCCACGCTCGTCCATCTGTGCGTACGCACAGTTCCCCTCCTTGTCCCCGGCCCTCTGGTCAGGTCATCAGTCAGCGAGGGCCGTTGACGTTAAGGAGGCATATGGGACCGGTGAGGTTGTCAGGGCATCGGGATTCGTCCGGGATCCGGGTGGTCGGCGCCCCGGCCGGCCGAGCGTCCCCTCTGTTCCGGCGGAAGCAGCGGTGTGGTGGTCATATAGCGGTCACCGGGCTGTCCGTCACTGTTCATGTGCCGCCGGGCAACGCCCTTCTCGGGCCTCTTGTCTCACCGGGTGACCAGGAACATCACTGCTCACGCACACCCGGAAGGGGCATCTTCGTATGCGTATTCACCGGAACACCGCAGCCCTCGCCACCCTTGCCCTGAGTCTCGGTGCGACCGGCTTAATGGCGTCGACCGCCCAGGCCGCCCCGGCCACGGCCTCCCTCGTCGTCGCGGACGGCGAGCTCTGGTACAAGGCCGCGCCCGGCCAGCAGAACGAGGTGACGGTCGACGAGGAGATCGACCACCGCGGCGAGCACGACTCCTTCTACGTCCTCACCTTCCACGACCGGTACGACATCACCATCTCCGCCGACGCGGCGGAGTGGGACGAATGCGCGTACCCCGAGGAGGGCGACCGGACCGCCGTGCGGTGCGCGGTCAAGATCCCGGAGAACTCGGACGACTCCGACAGCTACGACATCGACCTCGGCGACGAGAACGACACCGCGACCCTCGCGCCGACCAGCCAGGCCTGGGCAGGGATCTACGGCGGCAAGGGCAACGACGTCATCAAGGCGTCGCGGTCCGCGCTCCCGCACGGCGGTGACGGCGACGACCGCCTCGACGGCGGCGGGGGCCCGTTCGGCTTCGGGCCGTGGGGCGACGCCGGGAACGACACCCTCACCCACTGCGGCCAGGACTGCTTCGGCGGCCCCGGCAACGACTCCCTGACCGGCACCGGCGAGGCGAACGCCCTGCACGGCGAGGACGGCAACGACGTCCTGCGCGGCAAGGGCGGTCCCGACGTCCTCTACGGCGGCAAGGGCGACGACAAGCTGTACGGCGAGGCGGGGGACGACACCCTGTGGGGCAACAGCGGTGACGACATCCTGTGGGGCGGCGCAGGGACCGACAAGCTCTCCGGCGGTCCGGGCCGCAACGAACTCCATCAGGACTGACCACTCCCCCGGTCCACGTGGACCACGAAGGTTCCTCCTTCCGCCCGAGGGCAGTCCGAGGGCAGTCCGAGGGCAGGAGGAGGAATCTCCGTCAATCGCTCCACAGGCCGGTCCGGAGTTCGAGAGATCGACGGGTTCACTCCGGCGTTTCCCTCGGCCGGGCCCCGCGCGGCCTGGGACCGGCACATCGGCGAGGTAGAGGCTCGTACGGAGGACGCTCCGCTCGCCGCCCTCAAGGCCGTCGCCCTACTGGAGACCATGCACAAGCAGGTCGCCCGCGTCGCCGCGCTGTACGCAGAGAATGACGCTCCCTCGGACGAGGCGCTCGGGCAGGCGCTCGGAGTGTCCCCCTCGGACGCAAGGTCCCGCCTCCTGCGGTACCGCCTCGCCCGGTAGCCGATCACCTTGAGCGGAGCCGGTCGCGCGGGCCGGTCCCTCGTACGGCCCGTGCCCGCGTTTCGTGCTCAGTCCTCGTCGTCGTTCTGATCGTCGGCGAAGGCGCGCCGTCCGCGGGTGACCGCGAGAACGCTGCCGACCACGGCGATCATGGCGATGGCCAGGGCGATGCTGACTCCGCCCTCCGTGTCCCAGTACACGTCCTCCAGGCTGATCAGCAGTGCCGCCTCGTCGATGACGAGCGCCAGGCCGACGCCGTAGGCCAGCCCCATCCAGGCGCGTGCCCGTGCCGAGCGTTCGGCCAGGCCCGCCCCGCCCACCACCATGAGCAACACGATGCCCCACACGTAGTGGTGCAGGTGCACCCCGCCCGCCTGCATGTCGCCGACCCCGGCCACGTCGATGTGGATGAGCCAGGTCAGCAGGCGCATCCCGCCGAACGTGAGGGTGAACCCCCACCACGCCAGGATGAAACCCCGCCGCTTCGGGGAGATGCCCGGCAGCAGGCGCAGCCAGGGCGAGGGACGTCCCGCGTGCCCGGACGCCGCGTGGTCGGCCGTCTTCGAGGTCTTCGGCGTCGAGGACCCCGGCTTCGAGGGCGTCGTCTTCGAGGGCTTCATCCGTGCTCTCCCGCCGTGAACTTCTCGATCAGTGCGGCCATGGCGTCCGGCGCGGCATAGTGGGCCGCGTGGGCCGCGCCCGCGAGGTCCCGCGCGCGTCCGTCGGCGACCAGGCCCGCCACGCGCCGCGTCCAGGCGCCGGAGGCGATGGTGTCACCCGCCCCTCGCACGACGAGCGTGGGCGCGCGGACCTGGGCCAGGTTGGTCTCGAAGGACTCGGCCGCGTCCCGCAGCGCGTGGCGAAAGGAGGCGGCGCAGCGCAGGGGGCCGGTCACCAGGTAGTCGAACGCGGCCAGGGCGATCAGGCCCAGGGGTTCCCTGGGCGCGTCCGCGACGAGCCGGCCGAACTGGCGCGGGCCCGAGACCCCGGGTTCGAGCGCCGGGCCGATCAGCACCAGGTGGCTCACCAGATGCGGGTGACGGGCGGCCAGGGCGGCGACCACCTGGCAGCCGACCGAGTTGGCGACCAGCGTGCTCGGGCCCGTGGACTGCTGCCGGAGCAGGCGGGCCAGGGCGTCGGCGAGCCGGCCGATCTCGGGGGCGCGGCGTACGGCGGCCCGTGAGCGCGCGTTGCCCGGCAGGTCGGGCACCAGCACGGGCGTGCCGCTCGCGGCCAGCCTGCGCGCGAGCGGCACGAAGTAGCGCCCCGAGAGTCCGAGTCCGTGTACGAGCACCGCGGCGGGGCGGTCCGTGCGGGGTGGGGGCCCGTACCGGCGGGTGAAAAAGCCGACGTCAGTCATGTGATCCACCTGCCCACCATCGGCCCACGCACCACTTCGCGCCCCGTCCGACACACGGGGCGCGCAACAGGCCCCCACGGTGTTGCGGCTGGTTCAGCGGCGCTCGAAGACCGCCACGGTGCGGCCGGGGACCTCGAAGGTTCCCGTGTCGCGCTGGTACGAGGCCGCCTTGACCACCGCGTCGGCGCCCTTCGCCTGCACGGGGTGCAGGTGGTAGGGCGTGCCCTTGACGTCCGCCACTCGCTGCGTCCGCGCGTTTGGCGTCGCGTTGAAGACGACGACGAGGTCGCCGAGGACCATGGTGACCACGCCGGGCGTCTCCGCGGCGGTGCCGGAGAGCGGGAAGGACAGGCGGGACTGGACCTGGCCCGCCGTCTTGAGGGAGAATTCCGGTTCGCCGGCGCGCAGCCTCACCAGGTCCCGGTACGCGGCCGACGTGCCGGTGATCTGCCGGCAGCCCGGGGTCAGGGCGGCGGAGCCGAGGAGGGGTCGGGCGAAGGGCCACTTGTCCTTGTTGTCGGCGGCCGGCGGCAGCCCGCGGCGGAAGCCGTTGCCGTCCCGGCAGCTCCAGTGGATGGCGTTGAACCAGTCACCGCTGTCGAAGGAGTTCCGGTCGAGGGACTTGGAGCGCAGCAGGTCACTGCCGGCCTGGGAGAGCGAGGGGCCCTGCGAGAGGGTGGCGGTCGCCATGGCGAGCACCTGCATGCGGGCCCGCTCGGCCGGTGTCGTGTCCCGGGGCAGCTTGAAGGCGAGGGCGTCGTACAGGGACTCGTTGTCGTGCGCGTCGGCGTAGGAGACCGCGTCACCGGGGGCTGCCGCGTATCCGGCGGGGGCGCCGTTGTAGTCGACCTGTGCGCCCTTGACCTCGCGGCCGGCGGAATCCGTGAAGGTGTACGCGGCGAGGTTGCCGGTGAGGCCCACCTTGAGGAGGTCCTGGTAGTGCAGGAGCCGGGCCTTCTGCTCGGCGGGGGTGCCGTTCGCCCGCGAGGCGTTGGGGTCGGTGTAGAGGCCGCTCGCGAAACCCTGGATGCCGGGGTCCCCGTCGAAGGGTGAGCCGCCGCGTACGGCGTCGCGGGCGCGGTCGGAGAAGGTCGCGATGCCCGTGCCGGCCATGTTCTTCTGCGTGGCCTGGACGAAGCGGGCGTCATCGGCGACCTCGCCGAAGTTCCAGCCCTCCCCGTAGAGGATGATCTTCTTGCCGTCCACGCCGTCCTGGTCGGGCGTGAGTGCGTCCAGGGCTGCTCTGACGGCCAGGATGTTGACCTTGGGCTGATGGCCCATCAGGTCGAAGCGGAAGCCGTCGACCTTGTACTCCTTGGCCCAGGTGACCAGGGAGTCGACGACGAGCTTGCCCATCATGGCGTTCTCGGTCGCGGTGTTGGCGCAGCAGGTCGAGGAGGCCACGGTGCCGTCGGCGAGCAGCCGGTGGTAGTAGCCCGGCACGATCTTGTCGAGGACGGACCTGTCGTCCTGTCCGCTCGCCACCGTGTGGTTGTAGACGACGTCCATCACGGTCCGCAGCCCCGCGCCGTTCAGGCCCTGGACCATCCGCCGGAACTCGACCGTGCGCCGGGGCCCTTCCGGGTCGCTCGCGTAGCTGCCCTCGGGCACGGTGTAGTGCAGCGGGTCGTAGCCCCAGTTGTAGGCGTCCTTCGCGGCGCTCCGGGCCACGCACGCCTGCTGTTCCTCGGAGTCGGGAGCCGGCGCCTTCAGATCGCAGGGCGGCCGCTCCTGTTCGGACGCGCGCTCCGGAACGGTGCTCATGTCGAAGGCGGGCAGGAGGTGGACGTACGAGGTGCCGGCCCGGGCCAGTTCCCGCAGGTGCTTCATCCCGTCGGACGCGGTGTCGGTGAAGGCGAGGTACTGGCCGGGGTGGCGCGCCGTGCGGTCCTCGACGGAGAAGTCGCGGATGTGCAGTTCCTGGATCTGCGCGTCGCGCAGGGGTGTGGCCCGGGGTTTCCTGAGGCGGTCCCAGCCCTTGGGGGCGAGTTCCGGGTCACCGAGGTCGACGGCGAGGCTGCGCCCGGAGTCGGCGGTCAGGGCGGTGGAGTAGGGGTCGGTGACCTTGTTGGTGACGACCTCGCGCACGCTGGGCGCCCACACCTTGACGACGTACCGGTAGGGCTTGCCCGCCCAGGCGCCGGGGCCGGTCGCGGACCAGACGCCGCTCGCGTCGTCGCGCCGCATCGGCACGCGCCTGCCGTCCAGTTCGAGGGCGGCGGACTGGGCGGTGGGGGCCCAGACCGCGAGGGAGGTGCGGCCGTGGAGGAAGCGGGGACCGAGCGTCGCCTTGGTCGCGGTGGCGCCGTAGAGGTCGTCGAGCACGCCGTGGGTCTGGACGCCGGTGGCGGTGAGCAGCTTTCCGTCGGCGTCCTCGCGGACCGCGACGAGCTGTCCGGTGAGGGCCCGGCGGATCCGCTCGCGGTCGCGCGGGTCGACGGTGAAGGCCTCGTACTCCTTCAGGTGGGGGTACTTCTTCCGCTGCGCGTCGGTGAGGCCGCCGGGGGTCGGGGTCAGGCGGATGCGGCGGCCTTCGCCGGAGAGCCGGCCGTCCCGCACGGCGAGGTGCCCGTCGAGCGAGGAGACCAGCTCGTGGGTCGCGGCGGTGCCCTGAAGGTCCCATGCGAGGGTGTTCCGGTCGATCCACTGGGCTCGGGCCTTGGTCAGGTCCAGTTCGTCGGGCGCTTCGGCGGTGGTGGCCGGCGCTCTGGGTGAGGCGGCGGCCGAGGGCGTCAAGGGTGCGAGCGCGGCGAGCAGGGCGAGGGCCGCGGTGGCGAGGGTGCGGCGCGGGGAGCCGGTCAAGGGGCTTCTCCTCAGGAGTTGCGGCTGGTCAGGAGTTGCGGCTGGCGGATCACAGGTGCGGGATGCGTGGAACGGGCGCCGGACATGCCGCACGCCTCCGCTTCGTCCGCGGGGCGGGGTCCGGGGTGGAGCCCTGGAGCAGCGGACGGGCCGCCCGGCGGCCGGGGAGGTCGGGGCCGGGCGACCCGTGTCGCAGGGATCGAGGGATCGGGCGTGGATCAGCGGCGCCGGGCGGCGGTCAGCGGTGCCGAAGGGCGGCCGGCGGTGCCGTACCGGGGGCTGTGGTGGTCAGCACTTCCTGGCCTCGGCGTGCAGGGCCAGCGCGGTGTCCGGCGCGACGGCGGCCCGGAACCGGCCCGAGCCGTCCACCACGACGTTCCTGCCGCTCTGGACGTCGCAGTAGTTGCCCGGGGCGAGGGAGGTCTGGAAGGTCCGGTCGACGGTGGCACCCTCGTGGTTGATGACCACGTACGCCTTGCTCCCGCGGCCGAACGCGATGGCGTCGTCGCCGTTGTCCCACCAGTTGGTGACGCCCGTGCCGCGCGCGGCGTTGCGGAACTTGACCATGCTCCGGATCTCGGGCCAGGCGTGCTGGCACTTCCAGCCGTCGCTGTAGCAGGCCTTCACGTGGCCGCCGTCGGGCGAGCCCGCGTCCGGGTTGCTGAACTCGTAGCCCGAGTGCACGTCCGGGGAGCCGTAGGGCCAGGCCAGCATGAAGACGTGGGCGAGGGTGTACTTCGCGCCGTCCTTGTAGCTGAGGGTCTGGCCGTGGCGTTCGGTGTCGTGGTTGGTGACGAAGACGGACGCCTTGGAGCCGGGCAGGTAGCCCCAGCCTTCGCCGTAGTTCTTCAGGTAGGCGAGCTTCTCGTCGTTGAAGACGCGCTTGAGGTCCCAGGCGTAGCGGAACTCCTGCGCGTCACCGGTCTCGGTGTACTCGCTCGGGGAGACCCCCTCGTTCGCACCGTACAGCGTCTCCTGCTTCCAGTAGACGTCCGGCTTGGTCAGCCGCGACCTGATGTTCTTGAGGTCGCCCACGGGGATGTGCTTGGCCGCGTCGATCCGGATGCCGTCGACACCGAGGGAGAGCAGGTCGTTGAGGTAGGTCGCGATCCTGCCGCGGACGTACTCCTCGCCGGTGTCGAGGTCCGCCAGGCCGCCCAGCTCGCAGCTCTGGATGTTCCAACGGTCCTGGTAGTTGCTGATGGACGCCTGGCAGTCGTTCATGTCGGCGGCCGAGTACGTGCCCGGGTAGTCGTACTTGGTGAAGCGGGAGCCCGCGGAGCCGGTGCCGGAGGCGTTCGTCATGTGGTTGATCACCGCGTCGGCGATGACCTTGACGCCCGCGGAGTGGCAGGTTCGGACCATGTCCCGGAACGCGGCGCGGTCGCCGAGCCGGGTGCCGATCCGGTAGCTGACGGGTTGGTACGCCGCCCACCAGGCCTCACCCTGGAGGCGCTCCTGGGGTGGCGAGACCTGGACGGCGCCGAATCCGTCCGGGCCGAGCTGGTCCGTGCACGCCCTGGCCACCGACTCGAACTTCCACTCGAAGAGGACGGCGGTGACGTCCTTGCCGCCGGGCGGGGCGGCCTGCGCCTGCGGGGCTCCCGCGACGAGGCTGCCGGCGGCTCCGGCGGTGAGGGCGAGGGCGGCGGCGAGCGATCTGCGGACTGTGGTCTTCCGGGCAGCCATGGCGGCCTCCTGCGTCAGTGAGGGATGGCCTTGTCCGGCAACGCGCCGTGCCCGTAAGGCCGTTGAAGGATGTTGCAGCAACATTTCAACGCCGATTTCGGTCAGGACCGTACGGTCCCGCGGAACCATGGTCAACCCTTCCGGCACAACCGGGTGTCACGCTGCGGTTCCCGGGACTTCATTCGCCGCAAGACCTTTCGCAAGACATTGCGACGGTGTTACGTTCAACCACGACTCCGGTCCGAGCAGCCGGGGGCCTTGAGCAACGGGCCCCACGCGCCCGGCCGTTCGGGCCGGGTCTCTGGAACGGGGGCCCCGGGGCCACATCGTTTCCCCGCTGCCCCGACCGGGCCGGCGCCGGGGCTCTCCCTCCAGAGCCTGTCTCAGCGCGGCGACTGCGCCGTGGAACCCCGCACGACCAGCTCCGGCTGGAAGAGGAACTCCGTGTGCTGTACGGGGTTTCCCTGGATCTCCTCCAGGAGGGCGCCCACCGCGGCGGTCGCCATCGCCTGCACCGGCTGGCGCACCGTGGTCAGCGGCGGGTCGGTGAACGCGATCAGGGGCGAGTCGTCGAATCCGACGACGGAGACGTCCCCCGGCACCGAGAGCCCCCGCCGGCGCGCCGCCCGGACCGCGCCGAGCGCCATCATGTCGCTGCCGCAGACCATCGCCGTGCACCCCTGGTCCAGGAGCGCGCCGGCGGCCGCGTAACCCCCCTCGACCGTGAACAGAGTGCGCTGCACGAGCTGCTCGGCCTCCCCCTGTGACAGGCCGAGCAGGCTGTGCAGTGCCCCGGTGAACCCCTCCGCCTTGCGGCGTGAGGGGACGTACCGGGTGGGGCCGATGGCCAGGCCGATGCGCTCGTGACCGAGGTCGACCAGGTGGCGCACCGCCATCCGGGCCGCCGCCCGGTCGTCGGGCGAGACGAACGACACCGGGATGTGCTCGTTGTAGCCGTTGATCAGTACGAACGGCACCCCGCGGCCCGCCAGTTCCAGGTAGCGCGCGGGGTCTGCGGTGGCGTCGGCGTGCAGCCCGGAGAGGAACACGATGCCGCTGACGCGGCGTTCCTCCAACTGCTCGACCAGCTCGTCCTCCGTCGCGCCGCCCGGCATCTGGGTGCAGAGCATCGGGGTGTAGCCGTGCCCGGCGAGCACCTGCTCGATGACCTGGGCGAACGCGGGGAAGATGGGGTTGCTCAGCTCGGGGACGATGAGCCCTATGAGGCCGGCGCTGTGCCGCTTCAGGCGCAGCGGGCGCTCGTAGCCCAGGATGTCCAGGGCCGCGAGCACCCGTTGCCGCGTGCCCGTCGCCACCCCCGGTTTGCCGTTGAGCACCCGGCTGGCGGTGGCTTCGCTCACCCCGGCCTGGACCGCGATGTCCGCGAGGCGCGGAGCACCGCGGGCCGCCCAGTCGGAGGCTTGCGACGGGGAGAGGGTCACACCGCCCACCAGACGGTGGTGTCGGCGGACAGTTCGGCCTTGCCGTCCACCACCTCCACAGGGGTGTTGGCGAGCAGGACCCGGCCGGGAGCCGGTATCCGCACCGTCGCGCCGGTCGTGTTCGCGGTGCACACGAAGGACTCACGGCGGAAGGCGAGGACACCCTCGGGGGCGTCGAGCCACTCCAGCGAGTCACCCGCGCCGAGGCCCGGCTGTGTGCGGCGGATGTCCAGCGCCCGCCGGTACAGCTCCAGGGTCGAGTCGGGGTCGCCGCTCTGCGCCTGCACGCTCAGCTCGCCCCAACCGGCGGGCTGCGGCAGCCAGCTGCCGCCCGCGCCGAAACCGTGGCTCGGTCCCTCGATGGTCCACGGGATGGGCACCCGGCAGCCGTCGCGGAACCCGTCCTGCCCGCTGGCGCGGAGGAACGAGGGGTCCTGGCGCACCTCGTCGGGCAGGTCGGTGACGTCGGGCAGGCCGAGCTCCTCGCCCTGGTAGACGTAGGCCGACCCGGGCAGCGCGAGCATCAACAGCGTCGCGGCGCGGGCGCGCCGCAGGCCGAGTTCGCGGTCGCCGGCGGTGCGCAGCTGGGTGCCGAGTCCCGGCGGGTTGGCGAACCGCGTCGTGTGGCGGGTGACGTCGTGGTTGGACAGGACCCAGGTCGCGGGGGCGCCGACGGGGCGCATCGCGGCCAGGGAGGAGTCGATGACCTCGCGCAGCTCCGCGGCGTCCCAATAGGTGCCGAGGTACTGGAAGTTGAAGGCCTGGTGCATCTCGTCGGGGCGCACGTAGGCGGCGGCGCGTTCGATGGTGGGCGTCCACGCCTCGGCGACGAGGATGCGTCCGCCCGTCTCCCGCGCGGCCGCGCCGGCGGGCCCGAGGGCGTTGCCCGCGTACTCCGCGAGGACGTCGCGCCAGCTCCGGTAGATCTCGTGCACGCCGTCCTGGTCGAAGAACGGCATGGTGTCGTTGCCGAGGAGCCTGAGCTGGTCGCGGCGGCCGATGTCGGGCAGGCCCGCGGCCTTGACCAGGCCGTGGGCGACGTCGACGCGGAAGCCGTCCACTCCCATGTCGAGCCAGAACCGCAGGATGGAGCGGAACTCGTCGCGTACGGCCGGGTGCTCCCAGTTGAAGTCGGGCTGCTCGGGGGCGAAGAGGTGGAGATACCACTCGCCGTCCGGGGTGCGGGTCCAGGCGGGACCGCCGAAGATGGACTCCCAGTCATTGGGCGGGAGTTCGCCGTCGGTGCCCTTGCCGGGGCGGAAGTGATAGCGCTCGCGCAGCGGTGATCCGGGGCCTTCGCGCAGGGCGCGCTGGAACCACTCGTGCTGGTCGGAGGAGTGGTTGGGCACCAGGTCCACGATGACGCGCAGGCCCAGCTCGTGGGCGTCGCGCAGCAGGGCGTCGGCGTCGTGCAGGGTGCCGAACATCGGGTCGATCGCGCGGTAGTCGGCGACGTCGTATCCGGCGTCGGCCTGGGGGGACGAGTAGAACGGGCTGAGCCAGACGGCGTCGACGCCGAGGTCCCTGAGGTAGGGCAGCCGGGCACGGATGCCTGCCAGGTCGCCCATGCCGTCGCCGTTGCCGTCGGCGAAGCTGCGCGGGTAGACCTGGTAGATCACCGCGCCGCGCCACCAGTCCGTGTGGGTGCCGGCGGCGGGGGCGGCAGGGGCAGCGAGATGCTGGGTCATGTCTTCCCTGGGATCGAGAGATCGAGAGATCGATGGGCCGGGAGATTGCGTGGGGCGGGAGGGGGCGCAGGGCGGTGGGCCGTGCGCCGGGCGGTCAGGACTTCGTGGCGCCGGCCGTCAGTCCGGCGACGAGGTGACGCTGGACGAAGCCGAAGATCACCGCGGCGGGAGCCGCGACGATCACCGCGGCGGCCGTCAGCGAACCCCAGTCGCTGGTGTACTGGTTGACGAAGGTCTGCAGGCCGCCGGCGAGGGTGAGGTTCTCCTCGCCGGTCATGAAGGCCGAGGCGTAGGCCACCTCGGCCCAGCCGGTGATGAAGGTGTAGAAGCCGGTGACGGCCAGTCCCGGCTTGGCCAGCGGCACGATGAGCCGCCAGAACGTGCCGAACGGATTGAGCCCGTCGACCCGGCCGGCCTCGTCGATCTCCACCGGGATGGTGTCGAAGTACCCCTTCATCATCCAGGCGCAGAACGGCACCGCGATCGTCAGGTAGGTGACGACGAGACCGATGGGCTGGTTGAGCAGGCCGAGGTTCGCGAGCAGGTTGTACAGCGGCACGATGAGCACCGCGACGGGGAACATCTGCGTGATCAGCAGGAGCCACATCAGCGGCCGCATGCCGGGGAAGCGGAAACGGCTGACCGCGTAGCCGGTGGTCGCGGAGATGAGGACGCCGATCACGGTGGTCACACCGACGACGAGCAGGGAGTTGGCGACCCAGCTCGGGAACTCGGTGTCGTTGAGGACGTGGTCGTAGTTGCCGAAGGTGAAGTCCTTCACCAGGGCGGTGGAGAACGCCTCGCTCTGCGGCTTGAACGAGGTGACCAGCAGCCACAGCGGCGGCAGGACCGCGATGGCCGAGGCGATGAGCAGGGTCGCGTGCAGCCCCACCGAGGCCAGTCGCCCGCGCTCGCCGCGCGGCCTGACCTTCGCCTTCGGCGCCGCGCCCGGCTTGGTCGGTCGGTTCGTCACGGTCGTCACCAGACTTCTCCCTGCTTGCGGAGCGCGCGGCGGTAGACCACCGCGAAGAGCGAAAGGAGCAACAGAATGATCACGCCCCAGGCCGCGGATCCCGCGAAGTCGCGGGGGCTCACGACGAACGAGAGCCGGTAGGCGTACGTCACCAGGATCTCGGTGGCGTCTCCCGGGCCGCCCCGCGTGAGCAGGAAGATCACCGGGAACATGTTGAACGTCCAGATGCTGCTGATCAGGATCACCGTGCTGCTGACGGACCGCAGGCCGGGCAGGGTGATGTGCCGGAAGCGCTGCCAGGGGCTCGCGCCGTCCATCTCGGCGGCCTCGTACAACTCCCCCGGGATGGACTGGAGTCCGCCGAGCATGGCGACCAGCATGAACGGCACGCCGAGCCAGACGTTGACGGTGATCACCGAGAGCTTGGCCCAGGTGGGGTCGTTCAACCACGGGATGGCGTCGATGCCGCCGCCGGCGAGGAGCTTGTTGAGGATGCCGTTCTTCTCGTTGAAGATCAGCCGCCAGGTGAACACGGAGACGAAGGCGGGCACCGCCCACGGCAGGATGAGCGCCATGCGGTAGAAGGAGCGACCGGCCAGCTTGCGGTTGAGCATGTTGGCGAGGACCAGGCCGAGCCCGAAGGAGAGCGCGACGCAGGACACGGTCCAGATGACGGTCCAGGTGAGCCGGTCCCAGAAGACCCCGTCGGAGAGGATCGCGGTGTAGTTGTCGAGACCCACGGACTCGTAGGTCGCGGGGATGTGGTTGACGCCGATGGTGCGCTCGACGTTCGCCTCGTTGGCGTCGGTCGTCGACAGGTAGAGGCCGCGCACCATCGGATAACCGACGATCACGCCGATCACGATCACCACGGGAGCGACCATGCTCCAGGCGTACCAGTGGGTGGACAGGGCCCTGCGCAGGCGGCCCGGGGTCTTGCCGGTCCGGTGGTTCTTGCCGGTGCGGTGGCCGCGGCCGCGGATGCTCGTGGCACCCGCGGCCTTCACCACCGACTGGCCGCTCTCGACAGCCATGGGGCGCTCGGCCCTCCTCTTCTTCCCGTTCCCGCTGCTTACTTGTAGTCCTTGAGGAGCTTGCCGTAGGCGTCGCCGACACCGTCCGCAGCGTCCTGCGGCGATGCCTTGCCGCTGAGCACCTTGCCCATCTGCAGGCGGATCGGCTCGAAGAGGGAGTTGGCCTCGGGGATCCAGGGCCGCTCCACGGACTTGTCCACGGCCGGCTTGAAGAACTGCACCATCTGGTTGTCCTTGACGGACTTCACGTCGTAGACCGACTTGCGGGTGGGCAGCAGGCTCAACTGCTCGGTGGTCTGCTGCTGCACCTTGGCCGAGCTCATGTACTTGATGAACTCATAGCTCGCGTCGAGGTTCTTGGAACCGGCGTAGGCGGCGAGGTTCCAGCCGCCCTGCGGGGAGGCCTGCCGGTCGCTGCCGCCGGGGACCGGGGCGACGCCGAGGTTGTCCTTGTCCGCCTTGAACTGCTTGCCCTGCAGGGCGCCCTCGATGGACCACGGGCCGTCGATCGCCATGGCGACCTCGCCGTCCTTGAAGGCGTTCAGCTGGTTGTTGTAGCCGTCGCTCGCGTCGGTGGTGGCGGCCTTGGAGTCGACCAGGTCCTTCATCACCTTGAACGCGGCGGCGCCCTCGGGGTCGTCGGCGGTGATCTTCTTGTTCTTGGTGTCGAGCAGGTCGCCGCCCTCTCCGTACAGGTACGGGAGGTAGTAGTACGGGTCGTCGCCGCGCAGGTAGAACCCCGTCTTGCCGGACTTGTCCCTGATCTTCTTCGCCGCGGTCTTGACCTCGTCGAAAGTGGTGGGCACCTTGACGCCGGCGTCCTTGAGCATCTTCTTGTTGTAGAAGAGGGCGAGGCTGTCGATGGTCTGCGGGACGGCGTACGTCTTGCCCTTGAACTTGGTGCTCGCAGCGGCCTGCGGGAGGTAGTCGTCCGGCTTGTCGAGGGCGGCGGTGCCCTCCAGCGGGGCGAGGTAGCCGAGGTTCGCGAAGTCGGCGACCCAGGCGACCTCGGTGCGCATCACGTCGGGGGCACCGGAGTTGCCGCCCGCGGCGTTCTTGAACTTGGCGTTGGCCTCGCCGAACGCGACGCTCACGTAGTTCACCTTGACGTCGGGGTGGAGCTTCTCGAAGCCCTTGGCGAGCTTCTGGTAGGTCCCCTTCTCCGCGTCGTTCGAGGTGTCCCAGAAGGTGACGGTCCCGGAGAGCTTGCCGGAACCCTTGCTGCCGCTGTCACCGTCGTCTCCACCGCACGCCGCCGCCGTCATGGTCAGGGCCGCGACCAGCGCGGTGGCTGCTATGCCACGCCGCATGTGAACTCCTTCGACTGATCCCGGAAAAGGGGAGGCGGAGCCCCTCGCTCGGGGTGCGCCTCCGGTGAGCCGCACTGGACGCGGCGCCGGGTTGCCAGGGAACGTAACAGGATTGAAAAGCGACCGAAAGAGCTTGCGGAAGATTTCTGCAAGACCTGCTGATCGTTACTGCCGTGTGTCCTTACGGTTGCCGTCAGGATGCTTGACACCGCTGTGAGGAGGCTTCATCCCCTGTCGGTCACTCCGTGAACTCTGCAAGTTCCTTGCAGGAACGGCTGCCTTCCGCAAGCTTGCACCGCTGGTGTGCAATCACGCGGATGACAGGTACAGTCCCCCCATGACCGCACGGCTCGTCGACATCGCAGCGCAGGCAGGGGTCAGCGAAGCCACCGTGAGCCGGGTGTTGAACGGCAAGCCCGGTGTCGCAGCGGCCACCCGGGAATCCGTCCTCGCGGCGATCGACGTGCTCGGTTTCGAGCGTCCCTCGCGGCTGCGGCAGCGCAGCAGCGCCGGCCTGATCGGTCTGATCACTCCCGAGCTGGACAACCCGATCTTCCCGGCCCTGGCCCAGGTCATCGCACAGAGCCTGACCCGTCAGGGATACACACCCGTGCTCGCCACCCAGACGCCCGGCGGCTCCACCGAGGACGAGCTGACCGAGATGCTGGTGGACCGGGGCGTCTCCGGCATCATCTTCGTCTCCGGGCTGCACGCCGACACCACCGCCGACATGGAGCGCTACGAGGTACTGCGCGGCAAGGGCGTGCCGTTCGTCCTGGTCAACGGCTTCTCCCCCAAGGTGCGGGCGCCCTTCGTCTCCACCGACGACCGGGCCGCGGCGCGGTTGGCCGTCACCCACCTCGCCTCACTCGGCCACACCCGCATCGGCCTCGCGGTGGGCCCCCGGCGGTTCGTGCCGGTGCTGCGCAAGATCGAGGGCTTCCAGCTCGGCATGCGCGAGCGTCTCGGGATGCAGGCCGAGGACTCCGACAAGCTGGTCGAGCACTCCCTGTACTCCCTGGAAGGCGGTCAGGCCGCCGCGGGCACCCTGATCGGCAGGGGCTGCACCGCGATCGTGTGCGCCAGCGACATGATGGCGCTCGGCGCCGTGCGGGCCGCCCGCGAGCGAGGTCTCGAGGTGCCCCGGGACATCTCGGTGGTCGGCTTCGACGACTCCCCGCTCATCGCGTTCACCGATCCGCCGCTGACCACCGTCCGCCAGCCCGTCCAGGCCATGGGCCAGGCCGCGGTCCGCACGCTCCTGGAGGAGATCGGCGGCACGCCCGCCCCGCACAACGAGTTCGTGTTCCTGCCCGAGCTGGTCGTACGCGAGTCGACCGCCTCGGGGCGGCAGGAAGACCGCCGCTCCGCCTGACGGGCGCTGACTAGCGGGGGCGGATCAGCAGCGGCTGCCACCAGGCGCGGTTCTCGCGGTACCAGCCGACGGTTCGGGCCAGGGCCTCGTGGAAGTCGACGCGGGGGCGGTAGCCGAGTTCCGTGCTGATCTTGGTGTGGTCCACGGCGTAGCGGCGGTCATGGCCCTTGCGGTCGGTGACGTGGGTGAGGCGGTCGGCCCCGGCCCCGCACAGGGCGAGCAGCCGGTGGGTCAGCTCCAGGTTGGTCAGGGAGGTGCCGCCGCCGATGTTGTAGATCTCGCCGGGCCGGCCCGCGGCGCGCACCAGCTCCAGTGCGCGTACGTGGTCCTCGGTGTGCAGCCAGTCCCGTATTTGGAGTCCGTCGCCGTAGAGCGGCACGTTCTCCCCCTCCAGCAGGGCGGCGAGGAAGCGGGGAATGAGCTTCTCGGGGTGCTGGTGGGGTCCGAAGTTGTTGGAGCAGCGGGTGATCCGGACGTCCAGGCCGTGGGTGCGGTGGTGGGCGAGGGCGACGAGATCGGCGGCCGCTTTCGACGCCGCGTAGGGCGAGTTGGGCGCGAGCGGGGACTCCTCGGTGGCGGCGCCGTGCGGGAGCGAGCCGTAGACCTCGTCGGTGGAGACGTGGAGGAAGGGGCCCGCGCCGTGCCGGAGCGCGGCGTCGAGCAGGGTCTGGGTGCCGAGCACGTTGGTCCGGATGAAATCGGTGCCGTCCGCGATGGAGCGGTCCACGTGGGACTCGGCGGCGAAGTGCACGATCTGCCCGTGGTCGGCGACGAGCGCGTCGACCAACTCCGCGTCGCAGACGCTGCCGCGCACGAAGGTCAGGCGGGGGTCGTCCCGCACCGCGTCGAGCCGGGCGAGGCTGCCGGCGTAGGTGAGACTGTCCAGGACGGTCACGGCCGCGGCCTGGCCCGCCGGCCCGAGCAGCGCCCGGACATAGGCGGAGCCGATGAAGCCGGCGCCGCCCGTGACGAGAATGCGGGGGCCTCGGCGGGGGCCGGCGGTGGGGGCGGTGTTGGGGGCCGGGGTGCCGGGACCGGGGGTCGGGGCGCCATGGCCGGAGTTGGCGGGCGGGGATCCCTGACCGGTGCTGTCGGTTGCCGAGCCGCGACCGGTGACGGCGAACCGGGAGCCGGTGCCGTTGGCCGGGGTGCCGTGGCCGGCGGTGATGGTGGCACAGCCGTGGTCGGGGCCGGCGGGTGAGGAGTCGGCATCAGCGCCGGCAGTCGGGGAGCCGTGGCGGGAGCCGATGGCCGGGGAAGCGGAGTCGGCGGGCAGGGAGGCGGGGGTGGCCGCCAAGCGGGTCGGGGTCATGAGGTCAGTTGCACTCTGCTGTGGTCTCCGATGACGAGCCGATGGGCGCCGGGCAGCCGAGGCGCCGGGGACACGGCGGCGCCGCGCCCGATCAGCGAGCACTCGATGCGGGAGGCGCCCTCGACGTGCGCTCCGCGCAGCAGCACGGAGTGGGCGATGGCGCTGTCCTGGATCCGGCAGTCCTCGGCGATGGAAGTGTAGGGGCCGATGCTGGAGTCGCTGACGACGGTGCCCGCGCCGATCACCACCGGGCCCACCACGCGCGAGCCGCGCACGACGGCGCCCTCGGCCACCCGCACCCGTCCGACGAGGGTGCTGTCCGGGTCGACCTTGCCTTCGACGCGGCCCGTCATGCCGTCGAGCACTTGGCGGTTGACCTCCAGGAGGTCCTCGACGCTTCCCGTGTCGCGCCAGGGCCGCTCGGTGGTCTCGGCGGACACCCGCAGGCCCTGTTCGATCATCCACTGCACGGCGTCGGTGATCTCCAGCTCGCCGCGGCCGGAGGGGCTGATCGCCCGGACCGCCGCGTGGATCTGCGGCCCGAAGGCGTAGACGCCGATGAGGGCGAGGTCGCTGCGCGGCCGGTCCGGTTTCTCCTCCAGGCGCAGCACGTCGCCGCGCGCGTCGAGTTCCGCCACGCCGAACGCGGTGGGATCGGCGACCGGGGTGAGCAGCAGCCGGGCGGCGCTCGGATCCGCCTCGGCCCGCCGGACGAAGCCGGTCAGCCCTTCCTGGAGGTAGTTGTCGCCGAGGTAGAGCAGGAAGTCCTCGTCGCCGAGGAACTCCCGGGCGAGCAGCACGGCGTGGGCGAGCCCCAGTGGTTCGTCCTGGTGCAGATAGGTGACCCGCAGACCGAACCGGGCGCCGTCGGCGACGGCTTCACGGACTTCTGCGCCGTGGCGGCCGACCACGACGGCGATCTCCTCCACGCCGGCCGCGGCGATGGCCTCCAGGCCGTAGAAGAGGACGGGTTTGTTGGCGATGGGCAGCAGTTGTTTGGCGCTGGTGAAGGTGAACGGCCGGAGTCGGCTGCCCGTTCCGCCCGCCAGGACCAGAGCTTTCAAGAGAGCCGTCCGCTGGGCGGGACGGCAAGGGGGTGCGTTTCCACGGTTCCCTCCTCGTACTCGAAGCGGCTCCATGCACTCGAAGCGGCTCCACGACTCAAGCAGAGTCGACCCAACGGCCGCAAGCTCTGTCTGAAACTTTCTGAAAGCTCTTGCCAACGGGGCGGCGGCTTGTTTGACTCGGTGCCGCGCCGCCGGAACCCCCGCCCAACTTCGGTTCCGTGCCGCGTACTTGGCAGGCGATCCGGACTATGACTGGGGGCAGCGGTGACAGGTCATCGCCAGCGCGCACAGCTGGCCAGGGAGGCCTTCCATCTGGCGCCCGGCGCTTCGGAGGAGACCGCCCTCGGACAGCGCGTCTTCACCCAGGGGCGGGGTGTCGTCCTGACGGATCTGGACGGCAACGACTATCTCGACTTCGCCGCGGGCACCCTGACGCAGTCGCTCGGCCACTGCCACCCCGAGGTCGTCGACGCGCTCACCGCGCAGGCCGCCCGACTGTGGAACGTGCACGACGCGGCGACCGAGGGCCGCGACGAACTCCTCGACCTGCTCGCCCGGTTGCTGCCCGACCACCTCGACACGTACGCGTTCTTCTCCACCGGCGCCGAGGCCGTCGAGGCGGCCCTGCGCGTGGTGCAGGCGACCGCTCCCCCGGGCCGCAACCGCCTCGGCGCGCTCCGCCACGGCTTCCACGGCAAGACGATGGGCGCGCGGATGCTGGTGCACTGGGACATCGGCAACCAGGCGTTCGCCGGGAACAGCGTCCTCGGCTACGCGCCCTACTGCTACCGGTGTCCACTCGAACTGGAGTACCCCTCGTGCGGGGTGCGCTGCGCCTCGCTCGTGCGCAAACACATCGCCGAGAAGCCCAATGTCTCCGCGCTCGTCTTCGAACCGGTACTCGGCGCGGCCGGCGTGATCACCCCACCACCGGGTTACTGGGAACAGATCGCGCAGGCCTGCCGGGAGAACGGTGTGCTGCTCGTCGCCGACGAGGTGCTGACCGGCGGTGGCCGCACAGGTTCCTTCCTGGCGAGCGAGGCCCTCGGCATCGAGCCGGACCTGGTGGTCCTGTCCAAGGGCATGGCGAACGGCTTCCCGTTCGCGGTGCTCGCCGGACGCGGCGAGCTGCTGCGCTCCCCCGCCGCCGCGGCGGCCGGGTCGTACGCCTCCACCTACGCGAGCAACCCCCTCGGCATCGCCGCCGCGCGCGCCACCCTCGGCGTCATCGAGCGCGACCGGCTCACCGCGCGGGTGCGGGAGCTGGGCGCGCTGCTCGGTGAGCGGCTCAACGCCTTGCGGGCGGGGTGCGAGCAGCTCGGGGACGTGCGCGGGGCGGGGCTGCTGTTCGGGCTGGAATTCGTGACGGACCGCCAGAGCCGTCGTCCGGCACCGGAGTTCGCCCGCGCCGTCCACACCACCGCACTCGACCTCGGCCTGCGGACCGCGGTCGGCGGGCACATCATCCGGCTGGCGCCGCCCTTCACCCTGGACGACGAGCAGCTCGGCCACGGCGTCGACATCATGGCCGAGGCCATCGGACGGGTGTCCTCGTGAGCGGTCCGGACCCCGTGATCATCGCGGAGGATCTCACCAAGGAGTTCCGTGTGGCCGAACGCCGGCCCGGCCTGCTCGGTTCGCTCGCCACCCTCTTCACCCGCGAGCACCGGCTGGTCCGCGCCGTGGACGGCGTCTCCTTCCAGATCCCCGCCGGCTCCAGGACCGCGTACATCGGGGCCAATGGAGCGGGCAAGTCCACGACGATCAAGATGCTGACCGGCATCATGACGCCCACTTCCGGGCGCTGCCTGGTCGCCGGCGTGGAGCCCTACCGTGAACGGCAGCGCAACGCCCGTTCCATCGGTGTCGTCTTCGGACAGCGCAGCCAGCTGTGGTGGGACCTGTCCGTGCCCGACTCCTTCCGCATCCTGCGCAGGATCTACGACATTCCCGAGCCGGTCTACCGCCGCAACCTGGCGCTCTACCGCGAGCTGCTCGACATCGACGCCTTGGGCACCACCCCCGTAAGGCAGTTGAGTCTCGGGCAGCGGATGCGGGCCGAGATCGCGGCGAGCCTGCTGCACGATCCCGCCGTCGTCTTCTGGGACGAGCCCACCATCGGGCTCGACATGGTCCTCAAGGAAGCGGTCCGGGTCCTGGTCAACCGGGCCAACCGGGAGCTGGGCACCACCGTGGTGCTCACCAGCCACGACATCGGTGACATCGCGGCGATCTGCGACACCGCCCTGGTCGTCGACCGCGGCCGGGTCGTCCACCAGGGCACCATCCACGACCTGCTGCGCACCGCCGACCGGCGCAGTGTCACCTTCGACCACCGCGACCCGCTGCCGGTCCGCGCCGTGCTGGAACGGATCGAGCGGGGCCTGCCCGGTGCGCGGGCGAGCGAGGACGAGGGCGGCCGGGTCCGGGTGGACTACCCGGTGGAACTCTTCACCTCCCGGCAGGTGCTCGCCTTCCTCCTGGAGCACTTCGACCTGACGGACTGCTACGCCCCCGAGCCCGACCTGGAGGACGTGCTGCGGCGCGTCTACGAAGGGGCCGGTAAGGCGGTCGGCTCGCCGCAGGGCCGGCCGGCGGCCCGCGCCGAGAGCGGTGCCGCGTGAGCGCCGTGACCGCGAGGCCCCGGGTGAGCTGGGCGGGACGGGCCCGCCGCTACCTGCCGTTCGCCACCGGCGGCCTGCAGTCGCTGCTCCAGTACCGCTCGATGTTCTTCGTCACGGGGGTCACCGCGGCGGCGGGCGCCGCGGTGACGGTCTTCCTGTGGCGGGCCGTGTACGCGGGCTCGCCCGGCGCGGGGCCCGGTGGGTTCACGACAGCGGGGATCACCACGTATTTGCTGGTGGGCCAGGTGCTCCAGGTGCTGCACGCCAACCGCGTCGACGACGAGGTGGCCGCCGAGGTCTACCGGGGCGACGTGGCGGTGATGCTGGTGCGCCCCGTCAGCTATCCGCTCGTACGCTTCGCGGCCTGTGTGCCGGTGGTGGCGGCGAACGCGCTGCTGGTCGGGGCGCCCGTGCTGCTGCTGTTCTCCCTGCTCGTGCCGGTGACGGCGCCACGGCCCACCGACGCCGCGCTGTTCGCCCTCTCCACTCTGTTGTCGATGCTCATCGCCTTCTGCGTGAACCTGCTGACCGGCATGACCGGCTTCATCACCACCAACACCTGGGGGGTGCGCATGCTCAAGCAGAGCGTGGTCGCCTTCTTCGCGGGCCAGCTCGTGCCGATCGCGCTGATGCCGGGCCCCCTGGCAGCCGTCGCCATGGCGCTGCCCTTCCAGGGCATGGTCGACGGCCCGCTGACGCTGCTCCTCGGACGGTACGAGGGGGCAGCGGGCGCCCTGGGCGTGCTGGGCCGGCAGGCGGTCTGGGTCATCGTCCTGTCCGGGCTCTCCGCGGTGCTGTGGCGGGCCGCGACCGGGCGCCTGGAGGTGCTCGGCGGATGACACGCACGGCTCTGCGGTATCTGCGCCTGTCCCTCTTCCTCGGCGGTGTCGGCCTGCACCGGCTCATCGCCTACCGGCTGGACTTCGCGCTCGGCGCCGGGGCGTTCCTGGTGCGGGTCGGCATCCAGACGGCCGTGGTGGGACTGGTGTTCCGCCAGGTGCCCGCGGTGGGCGGCTGGTCGTACCACGAGGTGCTGTTCCTGCTCGGCTTCTCCCTGCTGCCGCGCGGTCTCGACCACCTCTTCACCGACCAGCTGTGGGAGCTGGGCCGCAAGCTGGTGCAGCGCGGCGAGTTCTACCGCTATCTGATCCGGCCGGTGAACCCGCTCTTCGCCCTGCTGTCCGAGCGCTTCTTCCACCCCGACGGCCTGGGGGAACTGGTCGTGGGAGCGGTGCTCGTGACCTGGGCGGGCGGTGAACTCGACCTCGACCCGAGCCCGGCGCAGTGGGCGCTCGCGCCGCTGCTCGTGCTGTGCGGGGCGCTGCTCCACACCGCGGTCAAGCTGTTCTTCGCCTCACTGTCCTTCTGGACCGTGACCAGCCTGCCCGCGATGTACGCGGCCACGCAGGTGTCGGAGTTCGCCGCCTACCCCCTGGACATCTACCACTCCTCGCTGCGCGCCCTGCTGACCTGGGTGCTGCCGTTCGCCTTCACCTCGTACGTGCCGTGCGTCTACCTCCTGCGGGGTGGGACGGGCCTGCTGATGTGGCTCCCCGTGGTGACGGCGGGGGCGGTGCTCACGGCCCTCGCCCTGTGGCGGCGCGGCATCAACCGATTCGACATGACCGGGAGTTGAGACGCCGCATGATCCGCGACGAAGACCTGGAACCACTGCTGCGCACCGCGCCCTGGATGTCCGAGGACGGCCGCCGGGCCGACCGGTACGAGCGCGTCGATCACGCCGTGCTCGGCTCCGCCGCCCTGCTCCTGGTGGTCGCCGCCGTCGGCGGCCCGGCGGCCGGGCAGCGGTTCTTCCTCCCCGTGCGTCCGGGCAGCACGCGGGGCATCGAGGAGGCGCACGGCAGTACGGAGTTCGACGCCGCCGCGGTGGCCCGCGCCTGCTCGGCCGGTGAGCTGGCCACCGCGCGCGGCGGCACCGTGCGGTTCCGCGGGGCGGGCGGGCCCGTGCCCCAGGTGCGCCGGCTCCCCTTCGAGCAGGGCTGGTCCTCCAACGCCCTGTCCCTAGTGGACATCGCGGGCGTCCCGCACATCCACAAGACCTACCGCCGGCTGGACGAGGCCGTCCGCGAACCGGAGCTGCTGCGGCGCATGAGCGGCACCGGGCACACCCCCTCCTGGGTCGGCGACTACACGTACACGGATCCCGCCACGGGCGCCCGGCACCCGCTGGGTGTGATCTACCGCTACGCTCCCGGCGACGGCATCGACCTGCCGCTGCGGGAGAACCTGCGGTCGCTGTGGCCACGCCTCACCGACACCCGGCAGTCGCCCGACGATGTGGTGGGACCTCATCTGCTGCCCCTGGAGGACCGCCTCCGCGCGGCCGGTGACTTCTTGCGTGCCTTCCACCGCGACCTGGCCACCCGCCTCGGCGGCCCCGCCCCCGCGGGGTATCCCGCGCGGGAGGTGCTGGCGCGGGCCGCCGAGCGGCGCACGGCGCTGGCCGGTGCCGAGATGTCTCTGCCCGCGGCCTCCTGGCGCGCCGCCTTCGCCGCGCTGGAGTCCGAAGTGGGCGCGCTTTCAGCCGAGTTCGACGGCCGGGACGGGGTGCCGGGGGCCGGGCCCTGCCACGGTGACCTGCATCTGTCGCACCTGCTGTGCGGTCCCGGGGTGGGCGACGGATGGCGGATGAGCGTGATCGACCTGTCCACGCCCGCGCTGGGTCCTGACGAGCCCGGGTGGGCCGCCCAGTCACCGCTCCAGGACCTCGTCGCCGTACAGCGCGCCCTTGAGTACTTCGCGGCCGACGAGGCGGCGTTCGAGAGCGCGCGGCGCCTCGGCGTGGACTCGCTGGAGACGATGCGCGGGGCCCTCGACGGCGCCCCCGGCTGGGCGGCCGGCGACCGGGCCGTCCTGCGCCAGGTGTTCCGTACGGCCGACCTGTGGCGCGGGCGTGTGCTGCGACTGCTGCTCGGCCCGGTCGCCGACAGCCCGCTGCGGCGCCTGCTGTATCTGCGGCGGCTGCTCCACGAGCTGGCCTACAACTGCGCCCACGCCCGCCCCTACCACGCGGCGATCGACCTGCGCCATGCCCTGGCGCTCGACGCCGCGCACACCCCGGCGCTCTCCCCCGCTCTCGCGCCCCCTTCCGCGCCCGCCTCCGCTTCCGCTCCGATCTCCGCGAGGACGTGACCGTGACCGAGCCGACCGACCCGCGCCTGCACATCATCGAGACGTACTTCGAGTGCTGCGGCTTCGACCACACCTTTCTGCAGGGCGGCACCTCGGTGTACCTGTGGAACCTCTCCCGGGCGTTCGCCGCGCGTGGCCACCGGGTCTCCATCGTCACGCCGGCGCACGGCAGGCTGGCCGACCTCCGCGAGCGGTACGAGGTCGAGGACCTGCCCTACGAGGACGTCCACACGGTGCCGATCGTCCTCGACCCCGACGTGTGGCGGGACTTCCCCGCCGAGGTCCGCCTGGAGCTGCGCACCACCGCGCACCGCATCCGGCTCGACGGGGTCGACCTGTACTTCCTGGCCGACGACTATCTGGACCGGCTCCCGGACACGTTCTATCCGCCGTACTCCGCCAAGGGCCACGATCTGGTGTTCTTCAAGCCGCTCGTCTTCCAGGTGGACAGCGTGCGGTTCCTGCGCACCTGGTTCGGCGACGAGAAGGCCCTCGTGCACGCCCATGAGCCGTACTACCACTACCTGCTGCCCGCCGCGCTGCGCGACGACCCGTCCAAGCTGGTCGTCAGCAATGTGCAGAGCAACATGCCGATCACCAAGAAGGTCTACGGTCCCAAGGTGCGGCGGCTGCTCGACGCGCTGGGCGTGGCGGTGGCGCTGCCCGGCCCGGACACCGCCGACGCGCTTCCCCTGGCGCCGCGTCAGTACCAGCAGCTGACCCATCTGCACTACGACTACCCGCCCGACCACGTGGCGGTCTACGAACTGACCGCCGAGCACGCCGACCTGATCGACTTCCTCTCCGAGGGGCAGCTCGACTTCTACGCGTCCTTCCGGGACACGCCCTTCGAGCAGCTCTTCGCCCAGCTGCCGATCGCCGACGTGGTGCGGCGCAACGCGCACAAGATGTTCGTGGGCGGGTGCGCGATCTCCGACGAGTGGCTCGGCTGGGACCCGGCCGCCGTCCAGAGGGACAAGGTGCTCGGCGGTCTCGGTCTCGATCCGGCGTTGCCCACGTTCTTCCACAACGCGCGCTACGCCGTCCACCACAAGGGGCAGGTGGAGCTGTTGCGCGCGGTGGACCGCGTCCTGTCCGAGGGGCTCGCCGCCAACTTCGTGGTGCGCTGCATCTCCGGCGCCGGCATCGACGACCCCCTCTTCCACGAGATCGCACGGCGGCACGCGGGGCGGCTGCACCTGGAGTGGGAGCGCGTGCCCGAGCGGCGCGTCTTCGAGTACGCCGCGGCCGCCGACTTCTGCCTCTTCCCCTCCAAGTTCGAGATGGACACCTTCCTCATCGCGCAGGGCGAGGCGATGGCGGCCGGCGCGGTGCCCATCGCCACCGACCAGCGGGGCATGGCCCACTTCCGGCACGCGGAGGGGCCGCGGACCACGACGGGCTTCGCGGTGAACCGTTCGTTCGCCGAGGACGACGAGCTGCTCACCGCCGCGCTGAGCACCCGGATCAGGGAGGCGGTGACCCTGTGGGCCGAGGACCCCGACCGCTACCGGGAGCTGGCCCGCCGCTCGGCCGCCGTGGCACACGCCTTCACCTGGGAGCACTGCGCCGACCTGCATCTGGCCGCCTTCACCCGGCTCTGGCGCGGCGAGCCCGCGCGGCTTCCCGCCGAACGGGCCCTGCGGCACGGCTGGTCGGACCTCCTCCCCGACGAACTGCTCACCGCGCGGGCGGCGGTCGAACACGGTGACCTCGCCGCGTACGAGCGCCGGGCCCCGCTGGACGACGACGCCGCGTGGCTCTTCTTCGACGCCGCGTGGCGGCGCGCCGACTTCGCCACCTGCGAGAGGGTGCTGGAGCGCCGGCCGGGTGCGGTGCCCGACGAGGACGTGGCCCGGCTGCGCGCCCGCCTCGCGCTGCTGCCGGACGGGCGGCTCGGCTACCGGTTCGCGCACGCGGACCGCGTGGAACTGGTCCTGCCCGCGCCCTCCGACGCGGCGGGCCGCGCACGGCCGCAGGTGCGGCCGTTGACGCGCACCGCCCCCGGTGAGTTCGCGGGCCCCGCGCCGGACCGCCCCGGCGCGTGGCTGCTGCTGACCCTGTCGTCCGGGCGCGTGACGTGGGACGAGGTGCGGCATGGCTGAGGCGGGCGCGGTCCGGGCCGTGCTGCTGGCGGGCGGCGAGGGCCGACGCATGGGCCCCCTCGGCGCCGGGCGCCTCAAGCCGCTGATGCCCTACGGCGGGGCCTGTCGGCTCATCGACTTCAGCCTGGCCAACGCGCGCGCCTCGGGACTCGGCGAAGTGCTGCTGCTCTCCCAGTACGAGGAGCGGCGGCTGATGGACGACCTGCACCGGGTGTGGAACACGGCGGCGGATTTCCGGGTGCACTTCGGCCCGTACGACCACGCCTACCGCTCGGCCGAGGGCGGCCTGCCCCGCGAGCTGCCCGAGCGGACCTGGCCGCGTGAGCGCGGGACGGCCGACGCGCTGATCCGCAAGAGCGCGTACGTCTTCGGGGGCGGCGCCGAGCAGGTGCTCGTGCTCCACGCCGACCACGTCTACCGCTTCGACTACGGGCCGCTGATCGAGGAGCACCGGGCGTCGGGGGCCGCGCTGACCCTCGCCTACCAGCGCATCGAGCCGCGCTGGGTCCATCTGTTCGGGATGGTCGAGTTCGACGCGGCCGGGCATCTCACGGCGTTCGTGGAGAAGCCGGAGAACCCCACCGGCGACCTGGTCTTCGCGGCGTTCTGCGTCTTCGACGCGCGGGTGCTGCGGCGCACCCTGGAGCGGCTCGACGGCACGCGCTGGCAGCACGACATCAGCCGGGACGTGATCCTGGCCATGCTCGCGGCCGGGGAGCACA
This sequence comes from Streptomyces sp. NPDC031466, assembly GCF_055581265.1. NCBI lineage: Bacteria > Bacillati > Actinomycetota > Actinomycetes > Kitasatosporales > Streptomycetaceae > Streptomyces > Streptomyces sp. NPDC031466. The sequence goes on from NZ_JBVIJT010000004.1 coordinate 181,967, forward strand.
TCCGCGGCCACGAGGTCACCGGCCACTGGCAGGACATCGGCACCGTCGAGCGCTACCACCGGGCGCACCTCGCGCTGGCCTCCCCGGAGCCGGGCCCACCGGATTCGCCCGGTCCGTCCCGTCTGCCCGTCGAGCGGATGCCGTGGACCATCTCGCCGGAAGTGGCGCGCCGCCGGGTCGCCCGCGCGCCGGGCGTACGGGACTCGGTGGTCCCCGCCGATCTGGTCAACCACGGGCTGGTGGAGCACAGCGTGCTCTTCCCCGGCGCCCGGATCGGCACGGATGCCCGCGTGCGCCGCAGCGTGCTCCTGCCCGGCGCCGCCGTGCCGCCGGGGGCCGACATCGACTCGGCGGTGGTCCTGGAGGACGGCACGGTGCAGCGGGTGCCGGAAGGAGTACGGGCGTGAGCGCGCCGCGTCCGCACGGACGCGGCCCGGGCCGCCGCATCGCACACATCGACCGGTCGGGACCGCGCGCCGCCTCGGCGCGCGCCGTGCCCGCACAGTGAGGGAGCGCTTCCACCGTGCACATCATCCATGTCTCCTTCGAGTGCGGCGGTTTCGACCACCGCCTGATGCGCGGCGGCCTGTCACCGCTCGTGTGGAACCTGTCGCGTGCCTACGCGGCGCGCGGCCACCGCGTCTCGGTGATCACCCCGGCGCACGGTCTCCTGGACGCCCTGCGGGAGGACTTCGCCATCGAGGAGACGTCCTACCGCCGGGCGCACACCGTGCCGCTGGTCCTGGATCCGAAGGCGTGGCCGGTCCGCCCGGGCGAACTCTCCCTCGACCTGACCACGCGTGCGCACCGGCTGCGGCTGCACGGCGTCGACGTGTACTTCCTGTCCAACGCCCAGCTGGATCTGCTCCCGGACCGCCTCTATCCGCCGCCGAGTGCGGTCGGGCGCGACCTGGCGCACTTCAAGCCGCTGGTGTTCCAGGTGGACGCGTTGCGCTTCCTCGATGAGCTGGTCGGCGAGGAGGGGGCCGTCGTGCACGGCTTCGAGCCGTACTACGCCTGGCTGCTGCCGCCGGTGCTCGGCGCAAAGGCACAGCTGCGCACCGCCGTCACGGTCGCGGCCAACGGCCCCGTCACGCAGAAGCTCTACCGGCCGCAGGTGGAGCGGCTGCTCGAACTGTTCGGGGTCCGCGACCGCGTCGACCTCGACGCGCTCGACGCGCCGCCGCCCGCCGAGGGCAGCGCCACGGCGGTGATGGCGCGGGCCCTTGCCGGGACCCGTATGCACGACGAGTACGGCCCCGACCACGTCGGGCTCTTCCCGCTGATCGCCGCCGAGGCCGACCTCGTCGACTTCGTGTCTGCCGGGCAGCGCGCGTACTACAGCACCTTCCGTGACACCCCCATGGAGGCGCTCTTCCAGCAGCTGCCGGTCTCCCGGCAATTGCGCGAGCAGGCCCACAAGCTGCTGCTCGGCGGGTGCGGCATCGCCGAGAGCTGGCTGGCCCGCGACCCGGCCGCCGTCGACCGCGACGCGGTGCTGCGCTCGCTCGGCCTCGATCCCGCGCGCCCCGTCTTCTACCACGCGGCGCGCTACGCGGTGCACCACAAGGGCCAGTTGGAGCTGATGCGGGCGATCGAGGAGGTCCTCGCCACCGACCCCGGGATCAGCTTCGTCATCCGCTTCTCGCTGAGCCGGGGCGGTCAGGAACCGGCGGGCGCCGCCAACGCGTACTTCCAGCGCGTCGCCGACCGCCATCCCGGCCAGGTCCACCTCGACTGGCGCCTCGCCGACGAGGAGACCCTCTTCACGCAGGCCGCCTGCGCGGACTTCTGCGTCTACCCCTCCAAGTTCGAGCTGGACGGCTTCCTCATCGCCCAGGCGGAGGCCATGGCGTGCGGGGCGGTGCCGATCGGCACGGCTCAGCAGGTCACCGCGCACTTCCTGCACACGCTGCCGCTCACGGACCCGGCGGCGACCGGGTTCGCCGTACGCGGCTCGTTCCGCGACGACGATCCGGCGCTGGCCCGAGAACTGGCCGAGCGCATCAGGGAAGCGGCCGCCCTGTTCCGTCGGGAGCCGCGCGCCTACGCCCGTCTCTCGGAGAACGCCCGCCACGTGGCGAGGTCGTTCACCTGGGAGCGGGCCGCCGAGCGCCGGCTCGCGGCCTTCGCGACCCTGCTGCGGGGCGAGTCGGTGTGCTTCCCCGACGAGGAGGCGATCCGGTACGGCTGGTTCGACCGGCTCTCCGACGACGCCTGGGCCGAACACCGTGACCTCATCGCGCGCGGCGCCGCCGAACGGGGGGACGTCGGGGCCTACGAGCGGGTCGCCCCGCTGGACGCGGCCGCGTATCAGCGCCTCTTCGAGGCCGCGCACGCCCGTGCCGACTTCGTCCGCTGTGCCCAGGTGGCCCGTGCCGCGGTGCGCCCGGACCTGCTGGACCTGCTCCGCGACCGCTCCTGGATCGCGCGCGCCCCGGACGGCACGCTGACGGTGACATACCGTCACCCGGGGCTCGAACGGGTGGAGGTGGTCGCCGCCCAGGGCGTGGACACCGCCCACACGACTTCCCGTGCCGCCCTCGCGGAGCGCTCCCGCGCGGGTGAGTCCGTCGGTGAGGCCCTGGCCTCCGACGAACCCGTGCCCGCCGGCGGGGCCGCGCTCGTGAGTCTCGAACCGGTCGGCGACGGAGTCTTCCGGGGGCATGTGGGCGGGCCGCCGCCGGGCCAGGACATGGTGCTGATGCTGACGTCGAGGTCGGGACGCGTCACCTGGGACACCGTGCCGGTGCCCGAGCCGCCGTTCCGTGTCGTCGCCACGGATCTGGACGGCACCTTGCTCCGCAGCGACCTGACCGTCTCCAAGCGCACGCGCCGGGCCCTCGACCTGGTCGCGCGGGCGGGGGCGCACCACCTGGTCGTCACCGGGCGGCCCGCGACGGCCTGCAAGGAGTTCCTGGCCGTGCTCGGTTACCGGGGCCTCGCCGTCTGCGGACAGGGCGCCCAGCTCTACGACGCCGCCGCCGACCGGCTGCTCGACTCCGCCCCGCTCGACCGGGAGCTGGCCCGCGACGTGGTGGAGCGCGCCGAGGCGGTGCTCGGCACCCTGGAACTCGGCGTGGTCACGGCAGCGCCCGAGAGCCGCTTCAAGGTCACTCCCCGGTTCGGGGAACGCGTCCGTCACGGCTGGGACGTCACCGCCGACCGCGCGCTGCTGTGGGACTCCCCCATCGACAAGCTGGTGCTGCATCACCCGCGGGTCCCCGAGGACGATGTGGCGGCCACCGTACGGGAGTTGTGCGGTGACGCGGTGTCCGTGGTGCACTCGGTCCAGGGCATGGTGGAGGTGCTGCCGCCCGGCGTCACCAAGGGCGCGGGCGTGGCCCGGGCGGCGCGGCTCCTCGGCTTCACGGGGGCCGACACCATCGCCTTCGGCGACATGCCCAACGACATTCCGCTGCTCGCCTGGGCGGGGCACGGCGTGGCGGTCGCCAACGGGCACCCGCAGCTGCGGGCCATGGCCGACGAGACGGCGCCGGGCAACGACGAGGACGGCGTCGCGGCGGTCCTCGAACGCGTCTTCGCCCCTACGGTCTCCCCGCTGCCGGCGCTCGGTGAGGCCACCCATGGCTGACGCGCTCCGTGAACTCGCGCGCGCCCATGGCGTCGCGACCGAGTACGCCACCGACCGGGGACGGCGGGTCGCGGTCCCGGCCGACACCCTCGTCGCCGTCCTCGGCGCCTGCGGGGTGGACGCCACCACCCCGCAGGCGGCGCGTGCGGCCCTGGACCTCCACCGGCGGGTGCGGGCGGAACGGCTGCTGCCGCCCTGTGTCGTGGCGGAGGCGGGCAAGGGCCTGATACCGCCCGCCCAGGGCGTCGCCGAGGTGGAGCTGGAGGGCGGCGGGACCGCCTCCCCGGCCGACGCGCTGCCGCCGGGCCACCACATCCTGCGGGTACGCGTGGGTGAGCGGGAGGCCCAGGCCCCGCTGCTCGCCGTGCCCGACCGTGTGGCCGTGCCCGAGCGCCGCTCGTGGGGTTTCCTCGTGCAGCTGTACTCCGTGCTCTCCCGCCGTTCCTGGGGCATGGGCGACCTGGCGGACCTCGCGGAACTGGCCGCCTGGTCGGGGCGGGAGCTCGGCGCCGGCTTCGTCCAGCTCGGTCCGCTGCACGCGGCTGTGCCGGGGCCGCTGCCGGATCCGTCGCCGTACCGCCCCAGTTCGCGCCGCTTCCCCGATCCGATGCACGTGCGGGTGGAGGCCGTGCCGGAGTACGCGTACCTGGACCCGGCGGGACGTGACCTCGTGCACGCCCTGGCCGTCCGGGCCCGCGCGCTCAACGACGTGGTGCTCGAAGGCGGTTCGCTCATCGACCGGGAGGCGGTCCGCGACCTGAAGCACCGGGCGCTGCGCGCCGTGCACGCGGTGCCGCTCTCCCCCGGCCGCGCGGCCGCCTTCGCCGCCTTCACCGCGCGTGAGGGGCAAGGTCTCACCGACTTCGCCACCTGGTGTGCGCTGGCCGAGGTGCACGGCGCCGACTGGCGGTGCTGGCCGGTGGAGTTGCGCGACGCGCGTTCGCCCGCCGTGGCGCGGGCCCGCCGGGAGCACGCTCAGAGCGTGGCGTTCCACCGCTGGCTGGCCTGGATCACCGACGAGCAGCTCGCCGCCGCACAGCAGGCGGCGACGGACGCGGGGATGGAGATCGGCCTGGTCCACGACCTGGCCGTCGGGGTCGCTCCGGGCGGTGCCGACGCCTGGGCCCTGCGGCACTGTCTGGCCACGGGGATGAGCGTCGGCGCTCCGCCGGACGACTTCAACCCGCTCGGCCAGGACTGGGGGCTGCCGCCCTGGCGTCCCGACGCGCTCGCCGCCGAGGGCTACCGGCCCTTCGCGGAACTGCTGCGCGCGGGGCTGCGGCACGCGGGAGCACTGCGCGTCGACCATGTGATGGGCCTGTTCCGGCTCTGGTGGGTGCCCGAGGGGCGCCCGCCGGCCGAGGGCACATACGTACGGTATGACGCGCGGGCCATGCTGGGTGTGCTCACCCTGGAGGCGTACCGCGCGGGTGCGAGCGTCATCGGCGAGGACCTCGGCACGGTGGAGCGAGGCGTGCGCGAGGAGTTGGCCGGGCGCGGGATCCTCGGCACCTCGGTGCAGCGGTTCGAGTATCTCGGCGGCAGCGAGGGCCGGCACGGTCCGCTGCCGCCCGACCGGTGGCGGGCGAACTGCCTCGCCACGCTCACCACCCACGACCTGCCGACCACCGCGGCCTGGCTCTCCGGGGAACACGTCGAACTGCGGGAGCGGCTCGGCCTGTTGACCCGCCCCGTCCAGGACGAGAAGGCGGCGGCCGCCGCGGAGCGCGACGGCTGGCTCGCGGAGCTGACACGGCTCGGCCTGCTGCCCTCGCCGGACGGTGAGGTGGCCGCCCTGCACCGGTTCCTGCCGCTCACCCCGGCCCTGCTGCTCGGGGTGTGGCTGCCGGACGCGACGGGCGACCGCCGCCCGCAGAACCTGCCCGGCACCTCCGTGGTGCACCCCAACTGGCGGCTGCCGGTGGCGGACGCGGACGGACGGCCCGTCCCGCTGGAGGAGCTGCCCGCCTCACCTGTGCTGCGCACGGTCACCGGCGTGTTCGCCGGCCTGGCCGCTCCTCCGCGCACCGCCACCGCGCCACCCGGGACCCGGTCGACGACGCCGTCGTCGGTCCGGGGCAGCGGCCCGAACGACGATCCGAACAGCTGAACCGAACGAAGACCGAGGAGAGAGATGGCAGGCCAGGTTCTTGCCGAGGCCGCGGGTGTCCGTGAGGACGCCGGGGGCTTCGACCTGCACGCACCGGACGGCACCGGCTACCGGGTCGACGTCACCGACGGGGTCTTCCACCCGGACAACCCGCTGCTCGCCCACTACTTGGAGGGGCGGCGTGTGGTGGCCTTCGTCGGGCCGACGGTCGACCGCCTCTACGGACAGCAGGTGCGCGCCTATCTGGGCGCGCACCTGGAGCCCGGCAGCTGGAGCGTCCACCCGATCCCCTCGGGGGAGCACAACAAGTCGCTCACCTCGGCCGAGAGGGTGTGCGCGACCGCCAAGACGGCCGGGCTCGACCGGCACGGCGTGATGCTGGCGGTCGGCGGCGGCATCGTCGCGGACATCGTCGGATTCGCCGCGTCCATGTACTCCCGGGGCATCCGGTACATCAAGGTCAACACCACCCTGGTGGGCCAGGTCGACGTCGGTGTCGGCGTGAAGACGGGGGTCAACGGCCTGCACACGAAGAACATGTTCGGCGCCTACCACCCGGCCCACGCCTCCCTGAACGACCCCGCGCTCCTGGCCACCCTGCCCGCCCGCGAGATCCGCTGCGGTCTCGCCGAGATCGTGAAGATGGCGGTGATCCTCGACGGCGACCTGTTCCGCACCCTGGAGCGGCACCCGGACGTCTTCCGGCGCCCCGGGCACTCGGCCGGCGCGGAGCTGGAGACGTACGTCATCCGCACGTCGATGCGGCTGATGATGGAGGAGCTCTGCCCCAACCTGCGCGAGAAGGAACTCGCACGGCTGGTCGACTTCGGCCACACCTTCAGCCCCGTCATCGAGACGGCCGGCGGCCACCGCCTCGAACACGGCGAGGCGGTCGCCGTCGACATGGCGCTCTCCGCCCACCTCGCCCGGCTCCTCGGTCTCGTGGACGCGCAGACCTGCGAGCGGATCGTCACGCTCCTGGAACGGATCGGCCTGCCCGTCCACGACGCCGCGACCTGCACGCCCGACCGGATGACGCAGGCGCTGTGGGCGTCCTGGCAGCGCCGGGGCCGCAAGCTCCACCTGGTCGTGCCCACCGGGGTGGGCAAGGCGGGCTTCGTCGACGAGCTGGAGGACGTCCCGCAGGAGACCCTGCGCGCGGCCCTCGACGCGCTCGCCACCCGGGCCGCCCGCGCCCCACGCACCTCCCCGGACGAGGGAGCCGCCGCTCCCCTCACCGGCCCGGAGGGCGGGGCGCGATGACGGAAAGACACATACCGAACCTGCGCGACCTGCTGGTCGGCAAGGAACACGACCACGGCGGGATCGGCACGATCCTGGCGCACCGCGTCTTCGCCCGCGGACCCGGCGGCCCCGGCGCGGACTTCATCGACCTCGCCGTGCTGCCGCCCGGCACCTCCATCGGCCGCCACCGGCACGGCGCCGACCACGAGACGTATGTGGTGCTCGCCGGGCACGGCCTGATGTACCGGGACGGCGAGGAGTTCCGGGTGGGTCCCGGGGACGTCGTCGTCAACCGGCCCCACGGCGAGCACGGGCTGCTCAACGACCACGACACCGACCTGCGCCTGCTGGTCTTCGAGGAGGAACTCCGTGCCCACGGCCACGACCACGGCTGACCCCGCCCACACCGTCGTCGACGTCGGCGGCACGACACTGCGGGTGGGTACGTACACGCCCGCCACCGGCGAGCTGTCGCACGTGCGCCGGATTCCCGTCGACGGCATGGCCCGTGACCCGCACGCCCCCGTGCCCGTGCTCCAGGAGCGGGTGGTGGAGCAGATCGTGCGCGAGGTGGCCCGGCACGCGGCCGGCCGGCCCGCGCGACCGGTCGGGGTCGCATTCGCGGGCCCGATCTCCGCCGACGGTCTGGTCCTCGCGGCGCCGACGGTGTGGGGGCGGCGCGGGGACCCGCTGCCGCTCGCCCGGCTGCTCATCGAGCGGCTCGGCACACCGGTCACCGTCGTCAACGATCTGACGGCGGCCGCCTGGCGCTACGCGGCCTCGGAACCGGCTCCGTTCTGCCTGCTGACCGTCAGTTCCGGCATCGGCAACAAGGTCTTCCGGGACGGCGATGTGCTGCTCGACCCCGCCGGCCACGGCGGTGAGCTGGGCCACTGGGTGTGCGACCTCTCCCCCGACGCGCCGCTGTGCGACTGCGGCGGCCGCGGCCACCTCGGTGCCGTCGCCTCGGGCCGGGGCGTCCTCGCCGCGGCGCGGCGCGCGGCGGCCGCCGACCCGGACGGGTTCGCCCGCTCCCGCCTCGCGGAGCTGAGCGGGGGCCCCATCGGGAACCCGGCCCTCGCCAAGGCGCTGGCCGAGGGCGACGCCTTCTCCACCCGTGTGCTGCGCGCCGCCCTCGTCCCCCTCGCCCAGGCCATCGGCGCCGTCTTCGCCGCGGTGGGTGTGTGCCGCTACATCATCGTGGGCGGCTTCGCGCTGGCCGTCGGGGAGCGCTACCGGCGGCTCCTGGTCGCGGAGTTGGCGCGGCAGGGCTGCTTCGGGCTGACCCAGGAGCGGATCGACGCCATGGTCACGCTCGGCGCGTCCGACGACGACCACGGCCTGATCGGCGTGGGCCGCCTGCTGGCCGCCCGCCACCCGGGCCGGACCGAGGGGGGCGCGCGGTGAGGGGCGTGTCCACGCTCGTCGTCGGGAGCGGCTTCGTCGGCACGGGCATCGCCCGCCGCCTGATGGCCGCCGGCGACGCGGTCACCCTCGTCTCGCGCGGCCGCCCCACCGATCCGCCGGAGGAGTACGGGGCGCGCTGGGCCGCCCTGGACGCCACCGACGCGCGAGCCTGCGGGCGTCTGGTGGCTCGGCTGCGGCCGCGCCGGATCGTCCTCGTGCACGGCCCTTCGGACGTCACCTGGTGCGAGGCGCACCCCGCGGAGGCGGACCTCGCGCACTCCTCGGTCGCGGCCGCCTTCGCCGGCCTCGGCGGGCGCGCCCGCATCGTCATGATCTCCACGGACAACGTCTTCGACGGTACGTCGCCCCACAACACCGAGGCCACGCCCGTCTCCCCGGCGAACGCCTACGGCCGTGCCAAACACCGTGCCGAGGAACTGCTGCTGGCCCGCGCCGCCGACGCGATCGCCCTGCGCGTGAGCCTCGTCTACGGCCACGAGCCCGCCGACGCCGGCAAGTGGCTCAACTACTTCGCCGCCTGCGCCCATCGGCTGCGTGCCGGGGAGCGCGTCGAGGCCCCCGACGACCAGTGGACGACCCCGGTGCACGTCGAGGACGTGGCGGAGGTGGTGGCCGCGCTGCTGACCTGTGTGACCCCGCTCCCGCCGGTGCTGCATCTGGGCGGTCCGGACCGGGTGAGCCGTGCCGAGTGGGCCACCGTGATCGCCCGGAGCCTTGGCCTGCCGGCCGATCTGGTGGTGCCCGTACCGAGGGCCGGGAGCCGTTACGCGTCCCGGCCGCGCAACGCGTGTCTGGCCGATGACCTGCTGGGGACGCTGCCCGCCACACGGGACATCCCGATCCGCGGGGTGGTGGAAGGCGCCCACGACCTGACGGCCGTGTTCGCCTCCTCGTAGGACGCCCTCCCCCACCCCGCTTCAGGGGTCAGCGCACGCTCGTGGCACCGATGAGCGCTCCGTCGGCGGCGCGCTCGGTGGCCAGGAGCTGCCGGGCGCGCCGGGCGTCGGGGATCCAGTCCCGGTCGCGCGGGTCGACGGTGAGGGCCGTCTCCCCCGCCGCGAGCCGGTGCCGCCGCGCCGCCCGGGCTTCGGCGGGGCGCAGGCGCAGCCAGTGCCCTTCGTCGGAGAGCACGCCGTCCCGCAGGGTGATGCCGCCCCCGGGCGCGTAGACGAGCTGGCGCGAGGCGACTCCCGCGCCGCCGGCGGGCCATACGACGGTGTCCTCGTCGAGCCATCGGACCCGGGCCGCCGACAGGTCGAGGCCGAGCGCTCCGCCGAGTGCCGGTGTCAGGTACGCCGGCTCGCCCGCGACCCGCCACACCTCGTTGCCGTAGAGGGCGATGTCGAGGGCCTCATCCTCGGGTACGTCCTTCTCGTCGTCCTTGTGGAAGGCGTGGCTGAGGCTGCGCGCGCCGGGCCGCAGCTTCACCTCGAAGACGAGTCCGAAGGCGTCGCTGCGCGTCGGCCGTACGGGGACGTCCCAGTCGGACGGCTTGGCGGCGCCGTCCCACACGTGCAGGCCCCAGCCTTCGTAGTCGCCGTCCGGCCGGTGGTAGTGCAGGACCGCCGTGGAGCCGTCCGTCGGCGGATACGCGCCGTCCGGCCGCTGTTCGCGCTGGCCGTCGTCCCCCGCGGTGATCCACACCTCGCCGGTGCGGCTCAGGTCGACGGATCGCGCGGGGCCGTCGGTCGCGCCGTCCTTCTCGACGGTGTACGTGAACGTCGTGGCGCCCTCGGCGAGTTTGACCCAGGCGAAGGCCCCGTAGGCGTCCCGGCCGGTGAAGGCGGCATGCGCGCCGCCGGTGCCGATCCGCAGCCGCCAGCCGTCGTAGTCGCCGTCGGGCCGTTGATAGTGCACGACGGCGTAGGCGCGTTCGAGGACAGGCGGGGCGGGTGGCGGTGTGCGGCCCGCGGTGCTGGTGGCGAGGGAGTGCGCCGTGCGGCCCCGGCTGTCCACGACCACCGCCTTGTAGCGCAGCTCGGTGCCCTCGGGCAGTGCGGCGTCGAGCTGCTGGGTGACCTTGTGGGGGGCGTGGTCGGCGGTGCCGAGCACCTGCCAGGGGCCCGTCCCCTGCTGGGCGGCGAAGACGACCCGGTTCAGCTCGCCGCCGTCGACGTCCGCGGTCAGCTCGACGGTGCCGGTGGCGCCCTTCTCCGGTGCGCGCAGCGTGACGTGGGGCCGTGCGTGCGGCCCGGGCAGCGGCCTGTCGGCCTTCAGCACCAGGGAGGAGAGGGCGGGGACGGTGACGGTGAGGTGCCGGTCGGCGCCGCTCCTCGGCCGGGTGCCGACCGTGCCGTACAGCGGGGTGTAGCGCCGGTGCGCGGCTCCGGTGGGGATGCGCACGGTCTTCGCCTCGGTGGCGTTGTTGTGCGCCACGACGTACTCGACGCGCCTTTTGGGGTCCGTACGGGAGTACGCGTACACGCCGGGTTGGTCGGCGGGGCCCGCGTACCGCTCGGTGAAGACGCCGTCGCGCAGGGCCGGATGGCGCCGGGTGAGGTCGGAGAGGCGGGCGATGGCCCGGTACAGGGGGTGCCCGGGGTCGTAGGCGTCCTGCGCGTGGGTGCGGCGGGTGCCGATCTGGTCGTCGTCGCGGTAGGCCGGGGCGTCGGTGGCGAACAGCGGCTGGCGGGCGGCGTTGTCACCGCCGGCGCCGGTGAAGCCCTGCTCGTCGCCCGCGTAGACGACGCGGTTGCCGCGGCCGAGGAACATCAGCTCGTGGGCGAGGCGGTCGCGGCGCAGCAGTTCCGCGTCGCCCGCGCCGGGGTTGTCCTGGGCGATCATGCCGCCGATGCGGCCCATGTCGTGGCTGCCGAGGAAGGTGACCTGTTCGTAGGCGTTGGCCTTGCCGGTGGTGTAGCGGTAGTCCTGGGCGTAGAGGCGGGACAGGTCGCCGGGCGGGCCCGCGCGCGAGGCGGAGTTGCGCGCGATGGCCTGGAAGGGGAAGTCGAGGGTGGCGTCGAGGCCGCCGCGCGTCACGTAGGGGGCGGTGATGGCGGGGTCCGCGGAGAAGGCCTCGGCGAAGATGAGGAAGTCGCGGTTTCCCTTGCCGGCCGCGTAGGCGTCGAGTGCGCGGGCCCATTCGGTCCAGAACTCCATGTTGACGTTCTTCGCGGTGTCCACGCGGAAGCCGTCGATGCCGAAGTCCCCGACCCAGCGCTCGTAGATGCGCTTCATGCCCTCGACGACTTCGGGGCGTTCGGTCCACAGGTCGTCGTTGCCCATGAAGTCGCCGTTGAGGCCGCTCTCCCCGGCGAAGGCGGATTCGCCGCGGTTGTGGTACATGGTGGGGTCGTTGAGCCAGGCGGGTGTCCGGGCGTGCCGGTCGGCGTCCTCGATCCGCGGGGTGTAGGGGAAGCTGTCCCGGTCCACGGGGCGCATGCCCGCGCTGTCGTCGAAGGGGCGGCCCTCGGGGTCCAGATAGGGGTGGGCGCCCTTCGACCGGTAGTCGTAGGTGTTCTCGGCGAAGTGGACGATGTCCGCCGTGTGGTTGGTGACGACGTCGAAGAAGACCTTCATGCCTTTGGCGTGGGCCTTGTCGATGAGGTCGGTCAGGTCCTCGTCGGTGCCGAAGTGCGGGTCGACGCGGGTGAAGTCGGTGATGGCGTACCCGTGGTAGTTGGCGGCCAGGTGCCCGCCCCGCTCCTGCACGGGCAGGTTCTCAAAGACCGGGGTCAGCCAGATCGCCGTGGTGCCGAGCCCTTTGATGTAGTCGAGTTTCCCGGTGATGCCCTTGAGGTCGCCGCCGTTGAAGAAGGCGGGGTCCTTCGGGTCGAAGCCGGTGCCTTCCCGTCCTCCGGTCAGCCCTCCCCGGTCGTTGCCGCGGTCACCGTTGGCGAAGCGGTCGGGCATCACCAGGTAGAACTGCTCGCGGGTGAGGTCGTGCCGGGTGGGCTGCGCGGCGAGCACGGCGTCGGAGGGTGGCGGCGGGGCGGGCGCGGCGTCGGCGGTGGGGTGGGTCACGGGCAGGAGGGCGGCCAGTGGCGCAAGGGCCAGTACGGCTGCGGATCTTAAGCGGGCCGGGTTCACGGGTGCGCTCCTTCGGGGTCGTCGGAGCAACCGGGCAGGCGCTCCTGCTGGATTGCGGAAAGTATTTGCAAGGGGACCCTAGGCGCGGCTTCTTGGCGGGTCAACCACACGCTCTGGGCGAACTGCCCCATAAGTCAGGCGAGTTGCGACCTCCAACCCTCGACTCACGACGTACATGCCCACCTTGCAGGGCTGTCGGGGCGCCCCTCTTGCAATTTCTGCCAGTAAATTGCACAACCTCTTCCATCGAGATCGGCCGTCGTGCTTGACTGCACTCCGGTCGGGGTGGACCAGCCCGGCCGAGCCCCACCGGCCCCCCGCCCAGGAGGATCTGTGCCCACTGACATCGACGTGCTCGTCCTGGGGGGTGCCGGGGTGGACACGATCGTGTACGTCCCCGAACTGCCGCTGCCCTTCGCCGACAGCTACATGGTCCCCTCCATCGACATGCGGGCCGGGCAGACCGGCGACTTCGTGGCGATGGGCGTCCAGGCGCTGGGGCTGCGGACGCACCACATCGACGTCGTCGGCGACGACCACCCGGGCGAGTTGGTGCGCGCGCTGCACCGCGACCGGGGCATCCCGCTCACCGAGGTGCCGCTGGCCGCGGGGACCAAGCGGGCGGTGAACCTCGTGGCCCCCGACGGCCGGCGCCTCTCGCTGTACGACAACACCCGCTCGCACGAGGCCGACCGACTGCCGCCCGCCACGGTGGGGGCCCTCGCCGGGGCAAGCCGGCACGCGCACGTCTCCCTCACCCAGCCCTGCGCCCACGCCCTGCCCGTACTGCGGGCGGCGGGGGTGTCCATCTCGACCGATCTGCACGACTGGGACGGCGCCGAGCCCTACCACGAGGCCTTCGCCCACCAGGCCGACCTGGTGTTCCTGTCGACGGCCAAGCTGGCCGACCCGGAGCGGACCATGCGGCGGATCGCCGCGCGGGGCCGTGCCGAGGTGGTGGTCGCCACGGCCGGGGCGGCGGGCGCGTACCTCCTGGCCGGCGGCCGCCTCACCCACGTCCCGGCCGTGGCGCCCCCGGCGCCGGTGGTGGACTCCAACGGAGCGGGCGACGCCTTCGCCGCCGGTTACCTCTTCGGTCTGCTGGCCGGTGAGCCGCCCCCGCGCTGCGCCCTGTACGGCTCCGTCGCCGGTGCCCACGCCTGCACCGTGCCCGCCACCGGCACCGATGTCATCCGCCGGGACCAACTCCTCGCCAGGGCTGCCGCAGTGGAGGACCGCTTGGCGCCCGGCGCATGCGACGCGCCCGCCGCGGACGAGGGCCGGGCATGACGGGCGCGGCTCCCGCGAAGGGGTACGACGTCGTCGTGCTCGGCGGAGGAGTGGCGGGCTGTGTCCTCGCGGCCCGCCTGAGCGAGGACCCCGGCCGCTCGGTCTGCCTGGTGGAGGCCGGCCGCGACTACGGCCCGCGACAACGCGACTGGCCGTCGAAGGTGCTCGACGCGCGTGCCCTGCCTCGCGACGACGTGTGGGAGCGGCGCACCGCCGTCCACCGCATTCGCGCCCGCGTCCTCGGCGGTTCGTCCTGCGTCAACGGCTGCTGGAACACCTGGGGCTCCCAGGCGGACCACGCCGAGTGGGCGCGGGCGGGCGGCCCGCGGTGGACGGCCGACGCGATGGAGCCCTTCCGCCAGAGGGCGGAGCGGCAGATGGGGATGCGGCGGGTACCGGAGCGCGAGTTCTCCGCGTGGAGCCACGCTGCGCTGGCGGCCGCCCGCGAACTCGGGCACCGGGAGGTGGACATGGCCGCCCCCGGCGGCCTCGGCTACGGCACTCCGCTGCTCAACGCCGTCGACGGCGTCCGGCACAACGCCGCCTTCGCCTATCTGGGCGAGGCGCGCGCACGGCCCAACCTGACGATCCTGGCCGAGGCCACCGTGGACCGGCTGGCCGTCCGCGCGGGACGGGTGCACGGCGCCGACGTCGGCACACGGCACGGGCGCGTGACCCTGCGCGCCGACACCTGTCTGGTGGCCTGCGGCACGTTCGGGTCACCGGCCGTGCTGCTCCGCAGCGGGATCGGGCCCGCCGCCGAACTGGCGCGCAGCGGTGTGCGGCCGGTCCTGGACCTGCCGGGCGTCGGCGCGAACCTCATCGACCAGCCCGGCGTCTTCCTGCCGCTGCGCCCGACGGCCGAGCTGAACGAGCACCTGGCCGCGAAGCAGGCCCGCGGTGAGCTGTACGTGAGCCGGATGCTGATCAGGGCGGCGAGCCCGTACTGCCCGCCGGGCTCCTGGGACCTGCACATCAACCCCACCGCGGGCCCGCCCCTGTTCGGCTCGCTGCCGTCCGGTCAGTACGAGGCGGGCATCTCCGCCTTCCTGATGAAGCCCAGGTCGCGCGGCCGGGTCCGGCTGCGTTCGGCCGAGCCCACCGCGGCCCTGGACATTGAGCCCGCCTTCCTCACGGACCCCGAGGGCCACGACGTCGCCGTGCTCCGTTCGGGCATCCGGGCGGCCGAGGAGCTGGCCGCCACCGCGCCGCTGAAGTCCCTGGCGGAACCGGCCCCCGGCCCCTCTCTCCGCGACCTCCCGGATCACGAACTGCGAAGCCGGGTAGGGACGTACTGGCATCCCGTCGGCACCTGCGCCATGGGCGGGCCGGACGACCCGGACGCGGTGGTCGACGGGGAGGGAAGGGTGCATGGCATCCGCGATCTGCGGGTCGTGGACGCCTCGATCCTGAGGACGGTACCGGCGGCCAACACCCAGCTGCCGGTGCTCGCCGCAGCAGAGATGCTGGCAGCCGCACTACAGGCGTGACAGCCGCACTACAGGCGTGAAGCGAGGGAGAGACATGACTGCGCAGACCGACGTGCCCGCCCCCGGGCGGCCGCTGTACGGGTGCATGGGGCTCGGCGGCACCTGGGACACCGCTCCTTACACGGCCGCGGACATCGCCCAGGCCGAGACCGCCGTGCAGACCGCGCTGGACATCGGCATCACCACCTTCGACCACGCCGACATCTACCGGCACGGCAAGTCCGAGGCGGTCTTCGGCGAACTGCTCGCCCGCGCCCCCGACCTGCGGCGGCGCATCGTCGTGCAGACCAAGTGCGGCATCCGCCCGGCCGACGGCGACCTGCCCGGCATGTACGACCTGCGCGGGCCCAGCATCGTCCGGCGCGTGGAGGAGAGCCTCACCCGGCTGCGCACCGACGTGATCGACGTCCTGCTGCTGCACCGGCCCGACCCGCTGACCGACCCCGAGGACATCGCCAAGGCGTTCGCGTCCCTGCACGGGCAGGGGCTGGTGCGCTGCTTCGGCGTGTCGAACATGAGCGCGCCGCAGATCGCCCACCTCCAGGCGTACGTCGATGTTCCGCTGGTCGCCAACCAGCTGGAGATGAGCCTGCGCAGCCGCGACTGGGTCGAGGCGGGCGTCCTGGTGAACACCCCGGCCGCGGCGGCGAACGGCTTCCCGCACGGCACCGTCGAGTACTGCCACGCCCACAAGATCCAGCTCCAGGCCTGGGGAGCCCTCGCCAAGGGCCACTACACCGGCGCCGCCGACTCACCGACCGCCCGTCTCCTCGCCGGCCTGGCCGAGCGCAAGCAGACCACCCCGGAGACGGTCCTGCTGTGGTGGCTCCAACGCCACCCCGCCCGGATCGCCCCCGTCATCGGCACCAGCCGCCCCGAACGGCTGCGCGCCTGCCGGGACGCGGTCGCCCGCGAACCCGACCTCACCCACGAGGAGTGGTACGCCTTGTGGGTCACGGCCCGCGGCACGTCTTTGCCCTAGGCCACCCGGACGGGTCACCGTATGCGCATGCCCCCGCCGCGGTAGGCATGCGGGGGTGCAGACCTTTCTCCCGTACTCCGACTTCACGCGCTCCGCCGATGTCCTGGATCAGGCCCGTCTGGGCAAGCAGCGGGTCGAGGCCCTCCAGGTGCTGCGCGGGCTGACCGTGCCCGGCTACGGCTGGCGCCACCACCCCGCGGTCCGGATGTGGCTCGGGTACGAGGAGGCCCTGGTCCGCTACGGCCTGGACGTGTGCGCGGTGTGGGTGGCCGAGGGCCGCGCCGACACCTGTGCCGCCACGCTCCGCACGGACTTCGCCCGGCACCGCCCGGAGGCCACCACCGTACGCACGCAGAAGCAGCTCGCCGACGCCGGCGAGCTGCCTTACTGGCTGGGGGACCCCGCCTTCCACCGAAGCCATCGCTCGGCGCTGGTGCGCAAGGCCCCTGAGTTCTACTCCGTGCTCTTCCCCGGGGTCCCCGACGACCTGCCGTACGTGTGGCCGGCCTCCGACCGGGGCCCCGCGTAGCCCACCGGGCGGGATGTCAGTCGGTGGTCAGGCCGGTGCGGAGCCGGGCGACGATCCTGCTGATGAGCCGGGAGACGTGCATCTGCGAGCAGCCAAGGATTTCGCCGATCTGTGCCTGCGTCCTCTCCTCGACGAAGCGCATGTGGATGACCTGGCGGTCGCGTTCGTCGAGTTCGGCGATGAGCGGTGCCAGGGTGTGGAAGTTGTCGACCAGCTCGAAGCGCTCTTCCTCCACTCCGACGAAGTCGGCCAGGGCGGTGTCGGACTCGTCGTCCTTGCCGATGGCCGCGTCCAGCGAGACGGACGTGTAGCCGTTGGAGGCCCGCTGTGCCTCGGCGACCTCGGCGGGGGTGAGCTGCATCAGCTCGGCGAGTTCCGCCGTGGAGGGCGTACGGCCCAGGCGTGTGCGCAGTTCCTCGGTCGCCTTGGACAGTTCGATGCGCGCTTCCTGCAGGCGGCGCGGCACGTGGACGGCCCAGCTCGTGTCGCGGAAGAACCGCTTGATCTCACCGGTGATGTACGGCACGGCGAAGGAGGTGAACTCCACCTCGCGGGTCAGCTCGAACCGGTCGATCGCCTTGATCAGGCCGATCGTGCCGACCTGGACGATGTCCTCCATCTCCTGCGCACCGCGGTGCTTGAAACGCGAGGCCGCGTACTGCACCAGGGACAGGTTCATCTCGATCAGGCAGTTGCGCACGTACTGGTACTCGTGCGTACCCTCCTCCAGCTCACCCAGCCGGTCGAAGAAACGCCGGGAAATCGCCCGCGCGTCCTTCGGCGCCACCGACGACGGGTCCACGTACGCACGCTCGGCGACCTTGTCCACTGCACGTGCGTGAGCCTGCTCCGTGACCGCCATGGTGGCCATGTCCGGGTCCTCTCTTCCACTGGTTTCCTGGGGGTGCCTGCGGGCATCATCTGCCCCGCGATCGGCGCTTCACACAGACAAGATGAGCGAATTTCCGAAACACGGTCAGTTTCCTTCCCAGCAGGCCACGCCGCGCCTGGCGGGCGGCCTGCCAGGGACGATTCACTGTAGGCCCATCACGTCCCGGCCGGGACGCCGGGGCCACCGGACGCTGCCCGACCCGCGTCGCGCCCGGCTGTCCCGGACGCCAGGGGTCGAGCGCATGTCAGGGCCGGAGTCAACGCCCGGGCGGCCACGGTCTTGCGGCCCCGCTCCGTCCAGCACCTCCCGCAGTCGCCGCGCGAACTCGTCCGGTTTCCCCGGATATCCGAACTCCCCGTCGCAGAAGCCGCCGTGCTGGCTCGGGAACACGGTCGCCCGCTGTCCGAGCAGCTCGGCGGTCGCGACGCGGGTCGGCGCGGCGGCGATCGCCTCGGCGTCCGGCCGGTAGGCGCTGACCGCCCATGAGCGGTCGGACAGCAGCGGGTCGTCACGCGATCCGTCGTCCTCGGCGGGCATCCCGAAAGCGGCGGGATCGGCCTGCGGCCGCACGGCCGCCGGGCCGTCCGGGGTGGACGAGGTCCGCGCCGGCTGTCTCAAGTGTGCGGGTCTTCATGCCTCTGTAGACCGGCCACGCCCCCAGACATTCATCGGCGCGGCGGGCGCGGCTCCGTGCGGCGAGCGGACCTCTGCCCTCAGCGAAGCGGGGACACCGCGGTGCGCGTTCCGTGCTTGAGTGCGCTGATGAAGATCTTGGTGTTGGGCGGAACGGCGTGGGTGGGCCGCGAGATCTCGCGGCAGGCACTGGAACGCGGGCATCGGGTCACCTGTCTGGCCCGTGGGGAGAGCGGCGGCGTGGCCGAGGGCGCGGTGCTGGTCGCCGCGGACCGGCGTGACCCGGCGGCGTACGACGAGGTGGCGGGCGAGGACTGGGACGCCGTGGTCGAGGTGTCGTGGCAGCCGGGCTTCGTCCGCAGGGCACTGGCGCGGCTGGGCGAACGGGTGGGCCACTGGACGTACGTGTCGTCGGTCAGCGCGTACGCCTCCCATGCGCGGCCGCACGCGGACGAGTCGGCCGAACTGCTCCCGGCGGCCACGCGGGACGAGGTCGGCCAGGAGGAGTTCGGTCGGGCCAAGGTGGCCTGCGAGGAGGCCTCGGCGGCCGTG
The DNA here is from genome assembly GCF_055581265.1 of Streptomyces sp. NPDC031466. NCBI lineage: Bacteria > Bacillati > Actinomycetota > Actinomycetes > Kitasatosporales > Streptomycetaceae > Streptomyces > Streptomyces sp. NPDC031466. The sequence continues at coordinate 200,742 of NZ_JBVIJT010000004.1, forward strand.
ACGGGAGGCCGGCTCCTCGTGGCGCGGGCAGGGATGATCGGCGGTCCCGGTGACCACAGCGGACGCTCCGGCTACTGGGTGGCCCGCGCGGCCCGCGAGCCGCTGGCACCACTTCTGGTGCCGGCTTCCGCCGACGTTCCGACGCAGCTGGTCGATGCGCGCGACCTCGCGGCATGGCTGCTTCACTGTGCGGAGAAGGGGACGACCGGAACGTACGACGCGGTCGGCCCGATCGTGCCGCTCGGGGAATGGATCGCGCTGTCGCGCCGGATCGGCGGGCACACCGGCCCCGTGCGGGAGGCCGACGACGCCTGGCTGGTCGGACAGGACGTGGTCCAGGCCATGGGCCCGGAGTCCCTGGCGCTCTGGTTGGCCGACCCGGACTGGACCGGCTTCGGGGCCCGCGAGGGCGCCGCGGCGAGCGCGGCGGGCCTGCGGCACCGCCCCCGGGCACAGCTGCTGGCGGACACCCTGCGTTGGGAGCGGGAGCAGGGACTTGACCGGCCCCGCCGGGCAGGCCTCAGCGGCGAGCGCGAGCGCCAACTCCTGCGGGCGCTGGGCTGATACGCCCCCACCCCCACCGGGCCGGGGAGGTAGGGCCGTCGACAACGCGGGCCGCCCGAGGCCGTCCTGGGCCGGCCCGCGCCGCCGACGGGAGTACTCTCACGGCCGACGGACCGCGCGGCTCACCCGGTGTGGATCTCCAAGGCCGTGCGCACGGCGGACTCCAGGGCGCCCTCGATCCACGCGGGTTTGACGGACGTGTGGTCGCCGGCGAAGTGCAACGGCCCCTCGGCCACCGGGATGGCGGGCAGCAGCTCGGTGTGCTGGCCGGGCAGGAGCACGGACGCCTCCCCATAGGCGTAGGGGTCGCGCAGCCAGCTCTGGGTGCGGCCCGCACCGGTGTAGAAGACCTCGATGCGCTGGCCGTAGACCTGCTGGAGGCCGCACAGCGCGTAGGGGTACCGCGCGTCGTCGTCCAGCGAGTCCCAGCGCCGCGCGTCGTCCGCCCAGCTGTAGGAGGCCAGGACCACGCCTCCCGCGCTGCCCGGGACCGGGTGGGAGGGGTGGAACATGAACCGGTTGGCGTTGTCCGACACCGAGCCGCCGCCCGTGACGTCGACCGCCTCCGGCTGTTCGCGGGCGATCGCGCGGTTGGCGGCGTAGTGGGTGCGCTGGCCCGCCGTGATGTGTCCGTCGGGTACGGACGGGTGGGCCCCGAGCAGGCCGCCGTCGGCCGTCGCCCGGCCGGTGCGGTAGGCGTCGTACAGCCCGGGGTCGATCCGGCGCAGCTCCCGCTTCCAGTCGGCCTCGTCGAACTCCCACCAGCGGCGGCTGAACTCCAGCAGCACCTTGGTCGCGCTGTCGTAGTGCAGTTCGGTGATCGCCCGGCGTTTGCCGTACGACAGCGGCGGGGTCACCTGTACGTGGCGCAGTCCGGAGAACGGCACCGTGACCACGGCGACGTCCGCGGTGAACTGCTCGCGGACGACCGGGCGGCCGCGACCCTCCGAGACGGTGTCCACCCATACGTGCGGGCCCTTGCCACGGACGTGCTCGGCGTCCGGTGAGGGGCGGTCGGGGTGGTGGTATTGGATGCGCGTCACCCGGCGGTCGAAGCGCACGTCCTCGCCGACGCGTTCCAGCAGGGCGTCCGGCAGCACGGCGGTGCCGCCCTCCAACTCGTAGAAGGGCGTGCTGGGGCTGATGAGGGAGGAGCCGATGAAGCTGTGGATGAAGGACAACGGGAGGCGGGAGGTGAGGTTCTCCAGCGTGCCGATCAGGTCGATGGTCCGTTCGTCGAGGCCGGCGTGTTCGGTGAGGAAGCGGAACATCGACCAGTCACCGAACCGCTGCACCACCCGGGCCCAGCCCCGCAGCCGCTCGGGGAGCGGTTTGTCGACGCGGTTGCCGTCGTGGTCGAGGGAGCTGAACTCGTCGCGCACCGGGTCCAGCGCGGAGCGCAGGATCACGGCGGCCGGGGTGTCCCAGTGGGCGCGGGGAACACCGAACGAGCGGTTCACGCGACGGGGTGCGCGGGCGTAGTCGGCGCGCCGCACACGGATGCCGTTGACGTGGATCCAGGTGCGGTGGGCGGGGCGCCCCTCGCTGTCGACGTCCACGTAGTGGAAACGCCGCTTCTTCAGGTCGAGTTGGTCGATCAGTTCCATGACCAGGGGGTGGCTGCCCGGGAGGCGCATCGCGCCCGCCTCGGCGTACTGGCGGGGGTCGGCGAAGGGCTGCTCGGCGTTCTCGTGGCCACCGCGGCGGAAGGTCTTGACGCGTCCGCCCGCCCGGTTGCCGTTGGCCTCCAGCACCGTCACGCGGTGCCCGGCCCTCCTCAGCAGCCAGGCGGCCACGAGTCCGGCCGGGCCGGCGCCGACGACCAGGACGTTCTTGGGCCGTGTCCGTCGCTGGGACGGCAGCCCCTTCTGCAGGACTTCCTGGTAGCGCGGGACGAGGGGACGGTCGTCGGAGTCCAGTACGAGGAGTGCGCGGGCCACGGCCAGGCACCGGTCGAAGTCGGCGCCACGGTTGTCGCCCGGGGCGGCCGGTGCGGGCACAGCCGCGGCGGAGCCGCCGGACAGGGCCGTGGCCACCGTGGCCGTACCGGCCACCGCCGCGAAACTCCTGCGGGAGAGACCGCCGTCTGAACGCACCACCGCGTGATCTTCAGTCATGGCCGTCTTTGTACAGGTGGCGGTGACCGGGCGTCCTCCCCTGGCCCGGGCATTGACCCGAAGGAACTAAGCGGCGGCGAACCCTGACGTCACGACGGGGCGCGCCGCGGTGCGAGGGCTCCTGAGGTCCGGGGAACCCGAAGGGATGAACGCCGGGCGTTCTCCGTCTGCCGCGGCGATCGATCCCCCGACACTGCGGTATGAGTGTCCACATCCGTGCTCTCCGGCGGCCTGCGCGGTGCATCAGGTGGGCGGCGCCGACGCGGTCCTGCGAGCGGGCGACGAGGTGGAGGGGGAAGGGTGGCGCAGCGGCGCACGCTGTTCGGTGGCAGGGCCCGGTACTGGTTCGACAGCACGCTGGCCCGCGGTGCCGCCGTGCTCGTCGCCTGGATGGCGCTGCTGTGCCTGGTCATCGTCCTCCCGGCCAGTGCGGTGCTGGCCTGGACCGACCCCGACGTGTCGGCGTCCCTGGCGGGCCGGCTGGCGCAGGTGTGGCGCCACACCGGCAGGACGCTGCGGCTCGGCGGTGCGACGGGTCCCCCGCTGCGGGTGGCGATGTCGGTGCTGCTGGCGCTGGTCACCCTGCTGTACGTCTCGGCCCTCGTCGGCCTGATCACCACGGCGCTGACGGAGCGGCTCACCGCGCTGCGCCGGGGCCGTTCCACCGTGCTCGAAGAAGGGCACGCCGTGGTCCTCGGGTGGTCGGAGCAGGTGTTCACGGTGGTGAGCGAACTGGTGGCCGCCAATGCCAACCAGCGGCGGGCGGCGGTGGTCGTGCTGGCCGACCGGGACAAGACCGTCATGGAGGAGGCCCTGAACACGAAAGTGGGCCCCCTCGGCCGTACGCGGCTGATCTGCCGCAGCGGGCCCACCACCGACCCGGCCGTGTTACCCCTGACCAACCCGGCCAAGGCCGGTGTGGTGCTGGTCATGCCGCACGACGAGCCCGCCGCCGACGCGGAGGTGGTCAAGACGCTGCTGGCGCTCAGGGCGGCCCTGTCCGAGGTGGCCAGCCGGCCGGCCGTGGTCGCCGCCGTCCGGGACGACCGCTACCGGCTGGCCGCCCAACTCGCCGCCGGGCCGGGCGGCGTCATCCTGGAGAGCGACACCGTCACCGCCCGGCTGATCGTCCAGGCGGCGCGCCATCCCGGGCTCTCCCTCGTCCACCAGGAACTCCTCGACTTCGCCGGCGACGAGTTCTACCTGGCCAGCGAGGCGGCCCTGGTCGGTCGCCCGTTCGGCGACGCGCTGCTGTCCTACACCACGTCGAGCGTCGTCGGGGTGATGCGAGGGGAGCTGCCCCTGCTCAACCCGGCGCCGGAGACGCTCATCGCTCCCGACGACCTGCTCATCGTCGTCTCCCGTGACGACGACACGGTCTGGCTGGACGACTGCGCCGGGCTGGTCGAGGAGGCGGTCATGGCATCCGGCCCGCCGACTCCCGCGCGAGCGGAGCGGGTTCTCCTCCTGGGCTGGAACCGCCGGGCGCCGCTCATGGTCGACCAGCTGCGACGCCGCTCCCGGCCCGGATCGGCCGTCGACGTGGTGACCGACCACGGTGAGGCGACCGTGCGGCAGGTGGACGAGGCCGACGCGGACAGCGGCAACGAGCTGAGCCTGACCCTGCACCACGGGGATGTCACCCGTCCCGAAACGCTGCGCCGCCTGGACGTCTGCTCCTACGACAGCGTGATCGTGCTCGGCCGGGATCCCGCTCCCGGCCCGTCGCCGGACGACCCCGACAACCGCACGCTCGTCACCCTCCTGCTGCTGCGTCAACTGGAGGAGACGACCGGGCGCGAACTGCCGGTCGTCACCGAGTTGGTCGACGACCGCAACCGGGCGCTGGCCCCCATCGGCCCCGGTGCCGACGTGATCATCAGTGGCAAGCTCATCGGTCTGCTCATGGCACAGATCTCGCAGAACCGGCACCTGGCGGCGGTGTTCGAGGAGTTGTTCTCGGCCGACGGCACCGGGGTCCGCCTGCGGCCGGCCACCGACTATGTGCTGCCGGGGAGCGAGACGTCCTTCGCCACGGTCGTGGCGGCGGCACGGCAGCGCCAGGAGTGCGCCATCGGTTACCGGACGCACGGCGACCCGTCGATGAGCCTCGGCTACGGGGTGCGGATCAATCCGCCCAAGGACGAGCGGCGCCGCTGGACGGACGACGACGAAGTGGTCGTCATCGGCAGGGACTGACGGGCGGCCTCACGGACGCGGCCCGCACGCGGGCCGACGTGAGCCGTCCCGTGTGCGGGCCGCGTCCGCGGGGTCAGTCCTTGTCGACGTGTTCCCGCAGCATCTTGCGGTTGGTCGCGTCGATGTCGAACGTCGTCTTGTTCCAGTCCTCGGTCGTCACGACGTCGACGGACCACTTCGGCGCGCCGCCGTCCGTGTCGTCGAGTTCCACGGAACTGACGGTGCCCTTGGTCTTGTCGGTGGCGGTCCGGGCGGCCTGCTGCGCGGTGACGGTGGCCTTCTTCAGCAGGGCCGCCAGTTCCCGCTTGTCGTCGGTGTCCTGGTCCGCGTCCGCCCGGGCCTTGCCGGCCTTGCCGGTGACCGCGTCGATGTCCAGCAGGTGCTTGGCACCGTCGCCCGTCGCCACCTCGGCCTCCCACTTGGGAGCCTCCGGCGGCCCCTTGAGTTCGAGGGAGACCGGCTTGGAGCCGTCCACCGCGCCCACCGCGGTGCGCAGGGCCTCCTCGTGGCCCGTCTTCACTTTCGGGATGAGCGCCTTGCGCTCGTCCTGGTCCTCGGTCAGCGGGGAACCGCTCCCCGAGACGGACGGTGTGACCGCGGCAGTCCGCGCGGTGGCCGCGTCGCTCTTCGTGTCGTTCCCGTCGTCGTCATCGCCGCAGCCGGTGAGCAGGACCGCCGTCGCGGCCGCCGCGCACACCAGTCCGGTGCCGCGCACGACCGGGAGTCGCCGACGCCTCTGAGCAGAGTTTCTGTCTGTGGTGACCATGAGGGCACGTTAAGCGACATATATCGCAGATGCCCGCAAAAGAGGTGCCAGAAGGGGGATGTGCACCATCAGAGGGACCGGGCCTACCACCAATAGGCGGGGTAGCGGGGGCTGCCCGGGCGTACCCGTGAGGCGGCCCAGCCGGTCACGACGAGCAGGACGGCCGACCCCAGCAGCAGCGGTACGAAGGTCCAGGGCGCCGGCGCGTGCAGGACGATCACCACGGCGGTCGCACACGCGGGCGAGTGCGGGGTGCGGGCCACCGTCATCACGGCCAGGCCGATCCCGGCCGCTATCGCCGCCGCCCACGGTGAACCGCCCGCGATGCCGAGCACCCCGTATCCGACACCGGCGCACAGCAGGTGGCCGACGACCACGCTGCGCGGCTGGGCCAGCGGCAGTCCGGGCGCACCGTGGATGATCGCGGCCGATGCCGCGAGCGGGGGTATCAGCACGGGCTCGTGGATGAGCGAGCCCACGGCGACCAGGGCCAGCAGGACGGCGGTGACGGCGCCGGCGCTGTGGGCGGCGGTGCGCGGCGGCGGCGGGGCCGGGGCGCGGCCCGCGAGGCGGTCCAGGACGCGGGGCCCGGCAGGCGAAAGCGGCGCCTCTATGGCTTCATCGATGCTCAAAGAAGTGATCTTTTTCGGGGCTCGGCCGTCAGGGGAGCCCCGCGCGGCAGGTGAGGAGAAGGGCAAACGCCCGCAATTCTACGCTTCTCCCTGTCGTCGCCGCAGGTCAGGGGTGCCGTCAGCCGCTCTCATGTCAGGGCCGCGAGTTCCTCCGGAGTACGCGGGCCCTCCCCCGCGCCGGCCGGGAGCCCGTGCGCCCGCAGCAGCTCCGCGACGGCGATGCCCCACGGCAGGCGCAGCCCCGCCTGGGCCAGCAGGTCCCGGCGGGCCAGCATGTCCGCCACCGGGCCGGTGCACACCCCCGAGGGCGTCAGCAGGGCCGCGTCGTCCGCCCATCGCAGGGCCAGGTCCACGTCGTGGGTGGCCATGACCACGGTGGTCCCGGTGTCCCGCAGGCCCTGCAGGGTGGCGAGCAGGCGCTCCTGGCCGTCGGGGTCGAGGCCCGCTGTCGGTTCGTCGAGGATCAGCAGGCGTGGACGCATCGCCACGGCCCCCGCGATCGCGGTCCGTTTGCGCTGGCCGTAGGAGAGGAGATGGGTGGGGCGGTCGGCCAGGGCGCTGATGTCCAGGGCCGCGAGCGCCTCGGCGACGCGCGCGCGGACCTCGGCATCGGGCAGACCGAGGTTCAGCGGCCCGAAGGACACGTCCTGTTCCACCGAGGCGGCGAACAACTGGTCGTCCGGGTCCTGGACGACCAGCTGAACGGTGGTCCGCAACCGCGTCAGACCCTTGCGGTCGTACGTGACCGGGGTGCCGTCGGCCCTCAGGTGACCGGTGTCCGGTCGCAGGCCGCCGCTCAGCAGCCGCATGAGGGTCGTCTTGCCGCTGCCGTTGCGCCCGAGCAGCACGAGTGCCCTGCCCTCGGCCACGTCGAAGTCCAGGTCGCTGAGGACGGCCGGCCCGTCCTCGTACGCGTAGGAGGCGCCGCGCAGCACCAGCAGGGGCTCGCTCATCCAAGAAGCCTTTCCATGACGAAGGTGAGGGCGGTCAGGACCGCCAGGAGTGCCACGCCCGCTCCCACGAACCGCCGCGAGACGCGGGCCTCGGGCACCAGCACCCGCAGGGTGCCGTCGTAACCGCGTCCGGCGAGTCCGCCGTGCAGCCGGCTCGCCCGGTCGAAGGCCCGCACGAACGACGTGGCGCCCAGACCCGCGAGGGAGCGCCAGGCGGCGGCCCGTGTGGTGTGGCCGAGGCGTGCCGCCTGCGCCTGGCGGATGCGGGTCATGGCGTCCAGGAGCAGGAAGCTCATCCGGTAGGTCACCAGGGCGACGTCCACGACGGGCGCCGGGATGCCCGCCTTGACCAGGCGGGGCAGCAGATCCGACATCGGGGTGGTGAAGGCGAACAGGAGCACGCCGAGCGAGGCCGCCGAGGTGCGCAGGAGCAGGCCTCCCGCCCGCGCGGGCCCTGACTCCGCAAGGCTGACGAACCCGTCCGGGCCGCCGAGCTGGACGAGCAGGGTCAGCGCTCCGGTGACGCAGAAGCCGAGCGGTACGCGGTAGGCGCGCCACAGTTTGCGCGGCGGCACACCCGCCGGGCCGAGCAGCAGGACGATCGCGGTGGCCGCGACCAGGGCGGCGCCCGGCCAGGGCGGCAGGGAGATCGCGAGGAGGGTGAGGCCGAGCCCGAGTACGGCCTTGTCCACGGGGTGGCGGCGGCGCCAGCGACTGCTGTGCGCCGCCACGTCGATGGGCAGCACTGCCGGTCAGAGCTGCCCGGTCTTGGGCTCGGCGCCCTCGTCATCCGGGAGCTGCTCGGCGTGGGCCTCCTGTGCCTGCCGGCGTTCGGCGCCCTGCCTGCGGCCCTTGCGCAGGCCGAAGTAGTACGCGAGGACGCCGGCGCCGAGGGCCGCCTGGAGGGCGAAGAGCGCGGATTCGATTTCACCAGAGGGGGGCTCGTACAGGGGTGAGAACCACGGTTTGTAGTCCGGCTCGAGTTCGGTGATCGCCGTCTCCGCCTGGGCGTCGGCGCCGGTGAACGGTTCCTTTTTGTGGTCGCCGAGCCCGAGCGCCAGGGGCAGCACCGCGAGCGCCGCCACGACCACGAGCAGCAGGAGGTTGATCTTCGTGTTCCGGCTCATCATGCGCTGGCCTCCCTGTGCGTCTCGTGCGCCTGCTGCTTCGCGGGGGTCTCCTGCGTCGCGGGGGTCTCGTGCGGCGTGGCGGGCCGTTCGGCCTGCGGCAGCACGCCGAGCCGCGCCAGTTCGCCCCTGCTGGACTGCACGAGCAACCGCATGACCAGGACGGTGAGCAGCCCCTCGCTGACGGCGAGGGGGATCTGCGTGACGGCGAAGATCCCGCCGAACTTGCCCAGCGCGCCGAGGAAGCCGCTGCCGGGGTCCGGGAACGCCAGGGCCAGCTGGACACTGGTGACGCAGTACGTGGACAGGTCGGCGACGAAGGCCCCGAAGAACACGGCGGCCATCAGCGGCACGTCGAACCGCCTGAGCAGCCGGTAGACGGCGTAGCCGGCCCACGGCCCGACGATCGCCATGGAGAACACGTTGGCGCCCAGGGTGGTGAGCCCGCCGTGGGCGAGCAGCAGGGCCTGGAACAGCAGTGTGATGGTGCCGAGCACCGCCATGATCGGCGGCCGGAACAGGATCGCGCCCAGTCCGGTGCCCGTCGGGTGCGAGCAACTGCCCGTCACGGACGGGATCTTCAGGGCGGAGAGAACAAAGGTGAAGGCCCCGGCGGCTCCCAGGAGCAGGGTGCTCTCGGGGTGTTCCTTGACCTCACGGGTCAGACAACGGACTCCGTGGACGACGAACGGCGCGGACGCTACGCCCCAGGCGATCGCGTGCGCCGGCGGGAGGAAACCCTCGGCTATGTGCATGGCTCAGCAGACCCTCTCCAGCACCTCGTGGATGGACAACGTGCCTTGGCCGGTCTCCTGGCTGACGGGTCGTACCGACCGGACTCCGCCTTCCCGGGCACATGTGTGCCCAGTGGCTGCCGCGAGGGCTGGAGCCGGACTTCCCGATCACAGTGGCGAGGGCCGCACCGGCATCACACCGGATTTCCCGTTCACCAAGGCGTGGTGACATTAGTGCGCGACGGAGGGGCCTGACAACTTGCCCGGGCGATTCCGATCGTGGTCAGACGAGCCCGACACCCTGCGGGAACGGCCCCACGAGGACTCCCGGTTCGCTCGAGCAACGCCCGTGCGGCGTGTCGGCAACACGAGAGCGACGCGTTCACTCGATCGTGAGTTTCGGCCGGGCCGCACCCTGCGGGTGGTCATCCTGTGAGCGGCGACACGAGACGGTGGCCGGGCGGATGGGCCCCGGCGGAATGTCCTCCTGGGGGAAATGTCATGACGCGGGAAGCGAGCCGCATCGTCGGCTTCGGCGAGCGGGCGGTGCTGCTGGCGGCGGGGCTGGCCGACCTCGGGGTCAGCACGCTGGGCACGGCGGTGGGTACGGTACGAGGGCTGCTGCACCGCTCGGACGCGGCGGACCTGGCGGCGGACGCCGAGCACGATCTGCTGGCGCGCGGGCGCCTCGTGCGGGACCGGTACGCGGCGGTGCCCCCGGCCCACCTGGAGATCCTGGCCCGGCGCGCGCTGGCTCGGCGGGCCGCCGATGGCGTCTGACCTGTGGGAACCCGCACGGTTCAAGGACCGCGTCGACGCGGTGCTGCGTGAGTTCGTCGGCCAGGAGGCCGAGCGCTTCGCGGACGTCGATCCCCTCCTTCATCCGGTGGCCGAGCAGCTGGCGGCGGCCGTCGCGGACGGCAAGCGGCTGCGGGCGGCCTTCTGCTACTGGGGCTGGCGCGGGGTGGGCCAGCCCGACAGTGACGCGCTGGTGCGGGCGGCGGCCTCGATGGAGCTGGTGCACGCCGCCGCGGTCGTGCACGACGACCTCATCGACGACAGCCCGCTGCGGCACGGCCGCCCCACCGCCCATGTGGCCCTGCGGGGCTGTGTGCCCGACCGGCCCCGCGCGTCGGCCGACGGCAGGTCGCTGGCGATGCTGGTGGGCGATCTGCTGATGGGGCTCGCCGGGCAGCTGTTCGCCGCCAGTGGTCTGCCCGCCGCCTATCTGGCCCGGGCCCGCCCCCTGTGGTCGGCGCTGGCCCGGGAGCTGATCGCGGGCGAGTGCCTGGAGATCCTACGCACAGGAGCCGACCCCGACACCGCGGCCTCGCTGAAGGTGATCCGGTACAAGACCGCCAAGTACACCGTCGAGCAGCCCCTGTTGATCGGCGGGGCGCTGGCGGGTGCGGCCGGCCGGCTGCGGGCGGGCTACACCGCGTACGGCCTGCCGCTGGGTGAGGCGTTCCAGTTGCGCGACGACCTGCTCGGCCTGTTCGGCAGCCCCGAGCGCACCGGCAAGGCCAACGCCGACGACGTGCGCGGGCACCGGCCGACGGCCCTGCTGGCCGAGACCTGGCGCCTGGCCGGAGCCGGTCAACGGGATCAACTGCGTGCCCTGCTGGGCCGGCCCGATCCGGGCGCGGCGGATCTGCACGCCGTCCGCGAGGTGATGTGCGCGCTCGGGGCGCCCGACCGTATCGAGGACATGATCTCCGTCCGGGTCGAGGAGGCCCTGGACGCCCTGCACGAAGCGGACCTGCCGACACCCGCCGCCAAGGCCTTGACCGATCTGGCGCATGCGGCGGCGGCCCGCCTGTCCTGACCCCCGCGTGGGACGGCGGCCACCCGGTCCTCGGCCTGCCTCCCTCGGCCGTGGCCATCACCTTGGAAGACGAGGAACCCTGTCATGCTGTACACCGAGGCATCGATGAACGCCTTGCGCGAACCCGGGGACGAACTGGCCGATGCCACCGTCGCCACGCTCTTCGAGCGCGGGGAGGTCGGCAAGTTCAACACGTTGATGCGTTACGTCTCCACCGCCGGCTCTCCCCTGCCGGACGGGCTGCCGGACGTCGCCAGGGACTATCTGGCGGCCACCAGCCATCCCCCGCCGTGGGTGGACTGGGGCGAGATGGAGAAGGCCCGGCTGTTCTTCATCGACAACAACGTGCACATCTCCACGGCCCTGTCCTTCGCCTCCATGCCCGCCTGCTACGTCGTGCCGGTCGTGGCGAAGCTGCTGTCGACGACCCACGGACTGGCGTACCCCTCCAGGCGGATGGCGGAGACGGGCCAGTTCACCGTCTACCTGATGCGGCCCGACGCCTTCGAGGCGGGCAGCCGTTTCATCCCGGCCGCGCAGAAGGTCCGGCTGCTGCACGCCTCCATCCGGCATCACCTCAAGCGGGAGAACCGCTGGGACACCGCGGTGTTCGGGACACCGATCTGCCAGGAGGACCTGATCGGCGGGCAGATGTTCTTCTCGCTGCTCGTGCTGGACAGCCTGCACCGGCTGAACATCCACATGTCGACAGAGGGTGCAGAGGCGTACTACTACGCCTGGCGTGTGGTCGGGGCGATGCTCGGCATCGACCAGGAGGCCGTACCGAAGACACTCGACGAGGCCCGGCAATTCCTCGACCTGTACATGATCCGTCACATGGGGCCCTCCGCGGAAGGCGTCCATCTGACCCGGCAGCTCATCGACCTGTACGAGGAGGTCGTGCCCGGCACCTTCTTCGACCCGATCGTCTCCGCCCTCATCCGCCACCTCGTCGGTGACACCTGCGCCGACTGGCTGGGCGTGCCGAGCACCGCGTGGGACACCGTGGTCAAGACCGTGCCCCGCCTCCTGGGGGTGCTGGAGACGATCGAGGACCGCTCGCCGCTGGGCGCCTGGGCGCTGGACCGCCTCGGCAGCCTCACCGCGACCCTGGAACTGTCCTCCCTCACCCGCGGGCGTGTCATGCACTACGCCATTCCGGAAGACCTCAGGAAGGAGTACGGCGTCTCCGGCTCGGTGCCCCGCACCGGCCGGTGGACCCCGCCGCCGTCCACGGTCTCCTGATCGGGCCCCGGGAGCGCGGTTCAGCCGGCGGTGCCGGAACGGATGGCGAAGACCTGGTCCAGGCCGGCGACGGTGAGGATGCGCAGGGTGTTGGCCGGGACGTCGACCAGCGTGAGGTCGGCGCCCGCCGCCTGGGCCCGCTGTCGGGCGGCGAGCAGGGCGGTGATGCCGCTGGAGTCGCAGAAGTCCAGGCCGGACAGGTCGATGACCAGGCTCTGGCCGCTGCTCAGGGCCAGGGTGTGGAGCTGATCGCGCAGGTCCGCGGACCGCTCGTAGTCGAGCGCGCCACTCACGTGCAGCACGGGACCGGATTCGGCGTCCTGGCGAGTGATGTTCAGTGGGCTCATCTCACTGCTTCGGTGTCGGACGGGCACTCGGGCGGGCGGGGACGCCGAGCGCGAGCAGGGCGGTGTCATCGTCCAGGCCCTCACCGAAGCCCTCCAGCAGCTTGGCCAGGGAGGTGATCACCGCATCGGCCGAGGTGGAGAGGGCGTCGTCGAAGAAGGCGCGCAGGGCGTCGTCGCCGAACATGCTCTCGCGGCTGCGTCCGGCGCGGGCCTCGGTGAGCCCGTCGGTGTAGAGCAGAAGCGTGTCGCCGGGACCGAGCGTGGCCTCCGCCGTGCTGAAGGGCGCGTCCGGCAGGGCGCCCACGAGCAGGCCCCCCGGGGTGGGGACGTAGTCGGTGTCGCCTGCCGCTCTTACGACCAGCGCCGGCGGGTGCCCGCCGGAAGCCAGCCGGATGGTGGCGCGCTCCCCGTCCGGTTCTATGACGCCGAAGATGGCGGTGCAGTAGCGGGGGTCGCCCCCGGCGGTGTAGCGGTCGTGCAGGACGGCGTTCAGGGTGGCGAGCGCCACGGCGGGCTCGGGGTCGTGCAGGGCGGCGGCGCGCAGGGTGTAGCGCGTCAGCGAGGTGAGCGAGGCCGCCTGGGGGCCCTTGCCGCACACGTCGCCGAGGAAGAACGCCCACCGTCCCCCGCCCAGGGGGAACAGGTCGTAGAAGTCGCCGCCCAGGAGGTCCGGGGAGGCGGTGTGGTAGTAGACCGCCGTCTCGAGGCCGGGCACGTCGGGCAGCATGTCGGGGACGAGGGTCTGCTGGAGGGCTGCGAGCGCGTCCGCGAGCCGTTCGCGGTCGGCCTCGGCCTGCCGGCGCGCCTGCTCGGCCTCCGCGCGCGACCGCTCGGCCTCGGCGTGTGCTTCCTCGGCCTCGGCCCGGGCCTGTTCGGCCTCCTGGCGCCGGCGCAGGAGTTCCTGCTCGTAGGCGCGCCGGTCGGAGGCGTCGAAGACGGTGGTACGGATCAGCAGCGGCTCGCCGTGGCTGCCGTGCTTGACCAGGGAGGAGACCAGGACCGGCAGCCGGCGCCCGTCGGTGGCCTTCATCTCCAGCGCGATGCCGCCCAGCTCACCCTGCATGCGCAGCAGCGGGGCGAAGTGCGTCTCGTGATACAGCTTCCCGCCGACGGTCAGGAGGTCGGCGAAGCGCATCTCGCCGACCACGGCGTCGCGCTCCATGCCGAGCCAGCCGAGCAGCGTCGAGTTGATCTTGGCGATGGTGCCGTCCATCAGCGTCGACAGGTAGCCGCACGGTGCCGATTCGTAGAGGTCCTCGGCGCTGTCCTCCAATAGCGCCGTGAACGCGGCGTTCGTACCGGCCGCGCCCCCGGCTCCCGGAGGCTCTCCGCACGGACGGCACATCACTGCCGTTCCTCCAGGAAACCGAGGATCGCTTCGGCGGTGGCCTCCGGCGCGCTGAGCTGCGGGCAGTGCCCGGTGGCGTCCAGGGTGACCAGGCGGGAGGCGGGGATCGCGTCGCGTACGTACGCGCCGACCTCGCGGGGCGCGATCACGTCCTCGGCGCACTCCAGCACGAGGGTCGGCACGGTCACGCTCTTCAGGTCCTCGCGGCTGTCCGACAGGAAGGTGGTCCGGGCGAAGACGCGGGCGATGGCGGGGTCGGTGGCGCAGAAGCTGTTGGTCAGCTCCTCCCCCAGCTCCGGGCGCTCCGGATTGCCCATGATCATCGGGGCCATCGCGGAGGACCAACCGAGGTAGTTCGACTCCAGCGAGTCGAGCAGTTCGTCGATGTCGTCGGCGGTGAAGCCACCGCGGTAGCTGTCGTCGTCGATGTAGCAGGGCGAGGGCGCCACCATCACCAGCGCCCCGATCCGCTCCGGCGCCGCGTGTGCGGCCATCACCCCCACCATCGCGCTCACCGAGTGACCCACGAACACCGCCCCTGCCAGGTCCAGCTCCTCGCAGACCTCCACGACGTCCTGGGCGTAGCCGTGGAGGGAGGAGTACCGCTCCTGGCTCCAGGCCGACAGGTCCGAGCCGCCGGAGCCGACGTAGTCGAAGAGGACGACCCGGTGGCGCTCCGCGAGTGCGGGCACCACCAGCCGCCACATGTTCTGGTCGCAGCCGAATCCGTGCGCCAGGACCACCACCGGCCCGTCGGCGGGACCGGTGACTGTCACGTTGTTCCTATGGCGAATGTCCATGTCGGCCATCCTCACAGGCCACTGATCGCACTTGTCGACCGGGCCTCCACAAACGGAAGCAGGCAGGTCATATGACCCATACGCAGACGATCATTTTCGGCCAACCTTAGTGCAGTGCTTAACAGGAGGCCAGGGCGGTCTGGCTGGCTCCGCAAGTGATCAATAGCCTGTGCGCGTTGCCTGTACCCACCAAGGAGCCCTATGTCCGCCGCGCTGCAGGTCCCCGACATCCTCTCGCCCGAGTTCGCCAAGGACCCCTACCCGGCCTACCGGGCGATGCGGGAGCGCGCGCCGCTCTTTTGGCACGAGGCGACACAGAGCTGGATCGTCTCGCGGTACGAGGATGTCGAGCGCGTGTTCAAGGACAAGGGCTCGCAGTTCACCACCGACAACTACGACTGGCAGATCGAGCCCGTCCACGGCAAGACGATCCTCCAGCTCAGCGGCCGTGAGCACGCCGTGCGGCGCGCGCTGGTCGCGCCCGCCTTCCGCGGCGGCGATCTGCGGGAGAAGTTCCTGCCCGTCATCGAGCGCAACTCCCGCGAACTGATCGACACCTTCCGCCACACCGGTGATGTGGACCTCGTGGCGGGCTACGCCACCCGCTTCCCCGTGAACGTGATCGCCGACATGCTGGGCCTCGACAAGGCCGACCACGCCCGCTTCCACGGCTGGTACACCACCGTCATCGCCTTCCTCGGCAATCTCGCGGGCGATCCGGAGGTGGCGGCGGCCGGCGAACGGACCCGGGTGGAGTTCGCCGAGTACATGATCCCGATCATCCGGGAGCGCCGCGAGCACCTCGGCGACGATCTGCTGTCCACGCTGTGCGCCGCCGAGGTCGACGGGGTGCGCATGAGCGACGAGGACATCAAGGCCTTCTGCAGCCTGCTGCTGGCCGCCGGCGGCGAGACCACCGACAAGGCGATCGCCAGCATCTTCGCCAACCTCCTGACGCACCCCGAGCAGCTCCGGGCCGTCCGGCGGGACCGCACGCTGATCGCCAGGGCGTTCGCCGAGACCCTGCGGTACACGCCGCCCGTCCACATGATCATGCGGCAGTCGGCGACCGATGTGGAGCTGTCCGGTGGCACCGTGCCCGCCGGGGCCACCGTGACCTGCCTGATCGGCTCCGCCAACCGTGACGAGCGGCGCTACCGCGACCCGGACCGCTTCGACATCTTCCGGGAGGACCTGACCGCCACGACCGCGTTCTCCGCCGCGGCGGACCATCTCGCCTTCGCGCTCGGGCGGCATTTCTGCGTGGGTGCCCTGCTGGCCAAGGCCGAGGTGGAGATCGGCGTCGACCAGCTCCTGGACGCGATGCCCGACGTACGGCTCGCCGAGGGCTTCGACCCGGTGGAGCAGGGAGTGTTCACGCGGGGCCCGCAGTCCCTGCCCGTCCGGTTCACGCCCGTCCCGGCCTGACCGTGACGCGGGGCGCCGCCCGGGCGGGCGGCGCCCCGCGCGGGCTCAGTGCGTGACCGGCGTGAACTGCACCGGCAGCGACATCAGGCCGCGCATCCAGATGGACGGGCGCCAGGTCAGCTCCTCGGGCTCCACCGCGAGCACGAGGTCGGGCAGCCGCTCCAGGAGCGTCTCGACGGCGGTGCGGGCGATGACGTCCGCCAGCAGCGGTGCCGGGTAGGGGCAGCGGTGCTCGCCGTGGCTGAAGGAGAGGTGGGCGGAGTTCTCCGGGCCGACGTGCGACTCGGGCCAGATCTGCGGGTCCGTGTTGGCCGCCGCGAGGCCGAGGACCAGGCAGTCGCCGGCCCGGATCTGCCGCCCGCCGAGCTGGGTGTCGCGCACCGCCCAGCGACCGATGAAGTTCTGCGTCGGCGTGTCGAGCCACAGCACCTCGTTGAGGGCCTCGCCCACGCTCAGCCGCCCGCCGGAGACGTTCAGGGCGAACCGCTCGTCGGTCAGCATCAGGCGCAGCGTGTTGCAGATCCAGTTCGCCGTGGGCTGCTGGGCCGCCGCGATGATGGAGATCAGGTCCTGGACGATCTCCTCGTCGGTCAGGCCCGCCGGATGCAGCAGCATCCGCGAGGTGACGTCCGCGCCGGGCCGCTCCCGCTTCTCCTTGACCAGGAGCTGGATGCGCTCGCCGACGCGGGTGTACGCCGCCACGGGGTCGTCGCCCTCCCCCGCGTCGAGCGAGATCCGCAGGTCCTCGACGAGCTGCTGGGTGTCGGTGCCGGTGTGCGGCATGCCGCACATCTGCACGGCGGCCCGCATGGGCAGGGCGTGGGCGTACGCGCTCATCAGCTCCGCCTGGCCGCTGCCGGCGAACGAGGCGATCAGCCGGTCGGCGATCCGGCCGCTGTCCCGGGCGAGTTCGAACTGGTCGACTCCTTCGAGGGCCTCGGTGATCACACCGGCCCGCCTGCGGTGCTCCTCGCCCTCGGTGAAGAGCACGGAGGGCTGGTAGCCGACGAACGGCATCAGGGGCCAGTCGGCGGGGATGCGGTCCCACTGGTTCCAGCGGCGCGAGTCCCGGGCGAACAGCTCGTCGTGGCCGGTCACATAGCTGACCTCGGAGTAGCCCAGTACCAGCCACGCGGGCACGTCCCCGTCGAGCAGCACCGGCGCGACCGCGCCGTGCTCGCGGCGCAGGCTGCGGTAGAGCTGCGCGGGCGTCTGCTGGTACTCCAGACCGCCCAGGCGTACGCCGCCCGCGTGAGCGGGACACCCCGGCGGCGGGGCGCTCGGCTCGTAAGGGGATCCGGTCGGCTCGGTCACGGTGTCATCTCCTGGGCCATGGCCAGTTTGTAGAGGTGGTCCACGAGGGTGATCAGGACGTCCTTGCCCGACGATCTGACCCTCGCGTCGCAGTCGATCAGAGGGACGTGCCCGGGCAGCGCGAGGGCCTGGCGTATCTCCTCCAGCGAGTGCCTGGAGGTGTCGTCGTCGAACCTGTTGACCGCCACCACGAACGGCGTCTTGTGGTGTTCGAGGCGGTCGATCGCGTACCAGGAGTCGTCCATCCGCCGGGTGTCGACCAGGACGACGGCGCCCAGCGTGCCGGAGAAGAGGCGGTCCCACAGGAACCAGAAGCGCTCCTGGCCCGGGGCCCCGAACAGATAGAGCACCACGCGCTCGTTGAGGCTGATCCGGCCGAAGTCGAAGGCCACCGTCGTGGTGGTCTTGGCGGCCACCTCGGTCGTCTCGTCGACGCCGACACCGGCCTGCGTCATCACCTCTTCGGTGTTCAGCGGCCGGATCTCGCTGACCGAACGGACCAAGGTCGTCTTGCCGACGCCGAATCCGCCCACCACGACTATCTTCAGCCCGGTCTCGGCGGTGTCGGACAGCGGGGTACGGGAAGGCAGCTCAGAGGTTGCGGAGCCCATGGAGCACCTCCTTGAGAAGGGCGGATTCGGGGATCGAGGCGACCGATCGGGCCGCGCGGGGATGCCGGGCCGTGATCCGGCCCATGGCGAGCATGTCGCCCAGCAGGATCCGCACCACGGTGATCGGCAGCTTGAGTTCCGCGGCGATCTCCACCACGGCCGAGGGGTGCCGGCACAGGTCGAGGATCCGGGCGTGCTCCGACTGCATGCCCGCGGCCGGCTCGCACTCGCTCACCACCAGCGTGACCAGGTCGAACGAATCGTCGTCGGCCCGGCTGCGGCCGCCGGTGACCGTGTAGAGCCGGTCCGGGTCACCGATGTCCACGGGCCTGCGCGGCGTCACGAGGAGCCGCTGCCTTCACCCTCGGCGCGCGGTTCGGCACGCAGGTGCTCCCCGATCTGCTCCACCAGCTCGGTCATCTGGTGGCCCACCACGCCCGGGTCGGCGTTCTCGTCCGCGATGACCGCCAGGTGTGCGCCCAGCCCCGCTTCGACGATGAAGAGCAGCCCGCCGTGGAATTCGGTCATGGAGTGCCGGACGCCACCGGTTCCGTCGCCGAACTCGGCGGACGCGCCCTGGGCCAGGGCCTGGATGCCGGAACAGATCGCCGACAGCTGGTCGGCCTGGTCCAGCGTCAGATGCTCGCTCCAGCACAGCTTCAGGCCGTCCCGGGAGAGCACCAGGGCGTGCCGCGTGCCGGGGGTGCGCTGGAGAAGGCTCTGCAGGAGCCAGGTCAGGCTGTTGTCAGTGGTCTGCATGGTGGGTGGGGCGAGGTGCTTCGGGCATGCCCAGTCACCGGCCCGTGCCTCCAATCTCACGATCTTGAGCGGGGGAAGGGGGAAGGGGGCGCCGGACCCGGGCGCCGTGCGGGGGGTTTCGTCCTACTCGGCCGGTGGCCGACCGGGTGCGGCGGGGTGGCCGGGCGCGTCCGGGGGCTCGGGGGCCGTCGGGAAGGCCGGGGCGCCCCCGGCGCGGCGCGCGCGGTGGAAGGCGCCGAAGCGGGCACCGGCGTCCCGCGCCGGCTGCCCCGTCTCGCCGGAGAGGTCCCCGGTCCCCGGAGCGGATGCGGCGTCGGAGGCCGCCTTGCGCTGGCGGCGTTCGCGGTCCGCCTCGGCCATGGTGCGGCCGGGGGCGCGCACGGGCAGGCCGTTCGGCGTGGCGGCGGAAGCGGTCGGGGCCGGCCGGGCGGTGGCGTCCGCGACCGGGGGCAGCGCTGCGGGGGGCATCGCGCCGGCGGCGGGGAGCGCGACGGCCGGGGGTGCCGCGGGAGCCTCCGGGAGGGCGGGGTACGCCTCGGCCTCCGGAGCGGGCGCGGCGGGGAGCAGCGGGGTCGGCGGCACGGTGTCGCGGCGTACGGGCGGCTGCGGGGCGGGGTCGCGCTGCTGGGCGAGGAGCTGCGGCGGCAGGAGGACCACGACGCCGGTGCCGCCTCGCGAGGAGGGGCGGAAGTTGACGCTCATGCCGTACTTGGCGGCGAGGCGTCCGACGACGGCGAGGCCGAGGCGGGTGCCCTGGAGCGAGGCCAGGTCCGTGATCTTCCCGGAGACGGACTCCTCCGCGCGGCGCATGGCCGCGTCGGCCATGCGCAGGCCGCTGTCCTCGATGGTGACGACGATCCCGGCGCTGCGTTCCTCGACGTAGACGTGGACTTCGTCGATGGGCGGGGAGAAGTTCGCCGCGTTGTCCATGAGTTCGGCGAGCAGGTGCATGACGCTCTCGGCGGCGAATCCGGCGACGGCGACGGTGGTGGAGCAGTGCAGCCGTACCCGCTGGTAGGCGGAGATCCGGCCGACGGCGCCCCGCAGGATGCTCTCCATGACGATCGGCTTGTTCCACGCGCGGCTGGAGCGGCCGCCCATGAGCAGGGCCAGGCGGTCGGTCATCAGGCCGAGCTGGGAGGTGCTGTGGTCCAGCTTCAGCAGGTCGCCGAAGACCTCGACGCCATGGCGCTCCTGCATGTCCCGCAGGTCGGCGAGCATGCTCACGGACTTGGCCTGGACGCGGCTCAGTGCCTTGGCCGAGGCTGCCTGCGCGGCGGCGGCGCGGCGCTCGCTGTGCGCGAGTTCCCGGATGAACGATTCCGCGGGCAGGCGCAGCAGGGGGTTCTGCGGCCACTGGAGCGCGGCCAGGACGGTGTCGGCGGAGGCTCCCTCGCGCAGCTGCTCGATCGCGGCGGGCATGGTCACCGTGGTGAGCATGTCGAACTCGCCGGTGGCCTGGGCCAGTTGTCCTTGCGCGTGGTCGCGCTGGGCCTCAACGGCCTTGGCGTAGTGCACCGATTCCTCCATGGCGGAGGCGAACGTGTGCACGATCTGGCGCAGTTGGGCGTCCGAGGGGGGCGCGGTGCTCGCCAGGGCCTCCCCCGCCGGCGCACCGTCGCGCAGCTGCTTGACGAGCATGGGGAGGGTGACGTTCGCCAGGTGCGCGGACTCGGCGCCCTGGCGGCCGAGCTGGGCCTTCAGGGCTTCGGCCTCGGCGTGTTCGGCGGCGGCCGAGCGGCGGGCGCGCTGCCCGGCGGCGGAGCCGACGAGCAGACAGACGGCCAGGCACAGCCAGCCGACCGCTGTCGAGGCCGCCATCCAGCCACGGGCGGCGGCCGGTGCCGCGGCGAGCGCGAGGGCGCCGGCGCCGCCGGTCACCGCCAGCACGCCGACGGGCACGGCCCACGCGGGGCGCCCTGCCTTCGCTATGCGGCGCGGGCTGGGCGGAGCAGGCACTGACATTCAGCGGTCCCTCGGTCCTTGAGTGCAGGCGGACAGCGAGCCGATCGATGCGCATCGGTCGCAGGCCCGGAAGGGGACGCCAAGAGGACGTCGATCTTCCGGACCTCACATCGCGCCATGCTAGCCACTCGTCCGGGCGCGAACGTCAGCGAGGTGGAACTCCTTGCCCCGCAGGGAAGTTCGTCGTGATCTCGCCCCTTCGAACACACCTCGGTGATAGAGGAGTTCGACTCTTTCCGGACGCGGGGGGCTCCGCGCGGGCGCGGGCGGTATTTGACTGCCTCTTGGCACGCACACTCCGCGCCGCAGCGGGTACACGCAGCGGTGCACGCAACCGTTCACCCCCGCTCTAGGAGGAGTCATGCCGGGAATGATGACGAAGATCAAGGATTTCGTCCGGAGTCCGCAGGGCCGGCGCACCGTGGAGCAGGTTCGTCGCGCCTCCGCCGACCCGCGGCGCCGCGCCCAGGCGCAGAGCCTCCTGGGCAAGCTGCGCCGGCGGTGACGTGCCCGGCGGTCCTCGGCGGGTGAGACACCGGTCGGGGCGGCAAGCGGGGACGGACGCATATCCGTTCGCCTGATCCGGACCGCGCGTCCTACGCTCGGCCGCATGAGCAAGCCGCTTGTCGCCCTGCTGACCGGGGCGGGCATCTCCACGGACTCCGGCATTCCCGACTACCGCGGGCCCAATGGCCTGTGGCGGCGCGACCCCGGGGCCGAGAAGCTCGTCACGTACGACTTTTACATGGGTGATCCTGAGACCCGGCGTCGGTCGTGGCAGATGCGCCGCGAGACCCACACGCTGCGGGCCCGGCCCAACGCGGCGCACCACGCGGTGGCCGCCCTGGAGCGCTCCGGCGTTCCCGTGCGGGTGATCACCCAGAACGTGGACGGACTGCACCAGCTCGCCGGCCTCCCCGAGCGCAAGGTGCTCGAACTGCACGGTTCGGCGCGGTCGGTGGTGTGCACCGGCTGCCGTGCGCGGGCTCCGATGGAGGAGGCGCTGGCCCGGGTGGAGGCGGGTGAGGCCGATCCGCCGTGCCAGGTCTGCGGGGGCGTCCTGAAGTCGGCGACGGTGATGTTCGGCGAGCACCTGGATCCGGTGGTCCTCGGCGAGGCGGTGGCGATCACCAAGGCCTGCGAGGTGTTCATCGCGGTCGGCACCAGCCTCCAGGTCCAGCCGGCCGCCGAACTGGCCGGGCTCGCCGTCGACCACGGCGCACGGCTGATCATCGTCAACGCCGAGCCGACGCCGTATGACGACCGTGCCGATCGCCTCGTGCGCGAGCCGATCGGCACGGCCCTTCCGGAACTGCTGCGGTCCGAGGAACTGACGTAGCCGCGCTGGGCCGGTTGCCGTCGTGCGGATGCGTCGAGGGGCTTGGCACGGTCCACTGCCTGCGTGGAACGCGGCAGGGAAGGAGCCGGTCTCGTGGCGCAACAGGGCAAGGTCGTGGTCATCACCGGGGCGTCGAGCGGTGTCGGGAGGGCCTGTGCCCTGCGGTTCGCCTCCCGGGGCTGGGCGGTGGTGCTCGCCGCGCGGCGGGCCGCCGAGTTGGCGGAGGTCGCCGCCGGGTGCCGGAAGCACCGGGGCGCACGGGCCCTCGTCGTTCCCACGGACGTGACGGATGCGGAGGCGGTCGACCGGCTCGCCCGGCGGGCCGTCGCCGCGTACGGACGGATCGACGTGTGGGTCAACAACGCTGCGGTGGCCGCCTTCGGATCGCTCCAGGAGGTTCCCCCGGAGGTCTTCCGGCGGGTCCTCGACGTCGACGTCCTGGGCTGCGCGCACGGCGCCCGCGCCGCGCTCGGCATGATGTGCGAGCAGGGCGGCGGCACCCTGGTCAACGTCTCCTCGGTGGTCGGGGCCGGCGTGGTGCCGTACAACATCCCCTACGTCGTCTCGAAGGCGGCGGTCCGGGCGCTGGGCGGCAGTCTGCGCCAGGAGATGCGGCTGGCGGGGCAGCGCGGTGTCCATGTGTGCACGGTGCTGCCCGCGACCATGGACACGCCGTTCTTCGAGAGCGCCGCCAACTATTCGGGCCGCAAGGTGCTTCCCATGGCGCCCGTGTACACGGCCGAGCGCGCGGCACGGACGGTGTTCCGGCTGGCCCGCCGGCCCCGCCGGGAGGTGTACGTCGGTCCGGCCGGCCGGCTGCTCGGGATCCAGTCGAAAGTGGCGCCCGCACTCGTGGAGCGGCTCCTGGCACACCAGATGGACCGCTCCCACCTCTCGCGCGAGGAGAGCGCCGCACCCACCTCGGGCAATGTGCTGCGTCCGCTCTCCCGGGCCGGTTCGGTGGGCGGCGGGTGGCACGGACGCAGGCGCACGGCGGTCCGGAGGCTGGGTACCGTGACCCTGGCCGCCGGGGTCGTTCTCGCGATGGGCCGACGCGCCTGGGGCGGACCCGGACGGGCGTAGCCGTCCGGGTCCGCCCCAGGGGGTGGGTCAGACGGCCGCCGGGAAGCGGTCCCAGACGCGGTGCCGGCCCAGGAGTCCGACCACTTGCTCCAGCGCCTCCACGCCGCTGCCGGCGAGGACGACACCCGGTGCCGCGTCGGTGATGCCGGCCGCTTGGAGCGCCGCGTCCGCCCCGGCCCAGCCGGCGATCGCCTTGCCGTGGCGGAAGGCCTCGGCCGCCATCAGCAGGATGCGCGGGTCCACGGCGGTCCCGGTGCCCGTCGGTTCACCGGCCTTGGCGTCCCTGGCTCCGTACGCGTCGGCCCCCGGCGCCGGGGCCCCGGCGATCAGGAGCGCGTCGAACTCGACGGACCGGGCGTTGGCGAACGTCCGCTGGACCGCGATCGGCTCCTTGCCCGCGGCCAGTTCACCGCCGGTGGGCGCGACGATGAGCGGCACCATGCCCGCGTCGAGCACGGCGCGGCGCACCGAGCGCAGCCCGTCGAGGTCACTCTCCCCGTCCGTGACGATGCCGATGATCCGGCCCTCCACGGGCCAGGTCCCGCCGACCTGGGACAGGGCGGGGCTGGGCTCGGGGTCGGCCAGGTTCTCGGTCGGCTGCGGCGCGGGCAGGCCGAGGCCGGTGGCGACCTGCCGGCACAGCTCGGTGTCGATGTTGGCGAGGACCTGGAGCGCCCGTTCCTTGATGGCCTGCTCGTAGCACTTGCTCAGCTCGAAGGTGTACGCGGCGATGATGTGCTCCTGCTCGACGGGCGTCATGGAGCGCCAGAAGAGCCGGGGCTGGCTGAAGTGGTCGGCGAAGGAGGCCGGGGCCTGCCTGACCTTCTTCGCGGCCGGTACGTCGACGGGCACCTCGACGAAGGCACCGTTGTCCGCGCCCGCCAGGAAGGGGCAGCCGCCGTCGAGGGAGTTGGGCCGATAGGGGGCGGTGCCGGCGTGGACGGCGGTCTGGTGCATGCCGTCGCGCAGCATGTCGTTGACCGGCGCGTGGGTGCGGTTGATGGGCAGCTGGCCGAAGTTGGGGCCGCCGAGCCGGCTGATCTGCGTGTCCAGGTACGAGAAGAGGCGGCCGGTGAGCAGCGGGTCGTCGGTGATGTCGATGCCCGGGACGAGATGGCCGGGGTGGAAGGCGACCTGCTCGGTCTCGGCGAAGTAGTTGGTCGGGTTCGCGTTCAGGGTGAGCAGCCCGATCGGCTGTACGGGCGCGAGTTCCTCGGGAACGAGGTTGGTGGGGTCCAGCAGGTCGATGCCCTGGAAGCTCTGCTCGGGGTTGTCGGGGAAGACCTGGATGCCCAGTTCCCACTGCGGGAAGGCGCCCGCCTCGATGGCGTCGGCGAGGTCACGGCGGTGGAAGTCGGGGTCCATGCCGTTGGTGATCTGGGCTTCTTCCCAGGTCAGGGAGTGCACGCCGAGCTTCGGCTTCCAGTGGAACTTGACGAGGGTGGTGGCGCCCTCGCTGTTCACGAGCCGGAAGGTGTGGACCCCGAAGCCTTCCATCATGCGGTAGGAGCGGGGGATGCCGCGGTCCGACATGTTCCACAGCGTGTGGTGGGCCGCTTCCGTGTGGAGGGTCACGAAGTCCCAGAAGGTGTCGTGCGCGCTCTGGGCCTGCGGAATCTCCCGGTCGGGGTGCGGCTTGCCCGCGTGGATGATGTCGGGGAACTTGATGGCGTCCTGGATGAAGAAGACCGGGATGTTGTTGCCGACGAGGTCGAAGGTGCCTTCCTCGGTGTAGAACTTGGTGGCGAATCCCCGGGTGTCGCGGACCGTGTCCGAGGAGCCACGGGAGCCGAGGACCGTGGAGAACCGTACAAAGACGGGTGTCTCGGCGTCCTTGGCGAGGAAAGCCGCCTTGGTGACGTTCGCCGCCGTCCCGTACCCCTTGAAGATGCCGTGGGCCGCCGCTCCGCGGGCGTGGACCACTCGCTCGGGGATGCGTTCGTGGTCGAAGTGCGTGATCTTCTCGCGCAGGTGGTGGTCCTGGAGCAGGACCGGCCCGCGGGCGCCGGCCTTGAGCGAGTGGTCCGTCTCGTACAGGCGGGCGCCCTGCGCCGTGGTCAGGTAGGCGCCGCTCTGGGCCCGCGCGGAGGCGGGGGCGCCGGTGGGCTTGCCCGTCGGGGAGACCGCTTCCGGGCTCTCCTGGTCGGGCTTGGGCGGCAGGGGTTCGTGCGGCTCGGTGGGCTCGGCGACCGTCGGGGGCTGGGGGGCCGGTGCTCCGGGGATGTCGTTGCGGTGCTCGTCGCTCATGGTCGCTCCAGAAGTGAGGGAGGGGGGTGTCACAGCCATGGCCTCGGCGGGGCCCGCCCAAACAGGACGTTCGCCCGTCCAGCCGTGCCCCTGCGGCGGGAGCCGCCCAGTGGCACAGGCGCCGTGTCCGACGGGTCGCCCGTTGTGGGGAAGAGGCCGCGGGACGAGAGAGGGTGGACGGCGGCACGGTCCGGGTGCCGCCTGCTGCGCCTGCCGCCCCGTGTTCCCGAGGGCCACGGGGCGAAACGGAATTCCTGGGGCGGGCGGAGCGCGCGCCCGATGGTGACCGGCTCAGGCGGCCAGGCTGGAGTCGTCCTGGGAGGCCACTCCGGCGAGCTGGGCCCTGGCCGCCGCGATGGCCGCGTCGAGAGTGCGCGTACCGGTGGAGACGCAGAGGGTGTAGGCGACGTCGTCGAGCTGTCGACGGACTTCGGCGGAGTCCTCCTTGGCCTGGAGCTCTCTCAGCGTCGCGTGATTCTCGAGCAGGGCGTGCACGAAGGAGGGGTGGGGCCTGAGCACGGGGTGATCCTTCCGTCCGATGCGAGGTATCGCGGTCCTGGTGCGGGAAGCGCCGTTCGGCTGCCCCCTTGTGCCCCAAGGGGCCGGTGGTATTCACACAATTTCGGGCGGGCTCGTGAGATGTCCTTTACCCGCCCTGCCCCGGGGCCGAGCCAGGGCGGGCCGCGGCGGCCACCGCGAGTAACGCAGGTGTTTTCGATGTCGCTCGCAGGGCAACCGGTAGGAACAGCAATACGGCGCTCAGCAATTAGCCAGTCGCCGGTGAAACAGACCATGGAGGCCCTGACATGCTGAAGGCCATCGCAGACATTTTCCGCGCCATCGGCGGAGCCATCGCCACGGTGGTCACGCTTCCGTTCCGGGCCGTCGCGCGGCTCTTCGGCGGCGCTTCCCACACTGCTCACGGTCGCCACTGACGACAGGGCCGCACCCAGGTCACAGCGGTAACTTCCGCACCGTCGCCACGCCTGCGCGACGGGATCGGTCCGCAACTGTCGCGGAGGGCTCACCAGGCGCATACTTGGAAATAATTCAGAGGGTCGGAGGATCCAATGATCGCACTCGGCGTCATTCTGCTAGTTATCGGTCTGGTGACCGGTGTATCCATTCTGTGGACCATCGGCGTCATCTTGGTCGTCATCGGTGTTGCCCTGTGGGTGCTCGGCTCCGTCGGCCACGCCGTCGGCGGTCGGCGACACTACTGGTAGTGGCGGCCCGGCACCTTCTGTGACCGCGGGTCGGCGGCGCTGAGCCACCGGCCCGCGGCAAGGCCGTGTCAGCGCCGCTCCCCCCAGCCGGCGAACCGTTCCCCGAACGGATCGCCGGCTCTGTCATGTCCTGGGACAGCCACTGTGGACAGGGCGAGGCGACCACTCCTGCGGACAAGGCGTGGCGACCACCTGAAGGCGCCCGCGCCAAACCCCACGCGCCGCAGCGATCCTGACACTCCGTCAAATCTCATGCGCCCGTCGTTCGCGCTTCTCCTGCGCCTCCAACTTCCCTACGCGGTAGGGGCGTTGACGCGACAGCGGCGCACAGGGGTTCACGCGAATGTCACCCCGTACACCGCTCCCCTCAACTGCCCTCCGTGCCCGACCACTTGTGGGTAGGCGGCGGCGCATATCGGCTCATGCACAGCGGCGGGAACAGGGCTGAAGCGCTTCTCCGAAGACCAGTTTGTTGCGAACTAAACAGACATTACTGACCTATTGCCCTAAACTGGGCCGAGGGTGGGCGTCACCGGACATGGTGACGACGTATTCAATTGAGGAGGCAACATGCTTGCTCAGGAAACGCCACTTCTCGTCACTCCGACAGATGCCTCGGCACTCGGCACGACCATGATCGAGCCCGAGGCGATGGTGAGCGACGCGCCGATCTACACACCGGAGGCCTCAGCCGTCCTCCTGGCGCTGCTGCTCCTGTCCCCCGAGGAGCCGAAGGAGCCGAAGGGCAAGTGAGTCCCGATCAGTCGCAGACCGCGTATGCGGCGTCCGCGGCTGACCTGGCTCTTCGTGTCCTTGATGTCCTCCGGGGCATTGAGGGCACGGCCATGGTCGCCCAGCACGTCGAACACGCCGACGACCCCAAGGCAGCCCTCGCCGGGCTCCGCGTGCTCGGCGCCGACCTCTTCGCCCCGTACGTTCTGGGCAACGCGGTGTTCCACCCGCAGGACGCGGCAGCCCTCACCCAGTCGTTCGCCGTCTTCCCGGCGGCGGTGAGCCCGCCTCCCGCACCGCCGGAAGGGGCCCCGGAACCCTGGCTCACCGCCTGGCGGGACTGGGCCACCGCCACACTCCTGGCCCGCTTCACCGATCCATCCGCCGCGGCCGGACCCGTCGGTGCCGGTACGGGCCCCGACGCCGGCCCCCTCGCCCCGCAACCCTCAGGAGCCCCTGAACCGGCCGGATCGCCCGTGCTCTCCGAGGCTCCGGACCTTCCCGGCGACGGTCTCGGCCGCCCAGGGTCCGACTCCAGCTGGCAGCGCTGGTCCGTCCGCATGGGCCAGCTCTCCCCCCTCGCCCTGCCGGGGCTCGGCGGCCCCGTGCACGACGCCGCCCGCGCCGCCCCGCTCGCCCTCGCGCGCGGCGCCACCCGGTCCGTGCTGCGCCGGGACTTCCCCACCGCCGCCCGCATCACGCGCTGGCTCGCCCTGCTGGGCGCCGAGGGCGTGTCCCTGCCCCTCGAAGCCGCTCCCCTGGTCGCGCACCTGCGCCTGCTCGGCGGGGGGCCGCGCCTCGCGCTCGACGTGGCGATCTCGGGGCGCCTGCTCGCACTGGAGGATCCGTGACGGCGTCCGTGACCCAGACCGCGCATCAGGTGAGCACCCAGGCCCTGTCCTGGCTGTACACCCACCGCGAGCGCGGCGCGCTGCCCGCTGACACCACCGCCGACCTCGGCGACCCCGACAGCGTCTACAAACCCCTCGGCGAGACCGCGCTCGCCGCCTCCCTCGTGCTGCGCGAGTCGGCCGCCGGAAGCACCGAACTGACCATGGCACGCGAGCTGATGAGCTTCTGTTGGAGCCAGTTCGGCGACGGCGACATGCTGTACGAGCGCCTGCTGCGGTACTCGCTGCTGACCGACCCCCTGGAGGCGTACGCCCCGTTCGCCCGCTGCGGTCTGCGCCACGAGGCCCTCGACCGGCTGCTCGCCCACACCACCTCCCTGCGCTCGGTCCGGGCCGCCGAGCTGATGCCCAACCGCAGACTGGCCGTCGCGAACGCGGCTCGCGTCATCGGCCTCGACCCGCGGGGCAGCTCGTACGACTGGCCGGCGCTGACCCGTGCCACCTGGCTGGGCGGCACCCCCGAGCCCTGGCTGATCGACTGGATGACCGGCTACTGCGTCACCCATACCGTCTTCCACCTCACCGACTGGGGCGGTGCGCCGACGGGGCTGCCCGACGACCTCGCCGCGTACGTCCGCACATGGCTGCCCGTGTGGATCGACATCTGGGCCGAGATCGAGCAGTGGGACCTGATGGCCGAGCTGATGATCGTCGGGTGCTGCCTCAAGGAGCCCTTCTGCGAGCCGGCCGACTGGGAGCGGCTCGCGCGGGTACAGCACGCCGACGGCCTCGTGCCCCGCGACGGCGGACCGGTCACCGACGACCCGGACCGGCGGTTCACCGACCACCAGCACACCGCCGTGGTGGCCGCGGTCGCCGGCAGCCTCACGGTCTCCCGCACCCTGGGAGGGACGGCGACGCCGCGGTGAGCCCGGCCGTGCCCCCGTCCGCCGGGAGTGGCGAGCGCCCCGTGGCCGCCGCCCCTCCCCCCTGGGCCGCCGACCTGCTCGCCGAACTGCGAGACGCCGCCCCTGGTGCGAGCGCCGTGGTGCTGGCCGTCCGGCGCGGCGAGGAGCGCGCGCTTCTCGCCACCGGCGACAGCGCGCTGCGCGGTGGAGCGCCGGCCGGCCCCGACACCCGGTTCGAGATCGGCTCGCTCACCAAGACGTTCACCGCCCTGCTCCTGGCCGAGATGGTCGCGCGCGGCGAGGTCGCCCACGACGACCCCATCTCCCGGTTCCTGCCGCGTGGCGCGGCGCCGCACCTGCGGGGCTCCCCCATCACCCTGCTGCACCTGGCGACCCACACCTCGGGACTGCCGCGGCTTCCCCCCGGCTTCCTGCGCGGCGCCGTGCCCTCCTGGTTCAGCAATCCGTACGCCGGCTACTCCCCCGAAGCGCTGCGTCACGCCCTCGCCCGCACGCGGCCGCACCCCGCACCCGGCACACGCGTGCGGTACTCCAACTTCGGCGTCGGCCTCCTCGGCGACCTGCTGGCCCGCGCCGCCCACGGGCCCGGCGGCTCCTTCGCCCCGCTGCTCGCCGCCCGGGTGCTGGACCCGCTCGGGCTGACCCGTACCAGCTGTCTGACCGATCAGCCGCAGGCCACCGGGTACTGGCACGGCAGGGCGCGCCCCGCCTGGCAGATGGGGGCCATGCCGGGTGCGGGAGCCTGCCGCTCCAGCGCCCGTGACCTGCTCACCCTCCTGGACGCCCTCCTCGACCCCGGCGCCGTGCCCCCGGGCGTCCCCCGCACGCTGCGGGCCGCGCTCGCCGACGTCACGGTGCCCCGCGTCGCGGTGCCGCGCACCGAAAGACGTATCGCCCTGGTGTGGAACGTCCGGCCCCGGGCCGACCGGGACCTCTACCAGCACTCCGGAGGCACCAGGGGCTTCACCGCCTTCGCCGGCTTCAGCCCGCAGCGTCGCGTCTGCCTCGCCGCGCTCGCCAATACGAACCCCGCCCTGACCGGCGGGTTCATCCAGCGGGCTTATACGGGCCTGTGGACGCTCGCCCAGGCGGAAGAGTGATCCGGCGTTCCGGCAGCGGACAGCGGGATGAAATCATCGGAGGATGTCTGACTTGATCATTGCCGCCTGTGACGGCGCGGCGAAGAAGAATCCCGGGCCCGCGGCCTGGGCCTGGGTGGTCGCCGACGCCGACGGCACCCCGCGTCGCTGGGAGGCGGGACCGCTCGGTCACTCCACCAACAACGTGGCCGAGCTGACCGCGTTGGCCGAACTCCTGGAGGCCACCGACCCGGCCGTGCCGCTCGAGGTGCGGATGGACAGTCAGTACGCGATGAACGCGGTCACCAAGTGGATCGCCTCCTGGAAACGCAACGGCTGGCTGACCGCGGCGAAGAAGCCGGTCGCCAACAAGGATCTCGTCGTACGCATCGACGCCCTGCTGCAGGGCCGTGACGTGACGTTCCGGCACGTGGCCGCCCACCGCGTGGACGGTGACCACCTGAACGCGATCGCGGACGTGGCGGCCAGCGACGCCGCGACGAGCCAGCAGCCCGCGGGCACCGCCCACGGCGCGCCGGGGATCCCCGAACCGCGTGCCGAGCGCATGACCGCCTCCCCCGCGGGCCACGCCCCCAGGAAGACCGCCGCGCGCACGAAGAAGACGGGCGCGGGCGGCCCGGTCATCAAGGCGAAGTTCCCCGGCCGCTGCCACTGCCAGAAGCCGTACGCCGCCGGCGAGAAGATCGCGAAGAACCCGCACGGCTGGGGCCACGTGGAGTGCCGGGATGCCGACGACTGACACCGTCGACGCCATTGCAACGGTTCGGCAACCGCCGCATCCGAGGCATCAGGGACGCATTAAACCTGCCGCTTTGCGGGCAGGTGTTCCACTCGAACAGCCATCACACAGGAGTAACCGGAGGAAGGAGGGTCATGCGAACGCAGCAGATGCGGCTCGATGACGGGCCGTCTGGCACGGCCACCTTCGACAAGGAGCCCCAAGCGGTCACCGACGCACGGGACCTCACACGCGGGTTCCTCGCCGGGCTGGCTCCTGCGGTGGGTGAGCAGACCGCCGCGAGCATCGAACTCGTCGTCTCCGAGCTCATCACGAACGTCGTGCGCCATGCCCGCGGAGCCCTGTGTTCGCTGCGGCTCCAGGAGCGGCCCGACACCATAGCGATCACCGTCTCCGACGCGGATCCCCGACCGCCCCAGGAGCGGACCCCCGACCTCGCGGGCGGAACCGGCGGATTCGGCTGGCCCATGGTGCGCAATCTCGCCCGGACCGTGGATGTCACCCTCGGCCCGACCGGCAAGACCATCTGCGCCGTACTGGCGAGGTAACGCCCGGCGGGGCCGACCCGCCGGGTCCCCGCAGCGCGCGGGCGTGATCGGGAGTCTCCGTCGCCGCCTTCCCCGGGCGACCGCGGGGGGGGTGATGGCGTGCATGAGCGGCCGCTGCCCTGTCCCACGAAGGCGCGGCCGCTCAGCTTGCAGGAGGCGCCGTCCACTGACACTGACCATTCGACGGCGCCGTGAGGTTGTCACCCCTGCACCCGTCGCCTGCCCGCCGCGCGGGCGCTCACACCTGACGTCGAGGACTTTCCCGTGCGTTCCTCGGAGGTGGCGGAGGTTCCGGCGGGCGCGCCGTTCCCCCCGATGGCGGAATCGTGCGGCGTATCGCCGACGCGGACGCATCCTCGTCCTCGCCCGGCCGTTTGAGAAGTCATGAGCAATCAGAAGCGAACCATCACCGTACTGACCCTTGCCGCCGCCGCCCTCGCCATGGCGGGACAGGCCGACGCCTCCTCGTCCGCCGTCCATGACGCGCCCGTGAAGAACAACAACGTGGGCAAGGTCGTCGCCGACACGCTGGCGGACCCCTCCGGCACCACGCAGGAGGTCATGAAGGGCACGAAGACCGGTCTCACCACCGCCAAGACGGGCCTGGACATCGCTCAGCGCGGCATGTTGGCGGCCGGCGGAAAGTAAGGCCTCCCGGCGAGGGGCCGCATCGGAGCGGGTGGCGAGTGTCCCTCATGACGGCCCGGGGTGCCGCCCGTCACGTTGGACGGATCCGGCACCCCGGCCGCTTGGGAGGTGGAAGGGGCTCATACGGAGGGTGGGGGCGCCGCACGTCGGGGCGGGGTGGCGGCCAAGGGCCGTTGTCAGTGCCTCCCCATAGAGTGAAATCACTCGGAAAGCCTCGGCGAAGGGGGAGCGTCAGCATGTCTGCCAACAGGATTCAGCACAAGGTGAATCACGTCGCGCTGGTAGTGGACTGTTCGGGTTCCATGCGTCCGCATCAGGATCAACTCGTGCGGGT
The DNA here is from genome assembly GCF_055581265.1 of Streptomyces sp. NPDC031466. Taxonomy (NCBI): domain Bacteria; kingdom Bacillati; phylum Actinomycetota; class Actinomycetes; order Kitasatosporales; family Streptomycetaceae; genus Streptomyces; species Streptomyces sp. NPDC031466. Next base: position 233,252 of record NZ_JBVIJT010000004.1, read on the forward strand.
CGTGGACGAGTTCGTCGCGGGATTGAAGGCCGAATCGGACAGCCTCGGCCACGAGACGCGTATCAGCCTCTACTCCTTCGACCACCGGGTGGAGAACCTGGTGTGGGACATGGACGTGAAACACCTGCCGTCCATGCGGGGCCTGTATCGGGTCAACAACGGGGCGACGGCTCTTATCGAGGCCTCCCTGAAATCCCTGGACGACCTGGGCCACATCTGGGAGGAATACGGGGAGCACAGTTTCCTGCAGATCGTGGTGACGGACGGCGAGGAGAACGCCTCCGGCGGCGACAGGCGGCACGACGGCGACATGGCCATCCTCGGTCCCTGGCTCGACAGGATCGCGGCGAAGATGGGCGGCCTGCCCGAGCACTGGACCTCCGCGATCCTCGTGCCGAACTCCCTGGCCAAGCGGACCGCGCAGAACTACGGCTTCCCGGCCGGCAACATCGCCATCTGGGACGCGGACTCCCAGGAGGGCGTCGAGGAGGCGATCGGCACCGTGCGCGCCGCCGCCACCAGTTTCCTCCGGGCCCGCGAACAGGGTGTGCGGGGCACGAAGAATCTGTTCGCCGTCGGCCAGGACATATCCATCGACGACGTGCGGGCGAATCTCGAACCCGTTCCGGCGAACATGTACCGGCTGCTGAAGGTCGACAAGGAGGTCGAGATCCGCCCCTTCGTCGATTCACATCCGGGCGTGACCTATGAACGCGGCTCTTGTTACTACCAGTTGGGCGCACGGGCGCAGGTCCAGCCGAACAAGGAAGTCATCGTGGTGGAAAAGGAAACCGACCGCGCCTATACCGGTGACGCCGCGCGCAGCCTTCTGTTCGGGTCGGGTATCCAGGGGACCGTCTCGGTGAAGGCGGGCAACAATCCCAAGCTGGAGGTCTATGTGCAGAGCCGTTCGGTGAACAGGAAACTCAAGCCGAACACGCGTCTGCTCATCATGCTGTGAGTCGTCGCCGCTGAAGGGTGCTCCCGCCATGACACGGACCGGGGCCCGCACCTTACGGTGCGGGCCCCGGTCCGTGGTGCGCGACGGGCGTCAGAGACCGAACTCCTGCGGGGAGACTCCGAGCGCCGCGCACGCCTCGCGCAGGACCTGCTCCTCGGCCGGGGCGATGTACCCGTCCGCGCCGGCGACGACGAAGCCGGTCTGGACGACGGCCTTGGCCTCCATCGGCTTCTTCGCCGCCTTGGCGATCTCCTGCATGGCCGCTGTCCTGCCCTGCTGGAAGTCGACCGTCAGCTGGTCGACGTGCTTGTTGAACCGCTGGCGCAGCTGCTCCGGCGGGAAGTTCCGCAGGACGTCGTTCTGCAGGATCAGCGACTCCACGTGCTGGCGCTCGGCCGGGTCGACGGACCCGTCGGCCGCGGCGACCAGGGCGCACATGGCCATGCTGGCGTCGCGGTAGGCACCGCTCTTCAGCTCCGTCTTGAGGGAGGCCAGCTGGGACTTGAGCACGCCGACGAGCTGAGCCTTCGATCCGCCGCCGGACCCCGACCCGGGCCGTCCGTGGCCGCTGGAGCCCCGCGCCCCCTGCGCCTGCTGCTGCAGACCCTTGGCCTGGTCCTTGAGCCGGTCCCACATCGCCATCCGTGCCACCTCGGTTACGCGTTCGCCTGGCCGCGCGTGTTCCGCGCGTCCCCCTGGCAACGACTTCGGGCACCTCGAAGTTCCACCTCGGGCAGTGGGTCCGGGCGGGTCAGATCGAGCCCAGGTCGGAGGAGTACCAGTGCTCGGGCCGCAGGTAGTAGACGGCCTGTTCGCCGTGGTCCCGGGATGCGAACTCGACGTACTTCTCCACCTTGTCGGCGGCGAGGTAACGGGCGCTGATCTCCCGCAGTTTCTCGATGGTGGCGTCCTCGCTGCGGACCACGGGGCCCTCGACGGAGACGTAGCGGACGGTCGGCTCCAGGCGGTCGACCATCAGCGAGAAGCGTCCCGCTGCGGCGATCAGCCGGCCCTTCTTGGAGTGGCGTCCGGTCATCACCCACAGCTCGCCGCCGGGGGTGTACTGGTACCAGATCGGGAGGGTGAGCGGGGCGCGCCCGTCCTGCGCGGCCACCGCCAGCGCTCCGATGCGCGGTTCGGCCAGGAACTGCTCACGCTCTTCGACGCTGAGGGGCATGGGGTCTCCTTCGACGGTACGGCCAGGGGCTTTCGACATGGTCCTCAACTGCGGTGCCCAGGACACGTATTCCGCCTGCCCCGTCGTGTCGGGGGCCCGCGGTTATGCTCCTGAGGCATGACCATCGAGCTGCGCCACTTGCGCGCGTTCCTCGCCATCGCCGAGGAGGGGAACGTCACCCGTGCCGCCGCCCGCCTCCATCTGAGCCAGCCCGCGCTCTCCCGGACCCTGCGCCAGCTGGAGGACCACCTCGGGGCCCGCCTCGTGGACCGCTCCACGCACCATCTGGAACTGACCGCGCGGGGCCGCACGTTCCGGGACAAGGCCGCCGTGGCGCTCTCCGCCGTCGAGACCGCCCTCGACCCCGGCGGTCCGAGCACATGGCCACTGAAGCTGGGGCACACCTGGGCGGCGCTCGGCGACCACACCGTCGCCTTGCTGCGCCGCTGGGACGAGACCCGGCCCGGCGTCCCGCTGGAGCTGCTGCGCGTCGACGACCGCACGGCGGGCCTCACGCGGGGCAAGGTCGACGCGGCCCTGCTGCGGGGCCCGGTCACCGCACCCGGACTGCGTACGGAGCTGCTGCTGAGCGAGGCGCGGGTCGCGGTCATGCCGGCGGACAGTGCGCTGGCCGCCCTCCCCCGGGTCACCCTGGCGGACCTCGCCGCCCACCCGATCGCCCTGAACAGCGTCTCCGGCACCACGACGCCGGAGCTGTGGCCGCCCTCGGCCCGGCCGGTGGCGACCGTAGAGGTCGCCAACACCGACGAGTGGCTCATGGCCATCGCCGCCGGGCGCGCCGTAGGGGTCTCCACGTCGGCGACCCCGAGCCGGCACGCGCACCCCTCGTTGGTCCACCGCCCGCTCGCCGACGCCCCGCCCGTGCCGCTCGTGCTGGCCTGGCGCGACGGGCCGGGGCAGCATCCGGCGATCGGGGACCTGTTGGCGGTCGTACGCGAGATCATCGCGGCGGACGGCGTGTGAACCCGATCCGTACTCCCTCCAACGGCGTAGTGGGCACGGCCGGATGAGCGGACCGCGGCCAGGAGCGCGCGCGGGCCGACACGGCCGTGCGGCACGCGATCCCAGGGAGTCCCGGCATGCCGGGACGTGTGTTCTGACTCAGGCTGGACAAGCGGTCACCGCATGGACCATGTGCGACGAGGGAGCAGAGCCTCATGGGAACCGAAGTGTTCCATTCGGAAGTGCGCCTGACGGTGAACGGCGAGTCCCGCCGCCTCACCGTCGACCACCGCTCGACGCTGCTGGACGTCCTGCGCGAGCGGCTGGACCTGACCGGCGCCAAGAAGGGCTGCGACCACGGCCAGTGCGGTGCCTGCACCGTCCTCGTCGACGGGCGGCGCGCGAACAGCTGTCTGCTGCTCGCCATCGCCCACGAGGGGCGTCACATCACCACCGTCGAGGGGCTGCGCTCCCCCGACGGCGAGGGGACGCACCCCCTGCAGCGGGCCTTCGTGGAGCGCGACGCCTTCCAGTGCGGGTACTGCACGCCGGGGCAGCTCTGCTCGGCCGTCGGTGCCCTCGCGGAGGCCGACGCCGGTCACCCCTCGCACGTCACGGACCCCGCCCTGGAGCCCGGTTCGCCCGTCGAGCTGACCCGGGACGAGATCTGTGAGCGGCTGAGCGGCAACCTGTGCCGGTGCGGCGCCTATCCGCACATCGTCGAGGCAGTGGAGGACGTGGCCCGGTGAAGTCCTTCAGGTACGTGCGCGCCCACAGCGTCGAAGAGGCGGCCGCGGCCCACGCGGGCCGCCCCGAATCCCGCTATCTGGGCGGCGGCACCAATCTCGTCGACCTGATGAAGCTGGGCGTGGAGCGGCCTCGGACGCTGGTCGACATCAGCGCGCTGCCCCTGGACGCGGTCGAGGAACTGTCCGACGGTTCCCTGCGCGTCGGGGCGACGGTGCGCAATAGCGACCTGGCCGCCCACCCCCTGGTGCGCGCCCGCCATCCGGTGCTGTCCCAGGCGCTGCTCGCGGGCGCGTCCGGCCAGCTGCGCAACATGGCCACGACCGGCGGCAACCTGCTCCAGCGCACCCGCTGCCCCTACTTCCAGGACCTCGGCAAGCCGTGCAACAAGCGGGAGCCGGGCAGTGGCTGCGCGGCGCGGGACGGCGTCCACCGCGACCACGCGGTCCTCGGCCACTCCTCGCAGTGCATCGCCACGCACCCCTCCGACATGGCGGTGGCGCTGGCCGCGCTGGACGCCGAGGTGGAGCTGTACGGCGCGGGCGGCCGGCGGGCCGTGCCCGCCGCCGAGTTCCACCGGCTGCCCGGCGTGCGTCCCGACGTGGAGACGGAGCTCAAACACGGCGAGCTGATCACCGGTGTCCTGCTGCCGCCCGCGACCGCGGGGCTGCCCGCCGCCTACCGCAAGGCCCGTGACCGTGCCTCGTACGCCTTCGCGCTCGCCTCCGTGGCCGTGGTCCTGGGCATCGAGGACTCCGTCGTGCGCGAGGTGCGGATCGCGTTCGGGGGCCTCGCGCACCGGCCCTGGCGTGCGCGGCGCGCCGAGCGGGAGCTGGTGGGCGGCGCGCCGTCCGACGAAGCGTTCCGGCGGGCCGTCGACGCCGAGCTGGCCGCCGCCGAGCCGCTGCGGGACAACGCCTTCAAGGTGCCCCTGGCCCGCAATCTCGCGTGCGACGTCCTGCGGCGCCTGGCCGGCGCGTCCCTCGTTTCCTGACCTCGGCCCCGCTCACCCCCCGCCCTCCAGGGAGAACACCCCATGCCGGACACCAGCAGCGCTCTCGGGGCGCCCACCGAGCGCAGGGAAGGCCCCGCCAAGGTGACCGGGACCGCCCGTTACGCCGCCGAGCACACGCCCGACGGCTGCGCCTACGCCTGGCCGGTGCCGGCCACGGTGGCGCGCGGCAAGGTCACCGTCGTCGACGACGCGGCCGCCCTGGCCCTGCCCGGGGTCATCGACGTCCTCAGCCATCTGAACGCGCCCCGCCTGGTGGAGCCGGACGACGCGACGCTCGCGGTGCTGCAGAACGACCGTGTGCCGCACCGCGGCTGGTACGTCGCGCTCGTCGTCGCCGAGACGCTGGAGGCGGCCCGCGAGGGCGCCGCCGCCCTCCGGGTCGGCTACGCCGAGGAGCCGCACGAGGTCACCCTGAGCGCGCGGCACCCCGACGCCTACGTCCCCGAGGACAGCGACGGCACCTCCGGGGAGCATGTGCGGGGGGACGCCGACGGCGCGTTCGACGCCGCCCGGGTGCGCGTCGACGCCGTCTACCGCGTACCGCCGCTGCACAACCACCCCATGGAGCCGCACGCGGCGACCGCGCGGTGGGACGACGGGCGGCTGACCGTCCACGACTCCAGCCAGGGCGCCACCACGGTGCGCGACACCCTGGCGGGCATGTTCGCGCTGCCCGAGGAGCGGATCACGGTCGTCTCCGAGCACGTCGGCGGCGGCTTCGGTTCCAAGGGCACGCCCCGCCCCCATGTGGTGCTCGCCGCCATGGCCGCGCGGGTGACGGGAAGGCCGGTGAAGCTCTCCCTGCCGCGCCGGCAGTTGGCGACGGTGGTGGGGCACCGCTCGCCGACCGTCCAGCGGGTGCGGCTTGGCGCGGAGGCGGACGGCAGACTGACGTCCGTGATCCACGAGGTGACCTCGTACAGCTCCCGCATCAAGGAGTTCGTGGAGACGGCGGCCGCCGCCACGCGCGTCATGTACGCCTCGCCGCACGCCCGCACCACGCATCGGGTCCTGCCACTCGACGTGCCGAGCCCGTCCTGGATGCGGGCGCCCGGTGAGGCGCCCGGCATGTACGCGCTGGAGTCGGCGATGGACGAACTCGCCGTACGCCTCGGTATCGATCCCATCGAGCTGCGACTGCGCAACGACACCCGGACCGAGCCCGACAGCGGCAAGCCCTTCAGCAGCCGTCACCTCGCCGAGTGCCTGCGCGAGGGCGCCCGGCGCTTCGGCTGGGCCGAACGCGATCCGCGGCCCCGCTCCCGCACCGAGGGACCCTGGCTGGTGGGCAGCGGCGTCGCCTCCGCGACGTATCCGGTGCTCGCCTCGCCGAGCCGGGCGAGCGCGCACGCCCATCCGGACGGCAGTTTCGTGGTGCGCGTCAACGCCACCGACATCGGTACGGGTGCCCGTACCGTGCTCGCCCAGGTCGCCGCCGACGCCCTGGCCGTGCCGGTGGACCGGGTGCGGACGGACATCGGCAGCAGCGACCTGCCCTCGGCGCCGCTGGCGGGCGGCTCCTCGGGGACGGCGTCGTGGGGCTGGGCCGTCCATGAGGCGTGTACGCGGCTGGCCGCACGCCTGTCCGGGCAGCGGGGGCAGGAGCTGCCGCCGGAGGGGGTGGGCGCCACGGCCGACACGGCGGGCACCGCGGACGCGGACAGCGACTACGCGCGGCACGCCTTCGGCGCGCACTTCGCCGAGGTCGGCGTGGACAAGGTGACCGGCGAGGTGCGGGTGCGCCGGCTGCTGGGCGTCTACGCGGCGGGGCGCATCCTCAACGCCCGGACGGCGCGTTCGCAGTTCGTCGGCGCGATGACGATGGGTCTGGGGATGGCGTTGACGGAGAGCAGCACGATGGACGCGGCGTTCGGCGACTTCGCGGAGTGCGACCTCGCCTCGTACCACGTGCCGGCGCACGCGGACGTGCCCGCGATCGAGGCGCACTGGATCGACGAGGACGACCCCCATCTGAACCCCATGGGCAGCAAGGGGATCGGGGAGATCGGCATCGTCGGGACGGCCGCGGCCATCGGCAACGCCGTGCACCACGCGACCGGCGTACGGCTGCGGGAGCTGCCTCTCACGCCGGACCGGGTGCTGGAGGGCCTCGGCTGACGCGGGCGTTCCGGTGGCGTGTCGGCTCGCCTGCCGGGTCAGGGCCTGGCCCGGTTCTCCCGGGTCCAGGCCAGCAGTTCGTCCGCCGTCCACGTCGTCACCACGCGTTCGGCGGGCACCCCGCACTCCTCGGCCCGCGCGCATCCGATGATCTGCCAGTCCAGCTGGCCCGGGGCGTGCGCGTCGGTGTCCACGGAGAACAGGACGCCTGCGTCGACGGCGCGGCGCAGCAGCCGGCGCGGCGGATCGAGGCGCTCCGGGCGGCTGTTGATCTCCACGGCCGTGCCCGCCGCCGCGCACGCGGCGAACACCTCGTCGGCGTCGAAGTGGGATTCCGGCCTGCCGCGACCGGTGACGAGTCGCCCGGTGCAGTGTCCGAGCACGTCCGCGCGGGGGTTGCTGACGGCGGCGACCATGCGGCGGGTCATCGCGGCGGCGTCCATGCGGAGTTTGGAGTGCACCGAGACGACCACCAGGTCCAGGCGGTCGAGGAGTTCGGGCTCCTGGTCGAGGGTGCCGTCGTCGAGGATGTCGCATTCGATGCCGGTGAGCAGCCGGAAGGGTGCCCAGCGGGTGTTGAGGTCGGCCACGACGTCCAGTTGTTCGCGCAGTCGCTCCGGTGACAGGCCGCGGGCGATGGTCAGGCGCGGCGAGTGGTCGGTGAGCACGGCCCACTCGTGACCCAGTGCCCGGGCCGCCCGGCCCATCTCCTCGATGGGGCTGCCGCCGTCCGACCAGTCGGAGTGCAGGTGGCAGTCGCCGCGCAGCAGTGCGCGCAGTTCGGCGCCGCCTTCGGTGAGCGGGTCCCGCGCCTCTTCTTCGAGGCGCCGCAGGTAGCCCGGCACCTCGCCGGCGAGGGCTTCGCGGACCACGCCTGCGGTCTTGGGCCCGACCCCTTTCAGGGACTCCAGGGTGCCGTCGGCGGCGCGCCGGGCGGCCTCGCCGTCGGCCAGCGCCCCGACCACCGAGGCCGCGGTGCGAAAAGCACGCACGCGGTAGGTCGGGGCGCGGCCGCGCTCCAGCAGGAAGGCGATCCGCTCCAACGCCGCCACGGGGTCCATCGGCACCTCCGGCCGCCGCTCTCGTGCCGGCGGGTGTACGTGTTCCTCCAGCCTCGCCCATGACGGGCCGCGGGGCACGGCGAGCGGGCCCGTTCCGGGGGTCTCAGGCGGTGGGCTCCTCCGGTGGCGGATCGTCGGAGGGGGACGCGTCGTCGTCGGACGTGCCGCGCCGGCCGGTTCCGGCCTCGTCCGTGTCGGGGACGTCGTCGCCGGCGCCCTTCTCCTCGTCTCCTGGGCCGTCCACCTCGATGTCGAGCTCCCAGGGGTCCTTGTTGTCGCCCGAGGCCTGCTGGTCCGGGAGGTCCCTGGGGATGGGCGGGCCGTCCTCGCCCGGGGACGCGGGATTACGCTCGACCATGGGTTGTGCTCCGTTCCTTCGGTGCTTTCTCGACTTCACGGGTGGTAGTGGGGCCGCTCATTCTGCGACCACGCGCACGGTGTTCGGTTCGCTGTCCTTGGCGTCGGGGAGGTTCCTCCCGGCCGCCGCGCCGCTGCGCAGATGGCGCAGCTTCGGCGCGGCGTGGGCCAGTTCACGCAGGGCCGTCAGCAGCGCGCCGGTCGTCTCCTGGTCGTCGCCGTGGGTGATCCGGGCGCTCGGGGTGAAGCCGAGCCCGCCCTTGCCGCGGTATTCGGTGAGGGCTTCCAGTACGGGGGCGTGCGTGTGATCAGGCGACATGGGTCACGCGTTCCCTGGTCTCGCGCCGTCCAATCTCCCCACGACCGGTGCGGGGGCGGCGGCGCGGGGCGCTCACGCGGCCTGGGCGTGCTCGGTGCCGTAGCCGGCCTCGGCGCGGACGCGGGCGCAGCTGCGGCTGATCAGGCGGGAGACGTGCATCTGCGAGATGCCCAGCTCCTCCGCGATGCGGCTCTGCGTCATGTCCTCGAAGAAACGCAGGTACAAGATGGTGCGCTCGCGCTCCGGCAGTTGGCGCAGGCCCGCCTTGGCCGCCTCGCGGTCGGTGATGCAGTCGTACGCGGGGTCGGGGGCGCCCAGGGTGTCGGCGAGGCTGAAGCCGTCGGGGTCGGCGGCGGAGATCTCGGCGTCCAGCGACAGGGCGCTGTAGCCCTCCATGGCCTCCATGCCGTCGCGCACCTCGTCCTCGGTGAGTCCGGCGTGCCGGGCGATGTCGGGGATGCCGGGCTCGCGGCCGGTGCCGCTGCCGGGCATGTCGAGCAGTTCACGGCGTGCGACGCGCACCTTGTTCCGCAGTTCCTGCACGCGTCGGGGGACGCGCACGTCCCACATGCGGTCGCGGAAGTGGCGGCGCAGTTCGCCGGTGATGGTGGGCACGGCGTAGCTCTCGAAGGCGCCGCGCCCGGGCTCGTACCGGTTGACGGCCTTGACCAGGCCCATCGCCGCGACCTGTTGCAGGTCCTCGATGCTTTCGCCCTTGTTCCGGAACCGGCCGGCGATCCGGTGCGCCATGGGCAGCCATGCCTCGACGATCTCCTCGCAGAGGAGTTCGCGCTCGGGGCCGTCCTGGAGGGAGGCGAGCCGGACGAAGTCCGCCGCGGTGTCCGGGGCGTCGTTGTGGGAGTGCCGGGTCGTCCTGCGACGCCGGGCGGAGTATGCGGTGAGGTCGGTAAGCATCAGTATGTCGCTCCTCAGCGGTGCCGCCAACAGTGACCGCGAGAAACGGGGCGCCCCGGCGACAGGCATCCCGGGAGTGAACACACCGCTCCCGCGAACGCGCCTCCGGTCCGAAGCACGTTATCCGCCTGCCCTTCGGATCCAGGGCCAAACAGCCTTCCCTGCGCGCAGGTGCGCGCAGGGAAGACGCAGTGGCCGGCCGGCTCAGCCGACCTCGCCGTCCAAGTGGCTCAGCAGGTCGGCGGGGTCCGCGTAGACGGCGGAGGCGCCGGCCGCCTCCAGGTCGGCGCGGGGGATGCCGCCCGAGAGCAGCGCGATGCTCCGTACGCCCGCGCGGGCCGCCGCCCGCATGTCCCAGACGGTGTCACCCACGAACAGGGCGTCCCGCGGAGTGCACCCGGCGATGTCCAGGGCGTGGTGGACGGGTTCGGGAGCGGGCTTTCCCGAGGAGACGTCGTCCGCGCTCGCGATGCCCGCGATGACGTCGTCGGCGTCGATGGCCCGGCGCAGCGCGCCCAGTTCCGCGCCGCCCGCCGAGGTCGCGAGGACGATGCGCAGGCCGCGGTCGTGGCAGGCGTGCAGGAGGTCACGGGCGCCGTCGAGCGCGGGCAGCCGGTCGAAGTACGTGCCGTACAGGGTGCTGTGTGCGGCGCTGATCTCCTCGTCGCGGTCACGGTCGCGGCCCTCGCCGAGCAGATGGGCGATGAGGTCGCCGGACCCGAGGCCGATGGCGTGGTGGATGTCGTGCATGGCGACGTCGTGGCCCGCTTGGCGGAACGCTTCCCACCAGGTCGTCACATGCAGGTGGTTGGTGTCGGCGAGCGTTCCGTCGACGTCGAACAGCGCGGCACGCGCCATGGCTTTCCACCGTTCCCTCTCTGTGTGTGTCGGTTGCCGGTCCTGATGGGGGCTCAGCGCACGTCCGTGATGACGAAGCCGCTGCGCGGCCTGGTCGGCATCCTGTTCAAGGGGATGCGCAGGTCCTGCTCGGGGACGTGGTGGTCCAGCCGGGCGAGGCGCGGGAGCAGTGCGGTCAGCACCGCCAGGGTGACGTCCTCGCCGGGGCAGCGGTGTCCCTGGCCGGCCTCGCCGCCGCCCTGCGGGACGAGTTCGTCGCGGCCGGGTTCGCGGCCGGTGAAGCGCTCGGGGTCGAACGTGTAGGGCGCTTCCCACAGCTGCGGGTCGTGGTTCTGTCCGTAGAGGTCGAGCAGGACCATGGTGCCCTCGGCGATCGGCTCTCCCTGCCACTCCAGGTCGGCGGGGGCGAGGCCCGCGACGAACGGCGCGAAGGGGTAGAAGCGCCGCACCTCGTGGGCGAAGGCGCGGGCGTAGTCCTCGCCTTCCGTGGCGAGGCGCTCCCGCAGCGCGGGGTGGCGGTGCAGCGCGTGCGCGCCGAAGACCGTGAACCAGGTGACGGCGACCGTGGGCCGCAGGACGTTGAGGAGTTCGACGGCGGCGGTGCGGGGGTCGAGGAACTGTCCGTCCGCCTCGCGGTGAGCGGCCACGGCCGCCACCACGGAGGGAGCCGCCCCACCGCCATCCGACGGGGCGAGGTCGGCCGAGCGGATGTCCTCGATCAGGCGGGCCAGCCGCTGCTCCTGGCGCTGCCGGGCGCGCCTGGCCCGCCAGTGACGGGGGCCGGCGGTGGCGAATCCGTCGACCATGGTCACCAGGTCGTGGGCGGTCTGCCGTGCTTCGTCGTCCGGGTGCTCCGTCAGGGGGACGCCGGCCCAGGCGCAGACGGCCCGGGTGATCAGCACGCTCACTTCGTCGAACAACGTCACCTGGGCGCGGCCGATCCACTCCTTGCTGGAGCGTTCCCACTCGTCGGCGACGCGCTCGGCCAGCGCGGCGACGCCCGCCGGGTCCTGGAGCACCGACATGAACAGGGCCTTGCGCGTGCGGTGCTCGTCGCCGTCGAGGGTGTGCACCGCGCCCTTGCCGAAGAGCGTGCTCAGGACCGGTTCGGGCAGGGCCGTTCGGCGGCGGACGTGGTTCTCGTCGTAGAAGAAGGTGACGGCCGCCGGGCCGCGCAGCGCGATGACGGGCTTGCCGAGCAGGCGGGTGCGTACGGGCCCGGGGCCCTCGCGGCGGCTCAGGTCGGGGAGCCACGCGTAGCCCTTGGTGAGCAGCGGCAGCGTGTGGTCCAGCATGAGGTCCTCCTGTGGGGCGGGGACGCGGGCCGTGGAGTGCGGGGGCGGCGGCCGAGAAGTACGGAGTGGTGGCTCTCCCCGCATCCTGACCGAACCAGGACCCGCGTGCATTTCCCCGGCCGGCGTCCGGCTCGGTCTGCGGCGCTCCGTCGATCAGGATTTCGATGATCGGCGGATCACTGTCGTCGGGTGCCCCAGGAAGCTCACGTGAACCAGAGCGAAGAGATCGTAAGCAGGGCGAATCGGCTGCAGTCGGCGGTACCGGGGAGGGGCCGCAGGAGAGTCACGCGGGCGCCCCGGGACCATCGGCCGGGCGCCCTGCCCGGGTGGCCGCCGACTGCGGGACGGGTGTGCGACTCCGGTAATCTGGCTCTTTTCCCGCAGAGGAGTTGCATCAGTGGAGTTCCGGCTGCTCGGAGCTGTGTCCGTGGCCACCGAGGTCGGCGTGGTGCCACTGGGACCCGCCAAGCGCCGCAGTCTGCTCGCCGCGCTGTTGCTCAGGCCCAACCACCCGGTCCCGGTGGACCAGTTGGCGGCGGCGCTGTGGGACCAGGAGCCGCCCGCGCGCGCTCGCGGCGTCATCCAGGGACACGTGTCGCGGCTGAGGGTCCTGCTCGCCGAGGCGGAGGCCGAGATGTTCGGCGTCGAGCTGGTCACCCAGGGCACGGCGTACGTGCTGCGGATGCCGGAGTCGCTGCTGGACGCCCACCGCTTCGAGGAGCTGGTGACGCTGGCCCGTGGTCAGCGGGCGCCCGCCGACGCCGTGGCGATGTATCAGGAGGCGCTGTCGCTGTGGCAGGGTCCCGCGCTGACCGGCGCGTACCCGAGCCAGCCGTTGCAGGCCGCCGCCCAGGCGCTGGAGGAGCTGCGGCTGGCATCCGTGGAGTCGCTGGCCGAGGCCTACGCCCGGATGGGCGAGCACGCCCGGGCCGCCGCCGTGCTGCGCGCGGAGGCCAGTGTCCACCCGCTGCGCGAGTCGCTGTCCGCCGCGCTGATGAGGGCGCTCCAGCGGGCGGGGCGCCGGACGGAGGCGCTCGACTGGTTCCACCGGACCCGCCGCGTGCTCGCCGACGAGCTGGGCGTCGATCCGGGCCGGGAGCTGGCCGACGCGTACGCGGCCGCTCTCCAGGGGACCGGTGAGGACGCCGAGGACGACCGTTCGCCCAGCTCGGCGGGGCGGCGCCCGGCGTCTGGCGCCGCGCCCGCTCCCGCCCCGTCGCCGGCCGCCGCTCCCCTGGCCGCGCCGGTCGCGGCGCACGCGCCCGCCCCCTCGTCGCCGTCCGGCACGGTCGATCTGCTGCCGCGCATGCCCCGTGGTTTCCACGGGCGGGCCGCCGAACTCACCGCGCTGTCCCGCGCCGCCGCCGGTGAGGCGCCGGTCTGTCTGGTCACCGGGCCGGCGGGCGTGGGCAAGACGGCGCTCGTGACGCACTGGGCCCACCGCAACCGGGGGCAGTTCCCCGGCGGCCTCCTCTACGCCGACCTGCGGGGGTTCAGCGACACCGGTGAGCCCGCGCTCCTGGAGGTGCTGCGCGAGTTCCTGCTGGCCCTCGGGGTCGCGCCGCGCCGGATCCCGGAGTCGGAAGGCGCCGCGTCCGCGCTCTTCCGTTCCCTGGCCGGCGAGCGTCAGCTGCTGGTCGTCCTCGACAACGCGCGGGCGTCCGAGCAGGTCAGGGAGTTGCTGCCGGGCGGCGCCCGCTGCGTCACCGTGGTCACGAGCCGTTACCGCCTGCGCGGCCTGATCGCCTCCGACGCCGCGCGCCCCGTACCGGTGGACGTACTCGAACCGGAGGACAGCACCGCCCTGCTCGCGGCGGTCCTCGGCACCGAGCGGGTCCTCGCGGAGGAAGTGGCCGCGCGACGCCTCGCGGAACTGTGCGGCGGGCTGCCGCTGGCGCTGCGGGTGGCCGCCGCCAGGCTGGCGGACCAGCCGGAGGCACCGCTGAGCGTGATGTGCGCCGAACTGTCCGACGAGTCGCGCAGGCTGAGCCTCCTGGACGTGGAGGACACCGGTGTCCGCGCCGCCCTGCGGCTCACCGTGGGGCGGCTGCCGGCGAGCGCCGCCCGGCAGTTCGCCCACCTCGGCCGCCACCCGGGGACGCACGTCGACCACTACGCGGCGGCTGCGCTCGCGGACACCGACCCGGCGACCGCCGAGGCCGCGCTGGACAAGCTCACCGCCGCCCACCTCGTGGTGCGCGCCGGTCCCGACCGCTGGGCCCTGCACGACCTCGTACGGCTGTACGCACGCGGCCTGGACGCGGACACCGACGCCCTGCGGCGGGTGCTCGACCTGACCGTGGCCACGGCCCTGGCCGCCGCGGACGCCGCCGAACCGGGCGACGAGTCATGCTTCACCCTGCCCGACGACTTCCATCCACCGCGGGCCGTGCGGGAGTTCACGGACCGGGAACAGGCCATGGCCTGGTACGCGGCCGAACGCGACGACCTGACGCTGGCGGCCGCCGCCGCGGACTCGGCGGGACTGCACGGCAGGACGTGGCGGCTCGTCCTCGGGATGTGGCCGCAGATCGTGTGGCGGGTGCGGGACGGGTGGGCTCCCCTGCTGCGTACGGCACTTGAGGCGGCCCGGGCCGACGGGGACGCCCGGGCCGAGTCACGGGTCCTGGCCCTGCTCGGATGGGTGCTCACCGAGGAGGGCCGGGTCGCAGAGGCGCTCGTCCACCTGGAGGCCGCGCCCGTGCTCGCCGCGCGGGCGCGGGACACGCGCGCCGAGGCGACCGCGCTGATCAACCTGTCGCTGGCCCAGGCGGCGCTCGGCGGCCCCGACGAGGCGGCCGAGGGGTGCGCGCTCGCGGCGGAGCTGGCGCACAGCGTCGGCGACCGGCACACCGAACGCCTCGCCCTCGGCCACCTCGCCCGGCACCGGCTGGAGGCCCGGGAGTGGCAGGCGGCGCACGAGACGGCCCTCGCCGCGCTCGACCTCGACTCCCCCTCGGAAACCTCGGCGGCGACCCGAGTGCTGCTGCTGACAGCCGTCGGAGAGGCGCTGCTGGGCATGGGCGACGAGACCGAGGGCATCCGGCGCCTGGAGAACGCGGCGGCCGAGGCGGAGTCGTGCGGCTACGACGACGGCGCCGTGCGTGCCCTCGGGGCGCTGCTGCGGGTCTCGGCGGACGCGGGGCTCCAGGCGCGGTACGACACGGCGATGGTGCGGCTCATGGCTCGTACGTGAGGGGGCGGCGCCGCGTGGACGACGGCCGGGGAGGTCTCAGGTACGACGGCCGCGGTGATCGCCGTGTCGGCCCGCCGCCGGGAACGTCACCGACCTCGATGACCCGGGCCGGGTGCGGCGCCCCGCTCAGCGGCCGTCGGCGTCGCCGGCCGGGTGGCCGCCGAGTCGGCGGTTGACCTCGGCGGTCTGTTCGGCCAGGGCCCGGGCCGTCGCCTCGGCCCGGTCCGCCCGGGCGTTGATGCGGGCGATGTCCTCCTCGATGACCCTGAGGGCCAGCTCGGCCGCGGCGTCCGCGTCCTGCGGGGTCAGGTCCTCGGGGAGCTCCGCCAGCGCGCTCTTGACCGCCGGGATGCCGCCCCGTTCGTGGATCTCTTTCCAGAACTCGTAGTCCATCGCGCCATCTTGGCCGATCGGACAGGGGCCGCGCGAGTCGGGGCCGCTGTCAGGAGGCGGGATCGGCGGGCGCGCTCACTCTGGGCGGCGTGCTGAAGTCGAGTACGTCCTGGGCCGTCTGCTGGGTCTCCTCCGCGGCCTTGCGGGCCGTGGCGAGGACGTCGCCGTGCTCCTGGACGAGGGTGTGGTATATCGGCGCCTGAGTGGCGTCATTGGCCGTCATGACCTGCGGCTCCTTGTTCGGGGACATGTGCTTCGGGTCGGCCGTGGGGTGGCCGATCCGCGACCTTACGCGAACCCGGTGGGCGAACGGCACCCGACCCCGATCATCGGTTCCGGCCTTGTGACCACTTTCACAGACAGCGGTGGGCGGCTCGGCGCCCGGCGGTTAAATCGATTTTCCGGGACGGGCCCCCTTGCTACGGTCATCCGCATGAAGCGCGCCATGCAGAAGACGACGACGCCGGAGAGTGTCCCGGCGCGCTGACCGATGTTCCACAGTCAAGAGCCCCGGGGCGAGTGCCCCGGGGCTTCGTCTCGCGGTCACTCGCCCGAACCCGCGCGCTCATGTGCGCGATCCCGTCGAGGAGACCACGATGCACGACCACCGCAGACTCGGCCGCGAACTCGGCCTGTTCGGCACCGATCCCCTGATCGGCGCCGGCCTCCCCTACTGGCTGCCCGAGGGCGCCGCCGTCCGGCACGCCCTGGAGGAGTACATCCGCGACACCGAACGGCGGGCCGGCTACCGCCATGTGTACTCGCCCGTGCTCGGGAAGCGGGAGCTGTACGAGATCTCCGGGCACTGGGCGCACTACAGCGAGGACATGTTCCCCCCGATGGACGTCGGCGGGGAGCAGGTCGTGCTGCGGCCGAGCCTGTGCCCGCACCACGCGGTGATCTACCGCTCCCGCTCCCACAGCTACCGCGAGCTTCCGCTGCGCATGGCCGAACTCGGCGGCATGTACCGGGCGGAACTCTCCGGCGTCCTCGGCGGACTGGGCCGGGTGCGGGCCATCCAACTCAACGACGCGCACATCTTCTGCACCCTGGAGCAGGCCGCCGACGAGGCGCGGGCCGCTCTGGACATGATCCGCGGCGCGTACGAGGCCCTCGGCATCCGCCCGGCGCGCCTGCGGCTCTCGTTGCCGGGGTCCGGTGGGAAATACGTCGCCGACGCACAGAAGTGGCGGCGGTCCACCGCCCTGTTGCGCGACGTCCTCGACAACTCCGGTCTCCCCTACGAGGCCGTGGAGGGGGAGGCCGCCTTCTACGGGCCGAAGATCGACGTGCAGGTCGCCGACGCGGCGGGCCGGGAGTCCACCCTCTCCACCGTCCAGATCGACTTCCACCAGCCCGAGCGGTTCGACCTGCACTACATCGGCGCGGACGGCGCGAAGCACCGTCCGGTGATGGTCCACCGCAGTGTCATCGGCAGTGTGGAGAGAGCCGTCGCCCACCTCATCGAGGTGCACGGCGGTGCCTTCCCCGCCTGGCTCTCCCCCACCCAGCTGGTGGTCCTTCCGGTCTCCGAGGCCCAAGTGCCCGAGGCCGAGGCGTTCTCGCGGCGGTGCGCGCGGGCGGGGCTGCGGGCCGAGGTGTCCGGGGACGGGAGTCTCGGTGCCCGGGTGCGGGCGGCCCGGCTCGTCCCCTATCAGGCGGTCATCGGGCCGAAGGAGGCCGCCGCGGGCCGGGTCGCGCTGCGGCTGCGCGACGGACGCCGGCTCGACGCGCTGCCGGCCGACGAGGTCGTGGCCCGCGTCGAGGCGCTGGTCTCGGCGCGCCGGGCCGAGCTGTGGGAGGCGGAGGGAGAGGAGTCCTGATCTGCCGGTGATCGGCCTTTCGGGGCTCAGACCGGCGGCGCGACGAACACCCCTCGGTCGGGGTCGTTGAACGACTCCTTGGCCACCAACTCGTTCATCGCGCCGGCGGTACCCCACTGGTCGGTGACCTCGGGCCGGGAGAAGTCGTGGACATGTGGGTGCCAGGTGTCCTCGTCCAGGCACTCCAGCTCGGTGGTGTACTCCACGGTGTTGCCGTGCGGGTCCAGGAAGTAGGTGAAGGTGTTGTCGCCCGCCAGGTGCCGGCCCGGCCCCCAGATCTTGCGGTACCCGGCCCGCATCACCCGGCCCGAGCCCCGCATGAACTCGTCGATGCCCCGCATCTCGAACGACACGTGGTGCAGCGCCGTGTGCGGCCCCCGCGCGACGGCCATGGAGTGGTGCTGGTCGCTGATCCGCATGAAGTGCAGGATCTCGCCCGTGCGCGGCGAGCTGAGCGTGTCGGACAGGACGAAGCCGAGGTGACGCTCGTACCACCGGCGGGTCCTGTTCAGATCGGCGGAGTTGAGCACCACGTGGGAGAGTTTGACCGGGATCGCCTCCCTCTCCTCGATCCTGCGGTGCCGGCGCACCGCGACGTCGGCCGACACCTCGATGGTGCGGCCGTCGACGTCGAAGAACCGGAAGCCGTAGCCGCCACCGGGGGTGTCGGTCTTCCCCGGGCGGGTGATCAACCGCACGCCGTCCGCGAGGAGCCGCTCGGCGAGCGTGTCCACGTCCGCCGGGCTCGCGGCCCCGTAGGACACGAGGTCGAGCCGCTTCTCGTCGGCCTTGCGCAACCGTACGACGTACTGCTCGGGCGAGCCCTCGGCGGCGAGGAAGGAGATGCCGGAGTCCTCGGCGACCTTGGTCAGTCCCCAGACGCCGGCGTAGAAGTCGAGTTGCTTGTCGTGGTCGGGTACGGCCAGGTCGACGTGGCGCAGGTGGGTGAGCAGGCGTGCGTTCATGGTTCCTCCTCGGGCGGGAGCGGCGAAGGGCGGGCTCAGGGCGATTGCGTGAGCAGGGCCGTGACGCGGGCCATCAGGCCGGGCAGGTCGGCGTCGCGCACCCCGTCGAGCTGCCACCGGCCGATCTGTACGGACGCCTCCACGACGGCCCGCACACGCGGGATACGGCGCTGGTAGTAGGCATGGAACAGCGCGTCGTCCCAGGTGGCATCGGTGGTGAGCAGTTCGGCGAGGACGAGGGTGTCCTCCAGGGACATGGCGGCGCCCTGGGCGATGGTCGGTGGGCAGCAGTGGGCGGCGTCCCCGGCGAGGACCACCCTGCCCCGGTGCCAGGAGCCCTCGACCAGCAACTGCTCGCACCAGGTGTAGTTGACCTGGGCCGGGTCGGTGACGTGCGCGGTGATCTCGGGCCAGTGACCGCCGTACCCCTTGGCCACCCGGCTCATCTCGTCCGCGTACGACTGAGCCGGGATGGCGGCGCGGTCGCGTTCGGCCTCGACCACGAACGCGTAGAGAGTGGAGTCGCCGGTGGGGCAGTAGCCCGCGATGAACGCGGGCCCGCCGTAGGCGAGTTCGGCGTGTGTCACTCCGGCGGGGCGTGGGGCGGCGACGCGCCAGACTGCCATGCCGGTCGGGGCGGGCGCGGTGGTGATGCCGATGGCGGCGCGGGTGGTGGAGCGCAGGCCGTCGGCGGCGATCACCAGGTCGTAGCGGCCTTCTGTGCCGTCGCTGAACCGGACGTTCACCCCGTCGGCGTCCTGGTCCAGCACGTCGGCCGTGGTGCCCAGCCGCACGTCGGCACCGCAGGCACGGACGGCTTCGACGAGGATCTGCTGGAGGCGGGGGCGCCGCATGCCGAGGGAGGCGGGCAGGTCGTCGCCGCCGCTTCGGATGTCGTGTGCGACGTGCAGGACCGTGCCGTCGGGGGCGTTGATCCCGACCGAGTCGAAACCGCAGCCGGATGCCTTCACCTGCTCCCACACGCCGAGTGCGCGCAGGACCCGCAGGGCGTTGCCCTGCAAGGTGATCCCGGAGCCGGCGGTGGCGTTCCAGTCGTCCTTCGCCTCGATCAGGTCGACGGCCACACCGGCGCGGCGCAGGAAGACCGTCATCGCGTTGCCGGCCGTGCCACCGCCGATCACGAGGACCTTGCGGGGTGTGCTCATGGGGGAATTCCTCTGTTGTACGGGCCGCGTGGCGGCGGTCGGGTTCACGGTGTCGGCTGCGCCGCGCGGCGGGCGTCCCGCGCCACGCAGCGGGTGCGCTGTGCGCCGAGTCCGGCGATGGAGGCGTCCATGACGTCGCCGTCGCGCAGGAGCCGGCCCCAGTGCATGCCGTTGCCGGCCGGGGAGCCCGTCATGACGAGGTCGCCGGGCAGGAGCCGTGCGGTTCGCGAGGCGTGCGCGACCAAGCGGGCCACGTCGAAGATCATGTCCTTGGTGGTCTCGTCCTGCATCGTCCGGCCGTTCAGCCTCAGCGTCAGACGCAGGTCGCCGGGGTCCGTGATCGACTCGGCGGGGACGATCCAGGGGCCGAGCGGGGTGAAGCCGGGCGCGTTCTTCGACCGTAGCCAGTCCGTTCCGATCTGCGGCATGTCCCGCCTGAAGACGCCGGCGCGGTCGGTGAGGTCGTTGGCGATCGTGTAGCCGGCGACGTACTCCAGCGCCTCGTGCGCGGGGACCTGGTGGGCGGTGCGTCCGATGACCGCCGCCAACTCCAGTTCCCAGTCCGGCTTCTCGGCCCAGGAGGGCAGCGTCACGTCGTCGTAGGGGCCGGTGACGGCACTCGGCAGACCGATGAAGACGTACGGCAGGTCCTCCGCCGCCCTCCGGTCCATGATCTCCGCGGCCTCGGCCCGCGCTTCCTCGGCCGAGCGGCCGTCGGCGGGGTCGCGGTGGGCGACGTGCAGGTCGATCACGTGTCGGCGGTAGTTCGCGCCGCACTGGAAGACCTGGCGCGGCTCGACCGGGGCGTGCACTTCGAAGTCCGCCAGCGGCCGCCGCTCCACGCCCGTGTCCGCCGCCAACCCGTGCAGGACGGGCAGTAGTTCATCCCACCGTTCCAGGACGGTGCGGGTCGTCGCCGTAGCGTCGTCCAGGATCGGCCGGAGGTCCCGTACGCGCCGGTCGGGGGTGACGAGCGCGGGAAGGGCGGGGCCGCCGGGGCCGGACAGGGTGCCGAGGGCGAAGGGACCGGCGAAGGGCTCGGAAGGGAGCGCGGGTTGCACGGAACATGTCCTCCTGATGGCCATGCGACCAATCTGATGCCCCGACACCACATCGGGGAAATCGATTGCATGGATGCGGGCCATCCGCGGCCTTTATAGTCACAGGTCAGAGCCGTCACACCGCAGAGGGATCCGGTGAATCTCGCCCGTCTCGACCTCAACCTCGTCGTGGCGTTGCGCGCCCTCCTCGAAGAGCGCAACGTCACCCGCGCCGGCCGGCGCGTCGGCCTCAGCCAGCCCGCCATGAGCGCCGCGCTGGCCCGGCTGCGCCGCCACTTCGGCGACGACCTGCTGACCCGCACCGGCGGCCAGTACGAACTCACGGCCCTCGGGCAGGTCCTCCTCGACCGCACCGGGACGGCGTACGACCTCCTCGAGCGGTTGTTCAGCACCCAGGCGACCTTCGAACCCGCCACGGAGAGCCGGGAGTTCACGCTCATGGCCGCCGATTACGCCGTCGCCGTCTTCGGTGCCGAACTCGCCCGGGTGATCCACCGGGAGGCCCCCGGCGTCCGCCTGCGGTTCACGCGCATGCCGGCCACCCCGGTGGAGGAGTCCGGGACCGCACTCAGTGCCCATGACGGTCTTTTCATGCCGCACGGGATCGTCAGCGACCTGCCCTACGCGGACCTGTACGAGGACCGCTGGGTCTTCCTCGTCGCCTGCGACAACGACGAAGTCGAGGCCGAGCTGACCCGGGACGACCTGGCCCGGCTGCCCTGGGTGACCTACCAGCGCGCCTACGACACCCCGGCGGTACGGCAGTTGGGCATGCTCGGTGTCGAGCCCCGCGTGGAGGTGTCCGTCGACAGCTTCCAGGTGCTGCCCCTGATGGTCGCGGGCACCCGGCGCATCGCGCTCGTCCAGGAGCGGCTGGCCCGGTTGCTCGCCGGGGTCGCGCCGGTGCGCGTCATGCGGCCCCCCTATGACGCCGTACCCGTACAGGAAGCCCTGTGGTGGCACCCCGTCCACACGCACGACGCGGCTCACAGGTGGCTGCGCGCCACGGCGGTGCGCGTGGGGCGGGGGCTGCACGACGTCTGATCGCGCCGCACCCGTGCCCCTCGGCGGTCCGAGCCGCTCGTTCCCACGAGCCCGACTTGTCATGCGCACCTCATACCCGTCGGCCGTGAGAGCCGCCCGTGGCCAGGGAAACAAGGGTCCGACCCCCTTCCTCTTCGGGTCGGCACCGGGATACCCCTGAGGGGACAGGACCTGGTCCACTCCCCCACCCCACAGGAAGTGAGTCACGCCGTGAACGACGCCTTGGCCGGCCGGCCCTTGACCTCCGGCTGGTCCGTGGACGACCGCTGCACGAACTGCGACGTCGCCAGGCAGCTCGCCCCCGACCTGATCCGGGAGGTCGACGGCCGCTCCGAAATCCTTCGCCAACCGCGCGACGCGGCCGAGGAACGCCTGCTGTACGCCGCCGCGTTCGCCTGCCACACCCGTTCGATCCGGCCCGCCTCCGGGCGACTGGAGGACGAGCGGGACCCCTACCCCCTGCCCGTCGACGACACCGTCCTGTTCTGCGGGCACAACTCCCAGCGCACCGCGGGCGCCAACTCCTACCTGCTGCGCCGCCCTTCGGGGAACCTGATGATGGTGGACACCCCGCGCTGGAGCGAGGCGCTGGCGGCCCGGTACGAGAGGATCGGGCCCGTCACGGACGTCCTGCTCACCCACCGGGACCACGCCGCGCACGGCCGGCGGTACGCCGACCGCTTGGGGGCCGCGCTGTGGATCCACGAGGGTGATCTGGACGCGGCGCCGGACGCCGACCACGTGCTGCGCGGAACACAGAGCGTCGAGATCGGCGACGGCGTCCACGCCCATCCGCTGCCGGGCCACACCCGGGGCAGCGTGCTGTACGTCGCCGATGAGCGGTACTGCTTCAGCGGGGACAGTTTCTACTGGTCGCGCACGACGGGTGACATCGAGGTGGCCGAGAGCGTCACCTGGTACTCCATCGAGGAGCTGGCGGCCTCGTTGGCCCGCACGGCCGAACGGCTCCGCTTCGAATGGCTGCTGCCCGGGCACGGTGACCGCAGGCATCTGACCGTCACCGAAGCGGCGCGGCGAATGCGGGCGTTGACCGCCCGGACGGCGACCCTGCGCCCCCGGCCCGTGGACTTCACCGCCCTGCGCTGGTGACCCGGCACGACGACGCGCGACCCGCCCTCGGCGGCGCGTACGTGCGCCGGGTGCCGCTCCTGTCTACCGTCGCTCGCATGACGACTGAACCGCAGAGCTACGAGATCCTGCTCGTCCCCGAGTTCACCGAGGACGGAAAGAGCACCGACGACACGCACGGAGCGCTGCGTTCCGCCGTCGTGGTCGCCACCGGCGAGACGGGCGCCTCCGGCTATCCCCGGTACGCGGGGGACGGCATGGAGGCCGACATCGACCCCGCGACCCGGTCCGTCGAGGCGCTGCTCGTCGACGGGGCCGAGTTGGACTACGGCCTTTCGGTGCGGGTCGCGGACGTCCGGGGCGACTGAGCCCGCCGGGCCGGCCCCTGCCGAGGGGCCGCCGGCCGCATCACACACCGAGGGCCCGTGCCACGGTCCGGCCGTGGCACGGGCCCTGGCGGTGCGCTCACTCCGTGGCCTCGGCCTCCACCGGCTTGGGGATGAGGAAGGACGTCGCGAACGCCGCCGCGATGAGCGCGACACCGGCGATCATGCCTGCCGTGTATCCGGCGGGTGAGGTCTTGTCGGCCGGTTCGGCGGCGGTCTGCACGGCGTACAGGACGGCGAAGCTGAGCCCGGCGCCGAGGTTGAAGGCGCCCGCGTTCAGACCGGGCAGGAAGCCCGGGTTCTCCTTCGGCGAGAGCACGATGCCGAGGCCGTTGAGGACGATGTTGCCCACGCCCGCGTAGGTGACGCCGATGAGGATCGACGCGGCCAGGAGCAGCAGCCGCGAGTCGGCGTGCAGGGTGAACAGCATCAGGGCCACGGTGACGATCGAGCCGATGAGGCCGAGGCGCAGGACGCGCCCGTACCCGTACGTGGCGGCCAGGCGCCCGGCGATCGGACCCATGGCGAGACCGGCGAGGGCGTACGGGGTCAGGGTCCACCAGGCCGACTGCTCGGCGCTCATCCCGAAGCCGGCCTGCGCGTCCTGGGCGAAGGCGGGGATCATGCCGTTCATCACGGCGAAGACGCCGGTCATGGTGAGGACGGTGGTGAGCAGCAGGGCCCAGGTGGAGCGCCGGCGCAGGTGGCGGGTGGCGACCAGGGGATGGCTGCTGCGGTCCTCGGTGCGCCAGAAGAGGGCGAAGGCGACGGCCGTGACGACGAAGAGACCGGCGACCAGCGGCCAGTTCGCGGCGGCCAGCTTGCCCGCTTCGTTCAGGGCGATGAGGGCGGCGCCCACCGAGACGACCAGGAACGTGACGCCGGGCCAGTCCATCCGGGTGTCGGCGGTGGCGGTGGCCCTGGACTCCGGGGTGAGGGTGGCGACCATGAGCGCGGCGAGCGCGGCCACGCCCGCCATCGCCCAGAACACCGACTGGAAGCCGTGGTGGTCGGCGAGGTAGCCGCCCGCGAGGGAGTCGACGCCCGCGATGCCGCCGTTGACGGCGGTGATGACGCCGAGCAGCGTGCCGTACTTCTTCGGCTCGTGGACCTCGTTGCGCAGCATGATCAGGCAGAGCGGCACGGTGGGCCCGGAGACGCCCTGGATGACGCGGCCCGCGAAGAGCATGGGCACGCTCTCGGCGAAGGCGGCGACGAGGCAGCCGACGACCATGAGCGCGAGCATCCCGCCGAGGACCTTGCGGCGTCCGATGAGGTCGCCGAGGCGCGGCAGGAACAGTGAGAAGAGCGCGGCGGAGGTGAAGAAGGCGGTCTGGGTGAGGCCGATCTCCGCGGAGGTCGCCCCGAGGGAGTCCTCGATGTTCTTCAGGGCGGGGCTGAGCATGCTCGCGTTGAGCTGGAAGGCGAAGCACGCCGCGAGGAGGGCGGTGACCAGGACGCCGATGCGCACCGGTCGGGAGCCGCGGGCGCCGCCGGGTGCGGCGGCCGGTTCGGTGACGGAGGCGTTCATGCGGGGACGTCACCGATCCGCTCGAGGGCGTCCACGACCAGGTCCCAGAAACGCCGGTGGTCCAGGTCCACGGCGACCTGGGTGTGGCAGTCCGCGGGCGCGGGCGCCCGAAAGTCCGTCACGGTCATGCCGAGGGTGAGGGTGCCGGTCAGCTCGATGTCGACGGGGGCCTTGCGGACGGTCATGACGTCGGGGTCGATGACGTACGCGACCGCGCACGGGTCGTGCACCGGCGGGGCCGCGAAGCCCTGGGACTGCAGGTACATGGCGCCGAAGAAGTCGAGCAGCTCGTTGACGAAGACGGCGGGCCGGGTGCCGACCTTCGCGATGCGCTCGACGACCTCGGGGGTGGCGAGTGCCTGGTGGGTCAGGTCGAGGCCGACCATGGTGAGCGGCCAGCGCTCGTTGAAGACGATGTGCGCGGCCTCGGGATCGATCTTGATGTTGAACTCGGCGACGGGGCTCCAGTTGCCCGTGTGGTAGCCGCCGCCCATCAGGACGACCTCGCGGACGCGCTCGACGATGCGGGGCTCCTTGCGGGCGGCCATGGCGATGTTGGTGAGACCGGCGGTGGGCACGATGGTGATCTCGCCGGGCTCGTGCGCCATGACGGTGTCGATGATCAGGTCGACGGCGTGGCGCTCGTCCAGGGCCAGCGTCGGCTCGGGCATGACGGGGCCGTCGATGCCGCTCTCGCCGTGGATCTCCGGTGCCGTCTCGATGGTACGCACCAGGGGGCGGGAGCAGCCGGCCGCGAAGGGCACGCCGGTGATGTTCGCGATGCGGGCCACCGACAGGGCGTTGCGGGTGACCTTCTCCAGGGTCTGGTTGCCCACCACGGTGGTGACGGCGACCAGCTCCACATCCGGGTTGCCGTGCGCCAGGAGCATGGCGATCGCGTCGTCATGTCCCGGATCGCAGTCCAGGATGATCTTTCGGGGCATCGCGGAACCTCTTTGTTCGGCTGAGCCGCTGCCGCCTCGACGGTCGCGGGGCGGAGACAGCTCGGGAAAACGTTCTCCGAAGACTCTGTGCACAGTGGCGAATTATGTCAATGGCCGAAACCACACCCAGGCAAACTTGCCCGGAACGGACACGACCCCGTGCGGCACAAAAAGGGGTAAGCAGGCGCAATCAGTCCCAATGTGCGGCCTGGCCGAACCCTGCTCGGACTCTGGTTGTGACGAACCTCCGCTGATAACGTTTGCCGGGACCTGTCGGCTTGTCGAAGGGGGCGCGGCGTGGCCGACGCAACGCTGCGAGACGTGGCCCGGGCCTGCGGCTGCTCCGTCGCCACGGTCTCCCGGGTCCTGGCCGGTACCCGGCCCGTCGGCGCCGAGACGGCCCGCCGGGTGCGGGAGGCCGCCGAGGCGCTCGGCTACCGCCCCAACCACGCGGCCCGGGCGCTGCGCGGCCGCTCCACGGGCACGGTCGGTCTCGTCCTGCCGCAGATCACGAACCCCTTCTACCCGACGCTCGTACGGGAGTTGACGCACGCCCTGCACGCCGACGGGCGCGCCGTACTGCTCGCCGACTGCGACGACGATCCGGTGGCCGAGGCGGAGTACGTGGCGGACCTGCTCGGCCGGCAGGTCGACGCCCTGCTGGTGATCCCGGCGCACGAGGAGCGCAGCCGGGAGGCGGTGGCCGCGGCGGCGGCGCGGGTGCCGCTCGTGCTGATGGACCGCGGCTGCGGGCCCGGCGTCGCCGACTCCGTAGCCGTCGACAACACCGCCGGCATGGCCCTCGTCCTCGATCATCTGGCGGCCACCGGACGCACGCGCGTCTGCTTCCTCGGGGCGGCGGGGACGGCGTCCACCGCCGCCGAGCGGCGCGGGGCCTACGCGGCCCGGGCGCTCGCGCTCGACCCCGGCGCTCCGGAGCGGGTGGCCCTCGGCGACTTCTCCGTGGAGTGGGGCCGGGCCGCCGTCGACGAGGTGTGGCCGGCCCGCCCCGACGCCCTGGTGTGCGCCAACGACCTGATCGCGATCGGGGCGCTCCAGCGGCTCCAGCAGCTGGGCGTCGACGTGCCGGGCGAAGTCGCCGTGACGGGCTTCGACGACATCCCGATGGCGGGGCTGTCCGCGCCGGGCGTCACGACGGTCCGCCAGCCGGTGGGGGAGCTGGCCGCCGAAGCGGCGCGGCTCCTGAGCCTGCGCCTGTCGGGCGAGCGCGCGGGCCCGCAGCAAGCGGTGCGGCTCGCGCCGCGGCTGGTCGTACGGGAGTCGAGCGTGCCGCAGCGCGCGAGCGTGCCGGCGCCGGCCGCGGCGGCCGGGACGGTGCCTGCCGCGTAGCGGGCCGCCCGCTTGGGCGCGAGGCGCCGCGTCTGACGTCCCCCGAGGGGCCTTGCCCGGCACGGCATCGGCATCGAGGCGGGTCAGTCGGCCGGGCGGCCGGTTCGCTGCGGGGCAGGGCGGTCGGACCCGCCGATCTTCTGCGGGCCGAGGCCGGTGCGGCGGTCGGGCGGCCCGTTTGCTGCCAGGTCAAGGCCGCTCGGGCGGCCGGTTCGCCCCGGGCCGAGACGGCTCAGCCGCCAGACCGCCGATCTCTTGCCGGCGGGCAGGTCAGACGGTCAGGCGGCCGATTTCCTGCGGGTCGAGGCCGGTCAGCTGGGCGATGCGCTGCGCGGGGATTCCCGCGGTCAGGGCCCGGTGCACGAGAGCCTCCCAGTCCTGGGTCGTCTCCCGGAACTCGAGCAGTTCACCCTCCAGCTCCGTCACAGCTTGAGGCGCGCACTCCTGCTGGACCGTCAGCGTCTCCTCCTCGCTCAACGGCACCGGCAGCCGCTCGGCGCCCTCGGGGATGAGCGCCTGTGCCTCGGCGGGCAGGATCCGCACCGCTTCCGACGACACGGAGACCTCGTGGGCCTGCAACCAGCCGTGCACGGCCGGGGTTTCCGAGCACTCCAAGGGACCGACGGCAGCGAGGGCCGCGCCCAGTCGGGGGTGCCGGTCGGGAAGGAGGAACAGGTATGCGTCATCGGCCATCGTGGGACATCGCCTTCTCGTTTCGAACATGTACCTGGCACCGAAGTCGGCGCCCAGGCAACACATGCCCGGCGGTCGGCCGTTCACGCAGAGCTCGCGGACCGACCTCCTGCCCCTAGCATGCCATCGACCGCCGCCGTCGCCGCCGCCACGAAAGCAGCGATCGCCGGATGCGCGCCACCGCCCGCGCGGAACGCGACCTTCGAGCGGCGGAACAAGGGCAGCTCCGTGAGCACCACGCCCGCGGGGCTCGGCACGGCGGCCATCTCCGGCACGAAGCCGGCTCCCTGCCCGGCGGCGACCAGCGCGAGCACGGTGCGGAAGTCGTTGACCTGGTGACGGATCCTCGGCTGGAATCCGGCGGCCTGACACGCGCGTACGGCCATGGCGTGACCGGTCGTGCCGTCCCGGGCGGTGATCCAGGGAACCTCGGCGCACGGTCCGAGCAGCGCCGCCAGTGCGGCAAGCGTGCCGCCGGGGCCGGCGTGCGCGTTTGCGGTCGCGGTCACGTCACTCTCACGGGTGGTGCCGGTCGCGGCCTGCGTGACCAGATACATCGGCTCTTCGAGCAGGGGAACCTCCTCCACCGTCGTGTCCGGGGACGCGGGTACGAAGTCGTAGTCGTGGACAAGGGCCACGTCGAGCTCGCCGGCCCGCAGCCCGTCGGAGACACGCGCGGAGTCGATCTCCCGCACCATCGGCTCCAACGCGGGGTGCCGGCAGGCCAGTTCGGCCAGCGCGGCGGGGACGATGGTGTGACCGCCGGAGGGGAAGGTCCCGATACGCAGGGGTCCCCCGACACCGTCCCGCGCGCCGGCCAGCTCGGCGACCGCCTGTTCGAGGCGGGTCAGCACCGCGTCGGCGTGCGCGACGAGGGACCGGCCGGCGGGCGTGAGGACCACCCGCCTGCCGCTGCGTTCCAGCAGGGGCACCCCCGCCTCCCTCTCCAGCACCCCGAGTTGCTGGGAGACGGCGGACGCGGTGAAGGTCAGCGCCTCGGCCACGGCGGCGATGGTGCCCCGCCGGTGCAGTTCGCGGAGCAGATGAAGACGACGAACATCGAGCATAAGTACAGCTTAGGTGTGAGGGCAGAAATCAGAAATGGATCTACCGGGTGGGTGTGGGCCAGGGTAGGAGCCATGAAGCCCGAACCGATCTTCGACGGCCTGTACGTCCCCCTGGTGACCCCGTTCACCGACGATCTGCGCCTGGCCCCCGACGCGCTGGCCCGACTGGCCGACGAGGCACTGTCGGACGGAGCCGCCGGGCTCGTCGCCCTCGGCACGACCGCCGAGACCGCCACGTTGTCCGCGCAGGAGAGAGAGACGGTGGTACGCATCTGCTCGGCCGCCTGCCGGGCACACCGCGCACCGCTCATTGTCGGGGTCGGCACCAACGACACCGCCGCCGCCATCACCTCGCTGCGCGCCCTGGCCGCCAGGGGGGACATCGCCGCGGCGCTGGTCCCGGCACCGCCGTACATCCGGCCCGGGGAAGCGGGGACCCTGGCACACTTCACGGCGCTGGCCGAGCACGGCGGCCTCCCGCTGGTCGTGTACGACATTCCCTACCGCACCGGGCAGACACTCGGCGCCGGCACGATCGCGGCGCTCGGCCGCCTGCCGGGGGTCGTCGGCATCAAGCACGCGACCGGCATGATCGACGCCACCACGATGGAACTGCTCGACTCTCCCCCACCCGGTTTCGCCGTGCTCGGCGGTGACGACATCGTCCTCTCGCCGCTCGTCGCGGCGGGCGCCCACGGCGGAATCGTCGCATCGGCCAACGTGCGCACCGCCGACTTCGCCGACATGATCGCCCTGTGGCGCCGCGGCGCCGCCGCCCCCGCCCGCGACCTCGGAGCCGAACTGGCCCGCCTGTCCGCAGCTTTGTTCACCGAACCGAACCCCACGGTGATCAAGGGGCTGCTGCACGCCCAGAACCGCATCCCGAGCCCGTCCGTCCGACTGCCCCTCCTGCCCGCCTCGGCGGATTCGGTGCGTCGAGCGGCACGCATGGTGGAGGCGCTCGACGGGAAGCCGCGGTCAAGGAACTGACCGTCTGCCGACCGCCCTGGAGAGCCGATGAGGATTCCCGCCGCCAAGGTAGCCGCGGCGAAGAAGTTGGTATGGGGCACGTTCTCGCTGACCCTGCTGCTGAACTTCCTCGACGTCATCTGGCACCCCTCGGGCCCGCTGTGGTTCACGGTTCACACCGTGGCCGCCACCCTGTTCACCGCCGCGCTCATCACGTACGTGGTTCTCGTCGTCAGGTGGCGCCGCGAGCGGAACAGGATCGGTGAGAGCGAGACCTGAGCGAGGACTCCTCTGAGGCCTTGAAGCAACTGCCCCACCCCAGCCCTACGGGCAGCCGGTCCCGCACCATGGCCGCTCGCCGGCCGGGGCTGGTCAGCGTGTTCCCCCGCGCGTCATACTTGCGGCTCGTGTCCCGCGCACGGCAACGGCGCCGAGCGCCCCGACCGTGCCGCACCGGAAGTGAGCCGGCGCCCCGCATCGGATCGCCGGTGTCGGCCGTGCCAGAAAGGGCTCCCTTGACCACGCGACCCGAGACGAAGACCGTGCTCTCGCAGCTGCTCACCGAGATCGAACGCCGCAATCCGGCCCAGCCGGAGTTCCATCAGGCGGCCCGCGAGGTACTGGAGACGTTGGAGCCCGTCGTCGCCGCGCGCCCCGAGTACGCCGAGGCCGGGCTGATCGAGCGGCTGTGCGAACCGGAGCGGCAGATCATCTTCCGGGTGCCGTGGCAGGACGACCGCGGCCGTGTGCACGTCAATCGCGGCTTCCGGGTGGAGTTCAACAGCGCGCTCGGCCCGTACAAGGGCGGCCTGCGCTTCCACCCGTCGGTGAACCTCGGCGTCATCAAGTTCCTGGGCTTCGAGCAGATCTTCAAGAACGCGCTGACGGGCCTCGGCATCGGCGGCGGCAAGGGCGGCAGCGACTTCGACCCGCGCGGCCGCAGCGACTCGGAGGTCATGCGCTTCTGCCAGTCGTTCATGACGGAGCTGTACCGGCACATCGGCGAGCACACGGACGTGCCTGCGGGTGACATCGGCGTCGGCGGCCGGGAGATCGGCTATCTGTTCGGCCAGTACCGGCGCATCACCAATCGCTGGGAGGCGGGCGTCCTGACCGGCAAGGGCCGGAACTGGGGCGGCTCGCTGATCCGTCCGGAGGCAACCGGGTACGGCAACGTCCTGTTCACGGCGGCGATGCTGCGCGAGCGCGGCGAGAGCCTCGAAGGGCGGACGGCGGTCGTCTCCGGTTCCGGGAACGTCGCCCTGCACACCATCGAGAAGCTGGCCGCGCTGGGCGCCAACGCCGTGACCTGTTCGGACTCCGCCGGCTATGTGGTCGACGAGAAGGGCATCGACCTGGAGCTCCTCAAGCAGGTCAAGGAGGTCGAACGCGCCCGGGTGGAGGTCTACGCCGAGCGCCGCGGAGCCTCGGCCCGCTTCGTGCCGGGCCGGCGGGTCTGGGAGGTTCCGGCCGACATCGCGCTGCCGTCGGCCACGCAGAACGAGCTGGACGCCGACGACGCCACCGCGCTGATCCGGGGCGGCGTGAAGGCGGTCTCGGAGGGCGCCAACATGCCGACGACCCCCGAGGCCGTACGCCTTCTCCAGCAGGCGGGCGTCTCTTTCGGGCCCGGCAAGGCGGCCAACGCCGGCGGTGTCGCCGTCAGCGCCCTGGAGATGGCGCAGAACCACGCCCGTACGTCATGGCCGGCCCAGCGCGTCGAGGAGGAACTGGCGCGGATCATGAACGACATCCACCGCACGTGCCACGAGACCGCCGAGCGCTACGGTGCTCCCGGGGACTACGTGACGGGCGCGAACATCGCCGGTTTCGAACGGGTGGCGGAGGCGATGTCCGCCCAGGGCGTCATCTGACGTCGACGGAGACGCCCAGCCGGGCGGCCACCGAGGTGAGGGTCGGCCCCAGCGGCAGCGCGACCCGGGTGACGGCGTAACGGTCTCCCCGGGTGGCGTCCCGGTTGACGATCAGCACTGGCCTGTCGGCCTCGGCCGCCTGGCGGACGAACCGCAGCCCGGACATCACCGTCAGCGAGGAACCGAGGACCAGGAGCGATGCCGCGTCGCGGACCAGCGCGCGGCAGCGCTCGACCCGCTCGGGCGGGACCGTCTCGCCGAAGAACACCACGTCCGGTTTGAGGATGCCGCCGCAGAGGGCGCAGGGCAGTACGCGGAAGCCCTCGACCTGTTCGTCGGTGAGGTCGGCGTCGCCGTCCGGGTTGAGGGCGGCGGCGACCGGCGCGAAACCCGGATTGGCCTCCTCCAGCCGCCGCGCCAGCTCCCCGCGCGGGCTGCGGGCGCCGCAGGACAGGCAGACGACCCGGCCGAGGCTGCCATGCAGCTCCACCGCCTCCTCGCTGCCCGCGGCCCGGTGCAGGCCGTCGACGTTCTGCGTGATCACCCCGGCGAGCAGCCCGTGCCGCTCGAACGCGGCGACGGCCCGGTGCCCCGCGTTGGGCCTGGCCCGGCCGAAGGTGCGCAGGCCGAGGTGGCTGCGCGCCCAGTACCGCCGCCGGGCCTGCTCACTGGCGGTGAAGTCCTGGTAGGTCATCGGGGTGTGCCGGCTCAGGCTCCCGCCCTCGCCCCGATAGTCCGGGATGCCCGACTCGGTGGAGAGGCCCGCCCCGCTGAGTACCAGCACACCGCCGGCGCCCAGCATCTCGGCTACCGGCCCCGGATCCGTGGTGCCCGGTGGCAGGTCCTCGGCGGGGGTCCAGTTCAAGGTGGGGCGCGTACGCATGCCGCCAGGGTACGGAACAGCGGCGCGGACGGGCGGCCCGCCCGCGCCGGGCCGGGCTCTCAGGCAGTGGTGCGGAAGGGGCCGGTGACCTCGTAGGTGATGCCGCCGGACGAGCTGCCGGACGTGCCGCGCTGGCTGGAGAAGTACAGCCGCCTGCCGTCGGGCGAGAAGGCCGGGCCGGTGATCTCGGAGCCGGACTGGCCGGTGACGCGCAGGAACGGGGCCACGACATCGGCGGGGGTGATGACGCAGATGTCCATGGTGCCGCCGTCCTCGGCGACGAACAGGTCGCCCGAGGAACTACCGGTGATGTTGTCGACACCGGTCAGGGGCGCGGTGCCGTTGGTGACGAGGCTGTCGTCGTAGGCCAGCTCGAAGGTGTTGTCGCGCAGGTTGAGCCGCCAGACGCGGTTGTCGCCCTTGGTGGTGAACCAGACCGTGTCGGCGGCGTAGTGGCAGCCCTCGCCGCCGTTGAAGTTCTTGGCACCGGAGACCTGGTCGCGGGTGTAGGTGGGAGAGCCGTCCGGGTCGGGCACGTTCGTCCAGGTGAAGGAGCCGCTGGTGCCGGTGCCCGCCACGAGCACCTGGAGGGTTCCGGAGGACAGGTCGCCCCAGGTGGCCGGGATGAACCGGTAGAAGCAGCCGTCCGGCTCGTCCTCGGTCAGGTAGATCACCTTGCGCACCGGGTCGGCGGCGGCCGCCTCGTGCTTGAACTGGCCCATCGCGGCGCGGCGGACGGCGGCCTTCGCGCCCCACGGGTCGGTCTCGTAGACGTAGCCGCGGCTGACCTCCTCGCACGACAGCCAGGTGTTCCACGGGGTGGCCCCGCCCGCGCAGTTGTTGCGGGTGCCGGACAGTACTCGATAGGCGCCCGTGACGGAACCGGCGGAGTCGAACCTGACGGCGCTCGCCCCGCCCCCGGTGGCGAGTTCGGAGTTGGAGACGTAGATCCAGCCCGTGCCGTCGGCGAAACAGGCGCCGCCGTCCGGGGCGCCGTGCCAGGTGTACGAGGTGCCGGAAACCGTCCGGCCGGAGCGCGCTATGACGCGGCTGGTGAAGCCGGACGGCAGCATGATGCCGTTGGCGTCGGCGGCGAGCAGACCACCATAGGGGCCGGTGCCGTTCTGGGCGGGGGCCGCGTAGGCGGCGCCGTGCATGAGGGTGCCTCCGAAGACGGCGGCAGAGGTGCCGAACACCGCACCACGCAGGAAATTGCGACGGTCCACAGATACTCCTACACCGAGAAGCGAACGATGAGTTGGCTGGCGTCGCCGACTGGTCACAGGGACCGTAGAGGGCCGGACCGGAGGCGGGCAGGGACGAGTGAGCCAACTTTTTCCGGCGAACCGGTGCGCGCGTGCGGTGTGCGGGCCGCCGGTCCGGCACCAAATGAACGGTGCGGGAATCCTTGTGGCCGGAGTGACACGAGGTGTTCACGGGTAAAGCGCGGTGGACCGGTATCCGCAGGGAAAGGGCGACGACTGATGAGTGGATCCGTCTCCAAGGGCACTGTCCGGGCAAGTCTCGCGTTGAGCGCGGCCCTGGTGTCGACCGTGCTCTGCACCACGGCGAGCACGGCGGTGCCGGACGACGCCGGCCCCGGCACGAGAGCGACGGCCGCGCCTCGTGAACGGGCTTGCCCCATCGTGTACTTCGACCTGGGCGAGACCCTCGTGCACACCGCCGAGGACGGCAGCATCGGCTTTCGGTCCGGCGCGGCGTCCTACCTGCACGCTCTGCGAATACGTCACGTCAAGGTCGGCCTGATCACCAATGTGCCGCCCTCTTGGGGTGCGACCGACGCCGAGCGCGCCGCCAGGCTGCGCCAGGAGGTCGACGCCACCTGGCGGGGGTCCACGCCGTTCCCCTGGCAGGATTTCGGCGATCGCGTCCTCACCCCGCGCACCGAGGCGGAACGCAAGCCGGCCCCCGCCCTGTGGCAGCGGGCGAAGGCCGGCGCGGGTCCCTGCCGGGTCGTCTACGAGGCGGAGGCGGCCGAGGAGGTCACCGCGGCTTCCTCGCTGGGCTTTGTGCCGTATCAGGTCGGCCGGCCGCATCAGCCCGCGTTTCTCCCGGTGGGGCTGGTCGAGGCGCTGGGCCGGCGCTCTCCTTCTTGACCAGCCCGCTGCGCAGGAGCAGTTGGAAGACCCCGAGCAGCACCGCCGTGGCGAGCGCGCTGTGCCACAGCAGGTCGTCCAGGCGGCCCGCGGCGAGATAGGCGCCCGCGGCGATCGCGGCCAGGGCGCACACCGCGCGGTCCACGATGCTCTCCACCGAGAGCAGCGTGGCGCGCGGGGCGTGCGCGGGCACCGCGTCGTTCACCAGTTTGCGCTGGATGGGGTAGGCGAAGCCGGTCGCGGCGGCGAACAGGCACAGCAGCGCGACGACGGCCCATGGACCGCCGAGCGTCATGGCCGCCAGGGTGCCCGCGAGCGCGAGGCTCAGGAGGGAGACCCAGGCGACCGGCGGCAGGCGGCGGCTCAGCCACTGCGGGCGGGCCGAGGCCACCGCCTCCGCCACCGTCATCGCCGCCATCACCCCGCCGTGCGAGGCCTCCGCGATGCCGTGGTCGAGCAGGATCGGCTGGAAGAGGTTGACCTGGCAGATCCGGGAGAGCGTGAAGATCGCCACGCCCTGCACCATCACGAGGGCCAGCCACCGCGAGGACGCGACGCAGCGCAGCGCGGCCCCCGCGTCCCGCAGGAACGCGCCGCCCCCGCGCCCCTGAGCGGTCTTTCCCGTGCCGCCGCTCCCGGCCGCGAGGCGGGGCAGCGCGACGGCGCAGGCGAGGGAGCCCGCGGCGCTGGCGGCGCTGAGCACGTACGGCGTCGGGTGGGCCACGGCCATCAGCGGACCGACCAGCGGCCAGCACACGACTTTCGCGACCAGTCCAAGCGCCCGGGCGGTGCCCTCCGCCCGCAGGTAGTGCTCGTCGCACTTCTCGGTGCGCAGCCCGTCGTACAGGTAGGCGCTGGCCGCGCCCGAGGTGAGGGAGCGGCCCGCGGCGATGGCCAGGAAGTGGACGAGGAACCCGGTGTAGGAGGCGCTGAACACCGGTGCGAGGTTCGCCGCCGTCATGACCACCGCGCCGGCCCGCAGGCAGTTGCGGGTGCCGATGCGGTCGGCGATCAGCCCGGTGGGGATCTCGAACAGGCAGAAGGCCACGTAGTAGATGCTCTGGATGCCGAAGATCTGCCCGTCGGAGAGTCCGGCCGCCTTCTGGTAGGCGTAGAACACCGGCATCCACCACAGCAGGTTGAACAGGAGCTGGAAGCCGTAGTTGAGCCGGATGATCCGGCGGGCGGTGTCCGTCAGGCCGGTGCCCCTGGGTTGCCGCCCCGCGCGCGGCCTCACAGCGCGTACGGGCGGATCTGGACCAGCCGGAAGTCGCCCTGGTCGGTCATCAGCCACTCGATGTCCAGCGGCCTGTCCACGTCGGGCGCGCTGAAGTGGGACTGCAGGAGCCGCCCGGTCAGGGACAGGTCGGCGAGCCGGGCGCGGGTGGCGGCATCGAGCGGGTCGCCCCAGGAGCCCAGGGCGACGGTACGGCCGCCGCCCTCCACGGTGTTGTACAGGTACTGCTGCGGCAGGACCGAGCCGTCGACCACCTGTTCCGGCGAGCCGGGGGAGCAGTTGAGGTAGACGTTGCGGAAGTCCTCGCGGCGGGTCGGGTCGCAGGTCACCAGAACGCCGCCGAGGGAGGCGGGGACGTACTCCTGGACGATGACGCCCATGTAGGTGTCGTCCAGGGAGATGCCGACCTGGTGGCGCAGGCGCACGCTGCGGGGTGAGAGCAGGGAGGCCCACACCTGGCGTACGGCGTCCAGGAGTTGGTCGGTTCCGTGGACGGTGGTGACGGAGTCGTAGACGCCCGCCGCGGAGAAGCCGGGGAGGTCCTCTGCGTTGGACGAGGAGCGCACGACCAGGCGGCCGCTCGGGCCGGCGGGGGTGGGGAAGGCCTGGATGATCTGCCGGGTGACGGACTCGGGGAGGGGCGTGTGCCGGATCAGCTGCTGGAGTTGCAGGCAGAGCGAGTCCAGGACGTCGGTGGCATCGAGTTCGAGGGCCATCTTGAGCTTGCCGATGCCCTGCTGGAGGACGGGGGACGAGGCGAGGAAGCGCTGCTGGAGCGCGAAGGGCAGCGCGACGCCTTCGGGGGCGCTCACCGCGCCGGCCACGAACTCGGCCGCTTTGGAGCGCAGTTCACCGGAGGACGGCCTACCGCTCAGGCCGAGCCGGGCCGCGAGGTGTTTGTGGAGGTCCTCGCGCGGGGGGCGGGGCCGCCCGTAGAAGGCGGTCAGGTCGGCCGTGCGGCTGTCGAGCACGTGGTGCAGTTCGCCGAGGTTGGCCGCCTTGGTGCCGTAGCGGTCGCTGTCCGCGGCGCGCAGCCGGTGCAGGGCCAGGACGGGGGTGTCCCGCAGCAGCGGCGGTTCGAGGCGGATGCGCTGCTGGTGCCAGGCCGGGGCCCGCAGGTCGGGTTCGCCGGCTAGGCGCTCCAGGGTTATCTCGTCCTCATGGACGCGGTAGCGGACCCACGCGCCGTCCAGGCCGTCCTTCTCGACGAGTTCTTCCAGGTCGCGCACGATCGCGTTGGGGATGCCCCAGCCGGACGCGAGGACGTTGGTGTGGGACAGCGGGGTGATGGGCGCGGTGTTGAGGAATCCGGCCACCCTGGGCACGTCGTCCGGCAGGCAGGGCATGGCCACGATGTCCGCCCAGCCGAGCCCGGCCTCGGCGGCCGCGTACTCCTCGTGGTCGCGGAAGTACCGCAGGCGTCCGGTGGCCTCGCCGGGGTTGAGCGGGGTGCGGGTGCGGGAGCCGAACAGCTCGTGGCTGAGGATGCGCGGTACGCGCAGTTCGCTGATCGCCGCCAGCGCCTCCTCCTGCCCGTGGTTGGCGGGCTTGAGGAGCAGCGGCAGCCTGCCGTCGACCCGCTCGCGCACGAACTCGTAGAAGAATTCCAGGAGTTCGCCGTGCATGGTGTCGGCCTCGGTCGTCTCCAGGACGAGGAAGGTGCGTTCGCGTCCCTCGGTGTCCTGGTCGGTGTGCAGGGAGAGCACACCCAGCAGGAAGCGGCGTGCGGGGTCCATGTAGACGGAGGCGTTGAACGCGTCCAGTTCCGCGTCGAGCGTCTCCAGGTCCATCCCCAGGACGCGGGTGGCGATGTAGTTGACGTGGAAGGGGTGCGCGGTGGTGTCGAGCAGGTGCCAGGTGTTCGCTTCGCGGTCGACGACGACCTTGAGGTACGGGTGTCCGGCGAGGACCCCGGAGAGGGTGCGGAACAGCGGCAGGGAGAGGTTCTCGCCGACGACCGTGCGGTCCGTGGCCGGTTCGGCGGAGCCGGTGAGCGCTGGGGCGGTCATACCGGGACCTCCTCGGGCCGGGCGGCGGGCAGCATCCGGGGCAGGGCGTCCACCAGGGTCTCGAAGTCGCGGAGCACGGTCCGCGCGTCGGTGGCGGAGAGCAGGCACAGGGCGGCCATGGTGTTGGCGCCGGCGGCCGGGTCGTACACCGGTACGACGCTGCCGTCGGGCAGTGAACTCTCCGCCACCACCGAGAGGTTGCTCCCCGGACTGAGGGGTGCGTGCGCGGAGACGGCCGCGAAGTCCCAGACCTTGCGGTCCCGCCAGGCCCGGCCGCCGCCGTCGACCGCGAGGACGACGAGCGAGCCCGCCGCGCCCCGTGCCCGCTCCGGGGTGAGGGCCTGTTCGGGCCACTCGACCGGGCGGCCGAGGAGGTGGTCGACCAGCATGCCGACGAGGTCGAGTCCGAAGACCTCCTCGATCTGCGGCACGGTCATCGCGCCGCCGAACCGGGCGGCCGTCTCGATCAGCCACATGCGGCCGTCGGCGCCGAGCTTGATCTCCGTGTGGGTCCCGCAGTCCCGCAGGCCGAGGGCGTCGACCGCGCGCCGGGCCAGGTCCACGATCCGCTCCTGCGCGTCGTCGGCCAGCAGGGCGGGGGTGATGCTGGCGCGCTCGGTGAACGGTTCGACGGTGGGCATGCGGCCGCTGATGCAGACCGGACGGAAGGTGCCGTCGGTGACGACGCCCTCGACGCTGACGTAGTCGCCCCAGCCGGGCTCGTCGAACCACTCCCCCGCCGTGCCGGTGACGATCTGCTCGACCACGTAGTGCGCGTCGGCCTCGGCCACGTGCAGTTCCGCGTAGCCCAGTTGGGCCGATTCGGCCATCACGTCACGGGAGCGGCCCCAGGCCGCCGACGCCTCGTGCGGGGAGCGGATGATCTGGTGGGCGGTGGATCCGGCGCTCCAGGCCGCCTTGAGGAGCAGCGGGCCCGGCAGGGCGCGTGCCGCCGCGTGCAGGTCCGCCTCCGTGGCGACGGGGCGGAACTGGGGCTGCGGCAGTCCGTGCCGCTGCCAGGTGCGGCGCATCAGCCGCTTGTCACGGGCGAGTGCGGCGGCGCTGCCCGCGCCGGCGAGGCCGAGCGCCTCGCATGCCTTCGCGACGGCCACGACCGCGTACTCGGAGAAGGTGAGGACGGCGTCCGCGCCCACGGCCTCGGCCCGCGAGGCGATGAGGGACACCAGGTCGCGGCGGTGCGTGTCGGGGGGTGTGACCACCGAGGCACACAGTCTGCGGGCGGAGCCTGCCACGGCGGGAGGAAGAGCGCTGAGGGCCAGCAGGTGCACTTCCGCCTTCGCGGCCGTCCGGGACAGGACGTGACCGAGCGGCGGACCACCCTTGGCATGCACTAACAGCACCTTGCTCACTGAAGTTCGTCTCCTATCGTCTTTGTTTCAACTGATCGCCGTATGCGGGGTGTTGACTCAAGGGGAACAGGCCGGGGTCGTCCGTGACGCCTCCACGGCGGTCGGGGACTCAGGCATTTGCCTGAGTCGCCCGTTCCGCCTGCGGATCCGCGGCCCGGGGACTTCGACCGAGAACGGGGCATGTGCGGGGCGAGGGTGGGATATCCAACGCGGTGTGACTGTGCGTCAGCCAGTCGTATACGGACGGAGACCGCTGTGGACGATTCCGCTCTCAAGGCCCTGCTCGAACGCCTTCCCGTGTTCTGGTGGGAGGTCGACGAGGCGTGGCGGGTGCTGGAGAAGGGAGGCGGCGCCTTCCCCGACAAGCGGGCGGCGCGGCGCTTCCTGGAGCGGCTGCGCGAGGAACTTCCGGCCCCGGGCCACTTGCCGGCGCAGGACCGCAGGCAGGTCCGGTTCGACGGCCGGACGTTCGACGTGAGCCGGCCCTCGGGCGGCAGCCCGGTCCCCGGCTGTACGCGCGGTCTCGCGGTGGAGGTCGACGCACCCGTCGAGGTCCCGCGCCGGTACGCGGCGTTCGCGGACCTGGTCGACCTCGCCCCGGCCGCCGCCTTCATACGGGACAGCGACGGGCGCTACCTGTGGGCCAACCACGCCTACGCGCACCTGTACGGCACGGTCCCGGAGGAGATCGTCGGCAAGTACATCGAGGACCTCGACGCGCCCGCCGACGCCGGCCGGTTCCGCGCCCTGGACCAGGAGATCCTGCGCCGGGGCACGCCGGTGCGCCACACCCTCGGCTACCGGCGCCAGGACGGCGGCACGGGCCGGGCGGTGGGCCACCGCTTCCCCGTACGGGAGAACGGGCAGACCTGCGTCGCGGGGATCTACGTCGACGTCACGGACCATCTGCGCACCCTGGTGCAGTGGCAGGAGGCAGAGGAGAACCTCCAGGCCCTGCGCGACCACAGTGGCCTGCCCTGCGCCCTGCTCTCGGCCAATGGGCGCGTGGTCGAGGCGAGCGCGGCGGCCGCGGAACTCTTCCAGCTCAGTCCGCACGACCTGGTCGGCCGCCGGGCGCACACCCTGCTGGCCCCGGAGCCCGACCTCGACCGGCTGCACCGCCGCTGGAACGGTCTGATAGCCCGCCGCACCAGACGCCTGGAGACGTCCGCTGTGCTCGTGGACGCCCAGGGGTTGCAGCGCCGCGCGCGGCTGCATCTGACGACGACCGGGCACACCGCCACCCGGGCCCGGCACGTCTGGGCCGTCGTCACGCATCAGAGCCTCGCCCATGAGGCCCATCCGTCGCTGACCGCCGCGCAGGTGCGCATCCTCTCCCTCCTGGCGGAGGGCAGCAGCAACGGCGACATCGCCACCTCGCTGAAGCTGTCCCGGCAGACGGTCGACTACCACCTCAGCCGGCTGCGGCTGCTGTTGGGCGCGGCGACCCGGCCGGCCCTGGTGGCCCGCGCCTACGTCCTCGGCATCCTGGCCCCACACGCCTGGCCACCGCGTTCCGCCACGGCGGCCCATCCGCTCAGCGCGGTCTGAGCACCGCCCGGGCGGGGGCGGAGCGGTCCATTCCATCGAGTGGTTATCGCGTGGTTTCGTCTGGGTATGTCTCGCGGCACCCGCGACAGCGGGAACGCACCGAAGGGAACCGCATGGACGTGATGACCGCACGGAATGATGTCTTCCGCATGCTTGACGTGGACGGCGACGGCGTGATCTCCCGCGAGGAGTACCTCGCCCGCCCCGAGCGGGCGGCGCTGAACCTGGGCCGTGACATGAACGACCCCCTCGTGGCCGTGGCCCGGTCCACGCACGAGCGCGTGTTCTCCGCGATGGACGCGGACGGAGACGGACGGGTCACCTTCGAGGAGTACGCGACATGGGCGGGCGCCGAGAGCTT
The DNA here is from genome assembly GCF_055581265.1 of Streptomyces sp. NPDC031466. Classification (NCBI taxonomy): domain Bacteria; kingdom Bacillati; phylum Actinomycetota; class Actinomycetes; order Kitasatosporales; family Streptomycetaceae; genus Streptomyces; species Streptomyces sp. NPDC031466. The sequence goes on from NZ_JBVIJT010000004.1 coordinate 274,117, forward strand.
CGACGAGGTCTGCCGCGAGGCGTTGGGCTCCCTCTTCGACCTCGCCGACACCGACGCCGACGGCAGGCTCAGCCGGGCGGAGTTCGCCCGGCTGCGCGAGGTGCTCGGCAACAGGGCGGACAACGCCGGGGAGGCGTTCGACGCCCTGGACACCGACGGGGACGGGCGCATCGACCGGGACGAATATCTGGGCGCGATCCGCGCGTTCGTCAGCGACGGCGCCTCCCCCATGTACGAGGCGCTGGTCTCGGCCCGCTGAGCGGGCGGCCTGCTCAGTCGGACCTTCTTAGGCGCGGACCTGAACCTCACGGCGGCGTGTTGGTGACATCTGGGCGGGGACGGGTAGACAAGATCGCATGCCTGAGATCTTCATGGCCGGTGTATGGGGCCTGGTGGCCGGTTCCGCCCTGCTGCTCGGGGCGGTGATCGGATACGGAATCCGGGTGCCCCGATGGCTGGTGGCATCCGTGATGGCGTTCGGCGCGGGAGTCCTGTTGTCGGCGGTGTCCTTCGAGCTGGTGGCGGAGGCGTACGACGAGGCGGGGCTGGTCCCGGCGGCGATCGGCACGGTCGGCGGGGCGCTCGCCTATACGGCGGGCAACGCCTGGCTGGCCGGACGCGGCGCCCGCCATCGCAAGCGCAGCGGTGCGGGCGGGCAGCCGTCGGAGTCCGAACAGAGCGGTTCAGGGCTGGCGCTCGCGCTGGGGGCCCTGCTGGACGGCGTGCCGGAGTCGGCGGTCATCGGGGTGAGCCTCCTCAAGGGGGGCGCGGTCAGTGTGGCGACGGTGGCCGCGGTGTTCATCAGCAATGTGCCCGAGGGACTGTCCAGTTCCGCCGGGATGCGGCGGGCGGGGCGCGGCAAGGCGTACGTGTTCGGCGTGTGGGGCGCGATCGCGCTGGCCAGCACGGTGGCGGCGGTGCTCGGTTACGCGGTGGTGGGCGGCATGTCCACGGCGGTCGTGGCGGCGGTGACCGCGGTGGCGGCCGGCGCGATCCTCGCCATGATCGCCGACACGATGATCCCGGAGGCCTTCGAGAACGCGCATCTGGCCATAGGGCTGATCACGGTGTGCGGGTTCCTGGTGTCGTTCGCCCTCTCCCACGCCTGAGGCCCCGTTCCAGCGGGGCCCGCGGGGGCGGGCGGGCGGCCGTCAGGGGCGGTGGCGGGCGAGGTTCCGTTCCAGGAGCCGGGTCGAGGCGCCGACCCCGACGCCGACGCCGGACACGAATATTCCACGGAAACGTCACTGCCGGGCGGGCGCGGCCCGCTCCCCTCAGAGCAGCAGGACGAGCGCGTAGACGAGGAAGAACGCCGCGATGAGCACCGCGAGGCCGAGGATCAGGGCCAGCGGGCCCTTGCCCCAGCCCTTCGTCGGATCCTGGGCGGGTCCGGCCCCCGACATGCCGCCCTCCGAGGGCGGCGTCTCCCCCGGCGGCGGACCGCCACCGGGCTCGGGTCGCGAGGTCTCGCGCGGCTGCGGGTCGGAGCCCGGCTGCGGCACTGGGCTCTGGCGGGGGTCGGGGCCTTGGTGAGGATCGGGGCCCTGGCGGGGGTCGGAGCCGGAATGCGGAACAGGGCCTTGGCGGGGGTCGGAACCCGGATGCGGGTCGGGGCCCGGCGGTGGCGAAGCGTTCATGTGATCCACGTTCCCCCGCCCTGTGCCCCGCTGGGCAGCACCACCCGAACGGCGCACACGGACGGCGGAGGTACACCCCGGACGGGCCAGCCGATCCCGCTTTTGAGCTGCGCTTATCGTTGCCCACGTGCCGATGACCCACACTGAGACAGCCGCTGGGCTCGAACCCGCCGGGCTCCTTCTCGTCGAGCGGATCGTGGGTGACGTCCGCCTGCCGCCGCTGCCGCCCGGCTACAGTCCCGCGAGCGCCGGACCCGAGCACGGGCGGTTCGACTCCCGCCCGGACGAGGTCGCGGACGTGGACGAGCCCGGCATGGCGGAGAAGGTCAACGCCGGCTGGTACCGGATGGCGGTGGAGTACGGACTGTTCGGCGAGGAACGCGAGTTCTTCCTGGCGGTCGACTTCTCCGCCCCGGAGGAGGAGGACCTCACCGGAGAGCACCGGGGCTGGGCCCGCGTACGCCTCCTGGACGAATGGGACTTCGTACGGAGCGAGGTGCGGACGCTCCGCAGCGCGCTGGCGGGGCTCCTGACGGACCGGTTCGTCCCCGAGTTCACGGTGGTCTCACTCGACGGCCGCGTGCTGCTGAACACCACGGTCTGGGGCAGCGGAAAGGTCAGCACGATCGCCCTTCGGCCGTGACCCCGTCCGCGCCGCCGCCGGCGTGGACGGTTCCCTCGGTCTCAGTCGAACCGCAGGATCCGCGGGGCGAACGTGCCCTGGGGCCCTTCGGCTCGGCCCACCGACCACATCGTCGCGGTGCCCGGCACCGGCGCCAGCCACAGCCGTGAGGAGCCGCCTTCGCCGGCCACCTCCGGTTCACTGTGCCCGGTGAACGACTGCCCGTTCCAGGCGAGGAAGTCCGGCCCCGGGATCAGCGGCGGGTAGGTGCCCGGCGGGGCGAACTTCTGCGAACGGGAGACCCCGGCCCAGGCCAGTTCCCCGGACGGCCCGGGCGTCAGCGAGCTGATGGAGCCGAAGTCCGTGGGCATCGTCACCTGGGACCACTTCTTCCCGTCCCAGCGGGCCAGCAGCGGCGGAATGGGCTTGCCCACCGGGCCGCCGACGAACCCGGCCGTGCCCCCCGCCCACACCTCCGTCGGCGAGACCGCCAGCACACTGCCCACGGCCGACCGGGGGAACCCGCTCACGATGGTCTGTTCCCACGCCCGCCCGTCCCAGTGCGACACGACCGCGCCCGCGTTGGTGTCGCCCGCCGCCCAGACGTCGTCGGCGGCCTTGACGTGCAGGCCGTACACGGTTCCGGGCGGCACGGGCAGGTCCGTCCAGCCGCCCGCGGTCCGGCGCAGCAGGACCTGTGCGCCATCCCGCGACCCGATCAGCCACAGCTCCCCGCCGCCCGCGACGGCCTTGGTCAGTGCGACACCGCGTGGCGGCCGGCTCTCGGACCAGGCCGTGCCGTCGAAGCGCAGCAGGCGGGCGCCGCCCGCCGCGTCACGGCCGACCGCCCAGACCGAGGCCGGGGAGGTCCCGGCGACGGACAGCAGCTCTCCCTGCCAGCGGACTCCCGGCAGGCTGTGCCGCTGCCACGCGGTCCCGTCCCAACGCAGTACCAGCGGGAAGCCCGGCGCCTCGCGTCCGACGGCGTCGGCACCCACCGCCCACGCCCGGTCCGGCCCGAACGCCACCGCCTCGTTGAGCCCTGCCTGCGGGCGCACCTCCGCCGGGACGGGAACGTGCCGCCAGGCCGGGTCGGTCTGCGCCGCGGCCGGGCTCATGGCGGCGAGGGCGGTCATGGCGATGGCGAGGACCGCGACGAGAAGTCTGCGTGCCATGGTCAGCCTCCCAGCCGCTCGCTCATGAGGTTCGGTTTCGAGCCGTAGATCTCGACGGTCCCGAAGGACAGCAGCGTGGTCCCGGCGGTCGCCAGCGCGAGGGGTTTGACGTCGATGGCGTTCGTGCGCTCGGGGCCGTAGGAGAAGGTGGTGCGCGCGCCGTTCACCCGCGCGTACTTCGCCTGGAACGCGCGGTCGCTGCGCATCGGCAGCCACAGCGCGCCGTCCGGTCCGCGCACCATGCCCTCGGTGTACGTGTCGCCCAGCGGCGGGTAGGCGGTGCGCCACGAGTGCCCGTTCCAGGCCATCAGATAGGTGCGCCCCCCGTTCTCGGTGTACTGGCTGCCGCCGATCGTGGCCCGGCCCGACGGTTCCAGCAGGACGGTGTGCACGTTGCCGTTCGCCGGCAGCGCCACCTTCGCGTCCCGCCACGCCGTTCCGTCCCAGCGCAGGATCGCGGGTCCGGTGTCGGTGTCCGCCCAGGCCCAGGCGTCGTCGGCGGTACGCGCGGTGATCCCCATCACGTAGTGCACGCCGTCCGGGGTGGTCTGCGTGGTCCAGCGGGAGCCGTCGTAGTGCAGCACCTTCAGTCCCGTGTCGTCCTCTCCGACGACCCACGCTGCGCCCGGTACGGCGGTGAAGTCCTGGTAGACCCGCAGGGTCTGCGGCAGGGCGAGCACGTTCCACTCCCCCGCCGACCGGCGCAGGATCTCTCCTTCTCCCGCACGGTTGTTGTGGAGGACCCACAGCTCGTCCCCGACGAACCGCGCCTTGCCGAGCCAGCCCGGGTCACCGGCGCCGGGGAAGGTCGTGTCCCGGCTCCACGCCTTGCCGTCCCACCGGTACAGCATCGGGCGCAGCCCGTCGGCGGTGTGCTCGTAACCGGTCACCCATCCCTCGCCCGGCCCACGGGCGGCGAAATCGGACACGGTCACCGGCGAGGCCGCCGCGGGCGGCACGGGAAGCACCGTCCAGCCCGGCGTCACGGCCGTGGCCACGGGGGCCGACACCGCCGCGACACACGCGACCAGACAGCAGACGAGGGCCACACGGAGACCGTTCACGAAACCGTTCACGAGACCTCCCAGGAGGCGAAGGCCGCTCAGCCTATGGCGTGCACCCATCGGTGACCAGACGTCACACCACCGTCTCCCGGACATTCCGAAGTTCCCCGGCGCGGGCGCGGTGCGGGGCAGGAGGCATGTCTATGGGGCTTGTCCAGGGGGCTCGTTGAAGCTCCTACGGTGCGGGAAGCGCGGAGAGCCGTCCGTGACGTGGTTCGACGTGGACGACGACACGGAACTCCCGCTGGCCGGGGACTTCCAGGCGTTCATCGAGCGTCTGGTTGCGGCCACGTCGCTCGATGCCGAGGATACGGACGGTAACCGACCGGCATCACGATCTGCGGAGGTGACTGCGCGTCGGCCTCAGCTTCCGGTCGGATCGAGGGCCTCTGTGTGGGAACACGCGCGTTCGGTCCTGCTCTCCGGCAGGTGCATGCGGTGCACCAACGTACGTGTCGTGCGCCGCGCCGGGCAGCTGCGCCATGTGACGTCGGGGTAGCAGGCGCGCAGGTGCGAGATGGCGCGGGTCTCCAGACCGCTGTCGAGCAGGGGCGCCGCGACGTGGATCTCCGAGATGACGCCGCTCGCGCACTGTTCGCAGACCTCGTAGGTGAGATGGCCCACGACCCGGCGGATGTGTACGAGAAGAAGGCTGTCGGCCCGGGCGTCGGGCGCGAGGGAGTGGAGGATCTGCACATCGCGGTAGGCGAGCAGGCGGCGGTGGATCCTGCCGCGTCGGCGCTGGGATCGGGCGTGCCGGGGCGTCTTGCGCCGCTGGATTACGCGAGCGAGAGGCCCCGGCAGCCGATGAGGGTTGCCAAGCATGAGGAGCGGCTACCCCGGGGGCATGTCACCAATCCTGCGGGGCGGCGACTGGAGCCGGGTGGCGAACAAGAGCGGCATGCCCCAACTCGGCTTCAGCCTCTTGCTGGGTTCGCCCCCGCGCCTCGACCGCCCGGCAATCTTTCGACGCGCGACGCGACTCACCGGCCGAGGTTGGGGGGACGCGGATCTTCGCGGAGAAGATCTCCACTCGCGTCTCCCGGCGCCCCGAGCCGGGGGCCGCCGTGCAGTTCGGCGGGAAGATCCGCTCAACAGGCCGCCCCGGCGGCGGACGCGTGGTCTTCCAGCTGGTTTGCGGCTGGGGCGGGTGTCTGGGCTAGGACTCCGGAACCTCGGCGTAGCGCGCGGCCATCGCGGCGGCGCGGTCGCGCAGGGAGAGGCGCAAGGCCGCGGGGGCCAGGGCTTCCGCGTCCGTGCCGAGCTGCCACAGCGCCCACTCGGCATGGCGCAGGTCCTGGTACGTCGCCTCCAACCGCAGCCACCCCTCGGGCCCCTCAGGGTCGGGGCGGACGCCGGGGTCTGCGGCGCGCACCGCCACGGCGGTGTTCAGCAACTCCTCCCGCCGCCGCGGGTTCACCCGGAGCGGCACGGTGATGTGGTCGCCGGACAGGAACCGCGCGCAGCGTTCCCGCCAGATCCGTTCCAGGTCGACCTGGTTCGGCCGCTGTGCCGGTTCGGGGAGTTCCTCGGCGGCCGAGACCCGGGACAGCCGGTAGGTGCGGTCCGCGCCGGATCTGGTGGCGAGCAGGTAGCCCCGGTCCCGCACGGTGACCAGGCCGATCGGGTCCACCGTGCGCCACCGCGGCGGCTGGTCCGTGGCCGCGTAATGGAGGCGCAGCTTGTGCCCGGTGAGCACCGCGCGCCGGATCTCGGCCATCGTCGTCTCCGGCACCTTCTCGGCGTCCGACCGGCTTGGGAGCAGGTCCGTCTCCGGTTCCACGAGGAAGCGCCGGGCCGCGTCGCTCGCGGGGGCCCGGTGGCTTTCGGGCAGCGCGTCGACGACTTTGCGCAGGGCCGCGGCACGCGCCGGGCCGAGGCCGAACACCCGCTCCGCGCGCCCCGGTCCGGCGGCCAGGAGGGCCACGGCCTCGTCGTGGTTCAGCCCCATGAGCTCGGTCCGGAAACCGGGCAACAACGCGAACCCGCCGTGCCTGCCGCGTTCCGCGAAGACCGGGACGCCGGCCGCGGACAGCGCCTCGATGTCGCGCAGCACGGTACGGGTGGACACCTCCAGCTCACGGGCGAGCGTGTCCGCGGTCAGCCGACCGCGCTGACGCAGCATCAGCACCAGCGAGACCAGTCGATCTGCGCGCATGCGGCAGACCTTATCGAATACATGACCGAGGGTGTCGTGATTCGTTGGCAGGCTCCGGGGCACCGACGTCGGCGTCAGCGCCGGCGTCGACGGATGTCCGCATTTCCCGTGCAGACGAATGGAGCTGATGTGGCAGTGGAACGAACGGCGGTCAATCCCGTGACGTGGTCGGTGGAGATGGGATTCAACCAGGGGGAACTCGTCAGCGGGCACACCCGGACCCTTTACTGCTCCGGGCAGACCGCGATGAACGGCGACGGCAAGCCTCAGCACGAGGGCGACATGGCCGGACAGTTGGTGCTGAGCCTCGACAATCTGGAGGCCGTGCTCGGCGAGGCCGGCATGTCCCTCGCGAACCTTGTCCGGCTCAATGTCTACACCACCGACGTCGATCTGCTGTTCCCTCATTACGGCCTGCTGGCCTCGCGGTTGGGCGCCGCGGGGGTGGCACCGGCCACCACGATGCTCGGGGTGACACGGCTGGCGATTCCGGGTCAGATGGTCGAACTCGAAGGAACTGCCGTCGCATGACGTGACCTCACCACCAATTCACCGCTTCTCCTGCTCGTGCCGGTCCGACCGGCACGAGCAGTTTTCATTCCCGAGGGCAATCGGCGGCCGATGGACAGGCCGGGTTGCTTTGCCATCAAGAAGGAAGGCATTTCACAGCAGCAGGCGCCATGGAGCCCCCTGCACCGCGCTGAGATGACGCCACCCTCAAGCGGTTCAATATGTCCATCTTTACACGATAAGTAGACTTGGCGCCTCTTTTGCCAAGTAAGTGCAGTTTCATTTCCCTTTCGCGGCGATAAACACCGATTTTTCCGCGCCGCTTCAGTGAAATGTGTCACGCCGATAAGGGATGATCGTGTAGCTCTCCGCGCCTATTTCCGTTCCCCGCAAAGCTAGTTGGCTTTAGCGATCAAAAGAGTCGTAGAGATCAAATCCCCAGGGAAGTCTCTTTGGATTCGCCGGTGTGAATTCCGGCCTTGTTCCGTCCCGGCGCTCTCGCTTAATGTCACCGTCAATCCGGATGGAACGCCGAATCCTGCCGCTGTCCGGAAACCCTTCCACTCACTCATCCACGGCAGGAGCGGGGGACCCAGGTAAGCCGCCGATCCGGATTCCGGATCGGCTCGGGGTGAAGGCGCGTTCCCCACGCGTCAGGACAGCTCCCGTCCGAACCCGACAGCTCACCTCGCAGGCGACGGAGAGGAACGTTTCGTCATGCCCGCAAAGGGAAAGCACCGCCGCCCCAAGTCCAGCTCGCTCAACCGGGGCATCGCCGCTGCGGGAACGGGCGGAGCCGTGCTCGTCCTCCCCGTGCTCGGCGCCACCAGCGCCGGAGCGGCCGAGGCCGGCGCCCTCGCCAAACCGGCCGCCGACTCCAGGACCTACGTCGTCGTCGCGGGCGACTCCCTCTCCAAGATCGCCCAGGAGCACTCCCTGAGCGGCGGCTGGAAGAAGCTCTACGAGGACAACCGCGGCGTACTCGGCGCCGACCCTAAGCTGATACACCCGGGCCTGAGGCTCACTCTCGGCGCGAAGGGCGCGGCCGAGCCCGAGAAGAAGCCGGCCGCCTCCCCGGCGTCCGCCGAGCGGGCGGACCGCTCGGCGCGCGAGGCCGTGCCCGCCGTCGCCCCGGCGAAGAAGACCTACGCCAACAACCTCGACGGCTGGATCAGGGAGTCGCTGGACATCATGGCCCAGCACGGCATCCCCGGTTCCTACGAGGGCATCCACCGCAACGTCATGCGTGAGTCCTCCGGCAACCCGCTGGCCATCAACAACTGGGACGTCAACGCGGTCGCCGGCACGCCCTCCAAGGGACTCCTCCAGGTCATCGGCCCCACGTTCGCCGCGTACCACGTGCCCGGCACGTCGCTGGACAGCTTCGACCCCGTCGCCAACATCACCGCCGCCTGCAACTACGCGGCCGACCGGTACGGCTCGATCGACAACGTGAACGGCCCGTACTAGACCTCACCCACCGCACAGACCGCCCGCCCGGCGGATCACCCGCCGGGCGACTCGTTCGGCTACCGGCACAGGCCGTGCGCGGTTCCCATGATCTGGGCGGTCTGCTTCGGAGTGGTGCCGATTTCTCTCATCGTCTTCTTCGCCTGGTCGCCGAGCGCCTTCCCCCGCGCGGCGCAGAAGGCGTTGCCGTGGGTGAGGAGCGTCGCGTCGTCGATGTCCGCCAGGTCCGGGTAGTGGTCCCGGATCGTCTTGAGGTAGAGCTTGGACATCACACCCGTCAGCTCGCGCGGCTCGGCGGCGCTGGGCGCAGGCGTGGACGCGGTGGTCGAGGGTGCGGACGCCGAGGCCCGGGCGCGGTCGTCGCCGTCGTCGTCGCACGCCGATGCGCCAAGGACGGTCACGGCGAGGCAGAGGGCGAGGACAGGCAGGCGCTTGTACATGGATCTCCTGGTCGAGGGGAAATGCGGGGTTCATTCTCACCCCTGACGAGGTGGTGGCTCCCGGCGGGTGGACATCGCCGACATCGTGGTGTGGGGCGCCCCGCCCTTCGGGGGCGGTCGAAGGTCAGACCGCCCGGCGCCCGTCTCGCTCGGGAGACCCGCGCGTTCGACGCGTACGACGGTCAATGCGCCATCTCCCGAACGGTGTTGACGCCGCCTCGGCACGGGCGTCGCAAGTCGACGGCGCCCGCCACCCGCGCCTCCGCTCGCGGCGGGTTGTCCGTGAACTCTCACGAAATTGTCCGTGATCTGTAACAGGCGCATCCCTCGGCCGCCGGGCCCCGTCCTGGCATGTGGCGGTAAGGCGACCGGACCGGGGACCGGCGAGGATGACGTGAGAGGGGCGGGCATGGCACGGCACAGCGGGGGACGGGGCTGGTACGGCAAGTTGGTCGGGGCGGCGCTCGGTGTGACGGTGCTCGCCACCGGCGCCTCGGTGTGGACCGCGCAGGCCGGTGACGTGAGCGACGCGCCGCCGCGGGCGGGCGCACCGGCCAAGCCGGGCGGTGACGTCAAGCCGGTCTCGGCGACCATCGCGCACGCCTCGGAGAAGGGGAAGCGCGGCGTCAACATCACGATCGACGACGGCCCCGACCCCGTGTGGACCCCTCAAGTGCTCGACCTGCTGCGGGAGTACGGGGTGAAGGCCACCTTCTGCATGGTGGGGACGCAGGCGCGCGCCCACCCCGACCTCGTGAAGAAGGTGGTCGCGGAGGGGCACCGGCTGTGCGACCACTCGGTGTCGCACGACACTGCCATGGACAAGAACTCCCAGCACTATCAGTCGCAGCAGATACTCGACGCCGAACGCATGATCACAAAGGCGTCCGGCGGTGTGCGGCCGATGTACTACCGGGCGCCCGGCGGGGCGTTCACCCCGTACAGCCGTAAGCTCGCCGCTTCCCGGGGCATGCGCCCGCTGGGCTGGAACGTCGACACCAAGGACTTCGAGCGCCCCGGCACGGACGCCATCGTCGCCACCGTGGAGCGGGAGCTGCCCAACGGGCCGACACTCCTCTTCCACGACGCGGGCGGCGACCGCACCCAGACCGTCGAGTCGCTGCGCCGGCTCCTCCCCCGCCTCAAGGAACAGGGTTACGCGTTCGGCTTCCCCGTGCGCTGAGTCCCCCCCGCACGTCACACGCCCTGCACGTCCCCCGGGAAGCCTCTTCGCGCCTGCCGCGCTGCCGAACGCCCTGCGGTTGTTCGGCAGCACCGGCACCCTTGGCGTGCGCAGGGGCTGCCCGCCGGCCTCATGGCCTCGCCGGTCGCCCGCGGAGTCGGCGACCGGCCCCCGGCGGGCACCACACCCGGATCCCGGAAGCAGCGCACGTAACGGTCCGGCGAGCCCACGCCCCGCCGGGGCCCACCTCTCCCTAGCCCAACCAGGTCACATCTGCCCCCGACTCTCCCCCCGGCCCGTGCGTCCCCATGGCCACGGAGAGCCCGGCGGACGATGTTGGTGCCCGGTATGCCGTGCCGGTGGTCAGTCGGTACCGGACAGGTGTGGGAACGAGGGAGGCCACGATGGCGGAGCTGTTCATCGACGGGGAGTGGACCGGTGCCGTCCGGGGCGCGCGGCGGGACGTGATCAACCCGTACGACGCGTCCGTCGTCCAGCAGGTCGACGACGCGGACGAGGCCGACGTCGACCTCGCCGTCCGAGCCGCCCGGCGCGCCTTCGACCGCGGTGACTGGCCGTCGGCACCCACCCGGGAGCGGGCCGACGTACTGCTGAAGGTGTCGCGGTACCTCCTGCGCGACCAGGAGGAGATCGCCCACGTCGAGTCCCTCGACACCGGGAAGACGCTCGCCGAGGCACGCATCGACGTCGAGGACGTCTCGAACGCGTTCCGCTACTTCGCCGAGATCGCCGACAAGGACGGCGGCCGGGTCGTGGACGTCGGCCCCGACGTGCTCAGCCGCGTCACCTACCACCCCATCGGGGTCTGCGCGCTCATCGCGCCATGGAACTACCCGCTGCTCCAGGCCTCGTGGAAGGTCGCCCCCGCGCTGGCCGCGGGCAACACCCTCGTGCTCAAGCCCAGTGAGACGACGTCGCTCTCCACGATCCACATGTTCCGGCTGCTCGCCGAGGCGGGTACCCCGGCCGGGGTGGCGAACCTGGTGCTCGGCCCGGGCGCCACCGTCGGCGCGGCCATGTCCGCCCACTCCGAGGTGGACATGGTGTCCTTCACCGGTGGTCTTGCCACCGGACGCCGGATCATGGAGGCGTGCGCCCCCGGCGTGAAGAACCTCGCGTTGGAACTCGGCGGCAAGAACCCCAACGTGGTCTTCGCCGACTGCGACTTCGACGCCGCCGTCGATCACGCGCTGGAGGCATCGTTCCTGCACTCCGGTCAGGTGTGCTCGGCAGGCTCCCGCCTCCTGGTGGAGGACTCCCTGCACGACCGGTTCGTGGAGCGCCTCGCCGCCCGCGCGGGGGCCATCCGGCTCGGCAACGGCCTCGACCCCGCGACCGAGAGCGGGCCGCTCAGCTCGGCCGAGCACCGGGCGAAGGTCGAGGGCTATCTGGAGATCGCCCGGGAGGAAGGCGCCCGGCTGGTCTGCGGCGGCCGGCGCCCCGACGATCCCGAGCTGTCGCGCGGCTTCTTCCTGCTGCCCACCATCTACGCCGACTGCGACCGCTCCATGCGCATCGTGCAGGAGGAGGTCTTCGGTCCGGTGGTCACCGTGGAGCGTTTCCACAGCGAGGAGGAGGCCGTGGAACTCGCCAACGACACGCGGTACGGCCTGGCCGGCGGGGTGTGGACCAGCGACGCGAGCCGCGCCCAGCGCGTCGCCGCCCGGCTGCGGCACGGCACCGTCTGGATCAACGACTTCCACCCCTACGTCCCCCAGGCCGAGTGGGGCGGCTTCGGCCGCTCCGGATTCGGCCGGGAGCTCGGGCCCACGGGGCTGCGCGAGTACCAGGAGGCCAAGCACATCTACCAGAACCTGAGGCCGGGCGTCTCCGGCTGGTTCAAGGGCTGAGCGGGCAAGGGCGAGAGAGAGGGCGACGGCATGGACGACGAGACGACGACCTACGACTACGTGGTCATCGGCGGCGGTACGGCGGGGTCGGTACTGGCCGCGCGGCTGAGCGAGGATCCGGCCAGCCGCGTGTGCGTGGTGGAGGGCGGGCCCAGCGACGTGGGCGACGAGCGCATTCTGCGGCTGCGCAACTGGATCAACCTGCTCGGCGGCGAGTTCGACTACGGCTACACCACCGAGGAGCAGCCGCGCGGCAACTCGCACATCCTGCACTCGCGGGCGCGGGTGCTCGGCGGCTGCTCCTCGCACAACACACTGATCAGTTTCCTGCCGTTCCCGCAGGACCTCGACGAGTGGGTGGCGGCCGGCTGCGACGGCTGGGGGCCGGAGACGATCCTGCCCTACCGGACACGGCTGCGGAACAACATCGTGCCCGTCGCCGCCGCCGACCGCAACGCGATCGCCGAGGACTTCGTCAGGGCGGCGACCACCCGGCTCGGCGTCCCGGTCATCGAGGACTTCAACGCCCGCCCCTTCACGGACGGCGCCGGCTTCTTCTCCCTGGCCTATGACCCGAAGACGAACACCCGCTCCTCCGCCTCGGTGGCGTACCTGCACCCCATCATGGACCGCCCGAACCTGACACTGCGTCTGGAGACCTGGGCCTACCGGCTGTTGCCCGACAGCGAGGGCCGTTTCACCCGCGTCCAGGTGCGCAACCCCGACGGTTCCCTCTCGACACTGGAGGCCGAGGCGGAGGTGCTGCTGTGCGCCGGGGCGATCGACACGCCGAGGCTGCTGCTGCTCTCCGGGATCGGCCCCGCCGATCAGCTGCGCGACCTGGGCATCGAGGTCCGCGCCGATTTCCCCGGGGTGGGCGAGAATCTCCTGGACCACCCCGAGTCCGTGATGGTGTGGGAGACCCGGGGGCCGCTGCCGCCCAACTCGGCCATGGACTCCGACGCCGGACTCTTCCTGCGCCGCGACACGGCGGACGGCCCGCGTCCCGACCTGATGTTCCACTTCTACCAGGTGCCGTTCACCGTCAACACCGAGCGTCTCGGCTACCCCGTGCCCGAGCACGGCGTCTGCATGACCCCGAACGTGCCGCGCGCCCGTTCCGTCGGCCGCATGTGGCTGCGCAGCGCCGACCCGTCGGTCAAACCTGCCCTGGACTTCCGCTACTTCACCGATCCGGAGGGGCACGACGAACGTACGATCGTCGAAGGTCTGCGGATCGCCCGCGAGGTCGCCGCCACCGCGCCGCTCAGCGACTGGCTCGTGCGGGAGGTGGCGCCGGGCCCGGACGTGACGTCGGACGCGGACCTGTCCGAGTACGGGCGACGCGCCGCCCACACCGTCTACCACCCGGCAGGGACCTGCAAGATGGGTGCCGAGGACGACCCCATGGCGGTCGTCGATCCGCAGCTGCGGCTGCGCGGGCACGACGGGCTGCGCATCGTGGACGCCTCCATCTTCCCCACCATGCCGACCATCAACCCGATGGTGACGGTGCTGCTCGCCGCCGAGCGCGCGGCGGACCTCATCTGCGCTCGGCCGGGGCCCGGCCCCGTGCCCACCGAAGGTGCGGTCCAGTGACCACGGCCGGAGCGCCGGACGGCACGGCGGACGCCGCCCCGGGGGAAGAGAAGTCGGAGTTCCGCAAGGACATGGGACCGTGGGCGAACTTCGCCCTCGGCTTCACCTACCTCTCCCCGGTGGTGAGCACCTACACCCTCTTCGGCACCGCCCTCGCCGACGGCGGCCCGCCGATGATCTGGGCGTTCCTCATGGCGGGCTGCGGCCAGTTCCTCGTCGCGCTGGTCTTCGGCGAGGTCGTCGCGCAGTACCCGGTCGCGGGCGGGGTCTACCCGTGGGCGCGGCGGCTGTGGGGCAAGCGCTGGGCCTGGATGACCGGCTGGATCTACATGTGGGCGCTGCTCGTCACGATCACCAGCGTCGCGTACGGCGCCGGGCCCTACATCGCCATCCTGCTCGGCTTCGACGCCACCGTGCACACCACCGTGCTGTGCACGATCGGGCTGATCGTCATCGCCGTGCTCATCAACTACGCCGGTACGAAGGCCCTTTCGTGGGCGGCGCTGATCGGGTTCGGCGCGGAGCTGATCGGTGCGCTCGTCGTCGGCATCATCCTGCTCGTCACCCACCGCTTCCACGGTCTCGGTGTCCTCTTCGACGACTACGGCGCCGCCGGGGACAGTTCCTATCTGCCCGTGTTCCTCGGGGCGGCGATCATCGGCTTCTACCAGTACTACGGTTTCGAGGCCTGCGGGGACGTGGCCGAGGAGGTGAAGCACCCGGGCAAGGTGATTCCCAAGGCGATGCGCCGCACCATCTACGTGGGCGGGGCCGCGGCGACCTTCACGTGTCTGACGCTGCTGCTGGCCGTCGTCGACTACCGGGCGGTGATCTCCGGGCAGGACTCCGATCCGGCCGTCAGGATCCTCTTCGACGCTCTCGGGGAGGCCGGCGCGCGGGTGGTGATGGCCGTCGTGCTGATCTCCTTCCTCTCCTGCACGATCAGCCTCCAGGCCGCGGCGGGCCGGCTGATCTACTCGTACGCACGCGACGAGATGATCATCGGTCACCGGCTCCTGCGGAGGTTCTCGCCGAGCCGCGCGGTACCCGAGTACGCGCTGCTGGTCGCCGCGGCGATTCCCGCACTGATCGCGGTCGGGTCGCTGATCTCGACGGACGCCCTGACCAAGATCGTTTCTTTCGCGATCCTCGGCATCTACACCGCCTTCCAGATGGTGGTGCTGGCCGCCCTGCGCGCGCGCCTCAAGGGCTGGCGGCCGAGCGGTGAGTACCGGCTGGGCCGGTGGGGCCTCGCGGTGAACATCGGGGCGCTCGCCTACGGCATCTTCGCCATCATCACCATCGCCTGGCCCCGCACTCCCGAGGCGGCCTGGTACGACAACTGGATCGTGCTGCTGGGCGGCGGCATCGTGGTGGGGGTGGGGCTCGTGTACATGTTCACGACGCGTCACTACGGCCGCAGTGACGCCCCTTCGGCGAACGCCGTCCCGGATTAGGGTTTCTCGCCGACGTCGAGGTGGTCGCGGATCAGGGTCGTGACGGTGGAGACGAGCTGGTCGAACTGCTCGTCCGCGGTGGGCAGGGGCAGCAGGGCGGCCTGGCGGAGGGTGGGGACGTCGAGGTCGCCCTGGGTCGTCAGCCATGCGGCGGGCACGAGCGGGCTCCGGCCGGCCCCGGACCGGTCGCTCTCCTGGTCGATCAGGAGGGCGAAGGAGAGGACCAGCAGGCAGAGGTGGCGGTGCGCCGCGAGCGCCGCCGGCAGGTCGAGGCCGACGTCCCGCAGGAAGCGCAGGAACCGGTCCAGGTCGAGCAGCCGGTTGGGGTGCACGGAGGCCGGCGGGGTGTCCTCGTCGAGAGAGACGAGCAGGGCGCGGGGCCAGCGCCGGTACAGCTCGCGCAGGGACCGGGCGTAGTCGGCGACGGACCGCTCCCAGCTCGCGGGGTCGAGCGGGGGCGGGTTCCAGGAGCTGAGCATGAGGTCGACCACGAGGTGGACGACATCTTGGCGGTCCTCGACGTAGTTGTACAACGACCGTACGGTGACGCCCAGTTCGTTGGCCAGCGCGCGCATCGTCAGGGACGAGAAGCCCTTCGAGCCGACCATCTCCAGAGCCCTGGCGGCGATGCTCTCGCGGGTGAGGACCGGGCGGCCCCTGCGGGTGGCGGGGCGGCGTCGGGGGGTCGCGGGCATGGCGTCAGCGTACGGTACGGCTCCGGCTCGAACTTCACACCTGTTGACTTTTGCCGACGCCCGTCGGTTCCGGGGTGTGGTGGAGACGACGGACGCGTCCCGGGGTGCGGTGGAGTCGGCCCGGTGAAAACAATGGGGGTGGCTTCCGATGGGCCGCCGGGACGCGTTATGTCCCGTCTTCGGCGGGTACCTGTGCGGACGGAAACGGCGCCGGCGCAAGGAGACGAGGAACAACATGAAGATCGGTTACAAGCTGGCCGCCGAGGCGTTCGGTCCGGCGGAACTGGTGCGGCAGGCCGTCCTCGCGGAGGAGGCGGGCTTCGACTTCGTCGAGATCAGCGATCACTACCATCCGTGGCTCGACAACCAGGGCCACTCCCCCTTCGCCTGGACGGTGCTCGGCACCATCGCGGCCAAGACGTCCCGGATCGAACTGGCGACCGGCGTGACGTGCCCGACCATGCGCTACCACCCGGCGATCATCGCCCAGGCGGCCGCCACGTTGGCCCTGCTGTCGGAGGGCCGCTTCGTGCTGGGCCTCGGTTCGGGCGAGCGGCTGAACGAGCATGTCGTGGGCCAGGGCTTCCCGGATACGGTCAGCACCCGGCACGAGATGTTCAAGGAGGCCCTGGAGATCATCCGGCTGCTATGGAGCGGCGGATACCGGTCCTACGAGGGCAAGCACCTGCGGCTGGCGGACGCTCGCGTGTTCGACCTGCCCGACGAGCTGCCCCTGATCGCGGTCGCCGCCAGCGGCAAGCCGTCCTCGCGGCTCGCCGCGGAGCTGGGCGACGGCCTGTTCGCCACGGAGGACAAGCCGGAGATCGTCCGGCACTACCGTGAGGCCGGTGGCACCGGCCCGCGCTACGCGGAGGTGCCGATGGCCTGGGCGCCCGACGAGCACACGGCGGCGAAGGCCGCCCTGGAGACCTCGCGGTGGGCGCTGACCGGGTGGAAGGTGATGAGTGAGCTGCCCAACCCGGTGAACTTCGACGCGGCGACCACGACCGTGCGCGAGGAGGACATCCTGGAGAAGTTCGCCTGCGGCAACGAGCCGTCCCGGTACCTGGAGGCCGCTCAGGGGTTCGTCGACGCGGGCTTCGACCGGCTGGTCATGCAGAACGCCGGCCCCGACCCGGACGGCTTCATCGACTTCTACCAGCGCGAGCTCGACGGTCCCCTCCGGCAGCTGAAGCCGGACGGCTCGCAGGGCTGAGCCGCACCCGCACCCACGCGCAGTCGCAGGCCTGAAAACACGCCCGCACCCACACAGAGCGCCCCGCCCATCCGGGCGGGGCGCTCTGTGTGCTGCCCACGCTTCGGCGTCCCGTTCGGCGGGCGGCCCCGGGAAATCCACTGGGGCGTGGGCCGGGTCACTCTTCCGGGGTCGCCAGGGGGCGGGGACTGTGAGCCCACCCATAGGGGCCACGTCACATGCTAAGGACGGTAGTGGTCTGCGAGGGCCGCGCCGCTCGGGCCGACACGACCTCGACAGGCGTCCTGACCTGGGCATCTGCGGCCTTCGGTAGTACGTCACATCCTTGCGTCCCGCGCCGGGCACCGTTCACTCTGGCTGAAGTTCCGGGGAGCCCGGCCTCGCACCGAGCGCATCCGTATCGCTCCGCCCGAGCCCTCCCCCGCCCCGCCCACGCACCGCATGGAGAGTCACCCCCGCATGGCCACGACCCAGACGCAGCCCCGCACCGCCCGGCTCCGCAAGTTCTCCGTCGCCGGCATCGCCACCGCAGGCGCCGCCGCCGCGGCGTTGACGCTCGCCCCCTCCCCCGCCCACGCCGCGGAGCCCACCGGTACGAGCGCGCCCGTCTCCCGGGCCGCGGCGCCCAAGGCGGCCCACGCCGACAACCTCGACGGCTGGATCCGTGAGGCGCTCGCCATCATGAAGGCCAAGGGCATCCCGGGCACCTACGAGGGGCTGCACCGCAACATCATGCGCGAGTCCGCGGGCAACCCGAACGCCCAGAACGGCTGGGACGTCAACGCGCAGAACGGCACCCCGTCCAAGGGGCTGCTCCAGGTCATCCAGCCCACCTTCGAGGCGTACCACGTCGACGGCACCGCCAACGACCTGACCGACCCGGTGGCCAACATCACCGCCGCGGCCAACTACGCCGCCGACAAGTACGGCTCCATCGACAACGTCGACTCCGCCTACTGAGGCACCCCCTGAGTCACCCCCCAAGGGTCACCCGCCGAAGAGTCATCCGCCGACGAGGAAGGGCAGCAGCCGCATGTCGCGCGAGAGCCGAACCGGGCGCCGGGCGCCCAGGGCCCTGCGGTACGTCGCCTGGGGCGCTCTGGGAGCGGCCCTGATCGGCGGCGGGGGCCTGGCCTACACCTGGCAGCACCTGAACGCCAACGTCCAGAGCACGGACATCGACGCCGCCCTCGGACACGACCGGCCGGGCGGGCAGCGTGACGGCTCGATGAACCTGCTCCTGCTCGGGTCCGACTCACGGGCGGGCACGCACGGACAGTACGGGCGCGGTGTCAGCGGAGCCCGCGCGGACACGGCGATGGTCGTGCACGTCGACAAGTCCCACAAGAAGGCGTCGGTCGTCAGCATCCCCCGCGACACGATGGTGGAGCGGCCCAGCTGCGTCGGCCCGGAGGGCGGTGGCGCACCGGCCGCGCGGCAGGCCATGTTCAACTCGTCCTACCAGGTGGGCGGGCCGGCCTGCACGGTGAAGACGGTCGAGAAGATGTCGGGCGTCCGCATGGACCACTACCTGGAAGTCGACTTCAAGGGCTTCCAGAAGCTCATCGACGAGCTGGGCGGCGTGGACATCACCACCCGCGAGGCCATCCACGACACGAACAGCGGCCTGTCCCTCGACGCCGGTGAGCACACCCTGAGGGGCAAGCAGGCCCTGGCGCTCGTCCGCACCCGGCACGGGGTGGGGGACGGCAGTGACCTGGGCCGCATCCGGCTCCAGCAGGCGTTCGTCAAGGCCCTCATCCAACGCGCCCACGCCGTCGAGCCGTTCGGCGACCCGGCCAAGTCGTACGCCCTGGCGGACACCGCGACGAAGGCCCTCGGCGCGGACTCCGAGCTGGCGTCCGCGGACAAGCTGCTGGGCCTCGCCAAGGAACTCCAGGGCATCAGCCCCGACCGCACCACCATGGTGACGATGCCCGTCACCTACGACGCCAGGAACGCGGGCCGCGTCGAACCGCTGGACGAGGCGGCGCACCGGGTCTGGGCCGCGCTGCGCCAGGACCGGCCCATCCCGGGATCGACGGACGGCTCGGTGGGCGAGCGGACGGACTCCCCGGTGTCCTCGGGCTGACAGCGCCGGCCATGGCGGGGGCCCCGGGCCATCCGCCCGCCCCGATGCGGTACGAAGGCTTCCGTGAACGAACAGATCCAGCCCGCGCCCCCGCCCGCGACCGTTCGCGTCTTCGTCGCCCTCGCCCCGCCCGACGACGCCAAGCGGGAACTGGCCACCGAGCTGGCTCCCGCCTATCACGCCCATCCGCGCATGCGGTGGAACCGCATCGAGGACTGGCACATCACCCTGGCGTTCCTGGGCGAGGTGCCGAGCGCGGTCGTTCCTGTGCTGTGTCCCCCGCTCGCGGACCTCGCGGCCGCCAGCGCGCCCCTCACGCTGGCGCTGCGCGGTGGCGGGCACTTCGACGAGCGTGTGGTGTGGTGCGGGATCGACGGGGACCTCGACGCGTTGCGGCAGCTCGCCGCCGAGGTGCGTGCCGTGGTCAAGGAGTGCGGTGTGGCCTTCGCGGACCGGCCGCTGCGCCCGCATCTGACGCTGGCCCGGGCGCGGCGGGACACTCCCTCGTGCGCCGCGGAGACCGCGGCGGGCCTGACCGGGTTCACGGGCCGCCCGTGGCCGGCCGAACGTCTGCATCTGGTCGCCAGCAACATCGGCCGTGGTCCGGGGCCGATCCGCTACCGCGACGTCGACGCCTGGCGCTTCGGGACCCGGAAGCGACCGGCTCCGCGCTCGCGATTCTCCTGACCCTCGGCGTGCCACCCCGGCCGCCGCCGAGGGGGGTTATCCCCCGGTCAGGACGGAGGGCCGCCTCAGCGCGCCGCCACCGCACTGTCCATCATGATCGACTCACCGGTCCTTCGGGACACATGAGGTGAGATGGGCGAGGAGCGATCAGGATGACGGTGCACGAGAAGCGGCTCGGTCGGCGGGGACTGCTGGCGGTGACGGCGGCGGGCGCGGCCACGGCTCTGCTGGCGCCAAGGGCGGGCGCGGCCGCGGAGAGAGGCGCGGGCGCGACGGCCGGCGGCACGGGGGGCACGGGACAGGCCGCCGTCGTACGGGCGATCGAGCGTGCCGCCCACCCGCTGCGCTCCACCGAGCCCGGCACCCGCACCGCCGATCTCCGGGCACTCGGCGCGATGATCGGTGACGCCGAGGTGGTCGGCCTCGGTGAGGCCACCCACGGCTCGCACGAGTTCTTCGCCATGAAGGAGCGGGTGTTCCGCCACCTCGTCGAGAACGAGGGCTTCACGACGTTCGCCCTGGAGATGAGCTGGTCGGCGGGGCTGAGGATCGACGAGTACCTCCAGGGCGGCGAGGGAGACGCCCGGCGGATCGCCGAGGAGACGCTGGCCGGATCCCCGTGGGAGCGTGCGGAGTTCGTGAGCCTGATCGCCTGGATGCGGGAGCACAACCGTCGGCACCCGCGGCGCAGGGTCCACTTCATGGGCGACGACATCGGCGCCCCCCGGCTCGGTGACGCGCTCTTCGAGCGGGTGCTCTCCCACGTGCGCGAGGCCGACCCGGGCTCGCTGGCACGGCTCACCGCGCTGTACGCGCAACTGCGCCCGCTGGACGATGTCTTCGAGTACCTGAACAGGCCGCTCGCGCTGCGACGGCAGAACGCCGTCAAGGCCCAGCAGGCGCTCGACGTGGTCACCGCGGGCAAGGGGGCGGGCGGCACCGGGCACGCGTGGGCAGTGCAGCACGCCAGGAACATCGCGCAGACCTTCGCCTTCACCGTGCTGGACGTCACCGACCCGGCCTCGGTGGCCGCGGCCGAGCACCTGCGCGATCGCGCGATGGCCGACAACATCACGTGGTGGCGTCGCGAGACCGGTCACAAGGTTCTGCTGTCGGCACACAACGGCCACGTCGGCCTTCTGTCGACCGACCCCGTCATGTACCCCAAGACGCAGGGCTCCTACCTGCGCGACGCCCTCGGCCGGAACTACGTCATCATCGGCTTCACCTTCGCCGGCGGTTCGTTCCTCACCAAGGACGCCGCTCTTGGCGGCGACTGGCGCGAGACCACCGTGCCGCCCGCGAGCCCCGACATGCACGAGTACACCCTCGACCGGGTGCGCCACCGGGACTTCTACGTCGATCTGCGCGACGTCCGCGTCCCGGCCGACGCCTGGCTGGACACTGCCCGCCCCGTCTACGACGCGGGCTCGACCTACACGCCGGACCCGCTCCCCACCCTGGCCCTCGGCAGGGCCTACGACGTTCTCGTCCACCTGCACCGGGTCCGCGCTGCCCAGAAGATCTGACCCGGGGCGCGCGTCAGGCGGTGGCGCGGTCTCTGTCGGTGGTTTCCGGGGATGAGGTGCGGTCGGCCTCGTCGCGGACGAGCAGGGACAGCAAAGACGCCACGGCCAGGCCCGATTCGGCCGGGTGTCGCAACACCTTGCTGGGGTCGATCCGGTAGGTGTTGGTGCGGCCCTCCCGGGTGTGGGAGAGATAACCGTCCGCCTCGAGATCGGCGATGATCTTCTGGACCGCGCGCTCGGTGAGGCGGCAGTGTGCGGCGATGTCGCGGATACGGGCATTGTGATCATCCGCGATAGCGGCCAGCACTCGCGCGTGATTGGTGAGAAACGTCCATCCGGTGTGTGGCTCGGGCACTCCATCCATGGGTCAACTCTAGCGATGATGCGTACGTGTTTTCAAAAACACGTACTGTGTTTCAGGTATTAGTTGACGTGTGTGGGCTGCGAAGGGCAGCCTAGGAGCGGCGCTGAGCGAAACAAGAGGGAGAGGCCATGCCGGAGCCTGTACACCCCGAATCCCTCGTGCGGGAGGGTGGCCACCGCGGGCGGGGCGACCGAACACCGGCGACACGGGAGGCCGCGGCGCTGCCGGTGACCTTCGACTCCTTGGTCGAGGGCGAGCGGGTGCGGGTGATCCTGCGCGGAGAGCTGGACCTGGAGGCGGGCCGGCTGCTGCGGCCCGATCTGCGGCAGGCCCTGGACCGGTCGGCGCGCGTCATCGACCTCGACCTGAGCGGGGTGGACTTCTGCGACTGCTCGGGGCTCAATCTGCTGCTCGGCCTGCGCCAGTCGGCGCTCGAACAGGGCAAGGCCCTCACGATCGGCCGCAGCAGTCCGTCGGTCGACCGGTTGCTCGCCCTGACCGGCACCCGCCGCCTCCTCGCGCCCGTCGAGCCGGCAGGCGAGCACCTTGCGGCGGCGACCGACCACGGACCCGATCAGGGCGAGGAGGCCGGTGAGGGCGAGGAGACCGAACAGGATCTGCGGACCGTGGTCGCCCAGTTGCGCCGGGCCCTGCAGACCAGGCCCACCATCGACCTGGCGCGCGGCATGCTGATGTCCTCCTTCAACCTCAGTCCCGAGGCGGCCTGGGACGTCCTGGTCTCGGCGTCGCAGAACACCAACACCAAGCTGCACCGCCTGGCCGGGGACCTGGTGGGCACGGCGTCGGGCAACACGCTGCCCGACGCCGTGCGCAGACAGCTGGCGGCCGCGATCGCCAGGACGGACACCGCCCGGCCGACGCCCCGCACCGGAGCGACGACGAGCACTCCGCGCCCCGCGTCCGGGCCGCTCGGCACACCGCCGGCCTGCGGGCCCTGAATCCCGCGCACCTGGGAGCACGGCGTCGCGTCAGAGGCGCGTCAGCGCCGGCGGCCACGCTGCCAGGACCCGGCGGGAGGGACGAGGGCGATGCGCCTACAGCGGTGGCGGTGGCGGACGGGCGCGGCCCTGATCGCGGTGGGGGGTGCCGTGGCGGCCTCCGTCGGCGCGGGCGTCCCGGCCGCGCAGGCCGCCGTCTCGGCGGTGAACATCACGGCCGTGCACAGCGGCAAGTGCGTGGAGGCCAAGGACTCCTCCCCGTCCCTGGACGCCCCCGTCGTACAGGCCGACTGCACCGGACAGGCCGGCGCCGAATGGTACGTCCGCGAATCCTCCAGCGGCGGCAACACCCTGAACATCGTCAACGCCCACAGCAACCTCTGCCTGACCGTCCCCGACCCCGCCTCCGCCCGCGCCGGCACCCGGACCCGCCAGGGCAACTGCGCCGTCACGGCCGGGGCCGACTTCCGGCTCGTCGACACCGGCACCGCCTACGTCCGGATCCAGGCCGCCGCACCGGCCCCCGCCCTCTGCCTCGACGTCGCCTCCGGCTCCCACGCGGTCGGTGTGCCCGTCCAACTCTCCACCTGCGAGGGACAGTCCGGATCCGGCTTCGCGCAACGGCTCCCTCGCGTCGGAAACGAAGTCCCGCTCGATCCACCGCCGCCCGGCACTCCCACCGCGCCCCCGGAGCGGGTCAGCGTCGCCACCGGTGGTGGCCAGTCCAAGCCGGTCTCCGACTCCCACGGCGCTTCGGCCATCAGCGCGGACGGGCGTCACGTGACCTTCGTCTCCAACGCGGCGGACCTGGTGGCGGGCGACACCAACGGCCACGGCGACGTGTTCGTACGCGATCTCCAGGCCGGCACCACGCGGCGGGTCAGCGTCGCGAGCGACGGCACCCAGGGCAACTCCGGATCGTCCGAACCCTCCCTCAGCGCCGACGGACGCCACGTGGCCTTCGCGTCCGACGCCTCGAACCTGGTCCCCGGTGACACCAACCGCTCGGGCGACGTGTTCGTACGCGATCTCCAGACCGGCACCACGCGGCGGGTCAGCGTCGCGAGCGACGGCACCCAGGGCAACTCCGGATCGTCCGAACCCTCCCTCAGCGCCGACGGACGCCACGTGGCCTTCGCGTCCTTCTCCGCCACCTTGGTGCCCGAGGACGTCAACAACGAATGGGACGTCTTCGTACGCGATCTGGAGAGCGGGACCACCCGGCGCGTCAGTGAGACCGGCGGCGGCAACGACGGTTACGACAGCTCGACCGCCCCCGCGATCAGCGCGGACGGCGGGCACATCGCCTATCTCTCCGACTCCGCCGCGCTCGTCCCCGGCGACACGAACAATCAGCATGACGTCTTCGTCTGGTCCCGGCAGAGCGGCGCCACCGAGCGGGTCAGCGTCGCCGACGACGAGAGCGAGGGCAACAGCTCCGCCGCCGCGCCGTCGATCAGCGCGGACGGCCGGCACATCGCCTTCGCCTCCCACGCGACGAACCTGGTGAGGGGCGACAGCAACGGCAAGCAGGACGTCTTCCTGCGCGACCGGCAGAGCGGCACCACCGAACGCGTCAGCCTCTCGGGCGGTGGCGGCCAGGGCAACGGCTACGCGGCGGACGCGGCGGTCGCCGGGGACGGGCGGTACGTCGTCTTCACCTCCGGCTCGACCAATCTGCTCGTGCGCGACACCAACGGCGTGGCCGACGTGTTCGTACGGGACCGGCAGAACGGCGTCACCCACCGGGTCAGCACCTCAGGCAGCGGCATCGAGGCGGACGCGCCGTGCTCCTCGCCGTCGGTCAGCGCCGACGGAAGCTCCGTCGCCTTCGCCTCCGGTGCCACCAACCTCGTCGCCGACGACAGCAACGGCCGCCCCGACGTGTTCGTCCGTCGCGTCGTTCCCTAGCGCCCCAAATCCCCATGCCCCAAGGAGCTTGATCATGCGTCAGCCCGTGCGGTCGCGTCGGATGCGGCTGCTGATCGTGCCGTCGGCGGCCGTCATGGCGGTGGCCTCGCTCTCGCTGGGCGTTCCCGCCGCGCATGCCGCGTCCGCGGTGAACGTCGTCGCCGTCCACAGCGGCAAGTGCCTGGAGACCAAGGACTCCTCCCCGTCCCAGGACGCCCCCGTCGTACAGGCCGACTGCACCGGACAGGCCGGCGCCGAATGGTACGTCCGGGAGTCCCCCAGCGGGGGCGGCACCCTGAACATCGTCAACGCCCACAGCAACCTCTGCCTGACCGTCCCCGACCCCGCCTCCGCCCACGTCGGCACCCGCACCCGCCAGGGCAACTGCACCGTCACGGCCGGGGCCGACTTCCGGCTGTTGGACACCGGCACCGAGCATGTGGGGATCCAGGCGGCCGGGCCCGCGCCCGCCCTCTGCCTCGATGTCGCCTCCGGCTCCCATGAGGCGGGGGCCGCTCTCCAACTGGCGCAGTGCTACGGGCAGTCGGGCAGCGGATTCATGCAGCGGGCGCCCCGGGTGGGGAACGAGAGCCCGCTGGACGACCCGCCCGTGCTGCCTCCCGCCACCGTGGCCGAACGGATCAATGTGGCCTCGGGCGGCGCCCAGACGACCGCGCAGCTCATGGATGCCGTGCCGGCCCTGAGCGGGGACGGGCGGTACGCCGCCTTCACCTCCGACGCGACGACCCTCGTACCCGGCGACAAGAACGCGGCGGCGGACGTGTTCGTGCGGGACCGGACGGCGGGCGTCACCGAACGCGTCAGCCTCACCGACGGCGGCGCCGAGAGTCAGCCCGCCGAGTGGTCCGACGAACCGTCGATCAGCGCGGACGGACGGTACGTGGCCTTCGAGTCCGTCGCGCGGGGCCTGGTGGCCGGTGACACCAACGGGCACCGGGACGTCTTCGTGCGCGACCGCACCGGCGGCACCACGCGGCGGGTCAGCGTCACCAGTGGCGGTGTCCAGGGCAACGGGTGGTCGTTCTCGCCGTCGGTCAGCGGCGACGGGCGGTACGTCGCCTTCGTCTCGGGCGCGAGCAACCTCGTGCCGGGTGACACGAACGGGGCCGACGACGTCTTCGTCCACGACCGGCAGACCGGGACCACGCAGCGCGTCAGTGTCTCGGGCGGCGGCGCCCAGGGCAAC
The DNA here is from genome assembly GCF_055581265.1 of Streptomyces sp. NPDC031466. Classification (NCBI taxonomy): domain Bacteria; kingdom Bacillati; phylum Actinomycetota; class Actinomycetes; order Kitasatosporales; family Streptomycetaceae; genus Streptomyces; species Streptomyces sp. NPDC031466. Next base: position 299,963 of record NZ_JBVIJT010000004.1, read on the forward strand.
GGGGGGTCGACGGCGGCGTCGATCAGCGCGGATGGCCGGCACGTCGCCTTCACCTCCTCGGCGACCAACCTCGTGGCAGGTGACACCAACGCCGCCGACGACGTCTTCGTACGCGACCTGCAGAGCGGCACCACGCAGCGCGTGAGCGTGACCGGCGGCGGGGGCCAGGGCGACCGGGGCTCGATGACCCCGTCCCTCAGCGCCGACGGGCGCCACGTCGCCTTCTCGTCGAGCGCCACCAACCTCGTGGCCGGTGACACCAACGGGCGCATCGACGTGTTCGTGCGGGACCGGCAGTCGGGCACCACGCAGCGCGTGAGCCTGGCCGACAACGGCACGCAGGGCGACGGGCATTCGGGAGGTGCGTCGATCGGCGCCGACGGGCGCCATGTCGCGTTCTCGTCCTCGGCCGCCAACCTCATCGCCCGTGACGCCAACGGTGTGAGCGATGTGTTCGTCCACGACCGGGAGTCCGGCGGGACGCGGCGCGTCAGCACCGCCCACACCGACGGGGAGGACGTCGACCACTACTCGTCCGAGGCCGCCATCAGCGCCGACGGGGCGCTCGTGGCCTTCTCCTCGGCCGCCTCGGACCTGGTCCCGGGCGACACCAACGGCACGTACGACGTCTTCGTGCGGCGTGGTGTCGCCTGAGGGAGTGGGTCAGCGCACGTCGACGTAGTCGCCGGCGGCCTTGACCCCGGACGTCGTCGCGTTCGCGGCGAAGTTCCAGCGGAAGTAGCCGTCGGTGGCGGCCTTCACCGTGGTCTTCAGGTTGCCCTTGGTGTCGGACTTCACGGTCTTCACGGCCGTGTAGGTCGTGGTGCCCTTCTTCTTGAACTCCAGCTGCGCGGGCTGGTTGGTGTAGCCCGCGTACTTGTGGGTCTCCCAGTTGGCGCGGGTCAGCGCGCCGGTGACGGTGAGCGTCTTGCCCTTCTTGATGGGCTCCGGCGAGGCGTCCGCCGTCAGCTTGGACAGGCGCTGCACCTTGAAGGTGCCGGCCTTCTCCAGGAGGACGGTGTCGATGTCCTTCGCCGTCACCATCGTGTCGACGTACCAGGCGCCGGCCGGGCTGTTGTCGTAGAAGTCGGTGTCCGGGTCGAGGGTGAACTTCGCCGTGCACGTCGCGGTCGTCGCGCTCGACTCCACGCACTTGGGCGCCGAGGCGGGCAGGGCGATCGCGGAGGCCGGACCGTACAGGGTGATGTCGGCCTCTTCGATGCCGGAGTCGTCGGACGCCGTCACGGAGACCGTGAAGGACTGCGCGGCGGTGGTGCCGAGCACGATCGGCTTGCCGCCGTTGACGGTGACCTTGTCGATGGTCAAGCCGGCGGACGGGGCGGCGAAGGCGCTGGGCGCCATGATGCCGGTCGCGGCCAGGGCCGAGCCGAGCACGGCGATGCGGATGCGGTGACGCATGAATCCCCCCACGGGATGGTGGTGACGCCGGAGTTGATGATCCGCCCCGGCAGAAGTTGTGATCACGATGACTCTACGTTCTTCACCGCGTCTCCATCAGTGTGTTGATCACCACGCGTGTCCTGTACAACCCCCGCGTCCTCAGCCCGGCCGGCCAGGCGCCCGGAAGAAATGCGCGAGGGAGGACGCGAGTGGTTCCGGGGCCTCTTCGGCCATGTGGTGGCCGGAGTCGATGCCGTGGCCCCGTACGTCCGGTGCCCACCGGCGCCAGATCTTCAGCGGGTCCCCGTACAGGTCCTCCAGGTCGTCCCGGAGCGACCACAGGATCAGGGCCGGGCACTGGATCCGGGCCCCTGAGGCCCGGTCCTCCTCCTCGTGCCGGCGGTCGATGGTGAGGCCGGCCCGGTAGTCCTCCAGCATCGCCCACACCACGGCGGGGTTCCGCGTCGCCGCGCGCCACTCGTCGTGGTTCTCCCGCCCCATGCGGTGCGGGTCGCCGCGGTACCAGGCGTCCGGGTCGGCGTTGATGACCCGCTCCGGGATGTCCGGCTGCGCGAAGAAGAACCAGTGCCACCACTGCGTGGCGAACTCGGCCGTGATGCGGGACAGGTGCTCGGTCAGGGGCAGGCAGTCGAGCAGCGCCACCCGCTCGACCGCGGCGGGATGATCGAGCGCGAGACGCAGCGCGACACAGCCCCCGCGGTCGTGCCCGGCCAGCGCGAACCTGTCGTGGCCGAGGGAGCGCATCACCTCGACGACGTCACCGGCGACGGCCCGCTTGGAGTACCCGGCGTGGTCCGCGGTCGGCGCCGGACCGGTGGAGCGGCCGTATCCCCGCAGCTCGGGACAGACCACGGTGAAGCCGCGCCGGACGAGGAGCGGGGCGACGCGGTGCCAGGTCGCGGAGGTACGGGGGTGGCCGTGCAGCAGGACCACCGGTGGCCCCTCGCCGCCGTGCCGGACGAAAATGGATGCCTCGTCGAGCTGCACCCGCCTGGTCTCGAAGTCCTCGAACAAGATCTGCCCCTCCGTCTCCGTCGGCGTACCGCACCTGTCGGTCCCGGGGTTCCCCGCACTGACGGGCGGGACACCACCGCGCCGGCGTCCGGTCGGTCGGGTCAGCGGCGGCCACGAGCCGTGGCAGCGCGCTCCGCGTACCCCAGCGGGTCCGCCCGTACGTCCCTGACGACCAGGGCCGCCGATCCGCGGGCCGCGTCGCCGGCCACGGACGAGGCGCGCAGTCTGCCGCTGCCCGCGCTCCACAGGCCGGAGACGACGCGGCGCTCCAGACACCGGTCGATCGGGCCGCGCAGCCAGGGCATCAGGGCGCGGTAGGTGCCGCCGAGGACGACCGCGTCCGGGTCCACGAGGTTCACGGCGCCGGACAGTACGAGGCCCAGGGTGTGCCCGGCGGCCGCGATGACGGCGCGTGCCTGTTCGTCGCCCTCCAATGCCCTGCGCTCCAGCGTGGCGACGCCCGGCTGCCCGGCGTCCTCGGCGATGCCCGCCGCGCGCAACAGTGCCGCCTGTCCCGCGTACTGCTCCAGGCAGCCACGCGCGCCGCAGCGGCACTCCGGTCCTTCCTCGTCCACGACGAAGTGCCCTATCTCGCCCGCGAACCCGTGGGCGCCGCCCAGCAGTTCACCGTCGACGAGCAGGGCGCCGCCGATCCCGATCTCGCCGGTGAGGTAGAGGAAGCTGCGGACCTTGCCGAGCCGCCCGAACCACAGCTCGGCGAGCGCCGCGGCGTCCGCCTCGTTGCCCGTGGTCACCGGCAGCGGACCCGGGGCGGGGTCGGCGGCGGGGTGCGGCGGTCGCGTGAGCCGCAGCTTCGACAGGGCCTGGGCGAACATGCCCTCGGCGGCGACGCGGTTCCACCGCAGGTTCGGGGCGTGGCGCACCACGCCGCCGGAGACCAGTCCGGGCAGGGCCAGATGGGCCGCCGCGGGGTGCAGATCCTGCTCCGCCGCCGACTCCAGGGCGTGGGCGGCGATCCGCGCGGCGCGTGCGATGACCTCGGTGGGCGGCACGTCTCGGTTGTCGACGTGTTCGGTCAGGCGTACCCGGTCGGTGCCCGCGAGGTCGACAACGCAGACGGTGACGTAGTCGATGTTGATCTCCACGCCGAGTCCGGCGAATCCGGTGCGCGCCACCTTCAGGACCGTGCCGGGGCGCCCGGCCTGACCGCTGAACGCCTTGCCGGACTCCGTCAGGAAGCCGCCGGCCAGCAGCTGTTCCGTCAACGAGGACACGGCCGCGCGGGTCAGCCCCGAGCGGCCGGCGACGGCGGCCCGGGTGGTCTCGCCCTCGTCGTGCACGGCACGGAGCACGAGGCTCAGGTTGTGCCGGCGCACCGTGTCCTTGTCCGCCTTGGGTTCCAGCGGCGTGCGGTGGTTCGTCATGGTGGGATCGAGAGTAACTGCTGCTAGCGGGCCTTCTTCCGGTCGAACCAGATGGTCGCCGCCGTCGGGACGAGGCCCGCCCAGAACAGGAGCTGCGGCACGGACCGGTCCGTCCAGGGGATCTCGGCGATCAGCACGGCGCACAGCATCGCCCAGCCCGCCTGCGCGAGGACGACGCGAGCCCAGCGGCCCCGGCGGATCAGGGAGCGGACGTTGAGCCGCACGCCCGCGCGCAGCCGGCGATAGCGGCGCCAGGCCCCGAAGGCCCAGATCGCGGCCATGATGAACAGGAACCACAGGCGCTGGCCGACGGGCACGGGCAGCTCGGGGGCGGGGCGGTCCTCGGCGGGGAAGACATCGACCATGGCGCCCGCCAGCGCCACGCAGAGGACGGCGAGCCATCGGGTGCCGCGCAGGAGGCGGTAGGTGGCGTGGTCCAGTTGCTCCCGCATGTCGGCGGAGTTCGGTTCGGCGGCGAGCGCGTCCGCGTACAGGTCGGCGGCCTGGGTGGCCCCGACGCCCGGTGCCCGCGCCGCCTTCCTCGTCTGGCGGGCGAGGGCCTCGGCGTGCTGCGGGTCGATGCGCAGGATGGCCTCGTCGAGCATGTCCGAGACCGTGCCGTTCCCGGCCGTGCTGGCGATGCGGTGCGCGATCTCGTGGGCGTAGAGGTCCTCGGGGCCCAGCCGGAGTGCCTCCATCGCCAGGTCGGCGGCTTCCCGGGTGATGCGGTCGATCACGTCGGCGGTGAGCTGTCGGGCGCCGCTCTCTTTGCCGTAACGGACCAGCGACTCGCGCCACACGGCGTCGGCGAGCATGGCGTACGCGAACGAGTCCTCGGGCGCGACGCGGATCAGCTCGCGCAGCACGGGCTGGACCTTGAGCCAGCCGTTGTCGCGCACCATCGCCTGGGCGCGCAGCCTGAGCGCGCCGTAGTCCTCGGGGGCCAGCCCGAGGGCCTCGTCGGCGGCGGCCGCCGCCTCCTTGGGCTGCTCCGTGTTGAGGTGGCAGTAGCCCATCTTGACCCAGGCGCGCACGTCGTCGGGGTCCTCGGCGAGGCGGCCGGCCAGCAGTGCCTTCGCCTGGTCGTAACGGTCGAGTTCGATCAGGGCCTGGGCCTTGTCGACGGCCGGGTGCAGCGCGTTCACAGCTTCCGCTTCTTCTTCAGGTAGGTGACCAGGTCGTCGTACGTGCCACCCTCGTTGGCGTACATGGCGACGTTGCGTGCCGAGGCGAACCACGGTTCGGCGGACGGGACCGTCTGTTTCGCGGCGCCCAGCAGGTCCTTCATGCCGATCATGCGGACGGTGCCGGTGCGCGCCGAGTCGAGCAGGGCGCTTTCGGCCGCCGCCTCGCACAGGTGGGCGAGGTCGGCGCCGGACAGGCCGTCGGTGACCTTGACGAGCTTGCCCAGGTCGATGTTCTCGACGGGGCGTTCGGCGAGGTGGTAGCGGAGGATGCTCTCGCGGGCCGGGGCGTCGGGCGGCAGGACGAGCAGCGTGCGGTCCAGGCGCCCGGGCCTGCGCAGGGCGATGTCCACGTCCCAGGGCGCGTTGGTGGCGGCGAGCACGAAGACGCCTTCGTTGGCCGCGGAGTCGATGCCGTCCAGCTCGGTCAGGAGCTGGTTGACGGTGTTGCGCATGCCGCTGTGCTGGGTGCGGCTGCGCTTGGCGCCGAGCGCGTCGAGTTCGTCGAGGAAGACGACGCAGGGCGTCTGGCGGCGGGCCGTCCGGAAGATCTCGTGCATGTTGCGCTCGGAGTTGCCGATCCACATGTCCAGGACGTCGTTGACCGACACGGACAGGAATCCCGCCCCGAGTTCGCCGGCGACCGCCCGGGCGATGAAGGTCTTGCCGCAGCCGGGCGGCCCGTACAGCAGGAGCCCGCCGCGCAGGCTCTTGCCGTAGAGCTTGCGCAGCTCGGGGTTGCGCATCGGGGCGAGGAACGCGGCCTCCAGGCGTTCCTTGACCTCCCGCATGCCGCCGACGTCCGCCAGGCGGATCGTGCCGGGCGTGTCGACGTCCCAGGCGGAGGCGTCCCCCGGGTCGCCGCTGCCGTCGGCGGTCAGGGGGGTCTCGACGAAGCGGGGCGGGATCACGTCGCCGACCTGGTCCGCGGCGGCACGCCAGTCGAAGCCGGCGCGGCCCTTGGGCTCCTCGGGCGCGGGCGCCGGGGCGGTCACGAGCGGCCGATCCTGCGGGGGCGCGGGGGCGGGCTGTGTGGCGGCTACGGGCGCGGGCTGTGGTGCGGGGGCGGGCGCGCCCATCGCGCGGGCCATCAGCGTACGGGCCTGGGCGTCGCCCGGCGCGTGCTGCAGCGCGACGGCGACCTCCGCGACCGCGGCGTCCGGCTGCCCGGCGTCCAGCAACATCTCGGCCAGATGCAGCCGTAGGGGGACGTCGGCGGGTGCCGCTTCGACGGCGGTGCGCAGGCTTCGTATCAGGGGGGAGTCCTCGGACATGCGGCCACCTTATGTACACGCCTTCGGCGCTCCCCCGCCGGGCGGCGGATCTTCGTCGGCGGGAGGTCAGACCGGTGTCAGCGGACTGCGCAAGTATCCCGCCAGGAGACGGATTCACGGGAGGACGGGGAGATCCCATGAGGCGAAGAAACGGTGGTGTGCTGCTCGCGACCGCCATCGCCACGACGGGTCTGCTGGGCGCGGCGCCCGCACCGGCCGGGGCCGCGGCCTCGGTCACGCCGTGCGTCATGCGGGAGGGCCATCCGCACACGGACTGGACCGGAATGAAGTGGGACGCGGACATCATGTGCGACAACGCGCCGGGCGATGTGCGCCTCCAGTCGTTCACGGGCAGCCCGGTGGTCGGCCGGATGGTCACCACCCGCAGCTGGTTCGTGTGCTGGAAGGTCGGCGACCAGCACGCCGGGGGCAACAACATCTGGTACTACACGCAGGCCGACGAGGTGGTCTCGCGGCCGACCGCGCAGGGCTGGGGCTACATGCCCGCCGTGATGCTGGAGACCACCGAGGACCCGGTGCCGGGCCTGCCCAAGTGCTCGTGGGGGTGAGGGAGTTGACACGGATGAACGCGAAGGCGGGTGGCGGCCGTCCGGCACCGCGGGGGCGGCGCGGCGCGGGGGGCCGGGTCGCCGGGGCGTTGCTGGCCGCGGCGGTGGCCTCGATGTGCCTGTCCGCGAGCGCCGACGCCACGACCGCGGAGGCGGGTGCCGGCGCCACGGCGGCGGGGCCGGTCTGTTACATCCGTGAGGGTGTGCGGCACACCGACGTCAAGGGACACACGTACACCAAGGACCTGTACTGCGAGAACACGGTGGCGGACGTCTTCGCCACCCCGGAGGTGTACGGGACGGTCATCGCCAAGCTGACGACGTCACCGAGCTGGTACGTGTGCTGGCAGAGCGGTGACCTGCATCAGGGCGGCAACCGCATCTGGTACTACACGCAGGGCGACGAGGTGACCAACTGGCCGCTGTGGAAGGGCTGGGGGTACGTGCCGGCGTTCCGCGTGGAGACCGAGCCCGACCCGTTCCCCGGCCTGCCGGCCTGCCTGCCCAGCTGAGCGGCGCCCTCCGCTCCCCCGGCCGCCCGCTCGTCCACGGAACCGGCTCGTCCATCGAACCGACTGGCTCATCGAACCGACTCGCTTATCGAAACCGAGGAGTGAACTCATGGCGTTCTCCCCCGTCTTGCGTCCCGCGCGGATCGCGGCGTCGGCCCTCGCCCTGGCGGCGGCCGTCACCTGGCCCGCCGCCGCCCCGGCCTCGGCGGCGCCCGCCGCCGCGGGCGCGGACGAGGTGACCTGCGTGCTGCGGCCCGGAGTGACCCACAAGGACACGCTCGGCAACGCCTTCTCCGGCGACCTGTACTGCGCCAACGCCCCGGGGGACCTGTACGGGCGCCCGGCCTTCGACGCTCCGGTCACGGGACGGCTGAAGACGACCCAGAGCTGGTTCGTCTGCTGGTCGTACGGCGAGGCGCACAAGGGCGGGAACAACGTCTGGTACTACACGCAGGGCGACGAGGCGGTGAACCTGCCCAGCCTCCAGGCGTGGGGCAACGTGCCGGCGAGCAGCGTCCTCACCTCCACCGACCCCTTCCCCGGCCTGCCCCGCTGCCCCTGGCACTGACCGCGACGCGCCACCGGTGGGAGGGTCGGCGCACACGACTCTGCCCACCGGGAGGGCGCCGCGCTGCCATCCGCGCGTTGATCACCTAGACTCGTCCGATGGCGAAGTACTTCGACGTGCACCCCGACAATCCCCAGCGGCGCAGCATCACCACCGTGGTCGACAGCATCCGCGCCGACGCGCTCATCGCGTACCCCACGGATTCCTGCTACGCGCTGGGATGCAGGCTGGGCAGCCGCGACGGCATCGGCAGGATCCGTGCGATCCGTGATCTCGACGAGCGCCATCACTTCACCCTCATGTGCCGGAACTTCGCACAGCTGGGTCAGCTCGTCCATCTCGACAACGACGTGTTCCGCGCGATCAAGGCCGCCACTCCCGGTCGTTACACCTTCATCCTCCCCGCGACCAAGGAAGTCCCCCGCCAGCTGCTGCACCCGAAGAAGAAGACCGTCGGGGTGCGCATCCCCGACCACACGGTCACCCAGGCGCTGCTGGCCGAGCTCGGCGAACCGCTGCTGTCCAGCACCCTGCTGCTGCCCGACGAGGAGGAGCCGCTGACCCAGGGCTGGGACATCAAGGAGCGGCTCGACCACGTCGTGGACATCGTCCTGGACTCCGGTGACTGCGGCACCGAGCCGACCACCGTCATCGACTTCTCCGACGGCGAGGCCGAGGTCGTGCGCCACGGCGCGGGCGACACGACGCGTTTCGCCTAGCGGCCCCCGCCGTCGGCGCGCTCCGCGGTCAGCGGCGCCGGCGGCTCTGCGGGGACCAGCCGGCGCCGATGCCCGCGAGGTGTATCGCGGTCAGGGTCAGGCCGAGCAGCATCAGGCTGGTGGTGCCGAAGAAGATGTTGGTCGATGTCTCGGTGAGATGCAGGATCCAGGCAATGCCGAAGACGACGGCGGCGGCGAGAGCGAGCACGGTTACTCCTTCGAGGGGCGCGGTGCTATCCCGCGCGGGACAAGGGGGGTGACTCACCGGCCGCTTGCCCCGGGGCGGGCCTTCCATGCCTGCCGAGCGTGACCGGCTTGGGAGCGGGCCCTGATTCCGCCCGGCCCTACCGACTGTGACCAGGCAAGACGGTCCCGCAGCCCGTCCCATCAGCGGTTCTCGACCGCTCTTTCCGACCCGCCATGACAAGGCCGAACGGACCCGGCTACTGTCGGCCACCGTGCGTGGGGAGCGCCCCTCTCCGGGGCCGGGCGGAGCGGCGAGGACAGCGCAGTCCTCGTGAACGTTGTTGCTCACCGAACCACGAGGAGCAAGTTCCGAGCGCGCCGCGGGAGAAAGAAAGCATGACGGAGCACCAGACCGGGGCTCGCCCCGAGGACGAACAGCCGGCCTCGCGTGAGAGCGGGGCGGACCGGCTCGCCGCCCGGGCCCAGCAGTTGCAACGGCAGGTGGCCGAACTCGAGGTGCAGGTCCGCGCCCGCCCCAGGATCGCGCTGGCCGAGGGCGTCTTGATCGAGCGGTACCGTCTGCCGGACGCGGACGCGGCGTTCGATCTGCTGCGCCAGGCCTCTCAGCGGGCCAACATCAAGATGCACCAGCTGGCCACCGCGGTCGCCCGCACACCGGGGCCGACGCCGGGTGCCGCCGTGTGGTTCGGGGTGCGGGAGCGCCGTCCGGCACCGCCGCTGGGCACGCTCGGCGCGGGCACCCTCGACGCGCGGAACCAGGGCGAGGTGCTCGGCGCCGCGCTGCGCCGCGTCCTGAACATCACCAGTACGTACATGGGCAACGTGCAGCTGGTCGAGGACGGTGTGCTGCGCATGGAGAAGCACGCCGGACTGCCCCGTGAGTTCACCGACTACTTCGCGTTCGTGGACGGGGGCACCTCCTGTTCCCGGGCGGCGAGCGCCAGCCACCAGGTCACCGTCAAGGAGATCGCCTCGTCGCGCGGGTTCGACGACACCACCCGGCGCGTGATCCTCTCGGCCGGCAGCCGTGCCTGCCACAGCGTGCCCCTCGTCGACGCGGCCGACAACGTCCACGGGGTCATCTCCTCCCACCACGCGCGGCCCCTCGCCGGCTTCAGCCGGACCCAGCTCCTGGCGCTCCAGGACGCCGGCCGGGCCGTCGGCTCATGGATCGACTGGCATCGGCGCACGGTCCTGCTCGACGCCCTGGAGGACCTCCACCGACTGGCCCGCGACCGGTAGCCACGGGCGGCCCGGGCGGCTCGTCGCGGAATCTTCACGCCAGGGCGGTCGTCTCCCCCGATTTGACGGGCACTCGGACCGCGTCCTCAACGGAAGGGAAGCGGCATGATCGCGGTCGCCGTCCTACTCCTGCCGGGGCTGGCGTTTCTGCTGTTCGTGATGGCACGTCTGGAAGACGGGCTTCTCGCCGCCAAAAGCGAGACGGCGTCCGCCCGACATGCCCGTCATGCCCGTCGGCAGCACCTGCGCCTGATTCCCGGTGGCAGCGACGCAACACCGGCGCCACAGCACCACAGGCAACTGCGGAACAGCGAAGCTGCTTGACCGCACGGCCGCGGCCGGGGCCCGAAGGGATTCACGCGGGCCCCGGCCGCGGCCGTGCGACAAAGACGATCAGCACCGCCGCGGGTTTCCCTTCGGATTGTTTTTCTGCCGGAAGGTCCACCGGAAGGTCCGGTGGTACGTCGTCACCGTCTTTGGCGTGATGATGAGAGAACGTGAAAGTCTACGGCCATGACGATGAATGACTACGACCGTGTGCGTGCGGGCATCGAGGCGATGACGGCCTACATTTCCGGCGAGCCCGTAATGGAGGAATACGTCGCGGAGAAGCGTGCCGCCGACGGCAATCTGGATCAACTCGCCGACAGTGCGACAGCGTTGTGTGCCGCATTGCTGTTGCAGCTCGCCGAGATGACCGGAAAGACCCAGCACGAAGTGCTCCAGGAACTGGCCCACGGCCTCAACCGCAACGAGGCGGAGCAGCAGGACTGACCGCGGCACCCTCGCGTCGCGCACATCCGAGAAGGAGCATCCCCATGGACAGTCCGCCGTCGACCGCCGACGGAGCGTGCGCGGGGTTCCCGCACGGGGCCGGGGCGGCCTCCACCGCCCCGGCCGGGCCCGCGGAGGTGTCGTCGGCGTGGGCCACGCGGCGCCGCGCGCTGCGGCGCACCCCCATATCCATGTGGAACGACGACGTATCGGACTGGGCCGCGGCGCTGACGTACTACGCGATCCTCGCGCTGCTTCCCGCCCTGCTCGTCACGGTGAGTCTGATCAGCCTGGTCTCGCCCGCGACGACCGAGGCGCTCATCGCGGAGGTCACCGACTGGGCGCCCGCGGAGTCGGGCCGCTCCCTGCACGAAGCGCTCAGCGAGATGGCCGACGCCCGGTCCGCGGCCCTCATGGTGATGATCGGCGGAGCGGTCAGCGCGGTGTGGTCGGCGTCCAGTTACGCGGCCGTCTTCCGGCGGGCGCTGCACGCGATGCACGGTGTGGAGGACTGCCGGCCCGCGCTGCGCAAGGCGCACCGCGTCCTCATGACCGCGGTGACGCTGCTCGCGCTGCTGGTCGCCAGCGCGCTGCTGCTCGTGTTGAGTGGTCCGCTCGCCGCCGGGCTGGGGCGGCGCGTCGGCCTCGGCGACGCGGGGCGGACCGCTTGGAGCGTGCTGCAGTGGCCGGCGCTGCTGTGTCTGGTGGCGCTGCTCGTCCTCGTGCTCTTTCGCAACGGGCCGCCCGTGGCGCGCGGTTGGCGGCAGATACTGCCCGGCGGTCTGCTGGCCGCGCTGCTGTGGCTGCTCGCCTCCGGCCTGTTCACCTGGTACGCGTCGGGGTTCGGCACCTACGGCAAGCTCTACGGCTCCCTCGCGGGCGTCGTCGTCTTCCTGGTGTGGTTGTGGGTCTCCAATTTGGCACTGCTCGCCGGGGCGCAGTTCACGGTGGAACTGGCCCGCGCCCGGGCCGTCGCGCGCTGACGTCGGGGCGTCGCACGGCCCTCGTCCTGCCGGCCGACCGCCGGAGCCCTCTCGCGGGGTGCCGGGATTTCGCCGAATGTCGGGGCGTCGGACCGTGCTTGGAACGCGCGGACGGAGGAACCCGTCGGCGTGGCACCACCCGCCGTGCCGCCCGGTCCAGAGCCCCAACGCCCCGGAGGTACTGATGGCACGAACAGAACGTTACCGGCAGCTGACGGAAGAAGGCGGTACACGAGAACAGGACGCCGACGCTGCGGACCGGCGCAGAGCGCCGCTGTCCCCCGTGGCGCGCGGAGCCGCGATGTTCGTCGCCTTCGCCGGGATGGTCGCCTTCGGGGTGGTGCTCGCCCGTCTGACCTTGCAGCCCTCGGCGGCTTCCGTGGACCTGACGCACAGCAACTTCACGCCCGGCGACTCCATCCGCGACTATCTCGGCCAGCCCGCCTTCCGCGACACCGTCAAGCAGATAGGCGGCAACATCCTCCTGGGCGTGCCGTTCGGGATGCTGTTCCCGGTGCTGCTCCCCCGTACGCGGGGACTGGTACGGGTGGCGGTGGCCACGGCGCTGACCATGGTGCTGGTGGAACTGGCCCAGGGTGCCTTCGTCACCGGCCGCACCTTCGACATCGACGACGTCATCCTCAACACGACGGGCGCGCTGCTCGGCTACCTCCTGTTGGGGCGGCGGCTCGGGCGGGCCGTGCACCCGCGCCGCCGGCACTGGTGGCACCGGTTCACCAAACGCGGCCTGTCGAGCCCCTGACCAGGCCTTTTCAGGCCTCCTCAGGCCTGGAAAGGTGAATCACCCTGCGAATGTCACCCAATGCGTTTATTTGCCCCCTCCGGAGGTAACTCGCTGTAGCGAAAGCCTCGCGTGAGGGATCCTCTGCGGAAGGCAGGCACATGTCCGCAAGCATGCTGGCCATTTTGGGTGCGGCGGTGGCGATCGTCACCGCGCTGCTGCTCGCCCGCCCGCTGAACCAGACGACCACCGACGACCTGCGGCGCCGCTTCGGCCCTGAGTTCGATCGCGCGGTGACACGGAACCAAGGGGACACGGCGGCCGCCGAGCGGGAGCTCAGCGAGCGGCTGCGGCGCTTCGGCGGTCTGCGGGTCAAGGGGCTGACCACGGAGGTCCGTGAGCGCTACGGCACCGAATGGGCCCTCGTGCAGGAGCGGTTCATCGAGGCCCCGGGGCAGACGGTCGCCCGCGCCAACGCGCTGCTCAACCGGCTGGCCGTGGAGCGCGGCTTCCCCGCGGAGTCGCGTGAGCGGCAGGCCGACGCCCTGTCCCTGCACTGCCCGCGGCATGCTCAGGGCAGCCGCGAGCTGCACGAGTGCGCGCAGCGTGCGGCCGCCGGCGAGACCGACACGGAGTCCATGCGCCGCGCGATGCTCGCCGGGTACCAGCTCTTCCACGAGCTGCTCCTGGCCCGGCCGCAGGACCGCAAGGCCGACGCGCAGGCCGGTCACCCCCGGCCGTACCGCCCCTTCGGGGTGCCGTCCCAGCGCACGGCCCACTCCACCCGGCGCTGACGCCGGGCGCTCCGGGCGCACCGGGCAGCCGGCGGACAGGGGGTGCGCGTCACCCATGACGTGGCGCCCCCTTACGCTGTGCGGATGTTCGTCTACGCGCCGGCAGCCCTGCTCTTCCTCGTCTTCTGCTGGCGGGTACTGCGGGAACGCCGAAGATTCGGCAACGCCGTGCTCCTGGGGCTCGCCGTCGTGTGCGGGCTGGTCGCCTGGATGTCCCAACTGCTGCGGTCGGGGTCGACGTCCGGCCTGGTCATCGCCTTCTCCCTGCTGACGGTCGGCGCGCTCGGGATCCTCGTCCTGACCTACCTGCTGTTCGTCAACGGCCTGCGGATGGCGCGCAAGGAGGGCAGGAGCCCGACCAATCTGCTCTCGCTGATGGCCGCCCTGGGCATCCTCGGCGTGATCGCCTTGGTCATCACGGCCGCGGTGGTGCGGACGCCGCTGCTGCTCGGGGTGGGGGCGGCCGCCCTCGGCCTGTCGGGCTACATCTCGTTCCTGTTCCTGAGCTTCGTCTGCTACGCCTTCCTTTACGGGCGGCTGCGGATCCGCCGCAAGGCCGACTTCGTGGTGGTCCTCGGCTCGGGGCTCGTCGGCGGCTCGACGGTACCGCCGCTGCTGGCCAGTCGGCTCGGGCGGGCGCGGGAGGTGCACGAGCGGCTCTCCGCGCGCGGGGGCTCCCCCGTGCTCATCACCTCGGGCGGTCAGGGGCCGGACGAGGAGCTGCCGGAATCCCACGCCATGGCCGACTATCTGACGGAGCGCGGTTTTCCGGCCGACCTCGTCGAGCGGGAGGACCGGTCGACGACCACGGAGGAGAACCTGCTGTTCAGCAAGGCCATCATGGAGGCGGCGAAGCCCGACTACCGGTGCGTGGTCGTCACGAACAACTACCACGCCTTCCGCGCCGCGGTCACCGCCCGGCGGCTCGGCGTCAGGGGCCAGGTGGTCGGCGCGCCCACCGCCCGGTACTTCTGGCCCAACGCGACGCTCCGCGAGTTCGCCGCCGTGCTGGTCGCCTACCGCTGGACCAACCTCGCCATCTGCCTGCTGTTCGTGCTCGGCGGAGTGCTGGTCTGGTCGGCCCGTTAGCGCGAGAAGCCCCCGCGTCACCGGTTCCCCGTGTCATCGGCCCCCCCTGGTCCGGTCGTCACCCGTTCGCCGATCCGACCGGCCGCGTGGCGGGGGCTACTCCGCGTGGCCGTGTCCGGCGCGCACAGGGAGCTGGTTGCGCCTTGCATGAGGGGCAGCGCGGAGTCCGCAGGGAGGCGTGCTCCCGGCCGCGCGAAGGATCGAGGTCTCCACTCATGCGCGTCCGTCCCACCGTCACCGCAGCCGTGTTCACCGCCATGGCGTTCGCCTCGCTCGCTCCGCAGGCCCGGGCCGAGACAGAACCTCCGACGGCGCCGCACACGCGCGGCGACATGGAAGAGACGATGCCGATGGAGGAGGAGGCCGAGAGGCCGATGGAGGAGGAGGCCGGGCGGCCGCCCGAGGAGGCCGGGGGCCGGCCGTCGCTGTCGATCACACCGAGCCCGGGCAGGCCGGGGCAGTCGGTGGTCGTCTCCGTCAGCGGCGGATGCCACGCCCCGTCGGCCACCGCCCGCTCCGACGCCTTCACCCAGAACGTCCAGCTGTCCACCGGCTCGGCCGGCATCTACACGGGGACGGGCACCCTTCGCCCGGACGCCCACTCCGGCACCCACACCGTGCACGTCTCGTGTCCCGGCGGCGGCACGTCCACGTACTCGATCACCGTGGCGGGAGAGGCCACGCCGACCCCCGAGCGGGGTGTGCGGGCGGGGACGGGCGGGTCCCGGGGCGCGGACGCCGTATATGTGGGGGCCGGCGTGGCACTGATCCTCGCGGCAGGCGGATACACCGTGTACCGGGCGCGGCGCCGGGAGGCCTGACGCGCGCGGACACACCGGTGGCCGGGAGGAAGTCTCCCGGCCACCGGTGTGTCAGGTGCTTTCGCCCCGCGGCGGGCCGCCGCTCAGGCCGCTTCGAGCGCGGAGTCGATCTCGCGGAGGAAGTCGTCGAGGTCGTCGGGGTTGCGGGAGGTGATGAGCTCCCAACCCTTGGCGTCGCAGCGCATGACCGACTTGTCGACCCACGTGCCCTTGGCGTTGCGGATGTCGGTGGCGACCGAGGCGTAGGACGTCAGGGTCTTGCCGTCGAGCACGTCGGCCTCCACCAGCAGCCACGGGCCGTGGCAGATGGCCGCGACCTTGCGGCCGGGCTCGGCGAAGGAGCGGACGATGTCGACGGCGCTCTCCTCCAGGCGCAGGGTGTCGGCGTTGACCGTGCCACCGGGTACCAGCAGCAGGTCGTAGGAAGAGGCGTCCACGTCGGCGAGGGTGAGGTCGGCGTCGACGCTCTTGCCGGGGTCCTTGTCCCCGACCAGGGTGCGGATCTCCTGTGCCGAGACGGCCGCCACGTCGACGTGCGCGCCGCGGGAGCGCAGGTGCTGCACCGGCACCACCAGCTCGTCCTGTTCGACTCCGTAGTTGGTCACGATCGCCAGTACGCGGCGGCCGTTCAGGGTGTTGTCAGCCATTGACGTTGCCTTCCTGGTGCTGTGCTGTTTCCTTCGGCTTCCTTCGGCGCTGTCTTCTTCGAACGCCGAGTTCTTCGTGCGCCGTGTTCTTCGGCCTCAGCGGGCGGTGCGGCCGGACACCATGCGGTAGAGGAACAGGACGACCACCGATCCGACGACGGCGGCGATCCACGTCGACAGGTGGAAGAACCCGTTGATCGACTCCACCCCGAAGATCACCTTGCCGAGCCAGCCGCCGAGCAGCCCGCCGACGATGCCGATCAGCATGGTGACGATGATTCCGCCCGGGTCCCTCCCCGGCGTCAGTGCCTTCGCGATCGCCCCTGCGATCAAGCCGACCAGAATCCAGGCGATGACGCCCACGGTGCTACCTTCCGTTCACTTTCGAAGTCGATCGGTCGCTCCGGTACCCGCCTTCAGCATGACCACACTCTGGGGCGGCGCCAGACGAGTCCGGCGACCGGAGCAATGTACGGGTGCCCCGGTGGGTTCGGCGGCACTCGGGACCAACGACTCTCCCGGCAGGGCACGAAGTCCTGATGTCCGGCCCCGACGGATGCCGTACGGGGTCCGTCGGGGCCGGACATCAGCAGCCGGACATCAGCAGAGCTCCGCGACCGTCAGTAGAGCTTGTTGACGGCCGTGGCGGTCGTGGCCTTGAAGTCGGAGACCTGGGCGTTGGCGAAGCCGCCCATCTGACCCCACTGCACGAGCGTCACGGTGGTGCCGTCGCGCCCCACCGAGAACATGTTGATGTCGGAGGCCCCCCACGAGGCGACCGTGTGGACGCCGTAGACATGGGCGCCCTCCTCGACGTTCACCTTGCCGTAGTACTTCTGCTTCGCGGTGATCTCGGGGTCGAGCTTCATCACCGTCTCGGCGCACCCGTCGAGCTTCTTGCGCAGCAGGGCCGCGAAGTCCTTGGCCCGCTGCTCGCTGCGCTCGACCACGGTCACCTGCAGCGCGCCGGTGTCCAGGTCCGTGCGGTACACACGGTGCACGGAGGTCGACGGCAGCGCCTCACCGACACACATCGGCAGGGGGTCCGGCTGCCCCGCCGTCACCGGCCCGGCCTGCCAGGCCGAGGAGGCGTGCGGCGGCAGTTCGGAAGCCGCCAGGAAGCGGGGGGTGTCGTCCGCAGCGGAGGCCGGCACCGTTCCCGCGGCGACACCGGACGCGGCCAGTACGGCGGCCGCGGCGAGCAGCCTCTTGTCGATACGCGTGTTCATCCTCATCGTTCCCCCACATGGTTTCGGTCGGTCGGCGTGCTTCGGACGGATCGGTCCGCCCTTGGATCCCACGCCCCATACGACCCGCCACACCCCGGGGTCGTTGCCCTCTCGCGCGTCACAGGTCTGTCCGCCATGTCACCGAACGGCAACACGCCGCCTCACACCAGCCCCGTCACGGTCACGGAGACCCGCGGGAGTTCGGGTGTCCCGACCGCTTCGCGCACGGTCTCGGCGACGGCGGCACGCACCGCCCGTGTGACGTCCACCGCGCGGTGGCCGCGGTGCAGGACGACGTGGACCTCCACGTGCCACCGCCCCGTGTCACCGCCCCCTCTCAGGCGTACGCCCGCGGAGCGCCCGGACCGGCCGGGGCCCGCACCCCCGCCGTCCCGGTTCAGCCGGGTCAAGGGGCCCGAGGCGCGCAGCAGTTGAGCCAGGCCGGGGCGCAGGAAGGCGACCCCGGCCGTGCCGAGCACCGCCCGTGCGACGGCGTCGGTGAGATCACCGGAAGCGGGCTGTTCGGTCACGGCTGCCGTCCTTCGGTGTCGTCGTCGCCGGTGATGTCCGTGATCGTCACGTCGACGGCCAGGACCGGCATGCCCAGTTCGGCGCGGACCGCCGCCAGGACCCGCCGGCGGACCCGCTCGGCGGTCTCCCGCAGATTCGGGGCGAGTGCCGCCTCCACTTCGAGGCGGATCATGACGGGACCCCTGCGCGACCGGTCCCGTGGTCCGGCGGGCTCGTCGGTCTCGGGCGGGACCTCGATGCGGCAGCTGCCCGCCCGCACCCCCGCCAGGCTCTCCGCCGCCGCGCGCACGGTCCGGGCGGCGGCCGCCTCCACGATCCACGCGTCCTCTTCCTCCTCGCCGAGCGGAAGCGTCCGGCCGGGCCGCAGTTCGAGCCGCACCACGTCCATGACCCGGCCGACGAGCGCGGAGGCGTCGGCCTCCCGCTCGCGCGGTTCCCGCCGGCGCGCGGCGGAGACGACGTCCTCCAGACGGCGCAGGGTCTCCAGCGCCTCCGTGCAGTGCGGGCACCCGGCGGCGTGGGGGTCGGCCTCGCCGCTCTCCCCGCGCTCCCAGACGCCCCACAGGTCCCGTCCGCACGGCAGCGGCTCGCGCTCCGCGAAGTCCTCGTCCGGCTGCCGCCCCCCGGTGACCGCTCCGTGCTCCGCGCCCGATCCGGTCTCCTCGTTCATCGCCATGCGGCCATCGCCTCCGTGAGATAGCGCCGCGCCCGAAAGACGCGGCCGCGCACCGCCTCCGGGCTGATCCCGACCGACTCGGCGATGGATTCGTAGGAGAGGCCGTTGAGTTCGCGCAGCACCCAGCACACCCGTTGCTCCGGTGACAGACCCGCCATCGCCCTGGTCAGGTCCGCCACGGCCGCGTGCCCCTCGGCCACCCGTGCGGGCGAGGCCTCGTGGTCCGGCGCCTGCGGCTCGGGCACACCCGCCAGGTCGAGGGCCGGGCGGCGCGCGCGCAGCACGTTCAGGCACCGGTTGGTGACGATCCGGTGTATCCAGGTGCCGAACCGCGCGTCGGCACGGAACTCCGGCAGCTTGCGCCAAGCGCTCACGAAAGACTCCTGCACGGCGTCCTCGGCCTCCGTCCTGCTTCCCAGCAGCCGCGTCGCCAGGCGCAACAGTGGGGGCGCGTGGCGACGCACCAGTTCCTCGAAGGCCTCTTCGTCACCTTCCCCGGCCCGTACCGCCAGCAATCCGTCGTCGTGCCGTGCGGGCTGCTCCGCTCGGCCCTCGGGCGCTCGGCCCCGGTCCCCGGGCACACGCGGCTCCTCTCATCCAGGTCGTGCTCGTACGACACACGGAAGGCCGCCGGCGTTACGCGGCGAGGGCACGTTACCTCCCGGAAGGAGAAGTTCTGCCGAGGCGCGTAACGAATTGCCGGCAACCGTGTCAGACAAGCGGGAAGCCGGGCACCCGGTCGGGTGCGCAACGCACCGGCGACCGACGGCATGACTTCGACCGAGGAGATGGCGGCATGACGACTCAGGACATCCGCTCGAACGCGACCACGTCCGGTGGCGACCCCGCCGACCCGGCGGGCTCGACCGGTTCCACCGGCACGATCCACAAGAGCGCGGGCACCACCACCGTGACGGGCCGGACGGGCCCGGGCGAGCCCGCCGCGACGCGTGGGAAGACCTCCATCGCCGACGTCGTGGTGGTGAAGATCGCCGGCATGGCGGCGCGGGAGATCCCCGGCGTGTTCGACATGGGCGGCGGACTCTCGCGCACCCTCGGCGCGGTCCGCGACCGCGTCCCCGGCGGACGCCCCAACGTCGGACGCGGGGTGAAGGTGGAGGTCGGCGAGCGGCAGACGGCCATCGACCTGGACATCGTCGTCGAGTACGGCGTGCCGATCACCGACGTCGCGCACGACGTGCGCGAGAACGTCGTCGCGGCCGTGGAGCGCATCACGGGCCTGGAAGTCGTCGAGGTCAACGTCGCGGTCAACGACGTGCGGCTGCCGGACGACGACGCCGCGGACTCCACGGGCGAGACGCGCGTGGAGTAGCGCCCCGAGCGGGTCCGGGCATGGCCGTGGTGTCTCCTTCTGTGGTGTGAGGTGAGTGGTGAGCACAGCTCTGGCCGGCATGATCGCCGGGATGGCCCTCGGCTTCGCCGGGTGGTTCGGCGGTTTCGGCGCCTTCCTTCTGGTGGCCGCGCTCGGCGCGGTCGGCTTCGTCGTGGGGCGCCTGGTGGACGACGGCACGGACCTGCGGTCCTTCCTCGGCGGCCGTGACCGGGAGCGGCGATGAGCGTGCCGGCGGCGGACCGCGGCGCGACCACCGTGGCCGAGCGCGCGGTGCGCCGCATCGCGGAACGGGCCGCCACGGAGGCGCTGCCCTCGGGCGAGATCCAGGCCGCCCGGGGGGCCGCCGCCGTGCGCGGCCGCCGGGCCCGGGTGAGCGTCGCCGTGACGCTGCCCTATCCGACGGTGCTCGATGACGCGGGCGAACGCGTGCGCTCGCATGTCGCCGACCGGACGGCCGGACTGACCGGACTCGTCGTGCCCTCGGCACGGGTGCGGGTCCGCGCCCTGCGGGTGCGGGAGCCGAAGCAGGGTGCGGAGGTGGCCGTGCCGGGGTCGCGGGCGGCGCGGGTCCGGTCCGGGACCGGGCGGCCCTGGTCGCAACGCCGGGTCCCCGCCGCGGTGTCGGCGTTCGGCTGCGCGGCGGTCTGCGGGGCCTTCCTGTACGACGTGGTCCGGGTGCACGCGGCAGGCCGTCCGCCCGCCCGATGGCGGGCCCGGCTCATGGAGTGGCTGGTCGCACACGGCCCGGACCGTGCTGTCTGGCCCGGCGTGGTGCTGGCGGGTGCCGTGTTCCTGCTCGGCGTGTGGCTGTTGGTACTGGCGCTCACCCCGGGTCGGCGGAGCCTGCTGCCGATGGCGGCGCCGGCCAAGGGCGTCCGGGCCGTCCTCGACCGGCGGGCCGTCTCGGCACTGCTGCGCGACGCCGTGTCGGAGGTGCCGGGGATCACGCGGGTGCGCGTGCGGGTCGGCCGGCGCGGGGCGCGGGTACGCGCCCGGCTCGGGTTCGGCGGCCTGGACTCCGCGCGCCGAGCGGTGACGGAGGCCTGCGAGGAGGCGCTGGCCGATTGTGGCCTGGCGAGGGCCTCACAGTTGAGGGCGCGGGTGCGGACCGATCCCCTCTGGCGCGCTCCGACACCGCCCGGGCCGAGCACGGGTTCCGGCTCGGCCGGTTCACTCGTCCCGCCCTCCCCCACGCCGGACGCCACGACGGCTACGACGGCCACGCCGGCTACGACGCAGAGGAGCAGCCGCACATGAGCCGGTTCCGTAACGGCACCAATCGCGCCGTCCTGGCCTGCGTCGGCGCGGCACTGGTGGCAGCGGGGGCGGTGCTGGGCTCGGCGACCGGTGTCGTGCGCGACCGGCTGCCCTCGGACTGGCCCCGGCTCGGTTCCGACAGATCGTGGCTGGACGGGGACGCCCTCGGCCGCTGGCGGGACCAGGGCTGGTGGCCGCCACTCGTGATGAGCGCGCTGGCCGTCGGCGTACTGCTGTCGCTGTGCTGGGGCGTGGCGCAGGTCCGGGCGGGGCGGCTGCGTGAACTGCCGCTCGGGCAGCCGGAGGTGACGCTGTCCGGCCCCGCGCTCGCCGCGGCGATGGCCGAACGGGCCCAGGGGCTCGACGGGGTGGCCCGCGCGCACGTGACCCTGCTCGGCCGTCCGCGGCGGCTGAGGGCGCGCATCACTCTGGTCCTCACCGTCGACGGCCGCCCGGAGGCCGTACTGGGCGATCTGGTGCGCCGGACCGTCGCCGAGGCGAGGGCCGCGGCGGCGCCCCGCCCCTTGACGGTCGAGGTACGGCTGACGGCCCGTCACCACAGGACTCGACGGCTGCGTTGACCTCGGGGGCGACCACAGGCCGACCTCAGAGTGACCTCAGGAGTGGTCGTACCAGGTGAACGATGCGATCCGCCAGCCGTCCTCGCCGCGGACGAACTGGATGCTCTTGGTGCCGCTCCCCTCGAACGGTTCGCCGTCCAGGATTCCCGACTTGCGGTACTCGCCGAACCGCGCCGCGATGTCGCCCACGATCGAGGTCCGCTCGGAGGTCTCCCATTCGGAGAACTCGACGAGCCGGCCGTCGGCCAGCAGCCGTTCGCGGGGCTCGATGAACTCCTCCACGGTGTAGGCGGTGAGCTTCTCGCCCGTGCTGACGATCACCCCGCCGGGGAGCATCAGGCGACGCAGCCGGGCCACGTCGGCGGGCTTGCCGCCCCGGTTGTCGAAAGCGCCGAAGAAGTCGGCGGTCAGCGTGTCTATCTCAGCCTTGGACATGGCGCGACGGTAGCAGCGCGGTGCACGGATGCCGGGGGTACGGGTCGTACGGCTTCTTTCGTCAGGGCGTTGCTGATCCTGCGGGCGAGCAGTGGCGTCCACGTTGCGCCAGGTCGGCTCCGGTCGGCGTGTCATCCGCGCGCTGAGCCGCGAGCCGTAGGGTCCTGCCACCGGTACGACGTGCGCAGGGCCCCGGCGGTCCGCAGCAGCCGGTCGGCCGGTTCCCGCAGGGTCGGGTGTGCCAGGACCGTGTTCCGCAGGCCGCGCACGGGTCCGCGCCACAGGCGGTGTGCGGCGGCCACCGGGTGGGGGCGGGTCGCGAAGCCCTCGCCCACGCGCAGCTCGCGTGTCTTGAGCCAGTCCTTGTACTCCTTCTCGCCCCGCCCCATGTCCATCAGTCGCACCCCGGCGCGCCCCGCCGCCTCGGCCATGCGCAGGTGCATCATCAGGCCCGGCGAGTAGGAGCGGAACGCGGGGTCGTACGCGGTGAACCACGCCGCGAGGACCGTGCGCGAGGCGGGCCCGAAGTGCGCGGCGACCGGCCGGTCACCGGCGTAGACGACGGACAGCACGCCGGTGAGGTGCTCCTCGCGGACCCGGAAGAGGTGGTCGACCAGGCCGACGATCCAGGGCCGCGCGAACCGGTCCATCCGGCCGGTCCTGCGGTACTGGGCGGACTTCCAGCGCATGAGGGTGCGCAGTACGCGCGGGTCGCGCTCGTCGTAGACGAACCGCGTCTCGCCGACGTCGCGGGCCAGGCGGCGCTCCTTCTTCAGGGCCGTCTTGGCCAGCCCGGGGTAGGCGGCGCGCAGCCACTGGGGGTAGTTGCCGTCGCCGGCCGTCAGGTCGAGCACCGGCGAGGCGAACGTTCCCGTGACGTGGTCGGTGAAGGGTTTCTGCTCCTGGACGAGGTGGTCGAACTCGAAGACCGAGAGGCCGCAGGCCTTCAGCAGGTCCTCGGTGTCCCAGGTCACTCCGGGGCGGTGCACGAGCGCCTGGCAGTCGGAGAGGCCGAGCCCGATGGCGCGGCCGACACCGAGAGGGTTGCGTTCGTACGGGAGGAAGCCCACGGGCCGGTCGTTCTCCCGTAGGACGGCCACCTGCGCGCCGGCCCGGAATCCGGCGACGCCTTCCGCGAACTCCGGTGCGAGGAAGGGGTTGGCGTACTCGGGCGACTCGTCCATCGCCCGGTGCCAGGCCGAGCGCAGGGCGTCGCTCAGCCCATCGAGCCCGTGGATGGTGATGTCCACCTCAGATCGACCGTCCTCTCGGCGATGCTCAAAGGTCGCGAAAGCGTACGCATGTGTCAGGGGTGCCGACGGGCCGCGCGGGTCAACCCGGCCCCTCCCTCGGCCGGTCGGCCGGCCGACCCCGCACGGCGCCGATCTGGACCAGCGCCTCCTGGAGGGTTGTCGGCCGCAGCGCGCCGCGCACCGCCGGTCCCGCCCAGCCCGGGCCGCCCAGCATGACGACGGGCCGGCCGCGGGCGCCGCGCACGCCCCAGCGGGTGTCGGCGAGGTGCCGGGCCAGTGGCACGCTCGCGGTGGAGCGGGCCTGTGACCACAGGACGACGACCTCGGGGCCCGTCCTGCGGACCGCCGCCGAGACCGCCTCGACGGGCACGGCCGCGCCGAACATGCGCTGGGGGACGCCCAGTTCGCCGAGAGCCGCGCTGAGCGCCTCCAGCGGGAGCGAGTGCTGCTCGCCGGGGACGCAGGCCAGCACGAGCGGTGTCGCGCGGGGCGAGGCGTTCGCAGGGGTGGCGCACCGGTGCAGGGTGCGGGAGACGTGCCAGGACAGCAGGTGCTCGACCTCCACGTACCGGTCGCCCGCCTCCTCCCACTTGCGGCCCACCGCGTGCAGTGTCGGCACCATCACTTCCTGCCAGGCGGTGATGAGGCCGTGGCGCTCCACCGTCTCGGTCAGCAGGTCCTGGACGGCGGGCGCGTCGAGCCGGACGGCGGCGCGGGCAAGGCCCTTTCGCCGGCGGGCGAGGGAGTCGGGCGGTCCGGTGCGCGCCGGACCGGGGGTGCGGGACGGGCGCCGGGGCGCGGGCACGAGGGTGGGAGCCGGGCCCGTGTCCCGGGGAGCGGGGGTGAGTTGGAGGGCCGTGCGGGCGGCGTCGGCCGGAGGTACGCCCAGGGAGGTGAGGCGGCCCATTTCCTCGACGACCGCGATGTCCCGCTCCGACCAGCGGCGGTGGCGGCCGGGCTCCCGCCGGGCGGGGCCGAGGCCGTACCTGCGGTCCCAGGTGCGCAAGGTCGTGGGTGACACTCCAAGGCGTCTCGCCAGGGCGCCGGTGGTGAGGGCGGCCCCCTCCGGCGCACCGCCCGTCCCGCCGTCCCACGCCTCGTCCGGCGGGCGGTCCCGCACCTCGCCGGTGCGTCCCCTGCGTCCCGGAGGCTGGCTCATGCGCTCACGATACGACGCACAACCGATGCGGGTTGCCGGGTGTCCGAGGCTGCTCCCAAGATGACCCAGCCGCGGCCGAAACCGCGGCCCGCCTGACCGATTCGCTTCGGGAACGAGGCGTCGGCGACCACTACGAGGAGCGGACGAGGCGTCGATGAGCACAGCGGTGTCACAGCCCGCGGCGGCCTTCGGCGAAGTGCCGTGGAGGGAAGACGCGTTGGCGGCGGGGCTGGCCCGCGGTGACGAGGCGTGTCTCGACGCGGTGTACCGCAGGTGCGGGCCCCGGGTGCGGGCACTGGCGTGGCGCGCGCTCGGCGACAGCCGCGAGGCGGAGGACGTCGCCCAGCAGGTCTTCCTCGCCGCGTGGCGCGGCCACGCCGGGTACCGGCCCGAACTGGGCAGCCCCATGGCCTGGTTGACGGGCATCACGCGGCGGAAGGTCGCGGACGCGTTGACGGCGAGGACGCGCAGGGCGGACCTCGTGGACAACGCGGGGCTGCTGCACGCCACGGGCCGCCCCGGACGCCCGGAGGCGGACGTGGTCCTCGACCGGGTGCTCGTGGAACGGGAGTTGGCACGGCTTCCGGCACCGCAGCGGACGGTGCTGCGCCTGACGTTCTACGAAGATCTCACCCAGCCGCAGATCGCCGAGCGCACCGGGTGGCCGCTGGGCACGGTCAAGAGCCACGCGCGGCGCGGCATGCACCGGCTCCGCACGCTGCTGGGGGACGTCTCCCGCGAAGCGTGAGACGTCCTCGGCCGGAGGAAGCGAGAGAAATTCTCGGCCTGGTGCATCCGGGCGCCCCCGGCCGGCGGAAGCAAGGGGCAGCCCTTCGTGGTCGTCGCCGACTCGGGGTCGGCAGGGGGCGCCCGGACCTCGCTCCCCACGCCTCTCAGCGGGGTCGGCGCCGCTGAGGGGCGTCGCCGTCACCCCCGAACGGCGGCGGAGGACCGTGGGGGCGCCCCGTGACGCGCGGGCGCGTCCCCACGGCCCGACGCGGCCCTCCACCGCTGTCCGTACGCGGCCTCTCCGCCGCTGCAACGCGGCCCCCTTGGCCACACCGCGGGTCGAAGGCGCGGCCGGTGGTCCTACCAGAAGCTGACGCGCGCGTACCTCCACGGTCTGCCCCGGGTCCGACCACGGGGCGACGTGCCGACAACGGGCCGCGCACTAGCGTCACTCGACATGAGACCAGCCCGAAACGCCACGCGCCGCAACACCCTCGCCGCCGCTCTCGTCCTCGCCCTCACGGTGCCCGCCGTCAGCGGTGCGACCGCGCACTCCGCGCCCCGGCCGGCCGGCTCCGCACATGTCACGGCCGATGAACCGTCGTCGGCTCCGCTGCGGCTGCCGCGCCCCACCGGGCCGTACGCGGTGGGACGGGACACCCTGCATCTGGTCGACAAGAGCCGCCGGGATCCATGGGTGCCGTCGGCGGGCGCGCGGGAACTGATGCTGTCCGTCTACTACCCCGGCCGGCACAGCGGCGGGCGGCCGACCGCGTACACCTCCGAGGAGGAGGCCCGCCTCCTGCTGGAGTGGTGGGGCGTGCAGGGGCAGCTCTCGCCCGCCGCGTACAGCGCCACCCGCACCCATGCCCGCTCCGGGGCACGGCCCGCGCCGGGGCGCTTCCCGTTGGTCGTGCTCTCCCCCGGCTTCAGCGCGCCCCGGTCCACGCTCACCCACCTCGCCGAGGACCTCGCCGCCCGGGGGTTCGTCGTCGCCACCGTCGACCACGCGTACGAGTCGCTCGGCACGGCGTTCCCCGGCGGGCGGATCCTCACCTGCGAGGCCTGCGGTCCCGCCGAGAAGCCGGGGATGGGCAAGGTCATCACCGAGGGACGGGCCAAGGACCTGTCCTTCGTCATCGACCGGTTGACCGGCCGCGACGCCGCCTGGCAGCACTCCCGAATGATCGACCCCCGCCGGATCGGGGCCGGCGGGCACTCCATCGGGGGCGCGGCCGCACTCGCCACCATGACCCACGACGGCCGCGTACGGGCGGGCATGAACATGGACGGCCACTTCCACACGGACCCCGGCGGGATCGACGGCCGCCCGTTCCTGATGCTCGGCACCGAGGCGGAGCACACCCCGGGGCGCGGCGACGGGGAGAACTGGGACAGCACCTGGCAGGGCCTCGACGGCTGGAAGCGGTGGCTCACCGTCAAGGGCGCCGGGCACTTCACGTTCACCGACGTGCCCGTCCTGGCGGAGCAGGCCGGGATGGTCGATCCCGACGTGCCGCTCTCCGGGGAGCGGTCCCAGCGGATCACCCGCGCCTACGCCGGCGCCTTCTTCGAGAAGTGGCTGCGGGGAGCGCCGCGGCCGCTGCTCGACGGCCCGGCACCTCAGCACCCCGAGGTCGCCTTCCCCAAGCGCTGACCGGCCGAAGGAGCGGCCGCCCGGCTCGGCTCCGCGCCGAAGACCGGTGATTTCACCGATGTGCCCGGGGCGGGTGTGCCCGGACAGTTGCCGCTGCCAGCAAACGCTCGCCGAAAGGACACGACCGCCGTGCAGCAGCTCACCGACGCATTCCTCGGCACCCCGCCCCCTCCGCGTCCGACCCGCCGGCTCCGTCCGCGCCTGGTGCGGGCCGGGCTCGCCGCCCTGCTCGCCGTGGGCGGGCTGATCACCGCGCAGTCGGGCAGCGCCGGCGCCGCGGAGAACCCGTACGAACGCGGTCCCGCGCCGACCGTCTCCAGCATCGAGGCCCCCCGCGGCCCCTACGCCGTGTCCGAGACCCGCGTGTCGTCCCTGAGCGTGACGGGCTTCGGGGGCGGCACGATCTACTACCCGACGTCCACCGCTGACGGCACGTTCGGCGCCGTCGCCGTCTCGCCCGGCTACACGGCCACCCAGTCGTCCATCTCCTGGCTGGGGCCACGGCTCGCCTCGCAAGGTTTCGTGGTCTTCACCATCGACACCCTCACCACCCTGGACCAGCCCGCCAGCCGGGGCAGCCAACTCTTGTCGGCCCTTGACTACTTGACGCAGCGCAGCTCCGTGCGCGACCGCGTCGACAGCAGCAGGCTCGGCGTCATGGGCCACTCCATGGGCGGTGGCGGCACTCTGGAGGCCGCCAAGGACCGCCCCAGTCTCCAGGCGGCGATCCCGCTGACCGGCTGGAACCTCGACAAGACCTGGCCCGAACTGCGCACCCCCACCCTGGTCGTCGGCGCGGACGGCGACACGGTCGCCCCCGTCGCCACCCACTCGGAGCCCTTCTACGAGACCCTGCCCGCCTCGCTCGACAAGGCGTATCTGGAGCTGAACAACGCGACCCACTTCACGCCCAACACCTCGAACACCACGATCGCGAAGTACAGCGTCTCGTGGCTCAAGCGGTTCATCGACAACGATCAGCGCTACGAGCAGTTCCTCTGTCCGCTGCCCCGCCCCAGCACAACGATCGAGGAGTACCGGGGCAACTGCCCGCACACCTCCTGAGAACGCCTCCGCTTGAGGGTTCGAGGAGGGTTCCAAGAAGTTTTACGCCGAAGTAACGTGACGGTCGTGGCCGGACTGACGACTGCGACGGGTCCCCTCCGGATATACGGCCGGAGCGCTCAACTGCACGCCGTCGACGCCCTCTTGACCGGCGTGCGCGAAGGACGGGGCGGAGCCCTGGTGCTGGCCGCGGCACCAGGGCTCGGCCGCACCACGCTGCTCGCCCACGCCGCCCACCGGTTCCGCTCTTCGGGGACGGGGACGGTTTTGAGCACGCGCGCCGTCCCCGCCGAGTCCCTGATCCCGTACAGCGGCGTCCACTCCTTGTGGTGTG
The DNA here is from genome assembly GCF_055581265.1 of Streptomyces sp. NPDC031466. Lineage (NCBI taxonomy): Bacteria > Bacillati > Actinomycetota > Actinomycetes > Kitasatosporales > Streptomycetaceae > Streptomyces > Streptomyces sp. NPDC031466. Next base: position 328,169 of record NZ_JBVIJT010000004.1, read on the forward strand.
CGGGAGCGCCTCTGCGTCCGCTGCCGGAGGGGCCCGGGGCCCTGCTCTCCGTGGTGCGCGACCTCGCGGGCGGGCATCCGCTGCTGATCTGCGTGGACGACGTCCATCTGTGGGACACGGCTTCCCGCGCGGCCCTCGGCTTCGCCGCCCGCCGCCTCGGCGGGCCCCACCCCGTCGCTCTCCTCCTGTCCGTCGCGGCGCACCGCGCGGACGATCCCCATCTGGCCGCGCTGCCCGTCCGGCGCCTCGACCCGCTCGCGCCGTCCGAGGCGGCCGCGCTCTTCGACGACGTCACCACGGGCGGCGCCGACCCGGACGTACGGGAGGCGGTTCTCCGTGCGGCGGGCGGCAACCCCGGCCTGGTCCACGCCCTTATCGGCGGGCTCACGCCTGATCAGCTGGCGGGGCGGGCGCCACTGCCCCGACGGGTGGCCGAAGGGGCGGTGTCCCCGCCGTACGGCGGCATCGATCCGGCCGAACTCCCCAGGGACACGGCGCGGTTGCTGCTCATCGCCGCCGCCGTCCACGACCCCGGGGACGAGCCGGCCGGCGCGGACCTGGACCTCGTGCTGCGGGCCGGCGCGGCGGCCGGCCTGGACGGTGCGTCGCTGCGTGCGGCGGAAGCGGCGGGGATCGTGCGCCTGAGTGCCGGCCGCGTCCACTTCGGCGCCCCCGAGCTGCGCCGGGCCCTGTACACCGGGGCCCCGGCCGCCCGCCGCCGTACCGCCCACCGACTGCTGGCCTCGGCCCTCGACGACGGGCGCACACCGACACTGCTCCAGCGGCTGCACCGGGCCCTGGCGGCCGAGCGGCCCGACGCCCGTCTCGCGACGGCGCTGGCCGTCGAGGCACGCGCGCCCGGGACCGCTCCGTCCCACGCGCTGCGCGCCGCGGCCCTGACCGCGGCGGCGGATCTCACCCAGGCGTCACGCGAGCGTGCCCTGCGGCGTGCCGCCGCCGCCCACCACGCCCGTCTCGCGGGCCGCCCCGCACAGGCCGATGAGCTGCTCAGCGCCGCCCGCGCCGAGTCGAGCGATGCCCAGGTGCGGGGCGCGGTCGCACTGGTCCGGGGCCGGCTCACGCTCGGGGACGGCCCCGTCGCCGATGCCCGCGAGGCGCTCCTGCTCGCGGCGGAACTCCTCGCTCCGTACGACCCGGACGGCGCCCGGGAGGCCCGGCTGTGCGCCATGGCGGCGGCCTGGGACATGGGGGACGCCGAGGCCTACCTCGCGGCCCTCGGCACCCCCCGTGAGACCGGGACCAGCGGCCCGCCGGCCGGGGGCGCCGACGCGCTGGCCGAGGAGTACCGCGCCGCCATGTCCGTCGTCATGAGCGGGCGGCTCGGTGCCGCGAGCCCCGGCCTGCGCGACGTCGTGGCACACGGCGCGGGGGCGGACGAGCCGTCACGGCTGCTGCGGGCCGGGGTCGCCGCCCTCCTCGTCGGGGACTTCGATGCGGCCTCCCGCGTCAACGCCCGGGCCCTGGCCGCCGCGCGGGCGCGGGGCACGGAGATCCACGTACCGCAGGCTTTGGAGTACCTCGCGTACGCCGAGCTGCGGGCCGGGCGGCACGCGCGCGCCCGGGCCCACGCCGAGGAAGGATTGCGCACCGCCGGCCGTACCGGGCAGCGCAACATCGCCGCCCAGCACCACGCGATCCTCGCGCTGGTGGCGTCGGTGGAGGGCGAGGACGAGGCGGTCGCCGCCCACGCGGCCGCCGCGGCACGGACCGCCGGGCGGCACGGCCTCGCGCAGGCCTCGACCCTGGCCCAGTGGGCGCTGGCCCGCCTCGACCTGAGCCGCGGCCGCGCCCCTGAGGCCGCCGCACGGCTCGGCCCGGTGGTGCGGCCGGGGCCGCGCCGGGGCCACTTCGCCGTGCGGATGCTCGCCGTGCCCTGCTTCGTGGAGGCGGCCTGCCTGGCCGGGGAGGAGGAGAGCGCGGCCCGCGAACGGGTCGCGGAGTTCGCCGAGTGGGCCGCCCAGGGCGCCGACCCGCAGGCCCCCGCCCAACTGGCCCGCTGCCACGCCCTGCTCGCGGGCCCCGCGGACGGCGACGCCCTGTACACCGTCGCGCTCGCCCGCCATGAAGAGGCCGGCGGCGACTTCGAGAACGCCCGTACGCAGCTCCTGTACGGCAAGTGGCTGCGCCGCAGACGCCGTCCCGGCGAGGCCAGGGGGCGGCTGCGGGACGCCCTCGTCTCCTTCGAGCGGTGCGGCGCCCGCGCCTGGGCCGAGCAGGCGCGCGCCGAGCTGCGCGCCACCGGGGAGGCGTGGAGCACCGGAGTGCCGGGCGGCCTGTCGCGGCTGACCCCGCAGCAGCTGCGGATCGCCCACTGTGTCGCGGAGGGCGCCACCAACCGTGAGGTGGCGCGGCGCCTGTCGCTGAGCCCGCGGACCGTCGACCACCACCTGCGGAACGTCTTCGCGCTGCTCGGGGTACGCTCTCGCGTCGAACTGTCCCGGCTCGTGGCCAGGTCCGAGCGGCTCACCGCCCACGACGAGGCGTGAGGTCCGCCGGATTTCTGTTATCCGGGCGCGGGCCGCGCGTCTCCCTTGTGTCGGAGGAGACAGGTCCCCACACAGAAAGTGGTCACAGCGTGAGCAGCGAACGCCAAGTCGCGATGGTCAGGGCAGCGCAGGACGGCAACCAGCAGGCGCAGGACGCGCTCGTGGCGGAGTACCTGCCGCTGGTCTACAACATCGTGGGGCGGGCCCTCGGCGGCCACGCGGACGTCGACGACGTGGTGCAGGAGACCATGCTCGGCGTCCTCGGCGGCCTGGACGGGCTGCGCGATCCGGCCCACTTCCGCAGCTGGCTGGTGGCCATCACCATGAACCGGATACGCGGGCACTGGCGTGAGCGCGCCACGGGCGCGATACCGGCCGGTGGCGGCCCGGTGGACGGCTACGACGTCGTGGACCCGGGCGCGGACTTCGTGGACCTGACCATCGTGCGGCTCGGCCTGTCCGGGCAGCGCAGGGAGACCGCGGAGGCCACGCGGTGGCTGGACGAGGACGACCGGGGTCTGCTGTCGCTGTGGTGGCTGGAGTCCGCGGGCGAGCTGACCCGGGCGGAGGTCGCCGCGGCCCTCGACCTGTCCCCGCAGCACGCGGCGGTGCGGGTGCAGCGGATGAAGGCGCAGCTGGAGACGGCGCGGGTGGTGGTCCGCGCCCTCGCGGCCGAGCCCCGCTGCGCGGCGCTCGGGCAGCTGACCGCGGGCTGGGACGGTGTGCCCTCGGCTCTGTGGCGCAAGCGGCTGGCCCGCCACGCGCGCGACTGCGTGGCCTGTTCGGGGCACTGGACGGACCTGGTGCCCGCCGAGCGGCTGCTCGTGGCGCTCGCCCTCGTCCCCGTCGGTGCGGCCCTGACGGAGCGGGTCACCCGGCCCGACCTCGGCACGGTCGGCTCGGTCTCGTCCGCCCACGCCGCCGGCGCGCCGGTGCCCGCGCGGACGCGGGCCCGCCGAGGGCGCGCCCGACGCCGGCGCCGCACCGCGGGCGCGGCGGCCGCGGTCGTCGCGCTCGTCGCCGGGGGCGCCGCCCTCCACCTGCTGACCGGCCCGGAGACGGACGAGACCGCCCCGGCCACCGCCGCGGCACCGGCCTCCCCCGCCGCAGCCGAAGCCTCCAAGAGCGCGTCCCCCTCCCCCAAGCGCTCCGCCTCCGCGTCGGCCGAGCCCACCCCGAGCAGGACGAAGGCGAAGAAGAAGCCGAAGGCGAAGCCCACGCCGAAGCGCGAGCCGAGCCCCGCCAGGACCGCGCCGAAGCCCAGGCCGAAGCCGAAGGCGCCCGAGCCCACCCCGGCGGCCACGCCGAGCGGCACCGCCGCACAGGTCGTCGCCCTGGTCAACGCCGAGCGCGCCAAGGCGGGGTGCGGGCCCGTCCGTTCCAACGGCCGGCTCGCCGCGGCCGCCACCAAGCACTCCGCCGACATGGCGGCGCGCGACTACTTCGACCACACGAGCCCGGACGGCACGGACCCCGGCGACCGCATCACGGCCGCCGGCTACCGCTGGAGCACCTACGGCGAGAACATCGCGCGCGGCCAGCGGACCCCGGCCGCCGTGATGGACTCCTGGATGAACAGCGCCGGGCACCGCGCCAACATCCTCAACTGCGCCTTCAAGGAGCTGGGCGTGGGCATCCACAACGGCTCGGGCGGTCCCTGGTGGACGCAGGCGTTCGGCACCGCGCGCTGACTCCCGCCCGGCGGACGGGAGCCCTCAGCCGACGCGCTGCGTGTGGAACTGTTCGAGACGGCGCTGCGCCAGCTGCAGTGTTCCCGGCCGGCGGCCCGGCACCCGGCGGCGCAGGCGGATCAGGTCGGGCCCAAGAGCCCGGACGGTCTCGGCGTCGCGTACGCGGTCCCACAGGTGGTGGGCCCGGTCCGCCGCGGCTTCCACCTGCGGGGAGTCGGGGGCCTGCCCGGCGGTGAGGCGGGCCTCGGCCACGGCGAGCCAGATCTCGCAGCTGCGCGCCGGGTCACCGGCGAACCGGGCGAGATCCGCACGGACTTCCATCCAATGGATGACCTCGTTCGAGCCCGGACCGTGCGCGCGCAGCGCGGTCTGCTCCCAGGAGGCGGCGAGGGCCGCCGCCTCCTCGTGCCGGCCCGCCTCGACGGCGGCGGTGATCGCGGCGTGCGGATCGGCCGCCCCGGCGTGCGGCTCGGGCCCGCCCGCCGGGGCGGCTGGCTCCGGCGGAGGGCCGGCGGTGAGCCGCTGGTGGGCGGCGGGCGGTGCCAGGCGGGGCTCGTCGGCGACCACGAGGTCCTGCGCGCCCTCGGCGAGGGACTGGGCGATCGCCTGCTCGTGAAGGTGCGGGAGCGGAGGCCGGTGGCCGCTGCGCAGCACGGTGGCGAGCGCCTTCATGTAGGCGGGGGCCGCCGGGGCGCGTCGCTTGGCGGGCGGGGCGATACGGCCGTACAGCGCGACGCCGGCTCCCGCGTCGAGCGGGTGCTCGTGCAGGGCCTGCCAGCTCTCGGGGTCGGTGTGCAGGTCGGCGATGAGGGTGGTGCTGCCCGCGGGGCGCAGCCGGAGTTCCTGGGTGAACCAGTGCCAGGGGAACCCGGTGTAGCGCATGGTCGCCGGGGTGGTGCGGGCGAGCGCCAGATGCAGGTGGCGCTGGCGCCGGTCGAGATGGACCTGCCCGACCAGGTAGACCGTCAACGGCCCCGGCGCCATGGCGGCGGCCCGCAGCCGGGTCAGGACCGTCTGCGGGTCCAGCGGGTCGGCCAGTTCCACCACGCTCGCGGTGTCGGTCCCGGCGAGCGCCGCGGGCGACACCGCCGCGAGTACGGGAAGTACGGAGGCCGCGTCGACGAGCCGGCTCTTGCTGACGGGGGCCGCCGCGATGAGCAGCGCAGTACCTGGCATCGGCCCCTCCCTATCGATCACCACGTCAGCACCGTATCCGCTGCTTGCGCCGGGCACGACAAGCAGGCGGTGATCCGTTCGAATTGCCCGGGCGGCCCCGGCGTACGGCGATGGGGGCCGCCGCTGTCGTCGGCGGGTCAGGGCCGGGTGCCGACCACCCGAAACGCAACTACAGTAAGTAATCAACTACTTGTGTCGTGATCCATCGGCCGGTTCGTTCAAACTACCGGCCGGGCAAGGGTACGAACGGCGCTGAGCGGGAACGATGAACATAGGAATTCGGTACCGCCCTGGAATTCGGCGGCGCCCGATGCCACTCTGCACCAGCCGCACCACCCTCCAATTGATTACTCTCAGTGAAGGAGGCAGGACACTGCTGGACTGGGAAACGGGCACCGCCGACTTCACCTTCGGCCTGCACCATCGCGTGGTGAACGGCACGGATGTCCTTGCGTTCTGGGGCGAACTCGACGCCTGGGCCGACCAGGAGCTCACCCCTCGTGTGACGGCACTGCTCGACCGAGCCGGTCAGCAGGTCGTCGCGGACCTTCGGAAGGTGACGTTCCTCGACGCCGGCGGCCTGCGGCTGCTGGTACGGATCCGGCAGCAGGTGGCCGCGGGACAGGGCACGCTGTGGCTCGTGCCGGGCAGTGCCCGCAACTGGCGCGTGCTGCGCATCACCCGCCTCGACCGGAGCTTCACGATCCCGGCCGGCGCGCCGTACACCAGCGCGCGACCGGGTGCGCGGAGCGTCCACCACTGACCCGCCCCCGCCGGTCGGGGGCACATCGTGACCGTTCGGACCGCATAAGGAGAGGCCCTCGGGGCATTGGGAAGCCATGCATCTGCCTTCGGTGACAGCACACGGAAAGGGCCGGGCCCGACGGGCGGCCAAGGGGACGACCGTCGCCTCGATCGCCCGCGCCGGATTCATCGGCCGCGGAGTGATCTACCTCCTCATCGGGGCCCTGGCCCTGCGGATCGCCTTCTCCGACGGTGGGAGCCGGCAGGCGGATCGCGGCGGCGCCGTGGCGGAGCTCGCGGACCGGCCGTTCGGCAACATCCTGCTGTGGCTGCTCGGCATCGCCCTGGCCGGAATGGCCCTGTGGCGGCTCTCGGAAGCCTTCTTCGGACAGGCCGGCCCGGACGGTGGCAAGGCGAGCAAGCGGGCGATGTCCGGCGTGCGGTGCCTCTTCTACATCTTCGTCGCGTACTCCGTCCTCGCCTACGCGACCGGTGACGAGGGCAGTGGCAGCGGCTCGAGCGACCGGCAGACCAAGGACGTGACGGCCAAGGCCTTCGACTGGCCCGGCGGGCGGTGGATCGTCGCCGCGGCGGGTGCCGCCGTGCTCGTGGCGGGGCTCTGGATCGCCGGCCGCGCGCTCATGCGCAAGTTCCACAAGCGGCTGCGCCTGTCCGAGATGTCGCATCGGGTACGCCAGGCCGTGGACGTCCTCGGTGTCTTCGGCGGGGTGTCCAGGGGCGTCGTCTTCGCGGTGGCCGGCGGTTTCGCCGTCGCCGCCGGTGTGCGGCACAAGTCCGGCGAGGCCAAGGGCATGGACAACACCCTGCGCTCCTTCGCCGACACCGGCTTCGGCCCCTGGCTGCTCGCGATCATCGCCGTCGGGCTCGCCGCCTTCGGCCTCTTCTCCTTTGCCAACGCGCGCTGGCGCAAGCTCTGACGCGACACGTGGTGGCCCGTTCACCTGCTCACTTGATCACCCACTCATCCGTTCGCCTCGTCATCTCGTGACCCCGTGGTCGGGACCGGCGTTCGCACCGCGCAGCAACCAGACCTCACCACGAGGGCCCTGGGCGCGGGGCGGACGCCGGTCGTCGTCGTGGGCGCCCGGTGGTTGTCACACGTCCTCCCCATACCCGGGCGTATCCCCGCAGTTCGGCGCCCCACCTCCGTGACACACAGGTCCAGCGTCGACCTGGACGCCGCCTTTGACGCCCATGACGCCTGCCGCCCGGCGAAGGCCCTGCACCCTGTCCTGACCGCCCGGGGAACGCGCCCCGCGCACCGTCCGACGGCGCGGGGCTGCGATCCTGGCCCGGTGACCGGAATCAAGTGGCCCACCAGCAAGAACCGCCGCCCGCGGACCGCACGCGTCGGCATCGGCGGCGCGCTGCTCCTCGCGCTCCTCGGCTCCCTCGCCACCGCCTGTTCGCCGGCCCCCGGTTCCCCCGCCGGTGACGCCGTCCGGCGCCCGCCCGTCGACGCACCGTTCGACTACCAACTGGGCGGCGCCTACCGGCCCCCGGCGAAGGTGCGGGCTCTCACGCGCGATCGCGCCGCCGATCCCGCCCCCGGTCTGTACAACATCTGCTACGTCAACGCCTTCCAGGCCCAACCCGGCAGGAAGGCCGCGCGCTGGTGGCAGCGGGAGCACCCCGAGCTGCTCCTGCGCGACGACGCCGGGCGCACGGTCGTCGACGAGGACTGGCACGAGCCCCTGCTCGACATCTCCACCCCCGCCAAGCGCTCCGCCCTGCTCGATGTCGTCGGCGAGTGGATCGAGGGGTGCGCCGAGGCCGGTTTCGACGCCGTGGAGCCCGACAATCTCGACTCCTACGAGCGCTCCGAGGGGCTGCTCACCGTGGACGACGCGGCGGCCTTCGCCCGGCTCCTGGCCCGCCGCGCCCACGACGAGGGCCTGGCCATCGCCCAGAAGAACACCACCGACCTCCTGGCGCCGCGCCGCGCCATCGGATTCGACTTCGCCGTGACCGAGGAGTGCGCCCACTACCGGGAGTGCCCCGCCTTCGAGGTGGCGTACGACGGCAGGGTCTTCGACATCGAGTACGAGAAGAAGGACTTCGACGCCGCCTGCCGCTCCTGGGGTGCGAAACTGTCCGTGACCTTGCGCGACCGTGACGTCCTGCCCGCGGGCGAGGGCGGGCACGTGTACCGGCACTGCTGACCGCGCGGGCCTCCGGCCGGTCAGCCCCGCCGCCCGGGCGGCGGAGGCGGCTTCGGGGCGCCGCGCGGAGGAGCGATCTTGCCGTACGCCGCCGCAGGACCGCCTGTGTCCGTGGTCCCGGCGGTCGCCGACGGGCCCTTGGCCGGCGGCAGGAGGGCGTCGCGGTGGGCGCCCGGGTCCCAGCCGGTCTCCACCACCCACTTCTGGACGACGATCGCGCCGAGCAGGATGACCGCGCCGAGCAGCAGCATCAGAACGGCCCCGCCCGCCTCTCCCGCCCGGGCCGCGTACCCCACCAGCGCGCCGAACCAGCCGAAGTCGGCGTCCCCGAACGTGGTGTTCTCCTCGCCGAAGGCACCGAGGACCTCCAGGAGCAGCGCCGGCAGGAAGGTGATGAGGACGCCGTTGACGAAGGCGCCGAGGGCCGCGCCGCGGCGGCCGCCGGTCGCGTTGCCGTAGACGCCGGCCGCGCCGCCCGTGAAGAAGTGCGGGACCAGACCGGGCAGGACCAGGGCGAGACCGAAGGCGGGGTGGAAGATCCAGGCGAGCAGTCCGAGGCTCACGAGGCCGCCCGCGAAGCTGGAGAGGAAACCGACGAGGACGGCGTTCGGGGCGTAGGGGAAGACGATCGGCGCGTCGAGCGAGGGCACGGCGCCGGGCACCAGCTTGCGCGCGATGCCCTGGAAGGCGGGGACGAGTTCGCCGAGGATCGTCCGGACGCCGAAGAGGATCACGGCGACCGCGATGCCGAACTGGAGCCCTTGCATGACGGACCGCATGACGTAGTCGCCGACGCCGGCCGCGCCCGCCGCGCCGTCCTCGCCGAAGGCCTGGAAGGCGGCCGTCCTGCCGACCTTGCCGAGGAAGACGAGGGAGGTGATGAGGTGGATCAGGATCATGGAGAGGGCGGTCGCCACCATCGAGTCGCGCAGAAAGCGCAGTCCTTCGGGGAGGTCCATCTCCTCGGTGGAGCGGCTGCGGCCTCCCACCAGCCGGCCCGTGGCGCCCGCCGCGATGTACCCGGCGGTGCCGAAGTGGCCGATCGCCACACTGTCGTTGCCGGTGACACGCTTGGTCCAGGGGTGCGCGAAGGCGGGCAGCGCCACCAGCAGGATCCCGAGCAGGACACCGCCGACGACGACCACGACCCACGAGTCCTGGCCCCCGATGGCGAGCACCATCGTCAGCAGGGTCGCCATGAACAGCATGTGATGGCCGGTCAGGAACACATAGCGCAGGGGCGTGAAGCGGGCCAGGAGCAGGCTGACGGCGAACCCGAGGATCATCAGCCAGGCGACGCGGGCGCCGTACTGCTCCTGGGCGATGCCGACGATCGCCTCGTTGGTGGGGATCACGCCGTGCGCCCCGGTGACGCCCTGGATCATCTTGCCGAGCGGGGCGAGGGCGCCGACGACGAGGGTGGCGCCGGCCCCGATCAGCAGGAAGCCCAGGGTCGCCTTGATGGCGCCGCCCACGATCTGCCCGGCGGACTTCCGCAGGGCGATCAGCCCGGCGGCGGTGATGAGTCCGATGAGGTAGGCGGGTTGGCTGAGGATCTCGTCGACCAGGAACTGTGCGATCGTCACGAGCCGGTCCATGGTGTGTTCTCTCTCCTTGCCGCTGCCGCTGCCGGGGCCGTCAGACGTCGTACGTGTCGCGCAGGACGCGGTCGGCCTCCGCCGCGCTGGTGAAGTCCTCGACGACCTTCACCGGCACACCGACGTCACCGAGTGTCCCGGCGATCTCCCGCGACGTGAGGACGGCGACGGCCTCGTGTGCCTTGCCCTTGGCGGAGATGGTGTCGGTCGCCTCGACCGTGACGTAACCGCTCCACCCCCAGCGCTCCAGGACGACTTCCAGGGTCTGTTTGAGGAACAGACTCGTGCCGACGCCGTTCCCGCACACGGTCAGGATCTTGTGCGGGGCACCGCTGCCGCCGCGCTGCGAACCGCCGCCGTGTGCCGCCGGACGCGCGTCCCCGGGCCCGACCGTCAGGAGGGCGCGCACCGCTTGCGGGGTGGCCGCCTCGCGCAGGGCGCGGGCGGTGTCGGGGTCGGCGAGGAGCCGGGCGAGCGCGCCCAACGCGGCGGTGTGCTCGTCGGCGTCCTTCGCGGCGAGGCCGACGACCAGTCCGACGGGGTCGTTGGTCTCGTGGCCGAACTCCAGGGGTGCCGCGAGCCGCACCCAGGACATGCCGGTGGCGAGGACGGCGGGCGAGGGCCTGGCGTGCGCGAGGGCGAGACCGGGGGCGATGACGATGTACGGCCCGTTCCGCTCGACGTTCTCGATCATCTCGGCGGTGTACGCGTCCGTCGCGGCGCCCGTCGCGACCAGCAGGTCACCGGCGCGCCGGACGGCTTCGCGCCAGTCGGCCGCCGGCGCGTCGAGGAGGACGGCTGCCACGGGGAGGATCTCGTTCAGCGCTGCCATGCACATGATTCTCGCCGACGGGTGCCCGGCACCACAGGTTCCCGCCGACGGCCGCGACGCGCCACCCGGGTGCGGCGCGCCAGGAGGGGCGCACAACGCCCGGAAGGAGTGACGTGAGCGGGTGGATGGCCCTTGTGGTGATACGCGTCCGGCCCCGGGAGGAAGGCCTGGTGCTGCCGCTGTGCGGCCACGACAGATGCCCGGCCCGCCGGGTACCGCCATGAAGGGAGACACCTCGATGGCAGCAGCACCGGTCCGCCCCGGGCGCCGTAACCGCGTCGCCGTGACCGTTCTCACCCTGACCGCCACGGCGGCCCTCGCCGCCGGCTGTTCCGCCCTGGAGGGCGATTCCTCCCCCGATGGCGGCCCCGCCCCGGCGGGCAGCGGTGCCCCGGCGCCCGAGCGGGTGGCGCCTGCCCAGAGCCTTTCCCCCTTCACCGGTCAGACGGCACGACAGGGCCCGGTGCTCGCCGTGAAGTTCGACAACGCGAGCGAGGCACGTCCGCACACCGGCGTCGGGGACGCGGACATCGTCTATGTGGAGAAGGTCGAGGGCGGGATGAGCCGCCTGATGGGCGTGTACTCCGGCAGGCTGCCGAAAGCGGCGGGGCCGGTGCGCAGCGCGCGCGAGTCCGACATCGAACTCCTGCGCCAGTTCGGCCGGCCGGCCCTCGCGTACTCGGGGGTGCGCAGCGCGCTCCTCAAGACGCTCCAGGACTCCCCCGTCCACGCCCGCACGCACACCGATGTCCCCGAGGCGTACTTCCGACAGTCGGGCCGGCCGGCCCCGCACGACCTCTTCGTCCGTCCCAAGGCGCTGCTGCGCTCGATGCCGAAGGCCGACCGGCCCGCCGACATCGGCTTCCGCTTCGGTCCCGCCCCGGCGGGCGGCACCCCCATGGCGCGGATGGCGGTCGACTACGACCTGGCCTCGCACACCTTCGACTGGTCGCGCGGTGAGGGCCGCTGGCTGGCGTCCTTCGACGGCGCCCCGGCGCGCAGCACCTCGGGGGCGCGGCTGGGCGCACGCACCGTCGTGATCCAGTACGTGACGATGCGGTCCTCGCGCTACAAGGACTACACCGGCGCGGTGACGCCGTACATCGAGACGGTCGGCGGTGGCGAGGCGCTCGTCCTGCGGGACGGGAAGAGCTACACCACCCGGTGGGCGCGGCCCTCGGCCACCGCCGGCACGACGTTCACGCTGCCCGACGGCCGGCGGATGCCCTTCGCGCCCGGTCAGGTCTGGATCGTCTACGCGGACCGCAGCTGATCAGGGGCGGTGAGCCGCCAGCGTTGGTGGGGGCCGGAGTTCGGGGTCCATGTCGTCACGGCGGCACCGTCGTGGGTGGCTTGCCCACCGACCTCCAAGAGCCGGCCGGTGGCCACGTTGACGAGCGTCCAGGTCCCGTCGCCGGTGGTCGACAGCAGCCATTGGGCCGTTGTGGGGGCGCGGCCCCGGTCGGGTTCGAGCACCGGGGCGTTGTCGGCGGTGCGTACGGTCAGGCGCCTTCCGCCCGCCGGTTCCGTGATCACGTAGCGCTGCGTGCTCCCGGTGTCGGCGCCCGTCCTGCGCAGCTGCCAGCGCTGTGCCGTGCCGGGCGCCTCGCCGCTCTTGACGACGAGGCCCGTTTCGGTGGTGGTGAGGTGCTTGCCGCTCTGGACGCCGGTCAGTCGGTAAATGGTGCCCTTTTGTGGCACGGCCGCGTCCTTGGCGACGCCCGAGACCCCGGTGACGACGAAGGAGGTCACCGATTCCGCGGGCACGGTGAAGGTGGCCTTCCGGCCGGTGACGCCGATGGCGGGGTGCCGTGCGAGCTTGCCCTCGGCGCTGGTCACCACCGGTGTGACGGTGGCGCCCCGGCTGACGTGGGCGAACTTCGACAGGTCGACGGTGACGGTCCGCTCGGCGGTGGTGCTGTTGACGTGGACGACGGTCGCCCCTCGGCCGTTCTTGGCGACGGCGGCGGCGCTTGAGGTGTCGTCGACCTTGATGAGGCGGTCACCGGGCTTGATGTAGTGCGTGAAGTTGCGGGCGGTGTCGAACTTGGTGTTCGTGCGGATGGGGCAGGTGTCGAGGGTGTCCTCGGCGGTGCAGCTGAACGGGAGCTGGATGCTGCCCCAGTTGCCGCCCTTGGCGGACTCGCCGCCGGGCTTCATGTTGTCGTAGTCCTCCACCGGCTGCCAGAACACCCAGCCGCGGGGCTCCAGTTCGCGCAGGTCGTCGACCATGTGCTGGGCGAGGCCGAGGCCCGGGGACATGTCCTCGAAGTCCTGGCCGTCCCCCCAGTCGCCCTCGACCTCGCTCATCCACAACGGCTTGCCGGCCGCCTTCGCCAGGTCCCGTACCGCCGTACGGCCGGCGGTGCCGTAGGTGTGGACGTTCATCCGGTCGACCAGGGCGCGGACCTCAGCGGGGTAGCTGTGCCAGTTGCGTGCGAACACCTCGGGGTTGGTCTCGTCCATCGCGGATATCCTCGCGCGGGTCCCGGACTCGCGCAGGGCCGGTGCCAGGGCCCGGATGACGCGCTGCTGGAGTTCGGGGCCCATGTGGGCGCCTTCCTGGCGGCCGCCGACGGGTTCGCCGTCGCTGCCGAGGCGGGTGCTCCAGTAGGTGGTGTTCGGTTCGTTGAACGGGTCGAGGGTGTCGACCTTGATGCCGTGCTCCTTCTCCAGCCGCCTGGTCGCGCCCGCCAGGTAGGCGGCGAAATCGTCGGCCGACTCGGCCTTCAGCTGGTCCTCGGCGGCGTCGAAGCCGCCGGAGACGTAGCCGCTCCTGGTCATGAACCAGGGCGGGGAGTTGCTGAACGTCTCCCAGTGGTCGATGTCGTTCTTGATCCTGTCGACCCACCAGCGCTGTGAGGCGTCCGCGCGGGGGTTCCAGTGTGCCGGGTCCTTCGCGTCCCACCAGCCGGTGTCCTCGCGGGTGGTGCCCTCGGGGGCCCGCCACCAGCCCTCGACCGCTCCCCCGGCGCGGAGGTAGTCCTTGACGTCCGGGGCGTTGCCGCCGCCGATGTTGTAGCGGGCGATGTTCAGGGCGAGTCCGTCGTCGTCGAAGAGGAGGCGGGCCAGTTTTTGGCGTATCTCCTCGGGGTAGCCGCCCGTGGCGTTGGCGAACCAGACGAGGCTGGTGCCCCACCCCTCGAACTTCTCCTGCCGGTAGGAGGGGTCGGGCCGGACGGTGACGGCGGCGGTGGCGGCGACGGCCGCGGGCTGCGGGACGGTGATCAGTGCGGCCCCGGTGGCGAGGGCGGTGACGCCGACGGCTGCGATGAGGCGTCGTGTGCGGGTACGGCGTGCCAACGTGTGCTCCCAACTCGTGTGCGGTCGCGGTGCGGTGGCGCTGTGCGCGGGGATCGGGCCCGGGTCAGGGGGCGGGCTGCCGCAGGACGGCGACGCCCCTGGGGGGAAGGACGAGGTCGCCGTCACCGCCGGAGCCGGTCAGCGGTGCGCCGGTCAGGCCGGGCAGGGGCACCGGTTCGTCGGTCCGGTTGACGAGGAACAGATAGCGGCCGTCATCGTCACGGCGTACGGCGAGTTCGACGCGTCCGCGTGCGGCGGCGGGCAGTTCGCTGTCGACGCCAGCGGCGTCGAGCAGCCGCGGCAGCAGCGCGGTCAGGCCGTCGGCGCCGAGCCGGGTGGAGACGTACGCGGCCGAGCCGCGCCCCGAGGCCCTGCGGGTGACGGCGGGGCGGCCCGCGTACGCGCCGGTGCGGTAGGTGGCGAGGACCTCCACGCCGGGGGCGGCGACCGTGATCCGGTCGGTCCACACCGTGCCCGTCGTGGCGTCGTCCAGCTCGACGCTGTCGTCGGCGAGCAGCGGCCCGAACTCCTCGACGCGGATGCCCAGCAGCTCCCGCAGGGCGCCGGGGTGGCCGCCGAGCCAGATGTGGTCGTTCTCGTCGACGATTCCGGAGAAGTACGTGGTGACCAGGTGGCCGCCGCCCCCGACGTAGCCCGCGAGGTCCTTGGCGAGCGCCTCGGGGACCAGGTGGAGGACGGGCGCTATCAGCAGGTCGTACGTGTCGAGGTCGGCCCGCGTGGTGACGACGTCGGCGCGGATGCCGAGGGCGAGCAGCGCGGAGTACCAGTCGAGGGCCTCCTGGCGGTAGTCGAGGAGTGTGGTGGGGTGGGAGTCCTGTTCGCTCGCCCACCACGACTCCCAGTCGAAGAGGACGGCGACCCGGGCTGGCTCCCGCGTGCTGCCCGCGACGGGGGCCAGCGCGCCGAGCGTCCGCCCGAGGTCGCGCACGGCGCGGAAGATCTCGCTGTCCGCCCCGGCGTGCGGGACCATCGCCGAGTGGTACTTCTCGGCGCCCGCCGCCGACTGGCGCCACTGGAAGAAGCAGACGGCGTCGGCGCCGTGGGCGACGTGCAGCAGTGAGTCCCGGGCGAGGTCGCCGGGGCGCTTGGCGAGGTTGACGGGCTGCCAGTTCACCGCGCTGGTGGAGTGCTCCATGAGGAACCACGGGCGGTGGCCGGCGATGCCGCTGGTGAGGTTGGCCGAGAAGGACAGCTCGTCCCGCGCCTGGGGGCCGGGGCGCACGTAGTGGTCGTTGGAGACGAAGTCGGTCTCGTCCGCCCAGTCGGCGTAGTTCATGCCCTTCGTGCCGCCCATCACCATGAAGTTGGTGGTGACGGGCACGTCCGGGGTGACATCGCGCAGCACGTCGCGCTCGGCGCACAGATACTGCTTCAGCGCGTCGGAGGAGAACCGTTTGAAGTCGAGCTGCTGGGTGGGGTTGGGGTGGGAGGCGGCGAGGCGGGGCGGCAGGATCTGCTCCCAGTCGCCGTAGCGCTGGGACCAGAAGGCGGTGCCCCAGGCGTGGTTGAGTGCGTCGAGGGTGCGGTAGCGCTCGCGCAGCCAGACGCGGAAGGCGCGGGCCGCGTCGGCGGAGTAGTCGTAGACGTTGTGGCAGCCCAGCTCGTTGGAGATGTGCCAGGCCACGAGGGCGGGGTGGCCGGCGTAGCGTTCGGCCATCGCGCGCACCAGCCGCAGCGCGTGGGTCCTGAAGACGGGTGAGGTGGGCCGCCAGTGCTGGCGGGCGCCGGGCCACAGGGTCTCGCCGGACGCGGTCACGGGCAGGATCTCGGGGTGTGCCGTGGTCAGCCAGGGCGGCGGCGAGGCGGTCGCGGTGGCCAGGTCGACGGCGATGCCGCCCGCGTGCAGCAGGTCCATGACCTGGTCGAGCCAGGCGAAGTCCCAGGTGTGCTCAGCGGGTTGGAGGTGGGCCCAGGAGAAGATGCCGAGGGAGACGATGTTCACGCCGGCCTCGCGCATCAGCCGCACGTCCTCCTCCCAGACCTCGCGCGGCCACTGCTCGGGGTTGTAGTCCGCGCCGTAGGCGAGGCGGGGGCCGTCACCGTCCGCTCCGTCCAGGAGCCGGAGCGGGAGGGGGGAGATCATGGCGGTCCTTCCGGCGCGCCGCCGGCGAGCGGCGCACGGGTGCGGGGATGCGGGAGGGGGATGAGCCCGTGCGGGGCCGGGCAGTCGGCTACTTCTGCACGCTGAAGCCCTGTTCGGTTCCGTACTTGGCCGAGGCGTCCTGCCAGGACCTCAGCCCCTTGGCCAGCGGCGTGCCCGAGACGTAGGCCTTCCCGGCGGTGTCGTTGAAGATCGAGTTGGCGTAGACCTGGTACGGCAGGTACTCCCAGTCGGCCGGGACGTTCGCCGCGGACTCGGCGAAGATCCTGTTGGCCCGCTGGCCGCCGAAGTAGGGGAACCTCGTGTCCTGGAACTCCTTGGACCGGAGGTCCTTGGTGGTCGCGGGGAAGGCGCCGCCCTCGACGCGGGCCCGCACGCCCGCGCCGGAGTTGGCGTACTCGACGAAGGCGTACGCCAGTTCCTTGTCCCCGCCGAGCGTGGGCAGGGCCAGCGAGCTGCCGCCGTTCTCGGCGCTCGCCCCGGCGCCCTTGGTCCACTGGGGCAGGGGCGCCACGCGCCAGTCACCGGCCGCGCCCTGCACGCCCGAGGCGAAGTTGGCGGGCATCCAGGCGCCGATGGGCAGGGTGGCGATGGTGCCGTCGCCGAGGCCCTTGTACCAGTCGTCGCTCCATCCCACGACGGGCGCCAGAAGCTTCTCGTCGATGAGCTTCTGCCAGGTGCCGGTGTACTTCTTCGCCCCCGCGTCGGTGAAGTCGATGCCGACCTCGGTGCCGTCGACGTGGTAGGGGTGCGAACCGGCCTGCCACAGGAGGCTGGTGGTCAGTCCGGCGTCCCCGACGTCACTGGTGATGTACGCCTTGGGGTTCGCCTTGTGCAGCTTGCGGGCCGCCTCGACGTACTCGTCCCAGGTCGTCGGCACGGCGATCTCGTACTTGTCGAAGACCTTCTTGTTGTAGAAGAGCGCCATGGGCCCGGAGTCCATGGGGAGGCCGTAGATCCCCTCGTCGTTCTTCACGGCGTTCCACGGGCCCGGCGAGTAGCTGCCGCCGAGCTTGCCGGCGCCGAAGGGGGTGAGGTCGGCGACGGACTTCGTCAGGGCGTACTCGCCGAGCGCGTAGTACTCGATCTGCGCGACGTCGGGGACGCCCTTCTTCGCGGAGATGGCGTTCTGCAGTGCCTTGTACTGGTCGTTGTTGGTGCCCGCGTTGACCAGTTCGACGTCGACCTTCGGATACTTCTCCTCGAAGTCGGCGGCGACCTGCTTCAGGGTGGGCTCCCACGCCCAGACGGTGACGGTGCCGCCCTTCTTCAGCGCGGCCCGGATGTCGGCCGGGCCGACCCGCTTCTGGGGGGAGGTGTCGTCGGCGGAGCCGCCGCAGGCGCTCATCCCGAGGACGAGGGCGCAGACGATACCGGTGCCGCGCAGCAGGCGGCGGGGACGCTTGGGCATGGCGATGCTTCCACTTCTCGTGTTCTCGTGGTGGTGCTCGGGGACGGGTGCGAAATGCCGTGCGTGGACTGTCGTGCCTGTACTGCCGTACGGCGGGCGGGGGTCGAGCTCACTCCTTGACGCTTCCGGCGGAGAGACCGGACCGCCAGTACTTCTGGAGCAGCAGGAAGGCCGCGATCAGCGGCACGATGGTCAGCAGGGAGCCGGTGACCACGAGGTTGAAGACGGCTTCGCCGCCGGCCGTGGACGCCTGCTTGTTCCACGCGTCGAGGCCGAGGGTCAGCGGATACCAGTCGGGGTCCTTCAGCATGATCAGCGGCAGGAAGTAGTTGTTCCAGGTCGCGACCGTGGTGAACAGGAGCACGGTGACGGTGCCGGGCGCCAGCAACGGCAGGGCGACCTGGAAGAAGGTGCGCAGCTCGCTCGCGCCGTCCACCCGGGCGGCCTCCATCAGCTCGGTGGGGACCGCCTCGCTCGCGAACACCCACATCAGGTACAGGCCGAACGGCGAGATCAGGGACGGGACGATGATCGCCCAGGGGGTGTCGGTCAGACCCAGTTCGCTGAACATCAGGAAGGTGGGGACGGCGAGCGCCGTGGTGGGCACTGCGACCGCCCCGATGACGACCGCGAACACGCCCCGCTTGCCGGGGAAGTCGAACTTGGCGAGGGCGTAGCCGCCGAGGACCGCGAGGAGGGTGGCGCCGCCCGCGCCCACCACCACGTACAGCAGGGTGTTGAGGAGCCAGCGGACGAACACGCCGTCCTGGTAGGCGAAGGTCTCGGTGATGTTGTCCCAGAGCGCGAACTCGCCGTCGAACCACAGCCCGAACGAGTCGGCCAGGCCCTGCTGCGTCTTCGTGGCGCTCAGCAGCAGCCACACGAGCGGTGCGAGGCTGTAGAGCAGGACCACGCCGGTGACGACGGTCAGCGTGGCACTGCGCCTCGGCCGGCGCCTCGTCACGCGGCGGCTCGGGGCGCGCAGCCGCGGGACGGCGGCCGGTGGCCGGGCGGCGGGGCGGGGGGCGGTGGTGGCGTCGGTCATCGGGCTCACGCTCCCTTGCGCATGCCGCGCAGCTGGACGGCGTAGGCGACGACCATGGTGATCAGGCCCATGACGATGGCGACCGTCGCGGAGTAGTTGTGCTGCCGGCCGGAGAAGGACAGCGAGTACGTGTAGTAGTTCGGGGTGTAGTCGGTGGTGATGGCGTTGGGCGCCAGCTTCTGGAGGATCGCGGGTTCGTTGAAGAGCTGGAAGCTGCCGATGACCGAGAAGATGGTCGCGATGACGAGGGCGCCCCGGATCGCGGGGAGTTTGATCGCCGCGATGACCCGCCACTGGCCGGCGCCGTCGATCTGCGCGGCCTCGTAGAGGGAGGGTGGGATCACGCGGAGCGCCGAGTAGAAGATCAGCATGTTGTACCCGACGAACTCCCAGGTGACGATGTTGCCGATCGAGGCGAGCACCAGGTCCGGGGAGAGAGGGTCGGGCAGCGAGACGCCGAGGGCGTCGTTGATGTCGCCGACGAGCCCGAAGCGGGTGCCGTACATGAAGCCCCACATCAGCGAGGCCACCACGGCGGGCACCGCGTACGGCAGGAACACCGCGATCCGGAAGAAGTCCTTGCCGTAGAGGCGGCCGCTGTCCACGGCGAGGGCCACCAGCAGGGCGATGCCGAGCATGATCGGCACCTGCACCGCGAGGAACAGCGAGACGCGCCCGAGGGACGCCCAGAACTGCTCGTCCTTCAGCGCCTGCTCGTAGTTGTCGAACCCCACGAACGTGGTGCCGCCGATGAGTTGTTCCCGGAACAGGCTGAGGTGGACGGAGTACGCGAGGGGCGCGAGGAAGACGAGGGCGAAGACGGTCACGAACGGGCCGACGAACCCCCACCCCGCCCAGGAGCGGCCGGCGCGGCGGATCCGCCGCGACGGGGGCCGGGTGGGTCTCCGCCCTGTGGCCGTCGTCGGGTGAAGCGTCGTCATGTCACGTTCCTCGCTCGTCCCTCGCGGAACCGGCGGCCTGCCGTTCCGCGCCGCGATGTTTGCGTAAACATAAGCCTGGTGTTTACGTAAACATCGCGCTCCGCAAAGCACGGCGCGCTGTTATGTTTGCGTAAACATTCGGTGGCGGCATGTCTACACTGCCCCGATGACGGGGGTCAAGAGTCGTTCGGCAGACCGACGGCTCACCTGGTGAGGGAGAGCGTGGAAGCAAGGGACGGCGTGGCAGCGCAGGACTGCGCAGCGGCAGGGGACGGCGCGGGGACGAGGCGGAGTGTCCCGGCGAGGGAGGCGGACAGCGGCCCGTCGGAGCGGGGAGCAGGGCCGCGAGGAGGCCGTCGGCCCCGGGCCGGGGGGCAGCCGCCGCGTGCCTCCATGGCGGACGTCGCCCGGCTCGCCGGCGTCTCCTCCCAGACGGTGTCCCGTGTCTCCAACGGCTACTCCGGGGTGACGGAGGAGACCCGCCTGGAGGTGCTCGCGGCCATGAAGGAGCTGGGCTACCGGCCCAACAGCGCCGCCCGCGCCCTCAAACGCGGTGAGTTCCGCACCATCGGCGTCATCACCTTCACCCTCTCCACCACGGGCAACGTCCGCACGCTGGAGGCGATCGCCACCTCCGCGGCCCAGGAGGGGTACGCCGTCACGCTGCTGCCGGTCGCCGTGCCCACGCAGGACGAGGTGCGCGGCGCCTTCTCCCGGCTCGGCGAACTGGCCGTCGACGCGGTCATCGTCATCATGGAGGTGCATCTGCTGGACGCGGCGACGCTCTCCCTGCCGCCCCACGTGCAGGTCGTCGTGGCGGACTCGGACGCGGGCGACCGCTACACCGTGGTCGACACCGATCAGACCGGCGGCACCCGGGCCGCCGTACGGCACTTGCTCGACCTCGGCCATCGCACGGTGTGGCATCTGGCGGGGCCCGCTGAGTCGTTCGCCGCCCAGCGCCGCGCCGACGCCTGGCGTGCGGCGCTCGTCGAGGAGGGGCGCTTCGTGCCGCCGCCGGTACGGGGCGACTGGTCGGCGGAGTCGGGCTACCGGGCCGGTCTCGAACTCGCCCTGCGGGACGACTGCACGGCGGTGTTCGCCGCCAACGACCAGATGGCCCTCGGTCTGCTGCGGGCCCTGCACGAGCGGGGCCGTGCGGTACCGCGGGACGTCAGCGTGATCGGCTTCGACGACATCCCCGAGTCGGGTTCCTTCCTGCCGCCGCTGACGACGGTGCACCAGGACTTCGCCGAAGTCGGGCGGCGCTGCGTCGAGGGGGTGCTGCGGCAGGTCCGGCAGGGCGCCGCCGAGCGCGGTACGACGCTGGTGCCGACGCGGCTCGTCCTGCGGGACAGCACGGCGCCGCCGCCGTCGCGGTAGCGCCCGGAGCAGGGCCATGGGCCCGCCGGCTCCACCGGCGGCGGGCGGGCCGCTCAGCCCCGTACCGCTCGCAGGTACGCCTCGATCGCCGGGCGCGGCTCGCGGCCGAGCAGGGTGCGCAGGTCGTTGCGGGCGACCGACGTACCGTCCAGGAAGCCGCCCGCGATCGCCGAGTAGGTGCTCAGGAGCATCGGCACCTGGAAGGGCAGGGCCTGGCCCGCCTCGATGAGGGCGGCGCGGGTCGCGGCGAGGGAGCCCGGTTCGTACGAGCCGCCGAGCGCGGCGGCGAGATCGGCGCCGCCCAGGGCCTCTTCGCCGACCAGCTCATAGGTGCGGCCCGCGTGCGCGGCGGGTTCCGTCGCCACCCGGACGGCCGCCTCCGCGAGGTCCTCGCGGGCCACGGCGGCGAGGCGGCCGGCGCCCAGCGGCGCGGCGATCGTGCCGTCGGGGCCCGGCGCGGCGACGGCGGCGAGGAACTCCGCGTACAGGCCGTTGCGCAGCACGGTCCACGCCGACGAGGAGGCGCGGAGCCTGCGTTCGGTCCACCGGTGGGCCAGCGCGTAGGTGAGGTGGTCGCCGTCGCCGCTGAGGCTGGTGTAGACGAGGTGGCGCACGCCCGCCTTCTCCGCGGCGGATATCGCGGCGTCGTGGCGGGCGACGACCACGTCGTCCTCGGCGGCGCCCGCGGAGATCAGCAGAAGGGTGTCGACGCCGGTGAAGTCCAGCGAGGCGGGGTCGTCGAAATCGACGCGGCGCTCGCCGGGCGCCGGGCGGCGCGTGCCGATGACGACGTCGTCGCGGCCGGTGAGGCGGGCGGTGACGAGCTTGCCGAGGGCGCCCGTGGCGCCGGTGATCATGAGCATGGGATGGTTCCCCCGTGGTGAGCGGTTCTCTTCGTGACGCCGCCGGGCAGCGGCTTCGGGACCATCATCGGCAGCGGCGACCGCGCCGCGTAAGGAGGCACTTGAATGTCAGCAGGGCACACCGCGGTAACCACCCCCGCGGCCGGGGACCCGGTGATCAGCTGTGAGACGCCGCAGGACGAGTGCGGGGTCAGGGACGTCCTCGACCGGCTCGGCGACAAGTGGTCCGTGTACGTGGTGGTGGAACTCGCCGCGGGGGTCCTGCGGTTCAAGGAGTTGCAGCGCAGGATCCACGGCGGCATCTCGCAGCGCATGCTCACCGTCACGGTGCGCCGCCTGGAGCGGGACGGGCTGGTGAGGCGGACGGTGTACCCGACGATCCCGCCCCAGGTCGAGTACGAGCTGACGGAGATGGGCCACAGTTTCACGCACCTCGTCAAGGCGCTGGCCGACTGGTCGATCGGCCACCGGCCCGCCATCGCCGCGGCCCGCGCCTCGTACGACGCCTCACCACAGCAGCAGCACGAGCGCCGGCAGCAGCCCTGACGGGGCCGACAAGCGCCGGGCGGGGGGGGGGGGGGGGGGGGGGGGGGGGGGGGGGGGGAGGGGCGGGCGGGGGGGGGGGGGGGGGGGTGGGGGGGGGGGGTGGGTGGGTGTGCGGTTTCCCGCGCCCCCTGAGGGGGGGGGTGGCGTGGGAGA